>NZ_BOPO01000005.1:0-56575 GCF_017312725.1 Actinocatenispora comari | reverse complement strand
CGACCGAGTCGACCGAGTCGACCGAGTCGACCGAGTCGACCAGGACACGGTGACCGACTTCCTGGTCGGGTTCGCCGGCTCGCAGGCCTGGAACGGCACCCAGCCGGAGCGGCCGGCGCTGCCCACCTTCGCCGCCTTCTGCCGCGCCGACGCCCGCCGCTTGTTCGCCCTCGCACACCGCCGCCTCGGCAGGTCGCGCTGACCGTCTGGTGCCGCCCTGTCGTTGCTTGCCCGACTTCACCATCGCGGGTCGCCGATGACCAGGTCCGAGATCCGACCGCCGGCGGAACCCAGCCTCCCCCCTTCATCACCGTGGGCAGCCGTTCCGGCCACCGACCGGCACACGCACTGGCCGACGGGACTGATTTTGGTCATACTTGTGACCATGACGATCGTTCCGCTGGGTGAGGCGAAGGCCCATCTCTCCGAGCTCGTTGGCCGGGTTCACGACCACCATGAGCGCGTGACCCTGACCGTGCACGGCGCACCCTCGGCCATGCTGATCGCGATCGAGGATCTCGAACGGTTGGAAGAGACGATCGCGATCCTCCGCGATGCGGACACGATGCGGCGGCTGGCAGAGTCGGACGCGGAGCTGGCGCGCGGCGAGATCGTCGACGCCAGCGAGCTGGAGCAGGCGATGCGTCGCCGGCACTCACGACAGTCGTGACCCACCCGGGCTCCGCGGAGCCATACCAGCTTCGTACCACGCCGACGGTTCGCCGGGCTCTCAGCGAACGGCTCCCGGAGGCCGTCGCGGTCGCCGCATACGAATTCATGACCGGGCCACTCGTGCAGACTCCGTACCGGGTCGGCAAGCAGCTCATGCCGCCGCTCGCCGATCGATACAGCGCACGACGCGGCACCTACCGGATCATCTACCGGATCGACGACCGCGCGCGGACCGTGACCGTCGTCGACGTCGACCACCGTCGAGACGTGTACCGCTGACCGGGCACCGCCGTGGACGTTCGGGTCGCCGGGCTAGTTGGCGGCGCGGGCGTCGGGGACGGAGTCGAACGTCGAGGGGGCGGAGAGCCAGGTCATCCGGTTCAGCGGCCAGTAGGTGGCGAACGCGCGGCCGACGACCGACGACTCCGGCACCGTGGACAGCATCACGTTGTGGCTCTGCAGGTAGTGCTCGCGCGAGTCGGACGAGTTGGACCGGTGGTCGCCCATCAGCCACAGCCGGCCCTTCGGCACCGTCACCGAGAACGGCGCCTCGCTCGGCGGGTCCTGCGCGCCCTGCGCGTTGCGGTAGATGTACGGCTCGTTGATGGCCTTGCCGTTGACGGTGATGCGCCCCTTGGCGTCGTCGTACGCCACCTTGTCGCCGCCGACGGCGATGACCCGCTTGATCCAGTCGCCGCCGTCGCCGGTCTCCTCGGCCCACTGGTGCGGCGCCTTGAACACCACGATGTCGCCGCGGTTCGGGTCGTGGAACCGGTAGCCGAGCTTGTACACCAGCACCCGGTCGTGGATGTCGAGCGTGTGCTCCATCGAGCCGGACGGAATGTAGAACGAGGCGGCGATGAAGGTCCGGACGCCGAAGGCGACCACGACGGCGACCACCACGAGGATGACCAGCTCACGCAGCCAGGACCCGGCGCGCTTCGACCGGGCACGATCGGATCCGGCACGCTCGGACTCGGCGTGCTTCGACTCAGCGTTGGACACGCTGGGAGAATACGGCAGCGACCCGACGTAGCCGCGACCGCCCGGCTGGGAGTTCCCTGTCAGTCTCATCCGACCGCGTCCCGTCGATCATGACGTCAGCAGCGCGGCAAGCGCTTGCCGTACCGGCCGACACCACGATCGACGCCAACGGGGTGGGCGGCGTCACGCGGACACCGCGACGACCCGACGCTGCTCCGGGTAGAAGCAGGCGTGCAGTTGTTCGGGGTCGCCGTGGTGCGCCAGGTCGGGACGCTCGGTGCGACACCGGTCGGTCGCGAACGGGCAGCGCGCCGCGAACAGGCAGCCGGCGTCGGACTGCGTGTCGGCCAGCGGCTCGGTCGGCGTCAACCGGTCGGCCCCCGGTACCTCCAGCCCGTGCAGCACCGGGATCGCCGACAGCAGGCACTGGGTGTACGGGTGGACCGGGTTGGCGATGATCGTCTCGGTCGGGCCGCGCTCGATGATCTGGCCACGGTAGATCACGTACAGGTCGCCGTCCGCGCCGATGTAGCGGGCGGTGGCCACGTCGTGCGTGATGAACAGGACGCTGACCCCGACGGTCTCCCGCAGCTCGCGCAGCAGCCGCAGGATGCCCAGCCGCAGCGAGACGTCGATCATCGACACCGCCTCGTCGGCGACCAGCGCCTCCGGGTCGACGGTCAGCGCCCGGGCGATGACGACGCGCTGCCGCATCCCGCCGGACAGCTGGTGCGGGTACCGGGACAGTACGTAGTCCGGTTCCAGCCCGACCAGCGAGAGCACCTCGCGCTGCCGCTTCGCGATCCACGACTTCGGCCGCCCGGTCTGCCTGGCGCGCAGGGTCAGCGGGTCGGTCAGGATCGCGTCGACCGTCCGGGTCGGGTTGAGTGCCGAGTACGGGTCCTGGTGGATCATCTGGATCCGCCGGAAGTACGGGTCGCGCTTGCGCCTGGACAGCGAGGTCAGGTCGACGCCATTGACCGACAGCGTGCCGGCGTCGTAGTCCTCCAGCCCGGCGAGGATGCGGCCGAGCGTGGTCTTGCCGCAGCCCGACTCCCCGATGAACGAGGCCGCACCGCCGGGCGGGATGTGGAAGTCGACCCCGCGCAGCGCCTGCACCGTCGAGCCGGCCAGCACGTTGCCGCGCGCCTTGAACGTCTTGACGATGCCGCGTCCCCGGATACCGTCACCGGCCGCCGAAACCACATCGTCCACTGTGGACTCGCTCATCGGCCCTCCTCCTTCGCCGGCAGTCCGACGAGGCACCAGGCGCGGCATCCCTGCCGCGCTCGCGCACGCGCGCTCATCGGCCTTCCTCCACCGAGACCTCGACCGGCAGGCCCGCCGCCACCGGATGGCAGGCGACCAACCGACCGGGCGTGATCTCACTCGCCACCGGGTCGGTGGTCTCGCAGTCCTCCCGCGGATCGGCCGCGTAGCGGGCGCACCGCTCCCGGAACACGCAACCCTGCTTCGGGATCGTGCCCAGCGTCGGCGGCCGGCCCGGCAGCGGCTGCGCCACCTCCGGATCGCCGGTCAGCCGCGGGATCGCGTTGATCAGGCCCCGGGTGTACGGATGCTTCGGGTCCTTCAGCACCTCGGTGGTCGGGCCCTGCTCCACCAGCCGCCCGCCGTACATCACGGCCACCCGGTCGGCGACCTCGGCGACCACGCCGATGTCGTGCGTGACCACCAGCGTGGTCAGCCCGCGCTCGGCGTGCACGTCCCGGATGATCGACAGGATGTTCGACTGCGAGATCATGTCCAGCGCGGTGGTCGGCTCGTCGAGCACCAACAGGTGCGCGTTGAGCACCAGCGCCAGCATGATGCCCACCCGCTGCCGCATCCCGCCGGACAGCTCGTGCTGGTACGAGTCGAGCACCCGGTCGCCGGACAGCCCCATCCGGGACAGCAGCTCCTTGGCCTGCCGTACCAGGGCGCGCTTGTCCTCGACGTGGTGCGAGCGGGCCAGGTCCAGCAGCTGCTTGCCGACCGTCTTCAGCGGGTTGAGCGAGTTCTGCGCGGCCTGGAAGACGTAGCCGATCTCGCCACCGCGCGCCTCGCGCAGTCGCTTGCCGGCCAACGACACCACGTCGCCGAGGCCGTCGATCTCGATCGAGCCGTCGGTGATCCGGCCCGGCTTCTGTACCGCGTTGAGCATGGCCAGCGCCATCGTCGACTTGCCCGAACCGGACTCGCCCACCAGGCCGGTGATCGAGCCCGGCGCCAGCTCCAGGTTGATCCTGGACACCGCCGGCAGCTCGCCGGCCGGCGTCCGGTACGCGACGGTCAGGTCGCTGATCCGCACCGCCGGGCCGACCTTCTTGCCGTCCACTTCGGACGGTTGGGTGACCGCAGTCATCAGTCCTCCCGCAGCCGGGGGTTGAACACCTCGTCCAGCGCGTCGACCAGCAGCACGACGCCCAGCGTCAGCAGCAGGATCGACACCAGCGGCGCCATCAGGTACCCCAGTCCGGCGCCGGTCTGGGTCACCCCGTTGGTGACCGCGAGCTGGATCATCACGCCCCAGTTGTTCGACGTGAACGGGAGCACGCCCAGGTAGAACAGGCCGACCTGGGAGTAGATGAACGTGGTCACGCCGATCAGCAGGTTCATCGCCACGTACGGGGCGATGTTCGGCAGCAGCTCGCGGGTGACGATGTGCCGGGTCGGCATGCCCAGACCGCGCGCCGCCTCGACGAATCCCCGCTCCCGCAAGGAAAGCGTCGCCGACCGGACCGAGCGGGCCAGGCCGCCCCAGCCGGTGAGCCCCAGTACCAGGCCCATCTGCAGTGCGGACGAGAACTTCCACACCGTGGACAGCACCAGCAGCAGCGGGAACCCGGGAATGGTCAGCACGAAGTCGGTGATGCGCATCAGCACCGAGTCGGGCGCGCCGCGCCGGTAGCCCGCGTACAGGCCGAAGGCGGTACCGATGAGCACCGTGATCAGCGCCGCGAACGCCGCGGCGACCAGCACGTACCGGGTGCCCGTGATCAGCAGGGCGAGCACGTCGGTGCCCTCGAAGTCGGTACCCAGCAGGTGCGACGCGCTCGGCCCGGCGAGGATCTGGTCGCTGTCTCGCGGCAGGTTGTCCGGGTACAGCCACGGGCCGACGATGCCGGTCAGGACGAACACCGCCACGATCGCGGCGCCGACCATCCGGCTCGGCTTGCGCTTGAGCACCTTCCACAGGTTGCGCCAGAACCCGGTCCGCCGGGCCGGGACCACCGCAGGCCCCGACACCGGCAGATCAACGGTCGTACTCATGCCGCCTCCGCGGTAGGGATTACGTCGGCGGTGCTGCCTGCCGCCTCCGCGGTAAGGATTACGTCGGCGGTGCTGCCTGCCGCCTCCGCGGTAAGGATTACGTCGGCGGGCATCATGTCGCTCCTCCGTGCCGCACCCGGGGGTCGATCGCGCTGTACAGCAGGTCGGCGGCGATGTTCGCGAGGATCACCGCGCCGGTGATCAGCAGGAACGCCCCGGACATCTCCGAGTAGTCACGGTTGCCGATGCTGTCGATCAGCATCGCGCCCATGCCCGGATAGTTGAACGCGTGCTCGATGAACACCGCGCCGCCGATCATGAAGCCGAGCGACAGCGCGAGCACGGTGAACAGCGGCAGCAACGCGTTGCGCGCCACGTACCGGAAGATGATCGAGGGTTTGATGCCGCGTAGCTCCGACGCCAGGATGAAGTCGTCCCCGAGCACCGACACCACGCTCGACTTCATCGTCAGCAGGTAGCCACCGAAGCTGGACAGCGCGAACGCCGCCGCCGGAAGCACCGCATGACTGATGATCGAGGCGAGGTACGGGCCGTTGAAGCCGGGGTCGATCAGCCCGTTCACCGGGCCGGTCGAGAACAGCTTCAGCTTCACCGTCAGGAACGTCACCAGTACCAGGGCCATCACGTACTGCGGGATGCCGTGCAGCAGCGACCCGATCAGCGACAGGATGCTGCCGACGTGACCCTCGCGCTTCATCGCGGCGATCACGCCCAGCACCACGCCGATCACGAAGCTCAGCAGGGTACCCGCGAGCACCAGACCGATCGTCCACTTCGCCGCGCCGAGGACCTCGGTGGTCACCGAGACCCCCTGCGCGGACACCGACTTGCCCAGATCGAAGTGCAGCAACTTCCACAGGTAGTCGCCGTACTGCGAGATCCAGGAACCGTGCGGCACGAACCCGTACGTCACCTGCACCTGGGCGCGCGCCTGTTCGGCGGACACGCCCTGCGCGAGCAGCTTCTCGTACTGGGTCTGCACCGGGTCCCCGGGCATCAGCCGGACCAGCACGAACGTGAACGTCGTGACGACCCAGATCATGACGACCCCGCGGACCAGGTGGCCCGCGAGGCGCCGGAGGAACGCAAGCACGTCGGCCCTACTTCTTCTTCTGGATGTAGCCGAGCTGCATCCACATGCCCGGGTGCAGCCGGAGCACGTCGGAGTCGTTCTTCGGGTAGTTGGTGAACCGGGACTCGTTCACGAACTGGATGTTCGTGTAGTCCCAGATCTGGATCGCCGGCAGCTGGTCGTTGCTGTAGGCGGCCAGCTTCGCGACGATCTCCTTCTGCTGCGCCTCGTTCGCCTGGGCCAGCTTGTTGGTCAGCTCGCCCGGGTTGATCGTGCCGAGGCCCGGGATCGTCGCCTTCTCCGCGCCGCCCATCCAGTTGCCGTTCTTGCCCGGCGCCGAGTGCTGCACGTTGGCGCCGAACTGGTTCCAGCCGTTCGACGGGCCGTACAGCCGGGCGTAGGCGTCGTGCGTGGACGGGCCGAGCGCGATCAGCCAGAAGCCCAGCTGGTACTTGCCCTCGGCGATCTCCGACAGGTACGTCGCGTAGTCGGCGGAGGTCTTCACCTCGGTCTTGATGCCGGCGTCGGTGAGCTGGCTGGAGATGGACTTGCCGCCGGCGATCCAGTCCGAGAAGCCGTTCGGCACCTGCAGCTGCAGGGTGAAGGGCTTGCCGTTGGCCTGGATCCACTGGCCGCCCTTCTTGCTCATGCCGGCCTTCTTCAGCTCCGCCTCGCCCTTCCCGGCGTCGTGCGGGTACTGGTTCAGCTTGTCCACCGCGGCCTGGCCGATCCACGCATTCGCCGCGTCGGAGATCAGGCCGGTGGTGGTCTGCGACGGCGCACCGCCGATCGACTCACCGATCTTGGTGGTCAGCTTCCGGTCGATCAGGTACGCCAGGGCGCGCCGGACGTGCACGTTGTCCAGCGGCTTGACCGACTGGTTGAACGCCAGCGCGGCCGCCACCGGGCTGAACCCGGAGATCATCTTGTTGCCCTGCTTGGCCAGGATCTTCTTGCGCACGTTGGCCGGCGTGGCGGTGTAGATCGCCGCGTCCAGCTCGCCGGCGATCAGGTAGTTCCAGATCTGCTCGTTGCCCGAGTAGTTCTTCAGCACCACCTTGCTCGGGGCGATCTTGTCCGCGTCGAAGAAGTGCGTGTTCTTGACCAGCACCGCCTCGCCCGGGTTGACCCGCTGCAGCACGAACGGACCGGCCGACACGTCCTTCTTCGGGCCGAACTCCACCAGCTTCTTGCCCAGCGCCTGGACCTTGCCCTGCGCCGCGGCCTGGTCCTTCTTGCTCGCCTTCGGGTCGGTGGCGGTCTTGATCAGATCCCAGATGTTCGCCGGCATCTGCGGCCCGTACACCGAGTTCGGGACGACCCACATGTTCAGCACGTTGCGCAGGAACGAGTTGTTCGACGAGCCCGGCGACTGGTCGAACTCGATCGTGTGCGCGTCGATCACCTTCACCGCGCCGACACCGCCGGCGGCACCCGGCGCCACCGCGAACGCGCCGCCGCCCTGGCTGAACGACACCGCGGCCGACGCCTTCACGTCGTCCGCGGTGACCGGCTTGCCGTCCGACCACTTCGCGTCGGGGCGCAGCTTCACGGTCAGCTTCAGGTGATCCGGCGTCTCGCTCCAGCTCGCCGCGAGCGCCGGGTAGAACGCGTTCGCGTCGGTCAGCGAGTTCTTCGCCCAACCGAGCTTCATCGCGTTGTAGCCCTGGAACGAGTTCGTCTTCTGGTTGTACGGGTTGATCGGCGCGTTCGCGTCGATCTCCGTCTCGATCGCGGTGAACACGTCCGCCGACGACGAGTCACTGGAGTCGGTGCAGCCGGCCGTACCCATCACGGCGGCGAAGCCGCCGGCCGCGGTGAGACCCGCGAAGGCCCTTCTCTTCATCTCTTCTCCTGGGGGGAACGGGGGGAACAAGCCACGTGAGGTGCAGGTAGGGCTACCGGCGCGCGCCGACCAGCAGGTCGGCCGCGGCGGAGAGGTTGACCCGGGCACCACCCCGGGTACCGAGGTATCTCCCGGCCGCGAGGGGCCGGTCGGCACCGGTACCGATGCCGACCACCACCGCATCCGGCCTGGTGGCGAGCACCGTACCCAACCGTTGCCGGGTGGTGGGCACCCGGTGCGCGTCCCGTACCACCACGACCAGGGGTTTTCCGGTCGCGGCGGCCAGCGCGTCGGACAACGCGTGATCCGCATCGCCGGTCGGCACGAGGGAGTCGGCCGGCGCGTTCGGCGCCAACCGGGTACCGGTGACGCGCGGGTCGCGCGCGTTCAGCATGGCGAGCAGGCTGCCGGCGGTGAGCTCGATGCCCTGGCGCGGCGGGCTGAGCTCCAGGACGTACGGCGCGGCATCGAGCCGGCCGATGCCGGGGTCGGCGACCAGCGCCCCGCGCGCCGCGGCGGCCATCTCGGCCGTCGTCGCCGCCGCGGTCGGATCGCCGGGTACCGGCCCGGCCAGCGCGCGCACCCGGGCCACCGCCTGCGCGACCCGCTCCGGCGACAGCGCCGGATGACCGACCAGGTGGTCGCGCACCTCGCGCTGCAACCGGAAGTCGCCGGTCATGCAGACCAGGTCGGCGCCGGCGGCGAGAGCCTGCGCGGCGCCCTCGGCGACGCCGACGCCGGCGGCGATCGCCGACATCGTCATCGAGTCGGTGACCACCGCGCCGCCGAAGCCCAGCTCGTCGCGCAGCAGCCCGGTCAGTACCGCCCGGCTCAGCGTCGCCGGTCCGTCGCACAGCCCTGGGTAGACCACGTGCGCGGTCAGGACGGCCCGGACGCCGGCGGCGATGGCCGCGCGGAACGGTACGAGGTGCGGTTCGAGGTCGCCGGTGACGGTGGGCAGCGCCAGGTGCGAGTCGACGGCGGTGTCGCCGTGCCCGGGGAAGTGCTTGGCGCAGGCGGCGACGCCGGTCGACTGCAGCCCGGTCAGGTACGCGACGACGTGCGCGGCGACCCGGTCGGGGTCGGCGCCGAACGAGCGGGTACCGATGATCGGGTTGTCCGGGTTGGTGTTGACGTCGGCGACCGGGGCGAGGTTGAGGTTGATGCCCAGCGCGGCGAGTTCGGCGCCGATCGCGGCACCGACCCGGGCGGTCAGCGCGGTGTCGTCGACCGCGCCGAGCGCGAGGTTGCCCGGGTGCGGCGCGCCGGTGGCCGCGTGCAGCCGGGTGACGTCGCCGCCCTCCTCGTCCACCGCGACCACGACGTCGTCGCCGGCGGAGCGGATGTCGGCCACGAGTTCGCCGAGCTGGTCACGGTCGGCGATGTTGCCGGCGAACAGCACGACGCCGCCGAGTCCGTCGGCGAGCCAGTCGCGCAGTGGACGCGGCAGCGTGTAGCCGTGCATGCCGACGAGCAGGCAGCGGTCAACGGTGCTGGTCACGCAGAGCATCCTCGCATCGCCGTAAGCTTTTGGCCCATGATCAAAGCTCACAAGAAAATAAATTTCTTGCCGGCTGCGCGTTGCACACGTGATCTCGGCACACCGTAGAGGATGATCCGGACGAGGGCCACCACATGCCCCGTGGGCGTGCGGACCGGCGCGGTCAGGCGCTGGCCGGCCGGGAGCGGCGATGGGCGTCGCGCAGCCGGCGCAACCGGCCCACCGTCACCGGGTCGGCGGCGAGCGCCGCCGGGGTGTCCAGCAGCGCGTTGAGCACCTGGTAGTAGTGCGTCGGGGAGATGCCGAACTTGTCGCGGATGGCCTGCTCCTTGGCCCCCGCGTAGCGCCACCACTGCCGCTCGAACTCCAGGATGCCGCGCTCACGCGGCCCCAACTCGTCGCTGTCCGGCACAGGTTCGTTCATCGCTCGCATTCAACCACGCACCGCCGACAACCCGCCGGAGCAGGCGGTCGGGCACCGAAACCGGGTCCGGACAGAAAAACAGCCCGCACGACGAGGGGGCCGCCCCGCCGTACGGGCTTGCGTACAGTTGCTCATTATTGTGGGTCACCGCGCACGCGTCAACGGTGACGACCACAGATGGTTACCGTGATCCACGCCTCACCGTCGGCCGGCGTCAGACCCGGATGACCTCCACCCCCGCGGTCGAGAACTTGTGCGTGAGCTCCTCGTTCGCGGTGGAATCGGTGACCAGGGTGTGCACCCGGTCGATCGGGCAGATCCGCGCGAAGGCGTGCTGACCCAGCTTGGACGAGTCCGCGACGATCACGATGCGTCGCGCCCGCGCTGCCATCAGCTGATTGATCGCCGCCTCGCCCTCGTTGTGCGCGGCGGCGCCGAGCGCCACGTCCACCGCGTCCACCCCGAGGAACGCGACGTCGAGCATCAGGTCGCGCAGGATGCCGGTGGCCAGCGGCCCGATCAGCTCGTACGACTGCGGGCGGACCACGCCGCCGGTGACGACGAGCTTCACGTGCGGCCGCACGATCAGCTCGTTGGCGATGTTCAGCGCGTTGGTGACGATGGTCAGCGCGGTGCCGTCGCCGGTGGTACCGGCGGCGAGATCGGGCCGGGTGGCGAGCGCCCGGGCCACCTCGGTGGTGGTGGTGCCGCCGTTGATGCCGACCACCATCCCCGGCGTGACCAGGGCCGCGGCCGCGGAACCGATGCGCTGCTTCTCCGGTGCCCGCTTCGCCGACTTGTACCGCAACGGCAGGTCGTAGGAGACCGCGCTCGCCACCGCGCCACCCCGGGTGCGGGTGATCATCTGCTGCTGGGCGAGCTGGTCGAAGTCGCGCCGGATGGTCGCCTGCGAGACGTCCAGGCGATCGGCCGCGTCCTCGACGCTGATCCGGCCGGATTCGGCCAGCACCTCGAGCAGTGCGGTCCAGCGCGCGTAGCGGTCCACCGGGGCCTCCCTACACTTCACCACGAGTACGCGTGCACAATGATGCGCGAAACAGGGGCACATCGTCGAAGGACATGCGCGAAGCTTACGCGCAACCGGCGCGAACCGATACTGCGCCGGCGGCGCCAACCTACTGGAGGGGCCATGTCGGACGCAGCAGGGAGCACCCCGGCGGTGCTGGACGAGATCGCCAGCCAGCCGGACTGTTGGCGCCGCGCCGCGGCGATCGCGGCCGACGCGGCCCGGGCACTGCCCGCCGACGGGGAGCGGGTCGCGGTCGTCGGCTGCGGCACCTCCTGGTTCATGGCCCAGTCGTACGCGGCCCGCCGGGAGGCCGCCGGCAAGGGCGTCACCGACGCGTTCGCCGCCTCCGAGATGCCGCTGACCCGCGAGTACGACCGGCTGGTCGCGATCAGCCGCTCCGGCACCACCACCGAGGTGCTGGAACTGCTGCACCAGCTGCCGCCGAGCGTGCCCAGCGTGCTGCTGACCGGCATCCACGACGCACCGATGGCGCCGCTGGCCGGCGACACCATCGTGCTGGACTTCGCTGACGAGCGGTCCGTGGTACAGACCCGGTTCGCCACCACCGCGCTCGCACTGCTGCGGGCCAGTCTCGGCGAGGACCTGACCGCCGCGGCCGACGACGCCGCCACCGCGATCGCCGAACCGCTGCCGCTGCCGGTCGACAGCACCGAGCAGGTCACGTTCCTCGGCCGCGGCTGGACCGTCGGCCTCGCGAACGAGGCGGCGCTCAAGTGCCGCGAGGCCGCGACGTTCTGGACCGAGTCGTACCCGGCGATGGAGTACCGGCACGGCCCGATCTCGATCACCGGCCCGAACCGCGCGACCTGGGTGTTCGGCATCCCGCCCGAGGGGTTGGCGGCGCAGGTGGCCGACACCGGCGGCACGTTCGTCGAAAGCGGGCTGGACCCGATGGCCGACCTGGTGCGGGCGCAGCGGTTCGCGATCGCCGTGGCCACCCACCGCGGCCAGGACCCCGACCACCCCCGCCACCTGACCCGTTCGGTCATCCTCAACCCATGACGCAGCAGAGCGCCGGCGCCGCCGGCACGGACGCGGAGCGGGTCGAGGTCGCCGTGGCGATCGACGTCGGCGGTACCTCGATGAAGTGTGCGGTGGTCGACGGGGCCGGTACGGTCCGGCACACCGAGCGGCACGACACCAACGCCGACCGCGGCCCGGACGCGGTGGTCGCGACCATCGGCGACGTGGCGGCCGGGCTGGCCGACACCGCCCGCGCGCGGGGACTGACCCCGCGCGCGGTGGGGCTGGTCGTCCCGGGCGTGGTCGACGAGGTGCGCCGGGTCGCCGGGTACTCGGCGAACATCGGCTGGCGGGACGTGCCGTTCGGCGAGCTGATCGACGCCCGGACCGGGCTGACCACCGCCCTCGGCCACGACGTACGGGCCGGGGCGGTCGCCGAGGCCCGGCTCGGCGCCGGTGCCGGCAGCGACAACGTGCTGTTCGTCGCCATCGGTACCGGCATCGCCGCCGGCCACGTGCTGTCCGGCGTGCCGTACCCGGGTGCGCACGGCGCACCGAGCGAGCTGGGCCACGTCCAGGTCGTGTGTACCGACGGGCCGCGGTGCGGCTGCGGCCGGTACGGCTGCCTGGAGGCGGTGGCGTCCGCCTCCGCGGTGGCCCGCCGGTACGGCGAGGCGGGCGGGGACCGGGTCGCCGCCGCCGAGGTGGTCCGCCGCGCGGTCGCCGGCGAGGAGCGCGCCGGCCGGGTGTGGCGGCAGACCGTCGAGCTGCTCGCGGACGGGCTGATCACCGCGATGCGGCTGCTGGACCCCGAGGTGATCGTGATCGGCGGCGGGCTGGCCGAGGCCGGCGCGGCGTTGCTCGACCCGCTGCACGCGGCGATCATGGAACGGCTCGCGTTCCAGACGATGCCGCGACTGGTGGCCGCCGCGCTCGGCGACCAGGCCGGCTGCATCGGCGCCGCGCTGCTCGCGCTGGACCGGTTCCATGCCGGGTTCGCCGCCGGCTCGCCGACCGGGCACTGAACGACACGCCGCCGGGTCGCCGACCGGGCGCTGAGCTGAGGAGCTGTGCGGATGCCGCTGTTGCACAACGCCCGGGTGGTGACCCCCACCGAGGTGCTGGACCGGGCGTGGCTGCGCGTCGAGGACGGGCAGCTCACCGAGCTCGGTACCGACGCACCACCGTCCACGGTGGACGACGTGGACCTGGGCGGGCACACCGTACTGCCCGGGTTCGTGGACATCCACACGCACGGCGGCGGCGGCGCCACGTTCACCACCGGTGACGCCGACCAGGCGCGTACCGCCGCGGCGTTCCACCGCCGGCACGGCACCACCACGCTGCTGGCCAGCCTGGTCACCGCGCCGGCCGAGCTGATGGCCGCGGCGACCACCGCGTACCGGCCGCTGGTCGCCGACGGCACCCTCGCCGGCCTGCACTACGAGGGCCCGTACCTGTCGCAGGCGCGCTGCGGCGCGCAGAACCCGGCGTACCTGCGCGACCCCGACCTGGACGAGCTCGGCGGGCTGCTGGACCTCGGCGGGGTGCGGATGGTGACGATCGCGCCGGAACGCGACGGCGCGCTGGACGCGATCCGGCTGCTGGTCGAGCGGGGCGTGGTCGCCGCGGTCGGGCACACCGACGCCAGCTACGAGCAGGTCGGCGCCGCGGTCGAGGCCGGCGCCACGGTCGGTACGCACGTGTTCAACGGGATGCGCCCGATCCACCACCGGGAGCCGGGGCCCATCGTCGCGCTGCTCGACGCGCCCGGCGTGACCTGCGAGTTCATCGCGGACGGGCACCACCTGCACGACGGCACGCTGGCGTTCGCGGTGCACGCGGTCGGCGCCGGCCGGGCCGCGCTGGTCACCGATGCGATGGCCGCCGCCGGCATGTCCGACGGCGAGTACGACCTGGGCGGCCAGGCGGTGACCGTCACCGGCGGGGTGGCCCGGCTGTCGGTCGGCGGCTCGATCGCCGGCTCCACCCTGACCATGGACGCCGCGCTGCGCCGGGCGGTCGGCGCCGGACTGTCCATCGTGGACGCCGCGCGGATGGCCGCGACCACCCCGGCCGCCGCGCTCGGCCTCACCGACCGCGGCGAGCTGACCGTCGGCAAGCGCGCCGACCTGGTGGTACTGGACGAGTTCCTCGCGGTGCGCCGGGTGATGCGGAACGGGGTGTTCCAGTGATCCTGACCGTCACCCTGAACGCCGCGCTGGACGTCACCTACCGCGTCGACGAGCTGCGGCCGCACGCCACCCACCGGGTACGGGCGGTGTCCGGCCGGCCCGGCGGCAAGGGCGTCAACGTCGCCGCGCTGCTGACCGCGCTGGACGAGCCGGTGGTCGCCACCGGCCTGGTCGGCGGGCCGACAGGGGAACAGATCCGGGACGGGCTGGCCGCCGCGGAGATCCCGGAGGCGTTCGTCCCGATCGCCGCCGACTCGCGGCGCACCCTGGTCGTGGCCGACGGTACCGACGCGACCGGGTTCTGGGAGCCGGGGCCGCCGGTGACCGAGGCGGAGTGGGACGCGTTCGTCAACCGGTTCCGCGGGCTGGCCCGGGTGGCGCGCGCGGTGGTGCTGTCCGGCAGCCTGCCCACCGGACTTCCGGACGACGCGTACGCGCAGCTGGTGGCGATCACCGCGGAGGCGGCCGTACCGTCCATCGTGGACGCTGAGGGCGCGGTGCTGGCGGCGGCGCTGCCGGCCGGACCCACCGTGGTGAAGCCGAACGCCGCCGAGCTGGCGTCGGTACGCGGTGGGGTCGTGCCGGAGTCGCCCGCCGAGGTGTTGGCCGCCGCGCACGCGCTGCGCGACGCGGGGGCCGGCGCGGTGGTGTGCTCGCGCGGACCGGACGGGCTGATCGCGAGCACGCCGGACGGCGCGTACCGGGCGGTGCCGCCGGAGACGGTGACCGGCAACCCGACCGGCGCGGGCGACGCGGTGGTCGCCGCGCTGGCCCGCGGTCTCGCCAACGGCACGCCCTGGCGGACGGTGCTCGGCGACGCGGTGGCGCTGTCCGCCGCGGCGGTCGCGGCGCCGGTGGCCGGTGCGGTCGACGGCAGCGCGTACGACCGGCTGCGGCGGGCGGTGGAGGTCGAGACCATGGTGCTGCCCGAGTCGCTGGCGGACTGAGATGTCCGGCCCCGCACCGCAACCACCGACCGCCGGCGCCGGCCTGCCGGTCCGCGCCCGACCGACCGCACCCGCCCGCCGGACGCCGGCCCGACGGGATCCGACGCAGAGGAGCCGAGAGCGATGCCGCTGACACCGACCGGTCGGCTGGTCGCCGACGCCGCCGCCGCGGGGCGCGGAGTCGCCGCGTTCAACGTGATCACCGTGGAACACGCCGAGGCGATCACGGCCGGCGCCGAGCGCGCCGGGTTGCCGGTGATCCTGCAGATCAGCCAGAACGCGGTGAAGTTCCACGGTGGGCGGCTCGGCCCGATCGCCGCGGCCACCGCCGCGGTCGCCGAACTGTCCACTGTGGACTGTGCGATGCACCTGGACCACGTCGAGGACCTCGCGTTGCTGCGGCAGGCGCCGGCGCACCGGTTCGGCTCGGTGATGTACGACGGGTCGACGCTGCCGTACGCCGAGAACGTCGCCGCGACGCGGGACGCCGCCGCGTACTGCCACGAGCACGGGCTCTGGCTGGAGAGCGAGCTGGGCGAGGTCGGTGGCAAGGACGGCGCGCACGCGCCCGGAGTGCGTACCGATCCGGCCGAGGCGCGCGAGTTCGTCGCCGCCACCGGGGTGGACGCGCTCGCCGTCGCGGTCGGTTCCTCGCACGCCATGACGTCCCGCTCGGCCAGCCTCGACCACGCCCTGATCGAGCGGATCGCCGCCGCCGTACCGGTACCGTTGGTGCTGCACGGCTCGTCCGGGGTGCCGGACGACGAGCTCGCCGCCGCGGTCCGGGCCGGCATGGTGAAGATCAACATCGGTACCGCGCTGAACATCGCGTTCACCGGCGCGGTGCGTACCGTGCTGGCCGGCGACGAGAAGCTGGTCGACCCGCGCAGGTACCTGGCCCCGGCCCGGGACGCGATGACCGACGCCGTCGCCCACTTCCTCACCGTCCTCGCCGGCTGATCCGGCCCGGCCGCGGCGTCGCCGCGGCCGGGCCGGATCAGGTCAGTTCACCGGCGGACGGTGGAGCCGCACCGGCTCGCCGAAGTGCGAGTACAGCGTCACCGACGGGATCGCCGTGGCGCCCTTCGGCGCCTCCCAGGACCAGAGCTGCTCCACGTAGCCGGTCTGCACGTTCACCCAGGCCTGGGTGGTGTCGTAGCTGCCGTCGCCGATGACCGGCTTGGTGCTCGTCACGCTGTACACGTCGAACTTCTTGCCGTCCCTGGTCTTTCGGCCCAGCAACCGGACCGGGCCCTCCTTCCGCATGTCCGCGAGGATGCCGGACATGGTGGCGGTGTCCTCGCCACCGCAGTAGAAGGAATCCCGCGGCGGCGGCTGGCTGCCGTCCTTCGTGTAGTCCTTCGGGTCGTATTTCTGCCAGTCACGGGAGCCTGCGCCGCCGACCGGCGCGCGTTCGTAGATGTCGTTGCCGAAGATCTCCACGGTCGGCTCGGCGCCGCCCGGCACCGACATCCAGCCCACCTTGCGCTTCGGGTCCCAGCCGCCAGAACAGTCCGCACCGCTCTTGCGCTGGCTCCAGTCGGCGTAGCTTTCCATCTGGAAACTCGTCCCGGCCGTCTTGGTCACCGCGTCGACCAGCCGCACCGGTACCGTCGCCGGCGCCGAGCCGTGAGTCGTTCCGGCGGTACCGGAGGGGCGCGGTGAGGCCCCGACGGCGCGGTGCCGGGCGGTGCCGCCGTCGTCGTGGCCGGACATCCCGATCGCGGTACCGGCACCGACGACGGCCACCGCCCCGATCGCGATCGCCGACCGGCCCACGGCGCGGGTGCGGCCGGCGGCCCGGCCCCGCCGTACCAGGTCGGCCAGCGGCGCGGCGCCGACCGGCTGGTCGTCGACCATGGCGTGCAGAGCGCGGGAGAGTTCGTCGTGCTCGTTCATGTGTTGGCTCCTTCGTGGTTCGGGGTGGCGAGCTGGGCGCGCAACTTCTCCAGCGCGCGGGAGTTCTGCGACTTGACGGTGCCGACGCTGCAACCCAGCGCCGCGGCCACGTCCCGTTCGGACAGGTCGGCGTAGTGCCGCAGCACCACCACCGCCCGCTGCCGCCGCGGCAGCGCGAGCAGCGCCCGGTGCAGTTCGTCGTGCTGTTCCGGCGTCGACGGGCCCGGCCGGTCCGGCGGCTCCGCCACCAGCTGTTCCCGGCGTCTGCGCCGCCAGCGGCTGATCCGGCCGTTGACGAGCATCCGGCGCAGGTACGCGTCCGGGTTGCCGCCCCGGCTGACCCGCCGCCACCGCGGGTACAGCTTCACCAGGCTGTCCTGGAGCAGTTCCTCGGCCCGGTACCGGTCTCCGACGAGCAGCGTGGCGACCCGCAGCTGCGGGCCCCAGCACCGTTCGACGAAGGCGGCGTAGTCCGCGTCGCCCGCTCGTTCGCTGTCTTCGCTCACACCTCTCCCACGTCGCACCGGGCGGCCAGGTTGGCTGGCCCGGCGAACCGGTCGTCCGGCCGGGCGGGCGAGCGGCGAACCGGTCACGGCCAGGGGCGGGTGGCCGGCGGTGGGCGCCGTTCCAGCAGCGGCGGGAGCGGCAGCGCCGACCACGGCACCCGGCAGACGATCCGGTAGACCAGCGCGCCCAGGGCAAGGCCGGCCAGGTCGTCGGTGAACCAGTGAAACCCCAGGTAGAGCGTGGAGCAGAAGACCAGTACCGGCGGCGCGGCGCGCAGCACCCGCCGGGCCGGCACCGGCAGGTACGGGGCGAGCAGCGCGGCGGCCAGCCCGTACCACACGATCGCGTTGACCAGGTGCCCCGACGGGTACGACTCCTGCCCCGGCACCGTGAACGCCGGCACCGGCCCGCCATGGTGCGGCGCCGGTCGGGCGGTGACCGCCTTGAGCGGCACCAGCAGCGCACCGGACAGGATCGCCGCGGCCACCGGCGGCAGCAGCGGCCGCACCGTGCGCCGGCGTACCGCGAGCAGCAGCGCCAGCAGCAGCACCACCGTCATGATCCAGCCGCCGTTGCCGACCAGGTTGACCGCGCGGGCCAGCCAGTACGCGGCGGGCGGGCGGTGCGCGTCGCAGAGGTCACGCAGCCAGCGGTCGAACCCGGTCAGCGGGCTCGCGGTGCGCAACGACACGGTCAGCGCGGCGAACCCGACCGCCAACGCCACCTCGACCCACCAGCCGGCCGGACGCAGCCGGGGCCGGTGCAGGATCTCGGTGCGGATCAGGGTCGGCCCGCCCGGTCCAGCGCCGCCGGCAGCGGAACGCGTTGCCAGGGGATCCGGGCCAGGACCCGGCACAGCAGCACCCCGAGCAGCAGCCCGGCGAGCGTGTCGGTCAGCCAGTGGTACCCGAGGTAGACGGTGGTGATGGAGGTGACCACGACCGGCACCACCCGGACCGCGGTGAGCACCGTCGCCGGCAGGTAGGCGGCCAGCAGGGCGGCGAGCACCGCGTACCAGACGATGGTGTTGACCAGGTGACCGGACGGGTAGGACTGCTGGCCCGGGGTGGCGAACAGCTCGACCGCGCCGTAGTGCGGGGCGGCCCGCTCGGTGCCGAGCTTCAGCGGCCCGACCACGCCGTAGGTGAGCAGCTCCGCCGCGAGCACCGGCAGGACCGGCCGGGCGGTCCGCGCCCGGACCGCGAGGACGATCGCGATGACCAGGGCCAGCACCGCGAGCGGGGTGCCCTGGCCGAGGTGGTTGAACAGCCAGGCGGTCCAGTACGCCGCCGCCGGCCGGTGCCCGTCGCTGACGTCCCGGACCGCCACGTCGAGCCGCAGCAGCGCCGGCCACCACAGCAGCGCCGCGGTGATCGCGAGGAAGCCGCCAAGCAGCGCGGCGTCGACCCCCCAGGCCCGCGGTACCGGCCGGATCGCCACGACCGCCGAGCCGGAACTCACCGGCGTCCCCGCTGTGTCATCGCGCGCTCCCTCGCCGTCGGCCACCGACAGCGACCGTACCCGGCGGCACCGGGAGCATGCCGGCGATGACGCGAATCGGCCCGGATGTCCTCTTCGGGCATCCGGGCCGACCGGTCGGTGCCGCGGTTACAACAGCGACTTGATCTGCGGGTAGATCAGGTCGATGCGGACGCCGCTGTTCGGGCAGCCGCCGAGGTGGTGCAGCGCGATCACCCGGTTGGTACTGCGGGCGATGACCGGCGAGCCGGACGCGCCCGGCGCGGTGTCGCAGCGGTACCCGGTGTCGGAGTTGCTGGCGTACCCGTCGATGGTGGCCTGGTCGATCTGACAGGTCGAGTTGTTCTCCCCGTCGGAGGCGATGGCGAGCTTGGTCGGGTCACCCTCCGGGTGCTGCGGGATGTACACCTGCTCGCCGGCCTTCGGCTTGCGGATGTCCAGCCCCAGGTAGCCGAAGTGCTTGATGGACGCGAAGTCCGACACGCTGAACAGCGAGTAGTCGAGCGTCTCGTCGGTGCGCAGCAGCTTGTCCGCCGGTACCTTCGTCACCGGCGCGATCTCGCTGCCGCCGCAGCTGGAGCACTGGTAGTTGAACCAGACCTCGGTGTTGGACGTGTCGGCCTGGTCGCCGAGGCAGTGGTGGTTGGTGAGCATCCGGTCGTCGGCGGTGACCCGCCACGCGGTGCACAGCGTGGTGCCGTTGATCAGCAGCCGCGCCACCGGCAGCGAGTGCTGGTACTCGACCGGGTGGCTGGTCTTGTAGCAGACCGCGTCCTGCGCGTCGTCCGAGCCGCACACGCTCTCCGGTCGCCGGCCGCCCTCGGCGAGCCGTTCCTTGTGCTCCCGGTCGGCCCGCTGCGAGGCGGTGAACCCGTGCGCGACCTTGTCCACGTCCACGCCGAACTTGCCCAGGCCCGGGCCGGGCAACGTCTTGTGCAGCGTGACGACCGCGGTGTCGCCGGTGATCGACATCGCCCAGAAGCCGTCGGAGCCGCTCACCGTGCTCGGCGAGTCCTTGGGCAGCTTCAGCAGTCGCGGATCCCCGCGGTACGTGTAGCTCTGCCTGCCGGACTCGTCGGAGACGGTGACCCAGTCGCCGGGGCGTACCAGCAGGCGGGCGAAGTGCACCTTGACGTAGTCGGCGCCGGGGTAGCTGAACCGCGTGGTCGGGCTGCCCGAGTAGTCGACGTGCCGGGTCACCGAGTCCTGGCTGCCGGCCTCCTCCACGCCGACCGCGGCCGGCTCGGTGGCGGACTCGGTGTGCCGGGCCCGGCCCGTACCGCCGGCGTGCGACCCGGACGTCGCGGCGTCGCCGTGGCCGGTGTGCCGTCCGGTGGTCGCGTTCGCGGCGTCGTGCGCGCCGGTACGGGCGTCCGACCCCCGGTGCGCCGCCGCCGTGGCGTGCGGCGTGGAGCCGGCCATCAGGTGCCCGATGACGGGACCTCCGGCGGCCGCATCGCTGCCCACCGCGAGCGCGGCGACCGCCACCCCCGCGGCGACGAGCAGCCCGGTCCGACGACGTGTCATGTACCGCTCCCTCCTTGGAGGTGCCGCCGGCAGGGCCTGCCGACACCTCTGAACGAACGCCGGCGGTGTGCCGCGGCCGGCGCGGCGGCCACCGACGGTGGTCTCCTCAGAGGCGGTTAACGAGCGGCCCGGGGCGAAAGATGCGGTAAGTGGCTGTAGTACCACTCTGTGGAGTCATCGGGGCGGGCGGCGACGAGCGCGACGATCCTCACTGTCCCGATGGGCTGCCACCGGCCCCGTACCGGCGGCATGCTGAACACCGTGCACATCACCTCCGCGTTGACCGATCCGGCGCTGCTGGACCTGCCATGGGAGACGCCGCTCGCACAGTGGCCGGCCGACTGGCTGGTCGCGCTGCCCCGCGGCATCTCCCGGCACGTCGTGCGCTTCGTCCGGCTCGGCGACGTGGTGTACGCGGTCAAGGAGACCGGCCAGCGGGTCGCCGACAAGGAGTACGGGCTGCTGCGCGGGCTGGAACGGCTCGACGCGCCGGCCGTCGCCGCGGTCGCCATCGTGTACGACCGGAAGTCCGACGACGGCGAACCGCTGGAGCCGGCGCTGATCACCCGGCACCTCCAGTTCTCCCTGCCCTACCGCGCGCTGTTCTCCCACACGCTGCGGCCCGACACGATGAACCGGCTGCTCGACGCGCTCGCGGCGCTGCTGGTACGGCTGCACCTGGCCGGGTTCTTCTGGGGCGACTGCTCGCTGTCCAACACGCTGTTCCGGCGCGACGCCGGCGCGTTCGCCGCGTACCTGGTGGACGCCGAGACCGGCGCGCTGCACAACCAGCTGTCCGCCGGCCAGCGCGACGAGGACCTG
Source organism: Actinocatenispora comari (assembly GCF_017312725.1). GTDB lineage: Bacteria > Actinomycetota > Actinomycetes > Mycobacteriales > Micromonosporaceae > Actinocatenispora > Actinocatenispora comari. The sequence goes on along the minus strand of NZ_BOPO01000005.1, from coordinate 35,395 downwards.
GAACTCGCCCGGGTCAACATCTTCGGCGAGGCGCTCGACCTGGAGGCCGGCGGCTACCTGCACCCGTCCATCGACCCCGAGTGGGTCTCCGAGCAGGTCGTCGAGCGGTACGAGGGGCTCTGGCACGAGATCACCTACGAGCAGGTCATCGGCCGGCGCGAGCGGCACAAGCTGGAGTCGCGGATCCGCCGGCTCAACGACCTCGGCTTCGACGTCGCCGAGATGTCGATGAGCACCACCGAGGCCGGCGACGCCTACCGGGTGCGGCCCAAGGTCGTCGACTCCGGCCACCACGCCCGCCGGCTGCAACAGCTCACCGGCCTCGACGCCGAGGAGAACCAGGCCCGCATCCTGCTCAACGACCTCGACACGTACCGCGCCGCCAACGGCCTGCACGACGAGCAGATCGCCGCCGCCCGCTGGCTGACCGACGTGTTCGAGCCCGTCGTCGGGGCGGTCCCGGCCGAGCTGCGCGGCAAGCTGGAGCCGACCGAGCTGTACCACCAGCTGCTCGACCACCGCTGGTACATGTCCGAGGAGGCCGGCCTCGACGTCGGCATGCACATCGCGCTGATCTCGTTCCTGGACAACGTGCTCGCGCACAAGCCCGACGAGCAGTCCGTCCTCGGCGAGAACGTCGCCGCCTCCTGAGCCTCGGCGCGGTCTGCCCGCCGCCGGAGGAGGTTGTCGCGCCGGTGGGCCAGGTGGCCGGGCTGGTGGGCAAGGTAGCCGCACTGGTGGGCAACGTTTCGGACCGCAGACAGCCCCCACCCGCCCTGGGGGGCACCCCGGCGCCAATCCTACCCATCGACGGGTGCGGATCAGCGCCTGTCGGGGCGTCCTGTGGACAGCGCGGGGGCCTGTGGACAACCGCAGCGAGCCGCCGGGGACCCTCGCGCGGGCTGCGTCCCGCTGCACGGCCCGGTAGGTTGCGGCGACATGAGACTTCGCAACGTACTGGCGGCCACCGCGGTCGCCGCGGGCGTGCTGGCGACGGCCGTACCGGCGGCCGCGCAGCCCGGAGCCCAGCCGCGGCATCCTGGCCAGCACCAGCCGTCCTGGCGGCTGGTGCACACCGGCGGCGGGCAGTTCCGCGGCCTGGCCGCGGTGAGCTCCCGGGTGGCGTGGGTGGCCGGGGTCGGCGGCGTGGTCATGCGCACCACCGACGGCGGGCGTGACTGGCAGACGGTGTCGCCGCCGAACGCGGCGGAGCTGGAGTTCCGCGACATCGAAGCGACCGACGCGTACCACGCGGTCGCGTTGTCGATCGGCCCCGGCGAGGCGTCCCGCATCCTCGTCACCGACGACGGCGGCGCGCACTGGACGACCGCGTTCCGCAACACCGACCCGGACGCGTTCTACGACTGCACCGCCTTCTACGACCGGTGGCACGGCCTGGCCATGTCCGACCCGGTCGACGGCCGGTTCCGGATCCTGTCGACCGCGGACGGCGGGCACCACTGGCGGCTGCTGCCGGCCGCCGGCATGCCGCCCGCGCAGACCGGCGAGGCCGGCTTCGCCGCCAGCGGTACCTGCCTGGTGACGATCGGCCGCACCGCGTTCCTGGCGTCCGGCGGCGGCACCGTGTCCCGGGTGTACCGGTCGGACGACCTCGGCCGACACTGGCGCTACGCCGGCACGTCGGTACCGAGTTCGGCGTCGGCCGGGATCTTCTCGCTGGCGTTCCACGACCCGCGGCACGGCGTCGCGGTCGGCGGCGACTTCGCGAACCCGGACGCCGCGCCGAACGCCGAGGCGATCACCGCGGACGGCGGCCGCAGCTGGACCGGTGTCGACGGCCCCGGCCAGTACCGGTCCGGTGCGGCGTTCCTGAACCGGCACACGGTGCTCGCGGTCGGCCCGACCGGCAGCGACGTGTCGACCGACGGCGGGCGCAGCTGGACCCGGTTCGACGACGGCAGCTTCGACGCGGTGCAGTGCGCGCACGGTTCCTGCTGGGCGTCCGGCGTGGACGGTCGCATCGCGGTGCTGGACCGCTGATCGGACGGCGGACGGCCGGGTGACCTCCCGACCGGCCGCCGGCGCGGCGGCTCGACCAGGCACGCCCACCGGCCGCCGGCGCGGGGCCAGGCACGCCCACCGGCCCCCGGGCTCGGGGCCAGGCACGCCCACCGGCCCCCGGCGCGGGGCCTGGCCCGGTACGCCAGGCCGGCCGGGCGGCGCGCCGAACAGGACGGGTACGCCCGGGGCGGCCGCGCGGCGTCAGAGCTCCACGAGCACGTCGTCGAGCGGCTTGCGTTCGATGTCGGGTACCCGCGCGTCGGCGGCGGGATAGCCGACCGGCACCACCACGTACGCGCGTTCCTCCGCCGGCCGCCCGCAGACCTCGGTGAGGAACCGCATCGGGCTCGGCGTGTGCGTGAGCGTGGCGAGCCCGGCCTGGTGCAGCGCGGCGAGCAGGAACCCGACCGCGATCCCGACCGACTCCTTGACGTAGTACGGCCGCGGCGTGTCCGGCCCCTGGTGCACCTCGAACACCACGATCAGTGCCGGTGCGTCGGTCAGGAACGGCTTCTCCGGGTCGGTACCGAGCGGGGCCAGCGCGGCGAGCCACTCCGGCGAGGCCCGCCGGGCGTAGAACTCGCGTTCCTCCACCTCGGCGGCCTCCCGGATCCGACGTTTGGTGTCCGGGTCGGTGACGACGACGAACCGCCACGGTTGCAGGTTCGCGCCGCTGGGTGCGGTGGCGGCGGCGCGGATCGCGGCGGCCAGCACCTCCCGCGGTACCGGCCGGTCGTCGAACTCGCGGATGGTACGGCGGCGCGCCATCGTGTCGGCGAACGCGCGGGCTCGGGCGACCGCCTCGTCGTCCGGTACGTCGAAGCGTGGCGCGGGGATCGTCGGGTAGCCGGTCATCTCGGTCCCTTCCGCAGGCTGATGGGGAACCCCTTCGTCGGCTCGCGCGGCCGAAGGTTCCCCGACAGTCTCTCGGTCGGGCCTGCCTGGAACCACCCAACCGGCTCGGCCGCGGTCAGTCGCCGTCCTCCGGGGTGCCCGGTGACTCGTCGCTCGCAGCGAGCAGTCGGCCGAGCCCGGCGCGGGTGGCCAGCACCATGATGCGCTCCCCGGCCCGCAGCCTCTGGTCCAGCGCGGGCGCCCAGGTCCACTCCCCGTCGGTACCGCGCAGCGCGACGACCCGGCTCTCCCCGGCCACGTTGCCGATGCGTACCGCCTGGCCGGCGAGCTGCGCGCCGGCGGACACCGGCAGGTCGGCGATGACGAGCACCCGGCGGCCGACCGGGATGGTGTTGATGACCTGCCGCTCCACCAGTGCGGCGGCGAACACCGGCGCGGCCAGGTAGGCGACGCTGCGCGAGGTGGTGATGCCGAACTGCTCCTCCACCCGGGCGGCGAGGTCGGCGTCGAACAGCCGCAGCACCACCCGCAGGTCGGCGCGGGTCGCCGTGGCGTTCAGCGCGATCTCCAGGTTGGTGACGTCGTCGCTGGTCACCGGCACCAGTGCGCGGCAGCTGTGCAGGTTCGCCTGGCTGAGCACGTCGGACCGGGTGGCGTCGCCGCGGATCACCGGGATGCCCCGCTCGCGGCACAACGCCAGGCCCGGCCCGTGGTCGCCGCTCTCGATCGCGACGACCCGCTCGCCCATGTCGTCGAGCTGGCGCACGATGCGCTCGCCCACGTCGCCGAGACCGGTGACGATGACGTGGCCCTCCCGGTACACCGGGGCGGACTGTTGCGCGGCGGTCAGCCGGGCCCGCACCACCCAGTCGACCAGCGCGGCGGTGATGGCCGGGATCAGCGCGACACCGCCGATCATGGTGACCGCCTGGATCGCCTCCTCCAGGCCGGAGTAGCCGCGGTCCGGGTCGCCGGCGCCGGCGATGGTGAGCACCGTGTCGTACAGCGAGAAGCCGAGCGGATCGCCGAGCACGCCGACCCGCAGCACGATGCCCAGCACGATCAGCCCGAGCAGCACGCCGACCGCGATGGCGAGGCCGCGCCGCACGCTGCGCCGCAGCGCCTGCCGCATCCGGTACGAGGTGCGGGCGCGCGGGCCGGACCGTTCGCGCTGCCCGTCGGCGGTGGCGAGGACCAGGTCGTCGGGCCGGCTGCTGTTCGGCAGCAGGCTGAGCGGGCCGGTCGGCTCGGCGGCCCCGGCGAGCGCGCAGACCACCGAGTCGGCCGGTACGTCCCGGCGGCGGGCGGTGATCAGGGTGCGGGTGGGCAGCCGGATCGGCGCCGGCCGGTCGAGTGCGGCGGCGACGAACGCCGGCGCCGCGGTGCTGGCGTCGTGCAGCGCGGTGCAGTCGGCGAACAGCTCGTGGATCCGGTACCGCAGGTTCGCGTTGGACATCCGGATGACCAGCCGCAGCTTCGGGCTGACCTCCTGGGCCCGCAGCGCCGCGTGCAGGTTGCCGACGTCGTCGTCGGCGACCAGCGCCAGCGACCGCGCGGTGCGCAGGTCGGCCTTCTCGAACACCTTGCCGTCCAGCCGGCTCGACTCGATGATCTCCACGCCGTCGAGTGCGGCGATGTCGCCGGCCCGGTTGTGCCCGATCGACTCGACGATCGACACGACCGACTCGCCGTGCCGGGTGGTCAGCTCCTCCACCAGCCGGTACGCCAGCTGGTTGGCGCCGCACACCACGATGCGGCCCCGGCGGGGACGCTGCCCGAACGGCAGCGAGATGGGCAGGACTCGGCGGGTGGGCGGCACAGGGCGATGGTAACCAAGATCGCTTTCGCCGCCATGTCTCCCGACGCGGCACAGACCCCCCGGCCGGTCGGCATCTCGACGCGACGGGGAATGTGTCGCGTAACCCATCCCTGGCACTTGCACGTTATGTACGTGGGTAGGCACAATCCGTGCCCGGAGCTCTCTTGATCCGACGAGGAGGTGGCGGCGGGATGGCATCCGCGATTCTGCCGGTACCTCCGTGTGGAGGTGCAGTGCACCAGGGGCGTACGGCGTCCGGCGCGCGGGCAGGCGCTGCCGGCACCGTCCATACCAGCCCTGGCGCAGCTACCGACGGCCCCATGCCACACGGCGACCGTGGCCGGGTCGAGCCACCACGAGGTGGATCCAGAGCGCTCCGAGGAGAAAACCGCGGAGCGAGCAGATCGACGACCGACCCCGCCATCCGGGTGTGGATCGGTTCGGACGTACCGCACCCCGGGCGCGCCGGGGCGGGCAGCCAGCCCGCCACGGGCTGCCCCGCGCCCGGGAGGTACCTCGCGCTCTGCTCGCACACGACACGCGGTCGACTTCACCTTCCGCTCCATCACGGGCACGTGCCGGCATCGCGCCGCCACGTGCCGGTCGCTCGCTCCGCGGGTACGCGTGCCGGCACCGCCGGCGCAAACCAATCACGTACCCGATGCATTGAGGACATAACGATGAACCGCAAGTGGATCTACCGCGCGATGACCGCGGCTGTCGCCGTCGGCGGCATGCTGCTGTTCGGTGCGGCGTCCGCCGACGCCAGTACGCAGGTGGCGGCGGCCGACAAGCCGGCGGCGCTGGTCAACTCCGGCGGCGTCACGCACCCGGTCATGGTGCAGCACGACCCGGCGAGCCAGCTGGGTCAGTTGGGTCTGCCGATCACGGGTGGCTTCATGCACCCGGACACGGTGCACCCGGGTGTCGCGCAGCCGGGCACGGTGTTCAACGAGTCCGCCAGCACGCCGGAAGGCCTGCCGGGCATCTCGACGGGCAACCCGCCGACCAACGGCACCAAGGTCGACGTGCCGCAGCTGACCGGCGCGGCCGCTCCGGTGGTCAAGCCGGTGCAGTCGCTGGCCGGCCCGGCCGCGGGACCGCTGTCCGGGCTGACCGGCACCGAGTCCGGCGGACCGACCGATCTGGCCGACCCGAGCGGTCTGCCGGTCGTCGGACCGCTGCTGTCCGGCGCGACGCAGGGACAGCAGGCGCCGGCGCAGCAGCCGCCGGCGGCAGCGCCGCAGGCACCGGCCGCGCAGGCGCCGACCGGTGAGGTCGGCCCGACCGACAGCAACACCACCGAGTCGGCGTCGCTGCCGCTCGGCTCGGCTCCGCTGCAGGCGGAGCCGGTGCCGTTCAGCGGGGCGCCGCTGCGGGCGGTGCCGGTGTTCAGCACCGAGGACGGGTTCACCATCGGGCAGAACAACCAGCTGCCCACCGACGGACTCGTCACCAAGGCCGGCAGCGGCCTGGGCAGCACGGTGGGCAAGCTCACCGGCGGCCCGAGCCTGTCCGGCCTGCCCGGTACCGAGTCGGCCACCGAGGGTTCGCCGGTCGACTCGCTCGCCGGTGGTGCGAACGTCGCCGGCCTGCCGGTCGGCGACCTGACCGGCCCGGTCACCAGCCAGCTGGGTTCGCTGCCGGGCCAGGAGGACGGCATGCTGTCCACCGGCGCGCCGGCGGCGGCACCGACCGGTACCACCCGGAGCGGTGACGCACCGGCGGGTGTCTCGCCGGCGAACCCGGACCAGCCCACCACCGGTGGCGCCCCGGGTCTCGGCTCGGACCCGCTGTCCACGGTCACCGGCCTGGTCGGCGGCCTGGGCGCGTAACGCCACGTAACACGCCGGGGCGCCCCTTCCGCACCAGCGGGAGGGGCGCCCCTTCGTCTCGTCCACGGGTCGGGTCTGTCCACTGCGGACGTGCTCGGCCCGGCTCGGTCGGTCAGCCGCGCCAGAGGGTGAGCATCATCGACTCGACCGCGATCTTCGGCTTGACGTTCGCGGCGATCGCGTCCCGGCACTCCAGTACGGCGGTGAGCCGGCGCAACGTGGCGGCCGGCTCCCAGCGCTGCGCCGCCGCCGCGGTCAGCTCCGTCGCGTCCGCGTGCACCATCGGCACCGGCGCGGCCAGCCGCGTCACCAGCACGTCCCGGTAGAAGCCGGCCAGGTCGGTCAGCGCCCGGTCGAGCGCGTCCCGCTGGGCCCGGGTGGCGCGGGTCTTCTGCCGCTTCTCCAGCTCCTTGAGCTGCCCGGCCGAACCCCGGGCGGCGCCGGCCGAACCCTTCCCGGTACCGCCGGCGCCCAGTGCGGTGGCCAGCTCGTCGCGTTCCTTCGCGGACAGCTCCGAGTACTCGTCCGCACTCTCCCGCTCGGTCGCGGCGACCAGCTCGCCGGCCGCGTCGAAGCAGGCGGCGAGGCTGGTCAGCTTGCGCGGGATGGCGAGTACCGCCTGGCGGGTGGCCTGCGCGACCTCGTCGGTGGCGAGCTTGCGGGCCCGGCCGATGTGCCCCTGCGCCGCCGCGGCGGCCCACGCCGCGATGGCCGGATCGGTACCGCCGTCGGCCGCGAGCGCCGCCGCGACCGCGTCCACCGCCGGGGTGCGCAGCGTGACCACCCGGCAGCGGGACCGGATCGTCACCGAGATGTCGTCCGGGTGCGTGGACGGGGTGCACAGCAGGAACACCGTTCGCGCCGGCGGCTCCTCGATCGCCTTGAGCAGCGCGTTGCTGGCCGCCTCGGTGAGCCGGTCGGCGTCGGCGATGACCAGGATCTGCCACCGGCCGGACGACGGCGCGCCCTGCGCCCGCAGCACCAGCGCGCGCATCGCGTCGACGCCGATCGTCAGCCCGTCCGGCACCACGAACCGCACGTCCGCGTGGGTACCGGCGAGCACGGTGTGGCAGGACCGGCACTCGCCGCAGCCGCTGTGCTCGCACTGCAGCGCGGCGGCGAACGCCCGGGCCGCACCCGAACGTCCCGAGCCGGGCGGGCCGGTGAACAGCCAGGCGTGCGTCATCGCGTGCGCCGGTGCACCGCCGGGCCGGCCGACGCTCGCCGCGCGGCGCAGTACCGCCACCGCCTCCGGCTGCCCCACCACCGTGTCGAACACGTCCGCCATGGTCGGTCAGCGCTTCCGGCGCGGTCGCCGCCGGCGCAGGTCGCCGGTGCGGGACGGCATGATCATGGTCTCGTCGTCGTACTCGGGCTGCTCCGGCTGCGGCGCCCACGGGTCGAAGCCGGGGGTCACCGCCGGGAACACCGTCGTCTCGGTCGACGACCGCCACGGGTCGCTCGGCTCGGACACCACCGGCAGCACCGAGGTACCGTCCGGCCCGGTCGCCGGCGCCGACTCGTCCCGGACCCGTGGCAACACGCTCGTCTCGTCCGCCGCGCCCGCCTCGTCGGTCACCTTCGGCAGCACCGTCGTCTCGTCGACCACCTTCGGCAACCCGCTCGGCTCGTCGCCGACCTTCGGCAACACGGTCGTTTCGTCGGCGGTCGTCGGCAGCACCGTCGTCTCGTCGGACGAGACGCTCGCTTCGTCGGGCAGCCTGGACAGCACCGTCGTCTCGTCGGCGGTCTTCGGCAGCACCGTCGTCTCGTCCGACGGGCCCTCGGACGAGACGCTCGCCTCGTCGGGCACCCGGGACAGCACCGTGGTCTCGTCGGAGACCTTCGGCAGCACCGTCGTCTCGTCCGACGGGCCCTCGGACGAGACGCTCGCCTCGTCGGGCACCCGGGACAGCACCGTGGTCTCGTCGGAGACCTTCGGCAGGACGCTCGTCTCGTCCCGTGTCGATGGCGCGCCGGTCTCGCCCCCGGCAGCCGGTGCGATCGTCGGCCCGTCCGGCGTCGTCGCTTCCCGGTCCGAAGCACCGCGGGTCGCGGTGCGACCCTCCGGCTGGGCGCTGGCGGCCGACCGCGACCCGGCTTCCGCCGACGTGCCCGTCGTCGAGGTCGCGTCCGGCAGGCCGGGGCCCGTCGGCGGCAACACCGCGGTGGCGTCCGGCCGCGGTGCCGACCGGTCGCCGGGCGCCGCACGGTCGTCACCCGAGGCCGTGATCCGGCCGTACCCGGTGCCGGTCGGCTCGGGCCCGCTCGGCTCCTCGCCGGCGGAACCCGACCCGCTACCGCCGGGCGACGCCGGCACCGGGCCGGCGGCACCGGACGACGCCGGCCCGGGCTCGGCGGTCGACCCGGTGTCGGTGTCGTCGTCGGTCGGCTTGAGCAGCCGGGAGACCCGCTCCCGGACCCGCTCGGCGAGCTGCTCCTGGTCGAGCGTGGCGTCCAGCACCAGGTAGCGGGCCGGGTCGCGCTCGGCCAGGTCGAGGAACGCCTGCCGGACCCGCTCGTGGAACAGGATCGACTCGGCCTCCAGCTTGTCGGCCGTGCTGCGGGCGGCGGCCCGCGCCAGCCCGACGTTCGGGTCGATGTCGAGCAGCACGACCAGGTGGGGCCGCAGGCCGCCGGTGGCCCAGTCGGACAGCCAGCCGATCTCCTCCGGCGGCAGGGTGCGGCCGGCGCCCTGGTAGGCCAGCGACGAGTCGACGTACCGGTCGCTGACCACGACGGCACCGCGCTGCAGCGCTGGCCGGACCACGGTGGCCACGTGGTGCGCCCGGTCGGCCGCGTACAGCAGCGCCTCGGCCCGCGGCGACACGGTGGTCTCGCCGGCATCCAGCACCAGCCCGCGGATGCGGGCACCGACCTCGGTCGCGCCCGGTTCGCGGGTCACCACCGCCTCGTTGCCGTGCACCCGCAGCCAGGCGGCCAGCTTGATCACCTGGGTCGACTTGCCGGCACCCTCGCCGCCCTCGAACACCACGAACAGGCCGCTGCCCTCGGGCGGCTCCGGCCGGCCGAGCGGACGGCCCCGGATCGAGGAGATGAGGTCGGCGAGCAGCGGCACGCCGCGCTTGTCGTCCATCTGCCGCAGCGCGGCGAACCCGGCGAACACCCCGACCACGCCGGCGGCCAGCAGCAGCACCCGGGTGGAGCTGATGCTGACCGCGACCGGGCCGAGCGACAGCACCCGGGACGAGCCGATGCCGACCAGCACGCTGGACGCGGACAGCGTCAGCAGCAGCACGCCCTGCACCGACACCTGGATGAACGAGTACACCCGGCCGCGCATCGCGTCCTCGATCTCGACGCCGAGCAGCGTGATGCCGTTCAGGAAGGCCATCCCGGCGCCGGCGCCGACCACGACGGTCAGGAACGCCGCGACGAACAGGTGCGGGGCGATCGCGAGCAGGCCGACCGCGCCGGTGGCGAGGATGATCGACAGCCCGAACCAGCGCCGCCGGGACAGCTGCCCGACCAGCTTGGGGCCGGCGCCGATGCCGATCCCGAGGCCGACGAACAGCAGCGCGAACAGCAGGAAGAACGACGCGTCGCCGCCGCCGAGCGACTTCGCGTACGTCCGGCCGGCGCCGATCACGACGCCGGCGGCGGCGAACGCGCCGAAGATGCCGAGCACCAGCCCGCGCGCGAACCGGAACCGGGCGATGTAGCGCCAGCCGTCCACGAACTGGCGGAGCATGCCCTCTTCGGCCTTCTCCGGCGCCTTGTCCCGATGCCCGGAGATCTCCTTGATGCCGAACCACACCATCAGCGCGGTCGCCGCGTACGTCAGGGCGTTGAGCATCAGCGCCACCGAGTACGACGAGCCGAAGCCGAGCGCGCCGATCAGCCAGTTGAGGAACGCCAGGACCAGGCCGGCGAGGATCGGTGTCACGCCGTACGTGGTGGCCATGGCGAGCTGGTTCGCCCGCTCCAGCCGCTTCTTCGGCACCAGGTTGGGTACCGACGCCTCCTTGGCCGGCGCCCACATCATCTGGCAGGTCTCGATCATGAAGGTGGCGACCGCGAGCCAGGCGGCGGTGACCACGCTGCCGGCGAAGATGCCGACGATCGGGATCGACGCGTACAGCACGAAGCGGGTCGAGTCGCAGATGACCATGGTGCGGCGGCGGTCGAACCGGTCCGCGAACACGCCGGCGATCGGCCCGAGCACCAGCGCCGGGATCAGCCGAACCACGATCGCGCCGGAGAACGCGGCGCCCTGCGCGGCCGGGTTGGAGAACAGGCTGGAGGCGAACGTGCTGGTGGCGAGGATGCCGAGCCAGTCGCCGATGGAGGAGAAGCCGAGCACTATCCAGAGCCGGCGAAACGCCCGGAGCCGCAGGATCGCCTTGAGTTCGGCGATGCCGGACAGCTCGCTGCCTGCTGGCGCCTCGGCTCCGCCGGTGCCCGATCGCTCCTGCGCGGGATGCGTGGCGATGACTGACTCCTCCCCCGTTGCGGGCGGGGCACCGGTGGCACGGTGCCGGGCCGCCGGCTGCGCGGTCGACGACGGGTCCGTCGGGCCCTCGCGCGTGCATTCCACTGTATCGGTGGGTTGTTCAGGGTAGGTGCGCGCGGAGGCCGGCGGCGGCGCGCCCCGCCGCGTGGAGCGGTGAGCGTCACCACGGCGGCGAATTCATGAAGAGATCTCGCGTTTGGTCGGCTCCGGCGCTACGTTTACCGCCATGGAGCAACGGTCGTGAGCGCCACGCTGCGAGACCGCCTGGACGCGGCGACCGCCGAGCTGGACCCGCCGTTCGCGGTGGTCGAGCTGGCCGCGTTCCGCGCCAACGCGGCCGAGCTGCGGGCCCGCGCGGCCGGCCGGCCGATCCGGGTGGCGAGCAAGTCGGTGCGCTGCCGGGCGCTGCTGTCCGCGGCGCTGGCCGAGCCGGGCTTCGCCGGCATCATGGCGTTCACCCTGCCCGAGGCGGTGTGGCTGGCCCGGTCCGGCCACCCCGACGTGCTCGTCGCGTACCCGAGCGTGCACCGCGCGGCGATCGCCGAGCTGGCCGACGAGACCCTCGCCGAGCGCGTCACCGTGATGATCGACTCACCGGAGCAGCTCGATCTGATCGACTCGGTGCTGCCGAGCAACCGCCCGCCGGTACGGGTCTGCCTGGAGCTGGACGCGTCCTGGCGGCCGCTGTTCGGTGCGGCGCACATCGGGGTCCGGCGCTCGCCGCTGCACACCCCGGCGCAGCTGGCCCGCGCCGCCCGTACCGTCGTCGCCCGGCCGGGGTTCCGGCTGGTCGGCGTGATGGCGTACGAGGCGCACATCGCCGGGCTGCAGGACCACCCGCCGGGCCGCCCGCTGTACGGCGCGGTGCTGCGCCGCATCCAGCACGTGTCCCGGTCCGAGCTGGCCGCCCGGCGCACCGCCGCGGTCGACGCGGTACGGCAGGTCGCCGAGCTGGAGTTCGTCAACGGCGGCGGCACCGGCAGCGTGCACAGCACCGCGGCCGAGCCGGCGGTCACCGAGATCGCCGCCGGCTCCGGCCTGTACGGTCCGGCCACGTTCGACGGCTACGCGGCGTGGCGCCCGCATCCGGCGGCGTTCTTCGCCCTGTCGGTGGTGCGCCGGCCGGCCCCGGGCGTGGTCACGGTGCTCGGCGGCGGCTGGGTGGCCTCCGGGGTGCCGCGCGCCGACCGGCTGCCGCGGCCCACCCTGCCGGCCGGGCTGCGCTACGTCGGTACCGAGGGGGCCGGCGAGGTGCAGACCCCGCTGACCGGGCCTGGGGTGCGCGAGCTGGCCGTGGGCGACCGGGTCTGGTTCCGGCACGCCAAGGCCGGCGAGCTGTGCGAGCGGGTGGACGAGCTGCACCTGGTCGACGGCGACCGGATCGTCGACACCGTGCCCACCTACCGCGGCGAGGGCCACGCCTTCCTCTGACCGCACCAGCGTATGGGGCGTCAGACGGTGACGTAGGTGGCGAGGTACTGGCGGATCAGCGCCTTGGCCTCGGTGATCACCGCCGGGTCACCGTCGGGGGTCCGGCGGAAGGCGAGCTTGATCAGCGCGTCGCCGGTCTCCACCGCGATCGCCAGGGCGAAGTCGAGCCTCTCGTCGGCGACCAGCTCGAACCGCTCGACGAGCACGTCGCGCAGCTTGCCGACGATCACGTCGTTGTTGTCGCGGGTCTCGTCCAGCAGGTGCGTGTCGACGATGTCGCCGAAGTGCAGGCCACGGAAGCCGGGCGTGCCGCGCTGCATCTCGACGTACTCGTCGATGACCGCGTCGACGCCGTCCCACCAGTGCTGGAAGCCGCCCTCGGTGAACCGGCGGGAGATGCGCTGCAGGTACGTCTCGAGGTTGCGGACGGTGACCGCCTGCACGACGGCGCGCTTGTCCGGGAAGAACTGGTAGACCGAGCCGATGGCGACGCCGGCGCGCTCGGCGAGCAGCGTGGTGCTCAGCCCGTCGTAGCCGAGCTCGTCGACGAGTTCGGCGCAGGCGTCGAGCATCCGCTGCACCCGTGCGGCGCTGCGTTCCTGGACCGGAACGCGCCGCAGCGGGGCGCCGCCCTTCCGCCCGGCGGTCTGCCGACCCTGCGCCACCGTCACCGCCCCCTCACCGTGCGCCGCGAACCCCGGGCGAGCAAGCGTCCAGGGTGGTGCGGAACCGCCCACCAGACCTAGGATCGCACCACCTCGTGCCGGCCCGGTCGCGGACCGCACGGCGGCTCGTCGTCGCCGACCGCGGGCGGGCCCGAGTCGCGTTGTCCATCATGCCCGACCGATCTTGACGGCGTTGACGTTGCCAGACATGAGGAGTATTCACCTATCATGACCCGGCGGATCCTGGCGACGGCGCTCGGCGTCCTGTTGCTCCTCGACGCGCTGCGCGTCTTCCTGCCCTCGCTCATCACGATCTTCGGCGACGCGGGCAGCACCTCACCGGCCCTGCTCGGCGGGTTCGCGCTGGCGTGGTTCGCCGCCGGCCTGGTCGCCGCCGTCGTCGGGCGCTACACGTACGGCGGGGTGATCCGCGCCGCCGGGGCCGCGGCGCTGCTCGCCGGGCATCTCGCGCTGCTGTTCACCGACGGCGGCCAGCCCCAGCTGTACGCGGCGGCCGTCGCCGTCGCTGGCGGCTACTGGTACGTCACCGGGGACGCACTGTCCGGCGCCCGGCTGGCCGCGACGGACAAGACCCCGCCGCGGCTGGTCGGGTCCTGGCACGCGGTCGGCGTCACCGCCGGGCTCGCCGCCGGTACCGTGCTGGACACGCTGCTGCGCACCGAGGACCTGATCTGGCGCACCGGTGCCGGCTGGCTGCTGCTGCGGATCGCGCTGCTGGTCGCGTTCGCGGTCGCGGCGCTCGCCACCGTGGCGCTGCGGGCCCCCGCCGGCGCCCCCGCCAAGCGGTACTGGTCGGCCGTCGGCCCGGCGATCCTGCTGTACGGGGTGCTCACCGGCGCCACTGCCCGCGCCGGTGCCGGCACGATGCCCGCGCCGCTCGCGGTGGGCCTGGTCGCCGGCGCCGGCGTACTGGCGGTGCTCGTCGCGGCCCGCCCCCGGCTGACCGGTACCGCCTGGGTGCCGGCGGTGGCGCTGCCGGTACTGGTGCTCGCCACGTTCCCGACCACCGGCGGCGGCCTGGCCCCCTGGTACGGGCCGGTCGCGCAGGCGCTCGGCGCGCTGGCGCTGGCCGGCTGCCTCGGCTGGGCCGGGCTGCCGGCAAGCGGCGCCGGCTCGCTCTGGCGGGGTCTCGCGGCCGGCGGCGGGCTGTTCGGCGCGGGCGCGCTGCTGTTCGGCTACTACGCCGCCTACGACGCCTCGATCGGCTTCCCGAACGGGATCCTGCTGCTGGTCGCGGCGCTGTGGATCGGCGCGGCCGCGGCGCCGTGGCGGCCGGTGCGGGCGACCGTACGGCAGCGGCCGGCGACGATCGTGGCGATCCCGGTCGTCGCCGTCCTGGCCGGGGTGGCCGGGGCGCTGGTGGTGCCGTCGCTGCCGGCGGTGGCCGACGCGTCCGGCAGCAGGCTGCGGCTGGTCACCTACAACATCCGGATGGGGTTCGACCTGCGCGGCCGGTTCGCGGTGGCCGACGTGGCGGACGCGCTCGCCGCGCAGCACCCGGACGTGGTGCTGCTCAACGAGGTCGACCGCGGCTGGTTCCTCAACGGCGGCCACGACGACCTGGTCGCGGTGGCCCGCCGGCTGCACCTGCGGTACGAGTTCGGGCCGGCCGCCGACCAGGTCTGGGGCGACGCGGTACTGACCCGGCTGCCGGTCCGGCAGGTGCGCCGGGTGGCGCTGCCGGACGAGGGGCCGACCGGCGCCGGTGCCCTGGCCGTCACGGTGTCGCTGGGCGACACCGACCTGGCCGTGGTGGCGACGCACTTCCAGCCGGCCGGGGACACGCCGCCGCAGGCGCAGGCGCGGGCCGCGGCGCGGCTGGTCCGCACCCTCGGCCCGCGGGTGGTGCTGGCCGGCGACCTGAACGCCGCGCCCGGGTCGCCGGCGCTCGCGACGCTGAAGTCCGCCGGGCTCAGCGAGCAGCGGTCCGTGCCGTCCTATCCGTCGAATCACCCGGTCAAGCACATCGACCACGTGTACGCCACGAATGCCGTCACCGTCTCGGACACGGTGGCGGTGCGCACCACCGCGTCGGATCATGTACCCGTAGCCGTCGACCTGGAGGTGCGATGACCAGTCCACAGTGGACGAACTGGGCCGGTAACCAGCGGGCCGTGGCGCAGCGGGTCGCCGAGGCGGGCGGCGCGGAGCAGGTCGCCGAGATCGTCGGTCGGGTACGCGAGTCGGGCGGCACGCTCAAGGCGGTCGGCTCCGGGCACTCGTTCACCGGCGCGGCCCGTACCGACGGGGTGCGGCTGGCGCCGGCGAGCGGGCGCTACACGGTCGATCGGGAGGCGAAGCGGGTCACCGTACCGGCGGGAATGCCGCTGCACGAGCTGAACCGGGTGCTCGCCGCGGTCGACCTGGCGCTGCCGAACCTGGGCGACATCGACCGGCAGACGATCGCCGGCGCGATCTCCACCGGTACCCACGGCACCGGGGCGAAGCTGGGCGGGTTGGCCACGTTCGTCGCCGGGCTGACGCTGGTCACCGGCACCGGCGAGATCGTGCACGCCTCGCCGACCGAGAACCCGGACGTGTTCGAGGCGGCCCGGCTGGGCGTCGGCGCGGTCGGCGTGCTCACCGAGCTGGAACTGTCCTGTGTGGACTCCTTCCCGCTGCGCGCGGACGAGCGGCCGATGCCGCTGGACACCGTACTGTCCACTGTGGACGAGTTGGCCGCGGCCAACGACCACTTCGAGTTCTACTGGTTCCCCTACACCGAGCTGACCTCGGTGAAGCGCAACAACCGGCTCGGCCCAGACGAGGCGCCGCACCCGCTGCCGAAGTGGCGGCACCTGCTCGACGACGAGCTGCTGTCCAACACCGCCTTCTCGGTACTCTGCAAGCTGGTGCGCCGCGCGCCGGCGCTGGCGCCGCGGGTCAACGGGCTGTCCGCCCGAGCGCTGTCGGCCCGCAGCTACGCCGACCGGTCCGACCGGGTGTTCTGCACGCCGCGCCGGGTCCGGTTCGTCGAGATGGAGTACTCGGTCCCGCGCGAGGCGCTGACCGAGGCGTTCGCCGGGCTGCGCCGCGCGGTCGAGACCTGCGGCGTGCACATCGCGTTCCCGGTCGAGGTACGGGTCGCGGCCGCCGACGACGTCTGGCTGTCCACCGCGCACGGTCGGGACGCCGCCTACCTCGCGGTGCACCAGTACGTCGGGATGGCGTACGAGCCGTACTTCCGTGCGGTGGAGGCGGTGCTGCGCGACCTGGACGGCCGGCCGCACTGGGGCAAGCTGCACTGGCGGGACGCCGACTCGCTGCGGGCGACCTATCCGCGGTTCGACGACTTCGTGGCGGTGCGCGACCGTCTCGACCCCGATCGCGTGTTCGCCAACGACTACACCCGCCGGGTCTTCGGCGACTGACCCACCTGTCAGTCCACTGTGGACTCAATGGTCCGGTTCGGGTCTCGGCGCCCGGCCGAGGTCACCGGATCGGATCAGCCGCACCGGATCCGATCCGGGTCTCCGGGTCCGGTCACGGAGTCCAGGTCGGGGTGCGGCCGGCGAGGGCGACGACGCGGTCGAGCAGCGGCGCGTCGTCGGCCACCGGTACCGGCGGGGCGAACAGCCCCTCCTGCCCCTTGCCGCCGGTGCGCTCCACCGTGGCGCTGACCCAGTCGTGCGCGGCCCGCAGCGCCGGCTCGTCCGCCCGGTACGGCGCGCCGATCGCGCGGGCCAGATCCCAGCCGTGCAGGACGAGCTCGTCGGTGACGATCTGGCCGGCCATCGCGCCCGGCATCTCCTGCCCGAAGAACTGCACCGTGCCCTCCCACGCCGCCGGCAGCTGCCAGGCGTCGGCCAGCTCGTCCAGCACCCGCGGGAGCACGTCCCGCCAGTCGGCCGGCAGCTCGGTCGGCCGCGGGCCGCCGGGGATGGTCTGCTTCTGCGCCAGCATCCGGAACCCGACGGTGAGCTGCGCCAGGTGCGCGAGCAGCTCCCGCACGGTCATCTCGGTGCACGGCGTCGGGCCGTCGAGCTGGTCGTCGCGTACCCGACCGACCAGCCCGGCGACCTCGCGCGTGATCGGCTCCAGGTCCACCGCCATGACTCCCCCTCGATTCGCCGTACCGGGCCGTGCCGGTTTCATGATGGCAGCCGGCACCGGCCCCGGCAGCGCGGGCCCGACCGCCGCGCGCCGCGGCGCAGCAGCTCGCGCAGCGCCGCCGGCCCGGCGCCGGCGGCGGCCGTCCGGTCACGACGGCGGGGTCGGTGCCGGCGGGCGTCCGGTCACGACGGCGCGCTCGATGCCGGCGGCGGGCGTCCGGTCACGACCGCGGGCGGCGGCGGGGTCAGCGGCGGGCGGCGAGTTCCAGCCCGCCGCGGGCGAGCGCGATCACCTCGGGCAGCAGCGCGGCCTCGTCGAACGCCCGCTCCGGATCGGACAGCAGCACGCTGGCCGCAACCTGCTCGCCCCGGTTCGTACCGGCGAGGAAGTTCACCGTGAGCACCCCCGGCTCGCTGCCGCCCTTGTACCAGACCAGCGGGAAGCGGCGCCGGTCCAACCCGATGTACTGGTCGTTGGTCGACATCGCGGTGCCGAGCGGCGCCATGCCGCCCCCGCGGTACCGGTCGGCCAGGCCGGCGAGCGCCCGGCAGACGTCCGCCGGCGTGCCGAACCACTCCAGCCCGTTGACCCGGCGCGGCGTCGTCCACGGCGTGACCGCCGACAGCGGTACCCGGTCGAGCCGCGCGAGCTGTGCCCGGCGGGCCGGTACCGCTGCCCGCTGGTAGGCGGCGGCGACCCGCGGGTACTCGTACCCCTTGAGCACGAACAGCTCCCGGGTGGTCAGGAACGGCAGGTCGGCGGCGGGGCAGGCGTTGCCGAGCCGGCCCAGTTCGCGTTCGACCCGGCTCCGGCCGACCCGGTGGATCAGGTGGTCGGCCGCGGTGTTGTCGCTGATCGAGATCATGTACCGGGCGAAGTCGGCGAGGGTGAGCTCGGTGCCGGCCGGCCGGTCCTGCAGCACTCCGGACGGCAGGCTCTTCCAGTCGTCCCGGATGGCCAGCTTCTCCTGCCAGCCCGCCCGCCCGGCGGCGATCTCGTCGGCGAGCGCGCCCAGCACGTACAGCTTGAAGGCGGAGCCGAGCGGCCGGCGGGTGTCCGGCGCGATGCCGTGCACCACCGTGGTGCCGCCGCCGCGGCCGATCCGGGCGGCGGCGAACGACACGTTCGGTGCCAGCGCCCGGGCCCGCCGGTCCAGCTCCGCCCAGCTCCGCGGCGTGTCGTGGTACCCGGCGAAGTGCAGGCCGGCGATCAGGTCGGTGTCGTCGACCTCGACCGTCACCACCCACCGGTTCGCGCCGGCCGCGGCGAGCCGCTCTGCCTTGGTCGCGGTGTCGGTCAGCGACCGACCTGCGGTCAGCGGGCCGATCCCGGCGAGCACCTCGTTCAGCGCGTCGACGCCGCCGACCGCGGCCAGCGTGTCGGCGGCGACGTGCGCGGCCAGCTCGTCGTCCGGCACCGGGGCCCGCCCGGTGGCGCCGATCAGCCAGCGCAGCTGCCGGTCGGCGGCATGGTCGGTGCGCCTCGGGTCGGCGCCGGCCGGTGTACTGACCGCCACCCCGACCGCGGCCGCCAGCGGCAGCGCGAACCCGACCGCGGACATGATGCCGCGCCGATCGATCCCCATGAAGCCTCCTCGATTCTCGGCCCCGCGGACACCGGGGCTGGAGAGGCCGTGGGGCCCGTGATCGGCTGCGCCGGCCGAAGATCCCACAGCCTCTAGATCTGTGCGACGGGGAGCACGAACAGCCCGGCGATCGCACCGCCGTCGTCGTACGCGACGCGCAGGGTGGCGTCGCCCGCCTCGCAGCGGACCGTCACGTCCACCACCGTGTGCCGGCCGATGCGCCGGACGAACGTCGTGCCGATCCCCTCGTACCGGCCGATGCTGTCGGTCAGTTCGGCCCACACGGCGGCGAGCTTCGTGGCGTCGACCGCGCCCGCCATCCGCGCCGAGAACCGGCTCACCACCGCCGACCACCGGCCCTCGCTCAGGTCGACCAGCACCCGGACGGACCGGTCGGCGGCGTCCGGCAACGGCGCCAGACCGGTGTCCGAGCGCTCACCGGGCCGGCCGAACCGCTGGTACGCCGCCTGTCGAGTGGTCCCCAACGTCTCACCGATCACCTCCCAGGTCTCGCCGGCCGACCGGGCGGCACGGACCGCCCGGTGCAGCCGGCGCTCCGCGGCGCGCAGCGTGTCGTGCGCCGCGATCACCTCCGTCAGCGGGTCGTGCTCCCCGGTGTCAACCGTCTCCTGACGATCGTGCGGTGTCAACTTCTCCTTCACGGTCGCCCGCTCGCGCCGTGCCGCGCTCCGGCAGGTGGCGCCGCAGTAGAGCCGCGCCCTACCCTTGGATTTCTTCTGTACCAACGATTTCCCGCAATGCCGGCATCGCGCCGGCGCGTCGCCACCCACCACCGCCCACCCCTCTTTCCGTGCCGCACGGAATGCTAGTACCGGCGGCACGGAAAACAAAGCGTGCCGGCTTGCCGCGGATGGCAGGATGGGCGCGTGCCGTCCCTGATCGAGCCCGTCGTCCCGGCCGGACGGATGTCCGGCACCGCCCAGCCCCTCCTGACCGAACCGCCCACCAGCGCACCGGCGCGCAGCGCGCGGACCGGCGGCGAGCCGACCGGTACCGAGCCGGCCGACGGCGAACCGAACGGCAGCGCACCGCTCACCAGCAAGCCGGCCGGCGGCGAGCCTGCGCGCGGCGCGCCGACGATGCGAGGCGAGTTGCTGCTGCGGCCCTGGCGGGATGCCGACGCGCCCGCGCTGGCGCGCGCGTACCGGGATCCGGCGATCCGGCGCTGGCACGCACGGTCCATGAGCGAGGACGAGGCGCGCGACTGGATCCGGCAACGGGCCGAGCGCTGGGCCGCCGAGACCGGCGCGGACTGGGCGGTCACCGCCGGCGGCACGCTGGTCGGCCGGGCCGGGCTGCGTACCGTCGATCTCGCCGAGGGCCGTGCCGAGATGGCGTACTGGACGCTGCCGGCCGCCCGCGGCAATGGTCTCGCCGGCCGGGCGCTGGGCCGGCTCACCCGCTGGTGCACCGACGAGCTCGGGCTGCACCGGCTGGAACTGTTGCACGCCATCGAGAACCCCGCCTCCTGCCGGGTCGCCGGGAAGTCCGGCTACCGGTACGAGGGCACGCTGCGCCAGGCGGTCCCGCACGCCGACGGCTTCCACGACATGCACCTGCACGCCCACCTCGCCACCGACCCCACCTGACCGGTACCGGGAAATGCGGTTGCCGCCCGCGGCGGCGCCGTGGCTAGGTAACCGGCATGGACGACACCGAAGCCGTGCCTCGGCTGACCCGGCTCACCTTCCACGGCCCGCTCGGCGAAGCGCGCGCGGGCGCGATGGTCGACCGGCTGGCCCGGACGCGGCCCGGCACGATACTCGACATCGGTTGCGGCTGGGCCGAACTGACGCTGCGGATCCTCACGGCGGTACCGGCGGGGACCGCGGTCGGCATCGACCACAGCGCCGAAGATCTCGCCCGCGGCCGGCGCAGCGCCGCGGAACGCGACCTGGCCGACCGGGTCGAGCTCGCGGAGGAGTCCGGGTACGACACGGCGCGCGGCCCCGCCGACCTCGTACTGTGCCTCGGCGCCAGCCACGCGCTCAGCGACGCCGCCCCACCGCGACACACCGCCGAGGCGCTCGCGCGGCTGCGCCGGCTCGTCACGCCGGGCGGCCGGGTCCTGCTGGGCGAGGCGTTCTGGGCCCGCACGCCCACCGCCGGCGAACTCGGCGCCATGTGGCCGGACGCGCATGCCGGCGAGCACCACGATCTCGCCGGGCTGGTCGACGTCGCCACCGCCGCCGGTTTCCGGCCGGAGTGGATCGAGACGGCGAACGCCGACGAGTGGGACGAGTTCGAGTCCGGCTATCTGGCCGATGTGGAGGAATGGCTGGCCGCACGACCCGGCGACGCGTTGGCCGCCGAGACCCGTACCTGGGTGGATGCCCACCGGGCGAGCTGGCTCCGCGGCTACCGCGACGTCCTCGGCTTCGCCTACCTCACCCTCATTCCCGCCTGACCGGTGCCGACCAGCCGGCGGGTCAGGGGTGGGCGGCGAGGTGGGTGAGGGTGGTGGTGACGTGCATGCCGACGTGGCGGTAGAGGTCGAGGGCGCCGGTACGGGAGTCGGTGGACAGCTGCGCGCGCCGCGCGCCGCGGGATCGGGCCGCGCCGAACGCCTCGGCGAGCAGGGCCCGGGCGAGGCCCCGGCCGCGCTGGTCGGCCCGTACCGCGAGCTGGTTGACCCAGGCGTCGCCGTCGGTGTCGAGCAGGTGGCAGGCGCCGACGATCTCGTCGCCGTGCCCGACCACGAGCAGTTGCTCCGGCCGGAACCCGGGCCGGTCGAGCACGCCGGCCGCCCAGTCCTCGTACCGGGTGGGGGTGCGGTCCGGCCACTCGGCGAACGCGTCCTCGATGGTCCGGTAGGCGGCGCGTTCCTCGCCCGGCCGGTACGGGCGGATCGCGTACCCGGCCGGTAGCGGCGCCACGGGGATCGCCGCGCCGGCCGGCAGTTCCAGTACCCAGCTGGTCCACAGCGGCGTGTAGCCGTGGTGCCGCAACAGGTTCACCGCGTCGACGGCACGCTCCGGTACGGTCTGGCCGACCAGGTCACTGCCCACCTCGCGGGCGCGCCGCCGGGTCCAGCCGAGCAGCGCGGTGCCGATGCCGCGGCCCCGGTGGTCGGGATGCACGTACGCCTCGGCCCGCCGGCCCTGGTAGACCTCGGCGTAGCCGACCAGCCGGTCGCCGTCGAGCACGGCGAGCGTGTCGGCGCCGATGTCGAAGCTGGGTCGCTGCCAGTCGCCGACGAGGTCGGCCTCCTCGATGACCACCTCACCGAGGTCGACCCGTTCGCAGTCGGCCATCAGGGCGGTCACCGCCGCCGCGTCCGCCGTGGTCAGCGGCCGGATGGCCAGCCCGGCCGGCATCGTCGTCGTCACCCCCGCAGCATGCGCCGACCGACCCGGAACGGCACCGGAATTTCGGCCGCCGTCGCGCGAGCGCACCCGCTTCCGGCGTCGACCGCCGGCACATCGCTCCGCCGGCACGCACGGACCACCGGACGGTCGGTGCCGGGGCGGTACGGCCAGCCGGCCGAGCCGGCCACTGCCAGCTCGGCGCGGCCGAGCCCGGCTCAGCGACGGGTGCCGCGGCTCAGCAGGGCGGTGAGGAGCGCGCCGAGCAGGGCCACCGTGCCGGCGATCAGGAACAGCCGGTCGAGCCCGGCGACGTACCCGGCCGACCCGCCGTGGGCCGCACCGAGCTGGTGCGCGAAGACCGCGCCGTAGCCGGCGATACCGGTACTGAAGCCGATCTGCTGGAAGGTGTTGTTGACGCCGGAGGCCATGCCGACCCGCGACGGCTCGACGACCGAGACGGCCAGCGCGCCGAGCGGCGGCAGGGTGAGCCCGACGCCGACCCCGACGACCAGGAAGCCGGGTACCAGCGCCGTCCAGCCGGTGGTGGGGCCGAGCCGGCACAGCAGCAACAGTCCGGCACCGAGTACGACCAGCCCGGCGGCGACGAGCCGAGCCACGCCGAACCGGTCCATCAGGGTGCCGACCAGCGCGCCGACGAGCAGGATCGGCGCGGTGATCAGCAGGAACCGCAGCCCGGTCTGCAGCGCCGAGTAGCCGAGCGGGCCCTGGAACCAGAGCGACAGGTAGACGTACAGCGGGAACAGCGATCCCTGCGCGGCGAGCGCGGCGACCTGGGCGCCGGTGAACCGGCGGCGGCGAAACAGCGCGAGGTCGAGCAGCGGCGCCGGATGCCGGTGCTCGACGAGGACGAACGCCACCAGTCCGACGACCGCGCCGGCGAACAGCAGCAGCACCTGGGCGCTGTCCCAGCCGGCGTCGTTTCCGCGCAGCAGGGCGAGCACCAGCAGTACCAGCGCGGCGCTCAACGCGGCGGCACCGCCGAGGTCCAGCCGCTGGCCGCGGTCCGGCCGCGCCTCGTACCGCAGGCTGACGGCGGCGAGGACGACGGTGACCGCCGCGATCGGCAGGTTGAGGAAGAAGATCCACCGCCAGCCCAGCCCGGTGGTGATCGCGCCGCCGAGCAGCGGGCCGGCCGCCGCGGCGACGCCGGCGACCGTGCCGCGGATCGCGAACGCGGTGCCCCGCGACGGGCCCGGATAGTACCGGGCGATCAGCGCCAGCGTGGTCGCGAACATCAGCGCGCCGCCGGCGCCCTGCACGGCGACGGCGCCGACGAGTACGCCGGTCGTCGGGGCGAGGCCGCTGGCCAGCGAGGCGACGGCGAACAGCGTCACGCCGGTGACGAACACGGTGCGGTGGCCGAACCGGTCGCCGGCCGAGCCGCCGATCAGTTGCAGCGCGGCGAGGGTCAGTGCGTAGCCGTCGACGACCCACTGCAGCGTGGTCTGGTCGCCGCCCAGATCGCGGTGGATGGCGGGCAGCGCCACGGACACGACCGTGGCCTGCAGCAGCAGCATGAAGACGGCCAGCGCGACGGCGACGACCGGCCACCAGCCGGCGAGCGGGCCGGCGTTCGGTTCGGGTGGGGCCGCGGCGCCGGCCGTGCGATCAGCTTCGGTAGACATGCCGCGAGCGTCGTTACTGGCCGACGAATGCTCCAGCCATCAGCACGCTTCTGCCGGATCTCGACACGAGCTAGCATCCGAGGCATGGAATCGGTCGTGCTCGACGAGATCGATCTGAGCCTGATCCACGCGCTCACCATCGACGGGCGCGCCCCGTTCAGCCGGATCGCCGCGGTGCTCGGGGTCTCCGACCAGACCGTCGCCCGGCGGTACCGGCGGTTGCGCCGCGCCGACGTGATCCGGGTGGTGGGCCGGCTGGACGCGCGGCGGCTCGGGCACGTCGTCTGGGCGCTGCGGCTGCGGGTCGCCCCGGGCTCCGCCAACGCCGTCGCGCGGGCGCTCGCGAAGCGCCCCGACACCTCGTACGTGCAGGTGGCGTCCGGCGGTACCGAGGTGTTGTGCGGCACCGAGGCGAGCAGCGAACACGACCACGCGCAGCTGCTCGAACAGCTCACCGAGACCCGGCCGGTCCTCGCGATCAGCGCCCAGTGCGTGCTGCACGTCTTCCGCGGCGGGCCGGCCGCCTGGCCCGCGCTGACCACCGCGCTCGACCCCGGGCAGGCCGCGCGGCTCGACCCGTACCCGGGGGCCGCGCCGACCGAGGTGGTGCTCGACGACGGCGACCGGGCCCTGCTCGATGCGCTGAGCGTCGACGGCCGGGCCGCGCACGCCACGATCGCGCACGCGACCGGCTGGCACGAATCGACCGTACGGCGCCGGATCGACGCGCTGCGCTCGGCCGGCGCGCTGTTCGTCGACGTCGACATCGACGAGCGGCTGCTGGGCGTGCATGCCAACACGCTGTTGCTGATGAGCGTCGCGCCGGCCGCGCTGAGTTCGGTCGGCGAGGCGCTCGCCGAGCACGAGCAGGTCGCCTTCGCCGGGGCGACGACCGGCGCCACGAACCTGGTCGCCAGCCTGATGTGCGCCGACGTCTACGCGCTCTACGAGTACCTGACCGACCGGCTCGCCGCGATCCCCGCGATCAGCGCCATCGAGACGGTACCGATCGTGCGCACCGTCAAGCGCGGCAGCATCTTCGGCGGCTGACCCGCGGCCCGGGGTCAGCCGGTGACGCGGGTGGCCTCCACGTCGGCGTGCGGGACGAGTTCCTGGTGCAGGACGAGGACGCGGTCGCCGTCCCGGTCGGCGAACCGGACGTCGACGTTGAGCACCCGGGCCCGCCAGCCCCCGTCGGTACCGGCGGTCAGCGGCACCGACGGCTGCCCGGGCACGGTGAGCGTCAACCCCGCGTCCGTCTCGGCGACCAGGAACTCGTCGTCCCCGCTGGCGTACCGCCCGGCGAGGTCGCCGGCCGCCACCGCCGGGGTGGGCGCTGCCGGCGCGGCCGGCCAGCCGTACTCGCGCCGCAGTGCCGGCAGCAGCACGTCGGTGATCAACTCGTACCCGTAGTCGCCGTTGGCCATGACCGCGGCGCCGCTGCCGTCGGCCAGGTGGATGCCGGCCCAGCTGCGGTACCCCTCGTCGGTGCCGCTGTTGCCGACGAACGCCGGTTCGCCCGGCTCGGCGATGGTGACGCCCAGCCCGTACGGGACGTTCGGGGCGCCGCGGGCGAGCATGGCGCGGGCCGACTGCTCGGACAGCAGCGCGCCGGGCGCGCCGGCGACGCTGGCCCGGATCGCGGCGAAGAACCGGGCCAGGTCGGACGCGGTGCTCCACAGCCCGGCGGCGGCCATGTCCGGATAGGTGTGCCAGCCGCCGGCGACGGGGGCCGGGCCGGGCCGGTGCCCGGCCGCCGCGTTCGCCGCCCGGGCCCGGTCGAGCGGCTGGGCGAACGTGCTGTGCACCATTCCGGCCGGCTCGAACACCAGCTCCCAGGCGAGGGTGTCGAAGTCGAGCCCGGTCACGTCGGTCAGCGCCAGCTGGGCGATCGTGTACCCGCCGCCGGAGTACCCGTGGCGCACCCCGGGCAGCGCGGTGACCCGCACCGGCGCCGAGTTGCCGTGGCCGTCGAGCAGGTCGGGCACCGACGGGACCGGCATCCCCGGCGGGTAGCCGATCAGGCCGTGCACGGTGGTACCGGCGGTGTGCGCGAGCAGCTGGCGCAGCGTGACGTGCGGCTGCCAGCCGTCGTTCGCGGGGACCTGCCACGACTTGAGCAGCTCGTTCACGTCGGTGTCGAGGTCGAGCACGCCCTCGTCGGCCAGCCGCAGCACGCAGGCGGCGGCGATCGACTTGCTGATGGAACCGGCCTGGAACAGCGTGTCCGGCTCGACCGGGGCGTCGCTGGTGACGCTGCGGCGGCCCATGGTCCAGGTTTGGGTCACCTCGCCGTGTTCCAGCAGTGCGAGGGAGATTCCGGGTACGTGGTGGTCGGCGAGGGCCGCCGCGAACCCGAGCGGGTGGTCGGACCTCGGCCGCTCCAGCTGGTACCGGTCCAGGAACCTCGGCATGTCCCCCATGACGCCCTCCACGCTGCGCTCGGCTTCGTCTCGACGTGTGACACCGTAGTGACATCATATAGACGCCGTCAATGCCATCATGAGACATCGTTGACTCGCTGACCGTCGGGCACGGCCGGACGATCCGGGCTTTGCGCAGGTCAGCTAGGGTTTACGGCCGCCGCAGGGTGCGGCCGAGCAGACCGCGAAGGACACGATGTTGGGACCCGATCCGACCGCCGTACACCCGCTGGCCGCGCACGAGCGGGTGGTGTTCCTCAAGCCGCTGGTGACCGCGCCGCACCTCGTCGTCGGCGAGTACACCTACTACGACGATCCGGACGGCGCCACGCGGTTCGAGACCCGCAACGTGCTCTACGCGTACGGGCCGGAACGGCTGGTGATCGGCAAGTACTGCGCCATCGCCACCGGCACCAGGTTCCTGATGGCCGGCGCGGCGCATCTGACGATGGGCGTGTCGACGTACCCGTTCACCATGTTCGGCGGCCGATGGACCGAGCAGACGCTGGACATCGTCACCTCGATGCCCAGCCGCGGCGACACCGTCGTCGGCAACGACGTCTGGTTCGGCTACCAGGCGACGATCATGCCCGGCGTGACGATCGGCGACGGCGCGATCATCGCGGCCGGCGCGGTCGTCACCGGTGACGTCGCGCCGTACACGATCGTCGGCGGCAACCCGGCGAAGCCGATCCGGCAGCGGTACGACGACGCCGCCGTCGAGCGGCTGCGCCGGGCCGCGTGGTGGGACTGGCCGGTCGAGCTGGTCACCGAGCACGCCCGCACGATCATGGCCGGCACCCCCGCCGACATCGAGCGCATCGCCGCCGACCGCGCCCGCTGAGCCGGGTCAGAGGGTGTAGCTGAGGGTGAGCACCTGGAACTCGCGCTCCATCGCGCTGCCGGCGATGGAGGCGAGTTCCCCGGTGCCGGAGTGCGGCACGATGCTGCCGTCGCTGCGCTGGTCGGCGCCGTCGGCGAGGCCGTGGTGCTGGATCACGAACGTACCGCGGCGGCCGTCCAGGACCCCGTCGATGCGCTCCGACGCCACGTACCCGCCGCCGGCCGCGCCCTGCGCGGTCAGCACCTCGGTGACGCCGGTGCCGTCGATGGTGCCCTGGTACCGCTTCTGGATCCGCACCCGCGTCAGCTTCGGCCCGTCGGCCGGCACGTCGTACTCGGTCTCCTCGAAGCTGACGATCTCGAACTTCGCCTCGACGGTGCGTTCTGCCTGCTCATCGGCCATGCGGAGAGGCTAACCGGCCCGGCACGCACGGCCGGGTCGGGGGTCAGCGGAGCGCCTTCTCCAGGCTGGTGGCGAGGGCGACCGGGGTCTCGTACATGGCGTAGTGGCCGGCGTTCGGGAACGTCTCCAGGGTGCAGGACGGGAACTGGGCCAGCCAGGTACCGCGCATCGCGTCCGGTCCGAGCGCGGCGTCGTGCTCGCCGGCGATCACCGTCACCGGCACGGTCGGCGCCGGGACGTCCGCGGCGAAGTCGCCCTTCGCCCACGGCCGCAGGTAGGCGCCGAACGCCGTGCGGGTCGAGTTGTCGACCGAGTGCCGCACCATCGAGTCGAGCCAGGTCTTCGAGTGCCGGCCGCCGGTGGTCAGATCGATGATCGCGTACCGGTTCTCGTCCCGCTCGGCGGCGCCGTCGAACAGCGCCCAGCTCTGGTCGTCGAACGGCAGCGCGGACGCCGGTACCGGGCTGACGCCGACCATCGCGGTCACCCGCTCCGGCGCGTCCGCGTACACCTGGAGCATCGCCTTGCCGCCCATCGAATGCCCGAGCAGCGCGTACGTGTCCCAGCCCAGCTCGTCGGCCAGCTCGCGCGCGTCGGCGCTGATCTCGGCCATCGTGTACTCGCCCGGCTCGTCCCGCCGCGCGCCGTAGCCGCGGTAGTCGACGAACGCGTAGCTGTAGGAGTCCTGGTCGATGAGCTCGGGCAGCCAACCCCAGCCGCGGGCGGAGCCGAACCAGCCGTGCAGTGCGAGAACCCTCGTCGGCCCGGAGCCGACCACCGTCGCCGGAATCGCCATGCCGCACATTACCGCGCCATCGCCGATCCGGTACCGCCGTGCGCCCGGTCCCCGCGCTCGCGGCCCCGGCGACGACCGGTGCTACCGGTCCCCGCGGTCAGACGGTGTCGGTCTTGACGGCGGCGACGAAGGCGTGCCAGCTGGGCGCGGCGACGCAGAGCATGCCGCCGTCCGGGTCCTTGGAGTCCCGCACGTGCCACCGCTCCCCACCATCGGCAACCTCGACGCACGCACCGCCGGAACTGCCGCTCTGGCTGGACTTCCGCCAACCCGAGACAGCTACCTCGACGCAGTTGCCGCCCTCGCTCCCACTGCGGCTGCTCTTCCACCAGCCGGAGACTGCGACCTC
Organism: Actinocatenispora comari; assembly: GCF_017312725.1. Classification (GTDB taxonomy): domain Bacteria; phylum Actinomycetota; class Actinomycetes; order Mycobacteriales; family Micromonosporaceae; genus Actinocatenispora; species Actinocatenispora comari. Next base: position 6,846 of record NZ_BOPO01000005.1, on the reverse strand, counting down.
GACGCACTGGCCGCCAGAACTGCCACTACGACCGCTCTTCCACCACTGCGGACTCATCGCTCTCCCCTGATCCGCACGATCTCGTCGGCCAGCTGCTCCGGTGCAAGGGCGCGCCCCGAGCAGCCGCTCGGCGACCACCGACACCGTCCACAGTGGACAACGCCGTCGTACCGGGGCAATGCGGCCCGGAGCCGGCGGGCGCGCGGCCGAGGTCAGTTGTCCGAAGTGGACTTCTTCGGGGCTGTCTTCTTGGCCGGCGCCTTCTTCGCGGTGGCCTTGGCCGCGGTCTTCTTCGCCGCGGTCTTCTTGGCGGCCGTCTTCTTGGTCGCGGTCTTCTTCGCGGCGGTCTTCTTCGCCGCCGTCTTCTTCGCGGCCTTCTTGCGCGGCGCCGGGCCCTGGGCCCGCTTGTCCGCCAACAGTTCCGCGGCACGGTCCAGCGTGATCGACTCGGCGGTCTCGGTACGCGGCAGGGTGCGGTTCGTCTCGCCGTCGGTGACGTACAGCCCGAACCGGCCGTCCTTCACCACGATCGGCTTGCCGGTCGCCGGGTCGTCGCCGAGCGTGCGCAGCGGCTCCTTCGGCGCCGCCCGCCGGCCCCGCCGCTTCGGCTCCGCGAACAGATTCTCGGCCTCCTCCAGGGTGACCGTGAAGATCTGCTCCTCGGACTCCAGCGACCGCGAGTCGGTGCCCTTCCGGATGTACGGCCCGTACCGGCCGTTCTGCGCGGTCACCGGCTCGCCGTCCGCGCCGGTACCGACGGTGCGCGGCAACGACAGCAGCCGCAGCGCGTCCTCCAGCGTCAGCGTGTCCATCGACTGCGACGAGAACAGCGACGAGGACTTCTCGCCGGACGTCACGTACGGACCGAAGCGGCCGGACTTGGCCGTGACCGGCTCGCCGGTGGCCGGGTCGGTGCCCAGCTCGCGGGCGCCCGAGTTGGTCTTGAACAGCTCCTCGACCTTCGCCGGGGTCAGCTCGTCGGGCACCACGTCGTCCGGGATGGACGCGTTGCGGCGCGGCCCGTCCGGGTTCGGTTCGGTGTCCTCGTCACCCGGGGTGCGCCGCTCCAGGTAGGGCCCGTACCGCCCGACCCGGACGACCACGTTGCGGCCCTCGTCGTCGGTGAACAGCGGGATCGAGTTGATGCCGCGCGCGTCGATCTCCGACAGTTGCTCGGTGACCAGCCGCTTCAACCCGCCGGAGCGGGCGACCGTGCCGGCCTCCGCCGCGTCGTCGCCGAAGTAGAAGGAACGCAGGAACCCGAGCGTCTGCACCCGGCCGTCGGTGATCTCGTCCAGGTCGTTCTCCAACCCGGCGGTGAAGTCGTAGTCGACCAGCCGCGGGAAGTACTTCTCCAGCAGCTGCACCACCGCGAACGCCACGAACGACGGGATCAGCGCCTGGCCGCGCTTGAACACGTACCCGCGGCGCTGGATCGTCTGCATGATCGAGGTGTACGTGGAGGGCCGGCCGATGCCGAGCTCCTCCAGCGCCTTGACCAGCGACGCCTCCGTGTAGCGGGCCGGCGGCTGGGTGGTGTGCCCGGTCGGCTCCAGCGCGTCGGCGGTCAGCGACTGGTCGCGCACCAGGTTCGGCAGCCGCCGCTCGGCGTCCTCGGCCTCGGCGTTCTCGTCGTCGGTCGACTCGACGTACGCGCGGAGGAAGCCCGGCTCGGTGATGGTCTTGCCGGACGCGGCGAAGTCGGCCGACTCGCCGGTCGCCGACACCGCGTTGATCCGCACCGACACCGAGTTGCCGACCGCGTCGATCATCTGCGAGGCGATGGTGCGCCGCCAGATCAGCTCGTACAGCCGGAACTCGTCCGGGGACAGCTCGTTGGCGAGCGAACCCGGGGTGCGGAACTGCTCGCCGGCCGGCCGGATCGCCTCGTGCGCCTCCTGCGCGTTCTTCACCTTGCGGGTGTACTGCCGCGGCTCGGCCGGCACGTACCGGCTGCCGTACAGCTCGGCGACCTGCGACCGGGCCGCGGACAGCGCGGTGTCCGACAGCGTCGTCGAGTCGGTACGCATGTAGGTGATGTAGCCGTTCTCGTACAGCCGCTGCGCCACCCGCATCGTGGTCTCGGACGAGAACCGCAGCTTGCGGGACGCCTCCTGCTGCAACGTCGAGGTCATGAACGGCGCGTACGGCCGGCGCCGGTACGGCTTCTCCTCGACCCGGGTGACGGTGAACTCGCGGCCGTCGAGCCGGGCGGCGAGCCCGCGCGCACCCTCCTCGTCCAGCGGGATCGCACCCGAGTTGGGCCGCACCCGGCCGGTGGCCGGGTCGAAGTCGCGGCCGGTGGCGACCCGGTCACCGTCCAGCGCGATCAGCGTCGCGCCGAAGGTACGCGGGCCGTCCTTCACGTCGGCCGCCGCCACCGCGAGGGTCGCCTGGATGTCCCAGTAGTCGGCGGAGTGGAACGCCATCCGCTGCCGCTCGCGCTCGACCACGATGCGCGTCGCCACCGACTGCACCCGGCCGGCCGACAGCTTCGGCATGATCTTCTTCCACAGCACCGGGCTGACCTCGTACCCGTACAGCCGGTCCACCACCCGGCGCGCCTCGTACGCGTCGACCAGGTGCTGGTTGATGGTGCGCGGGTTGGCCACCGCCGCCTGGATCGCCGGCCGGGTGATCTCGTGGAACACCATCCGGTGCACCGGCACCTTCGGCTTGAGCAGCTGCTCCAGGTGCCAGGCGATCGCCTCGCCCTCGCGGTCCTCATCGGTGGCGAGGAAGAGTTCGTCGGCGTCCTTGAGCAGCCCCTTGAGCCGGGTCACCTGGGCCTTGCGGTCCGGCGAGACGACGTAGAGCGGAGCGAAGTCGTGCTCCGGGTCGACGCCGAGCCGCGCCATCGGGGTGCCCTTGTACTTCTCCGGCACCTCCTTGGCGCCACTGGGCAGGTCGCGGATGTGGCCACGGCTCGCCTCCACGACCCACCCCGGGCCGAGGTAGCCCGAGATGGTCTTGGCCTTCGCCGGGGACTCGACGATGACCAGCCGGTTGCTGCTCTCGGATCGCGGCACGGTACTCCAGTCAACTCATCAGGTGACGCGCCGGCGACGTTGCGCCGCCAGTGGGACAGAATGACACAGCGGTCCTAGCCGGTGTGCCCAGAGGTTGTCAAACGTAACGCGCCGCTCGCCACCGGGTTGCGCGGGACACGCACGCGCCGACATACCTCCTTAACCAGACATATCACGTCAGTCGGCAGCGACCGCCGCGGTCGGCACCGGCATACCCGGCGAAACCGGATCATCGGCCGGGCGATGCTCCGGCTCCGGAGCGGGCTCCGACTCGGGAATAGTCGCCAGCCGCTCCGCCGCCAGACACGCCCGACCCAGCCCCACCCGGATCCCGACCGCCTCCATCCCACACTTGATCAGGTACATCTGGGGCACGTTCGCGATGATCACCGCCACCAGGTAGACCGGAGTGTCCTGGAGTATCCCGTAATAGAGCAGCGGCGTGATCAGCCACAGGACGAACGCGTAGAGCACGTTGCCGGGCAGCCACGACGTGTACTTCTGCACCCCCGGCACGGTCGCCGGCACCGTCGACAACCCCGCCGCGCGGGCCCGCCGCAACACGGCACGGGCGTACCCGCAGACGACGGCGTTGCAGAGCATGACCAGGGTCATCCCGGACGCCACGCAGATCAGCCACCAGCGCCGCTCCACCACCACCGGCAGCGCGATCGCCACCGGCGAGGCCACCACCGTCGCCCGCATCGCCACCTCGGCCGCCACCGCCAGTACCGACAGGCGACCCGCGCGGCGCCCGGTGACCAGCGGCGTCAACCCCGCGAACAGCCCCTGGTAGTACTTCGCGCAGACCAGCACGAAGGTGAACGCCGCCGCGAGAATCAGCAGGTTGTGCCGCGGATCCGGCACCGGGTAGTCGGCCGCCCGGAGCCCGTCCAGGAACGGGATGCCGTCCGGCCCGGTACCGGTGACCCGCTGCGCCACCGACAGCGCCGGGCCACCGAAGTCCAGGCCCAGCTCCCGCAGCACGTACGTGAGGACGAGCAGGCCACCCAGGTAGGACAGCGTCGCCGACAGCAGCGACCAGCCGAGCAGCCACCGCAGTCGCATGTTCTTCCGGTGCTCGGCGTAGCTGCGCTGGGCCCGCCGAACCGCCAGCAGCCGGCGCTGCCGCCGCGGCGCCCCCGAGAACGGGTGGAACAACCCGAGCAGGTTGTCCCGCACGTCCGCGCGCGCCGGCCGGACCCGCTCCGCGGACGCGGCGCGCAGCGCCGTCAACTCCTCGGCGAACCAGCCGCCGAGCTGCTCGTACAGCGGGCTGGTCTTGTCCGGACGGAACAGCAGCAGCCGGCGGCCCGGATCCGCGTCCAGCAGATCCTCCAGAAACCGCGCCATCAGCGGCGTCTCGGCGTAGAAGTCGTCCGGCACGATGCCGCGGTCGGCCGGCGCGCCGGTGCCGAGCAGCACCAGCAGCTGGCCCAGCGAGTACAGGTCGGCGCGGTCACCGGCGCCGTCCCGCCGCACCTCGGGCGCCACGTACGGCAGATCCGGGCCAGCGTCGCCGGGCAGCGCCTGCGCGTACAGGTAGTTCGCGCCCAGGTCGAGCAGCGTCATCGTCACCCGGCCGGTACCGGCGGCGTCGGCCGGCGCCTCCGCCACGATGATGTTCGACGGCGACAGGTCCTGGTGGGTCAGCCCCACCTTGTCCAGCTCCCGCAACGCCTCGAACAGCGCCCCGCCGTACCGCTCCAGCAGGTCGAGCCGGAGCGGATCACCCGGCCGCGGCGGTGGCTCGTCGGCCAGCCGCTCCGCCAGCGTGCGCCCCGGCACGAAGTCCATCAACACCCAGCTGTCACTGGACGCCCACAGCCGCGCGAGGTGCCGCAGCCCGTCCTCGTCCCGCTGGTAGCGGGCCAGGTAGCCGCGGGTCGCCCGCTCGATCGTCGGGATCTCCAGGTACGGCAGGATCAGGCACTTGAGCGCGAACCGGCGCCGGGCCCCCTGGCTCACCCCGCGCCGGGCCCCGCTGACGATGAACGACGTCGTCCCGTGCCGGTGGAAGGCCAGCGTCGCCGGATCGATCGCGGCCCACTCCTGCGCCGCGGCCTGATCGCCGGCCGGCTCGTACAGCTCCAGCAACGCGGCGCGCACCGGCGGCATCGTCAGCAACGGCCGGCACAGCGACGCGCAGTCGTGCCCGATCCCGGTCGCGCCGCCGCCCGGCGCATCCGCCCGACCGCTCCGGTACGAGCGGTACCGCTGCGAGTGGTCCAGCGCCAGCATGGTCAGCAGCAGCACCGCGAGCCGCCCGTACAGCTTGTCGTGCCGCAGTGGGTGCGGTTGCCGGCAGTGCACCGCGAGCCGGGCGATCGTGTCGCTCCAGCCCCGCTCGTACCGCGACTCGAACGCCCGGCGGTCGGTCGGCACCGACCGCAGCAGCGCCCGCCACGTCGCCACCGACGCGCTCCCCCAGCCGGGCAGCGAGAGCCGGTCGTCAGGAAGCCTCCCGAGCAGCACCGCCAGGTCGACCTTCACCAGCCTCGGCATCCGCCACCTCCTCACCTACCGGAACGAACCTCGGCACCGTCGCGAACCCCGCGCCGCGGTACCCGGACAGCACCCGGTACGCCTCCTCGTACGCCTGCCGGGCCGCCACCAGCAGCGCGCCGGCACTGCGCTCGAACGACGCCACCCCCCGCGGCGGCAACACATCCAGCACCGCCGGCAACCGGTCCGGTGGGTCGGTCGCGGCCAGCAGGGCGCGGTCCTGCTGGTACTGCCGGACCGCGCGGCACCGGGGTCCGACCAGCCGGCGGTCCAGCGTCGCCAGCGCCGCGGTCACCGCCAGCTCGACCGGCGCGTACGGCCCCGGCACCGGGCCCGGGCGGCGGCTGCTCAGCGACAGCACGTGCGTGCAGCCGTCGCCGAGAGCCAGCCGGTACGGGTGGATGGTCAGCATCGCGCCGTCGATCGCCGGGCCCGCGCAGTCGGCGACCCCGCGCGACACCACCGGCAGCCAGGCGCTCGCCCGCAGCGCCGCCACCAGCTCGGCCGCATCGCCGAACCCGCCGCGCAGCTCCGTACCGGGTGGATCCAGCCGGGTGATCGCGACGTGCAGCGGGGTGGCCGAGCCGAGCACGGCGGCGAAGTCCAGCGGCTTGCGCCGGCACAGCACCTCGCCCAGCGCGAAGTCGAGGTCCATCATCCCGGTGCGCCAGCGCCGCACCGACAGGAACGCCGGCGACACCAGGTCGTCGTAGTAGGCGGCCAGGTTCCGCCAGGACCGGCCGGCCAGGAAGTATGCCGCGTTCAGTGCACCGGACGAGGCGCCGTACACCCCGTCGAACACGTCGCCGAAGCCCAGATCCTCCAGCGCCGTGAGCATCGCGCCGGACAGCACCCCGCGCATCCCGCCGCCCTGCACGGCCAGCCCCACCTTGTACCCGTCGGCCCGGTCACCGCGCGCCCGCCGCTCGCGCAGCACGCGGCAGACCGGATGGTCGAGCCGGACAGCCAACGCGTCTCCCGACATTCGGCGCCATACAACGCAGTCGAGGGTAGCGTGGCCGATCACCCCGGCAGTCCCGTCACGCCGCCCGGCGCGACCTGCCGCGTCACCGACCGACCCCGGTTGGGGGCGACGTCCGCCCTGGCCGGCCCGGGGACCGCCGGGCGACCCGCACGTTCCGACGGCCCGGGACGGTCGGGCGCTCGACGGTGGTCGCGGTCCGGCTGCCGTCAGGCGGCCCGGGGGTCGCCCGGCGATCCGCACGTTCCGACGGCCGGGACGGTCGGGCGCTCGACGGTGGTCGCGGTCCGGCTGCCGTCAGGCGGCCCGGGGGTCGCCCGGCGATCCGCA
>NZ_BOPO01000004.1:83883-170340 GCF_017312725.1 Actinocatenispora comari | reverse complement strand
GTGCTGCCGGTGTGCCGCCGGCGGGCGCGCCGCGGCCGGCCGCCGGGATGCCGCCGGGTGCCCAGCCACCCGGGCGGCCGCCGTTCGGGCCACCTCCACCACCACCCCCGCCGGCCGAGCCGGCCGGTCCACCCCCGCCGACCGGCCCCGGTGCCGTCGTGCCGTTCACCGCCGCGCCGCGGGAGCGCAACCCGCGGGTCTGGATCGGCCTCGGCGTGGTCGCCTTCCTCGTCGTGCTCTGCTGTGGCGGTGGCATCGCCGGCGTCTTCGGCTTCGGTGCCTACCAGGAGCACCAGATCTCGGCGGCCGCCGACAAGTTCCTGGTCGCGCTGGAAGACCAGCAGTACGCCCAGGCGTACCGGATGCAGTGCCAGCAGGCGCGGGCCCAGGAGAGCGAGCACGAGTTCGTCAGCCGGCTGGGAAACCAGCCGCGGCTGGAGTCGCACCACCTCTCCGCTCCCCAGCAGTACCAGGGCAACACGGTGTTCGAGGTGCCCGCCACCCTGCGGTACGCCGACGGCCAGTCCCGCTCGTCGGACCTCATCGTGGTCGCGAGCAGCGCCGGTGGCGGCGTCGGCTGGCAGGTCTGCGGTACCGCCGACTGACCCCTCCCGGCCGGCCCCGACGGGGTCCGAATCCGCACTCGATCCGATTTCTGCCGGCGAGTACTCTGAACAGCTCCGACGGACGGTAACCAGCGGCACCGACGAGCGTTGTGCTCGGTGACGTCAATGTCCCCGCCGACCGCCAGCCGGATGGAGGAGCTGTGCCTGTGGACCGCATCGATGCGATCGTGAGCCTGGCCAAGCGCCGTGGCTTCGTCTTCGGATCCAGCGAGATCTACGGCGGGTCGAAATCCGCCTGGGACTACGGGCCGCTCGGCGTCGAGCTCAAGGAGAACGTGCGGCGCGCGTGGTGGCGGTCGATGGTGACGTTCCGGGACGACGTGGTGGGGCTCGACTCGGCGGTGATCCTGGCGCCGGAGGTGTGGGCGGCGTCCGGCCACCTGACCGAGTTCGTCGATCCGCTCACCGAGTGCCAGTCCTGCCACAAGCGGTACCGCGCCGACCATCTCACCGAGGAGCACGCCGCCCGGCACGGCGCCGCGCCGGCCAGCCTGGCCGAGCTGACCTGCGCCAACTGCGGCAACCGCGGCACCTTCAGCGCGGCACGCAACTTCAACGGCCTGGTGCGCACCTCGCTCGGCCCGGTGGAGGACACCTCGTCGATGCACTACCTGCGGCCGGAGACGGCGCAGGGCATCTTCGTCAACTTCCTCAACGTGATGCAGTCGTCCCGGCGCAAGCCGCCGTTCGGCATCGCGCAGGTCGGCAAGTCGTTCCGGAACGAGATCACCCCCGGCAACTTCATCTTCCGCACCCGCGAGTTCGAGCAGATGGAGCTGGAGTTCTTCTGCAAGCCGGGCGAGGACGAGCAGTGGCACGAGCAGTGGTTGGCCGAGCGGTGGCGCTGGTGGACCGATCTCGGGCTGTCCGAGCGCAACCTGCGGCGCTACGAGCATCCGGCCGCGAAGCTGGCGCACTACGCCAAGCGCACCGTCGACATCGAGTACCGCTTCGGCTTCGGTGGCAAGGAGTTCGACGAGTTGGAGGGCGTGTCGAACAGGTCCGACTTCGACCTGCGCACCCACTCCACCGCGTCCGGCACCGACCTGTCCTACTTCGACCAGGAGAACGGTGAACGCTGGTTCCCGTACGTGATCGAGCCGGCGGCCGGCCTGACCCGCGCGGTGCTCGCCTTCCTGCTGGAGGCGTACGACGTGGACAAGGCGCCGAACACCAAGGGCGGCATGGACTCCCGGACGGTGATGCGGTTCGACCCGCGGCTCGCGCCGGTGAAGGTGGCGGTACTTCCGTTGTCGCGCAACCCACAGCTGTCCCCGAAGGCCCGGGGCCTCGCCACCGACCTGCGCCGGCGGTGGAGCGTGGAGTTCGACGACGCCGGCGCGATCGGCCGGCGGTACCGGCGGCAGGACGAGATCGGCACCCCGTACTGCGTGACGGTCGACTTCGACACGTTGTCCGACAACGCGGTCACGGTTCGCGACCGGGACTCGATGAAGCAGGAACGGGTCAGCCTCGACCACGCGGAGGCGTACCTCGCGGAGCGGCTGCCCGGCTGCTGAACACGGACGCAGGAGGGCCCGACACCGTGCGGTGTCGGGCCCTCGCTGTCGGGGGGACCTGTCGCGGTCGGGGGGAACCGCGGTGCTGCTACGGGCAGGGCAGCGCGTTGACGATCGCGGTCGCCCGCACCTCGTCGTCCGCGTACGCCGACGGGAACGCCGACACCTGGACCCGCTGGGCCGCCACGGTCACCGGCAGGCTCTGCCAGCCGGGGATGTGCAGCAGCGCCTGGTAGAACTTGGTCGCCGAGGTCTCCGGGTTCATCAGTTCGTTCAGCGAACCCCAGTTCGGCTGCTGCTGGAACAGCCCGACCGACAGGTGGTCGGAGCCGACCGCCTGGTGTGCCATCCGCATCGACGCCGGCAGGTTCACGTTGGCGTAGTTGCGCAGCTGGCTCTCCTGCAGCGCGGTCGACAGCGCGATGATCTGGCCGCGCTTGCTGATGTGCAGCTTCCGCCCGGCGCGCATGATGGCGCGGGCGTTCTGGGTCTGCAGCGTGGACAGGTCGGTGACCCGAGCCGGCGCGGTGCACCGCTTGGCGCTCCGCGAGGCCTCGTCGGCCTTCTTCTTGCGGGCTGCGTCGTCGGCCTTCTTCTTGGCGTCGTCGGCCTTCTTCTTGGCCGCGGCGTCCTCGGCCGCCTTCTTCTTGTCGGCTTCGGCCTGGGCCGCCGCCTGCCGGGCCCGGACCATGTTGGCCGAGACCCGCTGGCCGGAGGCCTGGATCTGCTGCCCGGACAGGTCCACCGCAGGCTTGGTCTCGCCCTTCTCGGTGGCTGCCGCGGCGTGTGCCGCAACGGGCTTCTCGTGGCTGGACGTGTCAGATGTGGGGGAGGCACTAGCCAGCGATGCACCAAACAGCGCGGGGGAGCACGCAATCACCGCAGCCAGCACCACGCGCAGACGCGCGCGATTCATGGCAGTCCTTCGGTATAGGGGGTTTGGGGGGTCTGGCACGCCGGGGGGACGTGCCGCGCCTCGACGCCTCTAACGCCGGGGCTGATCGGGTGGGAGCCCGATCCGCCTGGACCCGGTGGCTGGTGCTACCGGGCGGCCTGCGCGTCGCTCGCCGGCGGGTGGCCTACCCACGATGGTTCGCGGCGCTTGAACCTGGGTAACACTCCGCAGTCGCTGCTGGCCAGCCTCTGCGCGTCTTTCATGGCGTAACCCACAGTGATCATGAAACTGCTGGGTCGACAAGTCCGGCGTGCGTTACGGAACCGCCCAGTCACCGCGAGTCGTGTTGTCCCGGTGTCGCGGGGAGCACACCGGTACGCGAGCCCGCCTCACAACTCCCGTACCGATTCGAACACTCTCAGTAATGATGCCGCTGCTCGGGCAGTCGTTTGCCGATCGCGCCGCCGGCAGCCCTCGCCAGCCCCCACCGGCCCTGGAGAGACACGCAGCTTCGCCCGCCGTGGTCGCAGCCCTGTGGGCCGGCCCACGTCAGTCGTCGGCGCCGACCGCGTCCACCGTCATGCTGATCGCCGGCGGCTCGGCCAGGCGGCGTTCCGCCACCGCCACCAGCGGTGAGCCAGGCGCTCGACGCCGCCCACGCCGGAGTGCCACCCGTGCTTCCTGCGTCTCACCGGCGATGGCCGCCGCGATGGCCATCAGTAACTCGGCCTCGCCCGCGTCGTAGCGATTCGGTGTCCATCGGATCACCTGCTGCCCGAACCGGCGTGCGAGATCATGATCCCGGTCATGTATGGCGAACACTGTCAACACAAAGGCAGCCAGGTCGCGACGCAACTCCGTCGCGATGACGGGGCAGAGTTCGCGCGCTCGTACCACCACGTCCGGATCGACCGGTTGGCCGGCGATCGTCGCCAATCCAGCGTATGTGCAGAACGCGTACCGGCTGGAGAGGTTGTCAGTGTCGGGAGAGTCGAGGAGCGGGGCGACCGCCGTGGCGGCGGTTGCGTACCGACCCTGGTGGTACCACTCCGCGCACTGCAGGATCACCGAGTCGAACTCGGAGATGCTGCCTGCCAGCGCGGTCCGTTCGGCCCGCATGGTTGCGACGTCGGCCTGGCAGCTGGCCACGAAGATGCGCTGGAAGCGTTTCCGGTCAGGACCGTCGACCGGCATCGTCGCGTGTTCACCCCGGCGTGGATGCCACAGCACCCACCGGTTCGGCAGCTGGGACGGCACGTTCAGTTGACCGCCCAGCACCGCCAGCCAGCCGAACGTGAGCACCGCCGTGTAGGTCGCCGGCCGGAGCCACTCCGCCGGTACCGGCCCGGCTGCTTCGGGATGCCGGAGCTGCCACCACGTCGCAGCGAGGGCAGTCGCACTGGCCAGCGCGGGGACGAGCGCCACCACCCAGCGGCGCGGTGCCGGCACGCCGGTACGCGGTTGGTTGAACCCGAACCGGATCGGCAGCGGAACCGTGCGCACGGCGACGATGCGCCGGCCGATCAGCCATCTTGCCCTGACCCGGCCGGTACCGAAGTCCACATCGGACAGTTGCAGCCCGGCGAGCAGACCACCGATCGCGGAGCAACAAAGGAAGCCCAGCTGTGCCAGCGCCGCGCAGGCGAGACCGCGCCGCAGCAGAGCTGGGTCGAGCCAGTGGCCGCCGAGCATGTGGTGCCAGGAGGACACGACGATGAACGCATAGAGGGCGATGCCGGCGGCGGGGGGCATGCGGCGGGGCAACCGCAGGGGTGGGGGCACGGCGTGATCGTAGGGATGCGTCGATCGTCCGGGACTCGGCCGAACGGCCGATTCCGGTCGGTGTGACCTGACCTGCGTCGGGACGCGCCGAGCGCGCGCCGGCCGGCGGGGCGTGCCATGCTCGTCGGGTGAGTGCACCGACCCTGAACCAGTCCGTACCGGCCAGCGCCCCGACGGGGCTGCCCGGGCCGTTGCGGCTGGGCCCGTACGAGCTGCCCGCGCCGGTGGTGCTGGCGCCGATGGCGGGCATCACCAACGTGGCGTTCCGGGCGCTGTGCGCCGAGCACGGCGGCGGGCTGTACGTGTGCGAGATGGTCACCACCCGCGCGCTGGTCGAGCGCAACCCGAAGACGCTGCGCATGATCGAGTTCGGCGCGACCGAGCGCCCGCGCAGCCTCCAGCTGTACGGGGTGGACCCGCGGGTCACCGCCGACGCGGTGCGGATGGTGGTGGACGAGGGGCTCGCCGACCACATCGACCTGAACTTCGGCTGCCCGGTACCGAAGGTTACCCGCAAGGGTGGCGGTTCGGCACTGCCGTGGCGGCGCCGACTGTTCGAGGCGATCGTGCGCGGCGCGGTGGAGGCGGCCGCACCGGCCGGGGTGCCGGTGACCGTCAAGCTGCGCCGCGGCATCGACGACGAGCACCTCACGTTCCTGGACGCCGGGCGGATCGCGCAGGACGCCGGGGTGGCCTGGGTGGCGTTGCACGGCCGGACCGCCGCGCAGCGCTACTCCGGTACCGCCGACTGGTCGTCGATCGCCGCGTTGAAGGCGGCGCTGTCGGTGCCGGTGCTGGGCAACGGCGACATCTGGGAGGCGGACGACGCGCTGCGGATGGTGCGGGAGACCGGGTGCGACGGCGTGGTCGTCGGGCGCGGCTGTCTCGGCCGGCCGTGGCTGTTCGCCGACCTGGCCGCCGCGTTCGCCGGTGGCACCGGCCGGGTGCTGCCGACCCTCGGCGAGGTGGCCGCGACGATGCGCCGGCACGCGGTGCTGCTGGGCGAGTGGCTGGGGTCGGAGCGGGACGGCTGCGTCGACTTCCGCAAGCACGTCGCCTGGTACCTCAAGGGTTTCCCGGTGGGCAGCGCGCTGCGCCGCAGTCTGGCGATGTGCTCGTCGCTGTCCGAGCTGGACGGTCTGCTCGGGCAGCTGGATCCGGCGGAGCCGTTCCCGGTGGCGGAGCTGGGCAAGCCGCGGGGCCGCACGTCGGCGCCGGCCCGGGTGGCGCTGCCCGAGGGTTGGCTGGCCGACCGGGACGCGCTGACCGTCCCGTCGGCGGCGGAACTCGACGTCTCGGGCGGCTGACCGGCCGATCCGCCGCATCCGAGCACTGTCGCCCGACCCGGAGGTCGTGATGTCCGTTCCACGACGCTCGCCACCCGGCGCGGTCGACGGTGGCGGTCGTTCCGCCCGGATCGCCGATCGACCGCTGCTGGACGTGTCGTTCGGCGGGTCGTTCGCCGCCGGTGCCGCGTACACCGCCGCCACCGGCGAGACGATGGGCGGCGCGCTGGCCCGCCGTACCGGTGCCGAGGCGATCGAGGTGGACCGCGGTGTCGTGCTGCACGGCGGCGCGGACGGGCTCACGTTCGCGCCGGCGGCGCCGATCAGCGGCGGCGGCGTGCAGCGCCCGTTCGTCGTCGAGGCCGCGTTCACCCCGACCGGCGGCCAGGGATCGCTGGCGACGGTGCTCGCGGTCGGCGGCACCGTGTTCGCCCGCTACACCGGCGACCAGCTGCAGTACGGGTTCTCGGTGCTCGCCGGCGGAAGCCGGACCGACGCGACCCGTACCGTGGCCGCGCCGGCGGCGGGCGCGCCGCACGTGCTGTCGCTCGCGTACGAGCCGGGTGGCGGCGGGGCGACGCTGCACGCGTTCCTGGACGGCGACCAGCTGCCGGACGCGGTGAGTACGGCGGGGGCGGCGACCTGGGCGTCCGGTGCGCCGGGGAGTGCCGTGGGGATCGGCACCGAGGTGAACCCGGGCGGGGCCGAGCGCGGCCTGGCCGGGTCGGTGCGCCGGGTCCGCATCGCCGCCCGCACCGGCCCGTTGGCGACCGCAAACCTTGCGCTGCAACAGGTCGGCCCGTTGGCGACCGCGGACCTTGCGCTGCAACAGGTCGGCCCGTTGGCGACCGCGGGCCTTGCGCTGCAACAGGTCGGCCCGCTCACGACTGCGGACCTTGCGCTGCAACCGGTCCGGTCGACCGCTCACGGCCACGTCGAGTTCGAGGGCGGCGTCGACGCCGCCGGCGGCTACCGCACCGCGCCGGGCGAGCCGGTCGCGATCCTGCCGGGGGAGCGCCTGACCTCGTTGGTGGCCAAGGCATCCGCGCTGCGACCGTCGCAGCGTCAGCTGGACTGGCAGCGGCTGGGCCAGACCGCGTTCCTGCACTTCGGCATGAACACGTTCACCGGCGAGGAGTGGGGCACCGGTACCGAGGACCCGGAGCTGTTCGCGCCCACCGGCCTGGACACCGACCAGTGGGCGAGGACGTTGCGGGACAGCGGATTCACGCTGGCCATCCTGGTGGTCAAGCACCACGACGGGTTCGTGCTCTACCCGTCGCGCTACACCCGGCACGGCGTCGCGGCGAGCACGTGGCGGGACGGTACCGCCGACGTGCTGCGCGAGTTCACGAACTCGATGCACGCCCACGGGATCGCCGTCGGTGTGTACCTGTCGCCGGCGGACGAGAACCAGTACCACGACGGGGTGTACGCGAACGGCAGCGCGCGCACCACCCGCACCATCCCGACGCTGGTACCCGGCGACGACCGGGCGGCCCGGGTCGCCGACGGCAGCCTGCCCACCTTGCTACTCACCGCCGACGACTACGGCGCCTACATGCTCAACCAGCTGTACGAGGTGCTCACCGAGTACGGCCCGATCGACCAGGTGTGGTTCGACGGCGCGCAGGGCCGGATCCCGCCGGACAGGGTCGAACGGTACGACTTCGCCAGCTGGTACGCGCTGATCCGGTCGCTGGCACCGGCTGCGGTGATCTCGGTGACCGGCCCGGACGTGCGGTGGGTCGGCAACGAGAGCGGCGTGGCCCGGGAGAACGAGTGGAGCGTGCTGCCGACCGTCACCGGCGCCGACGGCGCGCCGGACTACGCGCTCGGCTTCGCGGCGCCGGATCAGGGCAGCGACGCCGCGCTGCTCGCCGGCCGGGACGCCGGCGCCACCGAGCTGTCCTGGTGGCCGGCCGAGTGCGACGTGTCGCTGCACGACGGCTGGTTCTTCCATCCCGACCAGGCGCCGAAGTCGGTGGCGCGGCTGGTCGAGGTGTACCACCGGTCCGTCGGCCGCAACGCGGTGCTGCTGCTCAACGTACCGCCGGACACCGACGGCCGGATCGCCGCCGCCGACGTGGCCCGGCTGGCCGAGTGGCGGGCCGAGCTGCGCCGGCTGATGCCGACCGACCTGGCCCGGGGTGCCCGGGTCACCGGCGACGGCAGCGCCCCCGGTGCGGTGGTCGACGGCAGGGACGGCAGCGACTGGACCACGGCCGGCCCGGACACCGGCACGCTCACCGTCACCTTGCCGGCGGCGACCCGGATCGAGCGGGTGGTCCTGGCCGAGGACCTCCGGCACGGCCAGCAGTTGGCGCGGGCGGTACTGGAGGCACCGGACGGTGCCGGCGGGTGGTCCACGATCGCCACCGTCGGTACGGTCGGCTCGCGGCGCATCGTGGTGCTCGACCGGCCGATCGTCACCGACACGGTGCGGCTGCGCATCCTCGCCTCCCGCGCCGCCGTGCACCTGGACCGGATCAGCCTGTACTGCGCCGAATCCTGACGTCCGTCCACCATGGACGGTGGCGCGGCGGCGGCTCAGGGGCGCAGGGCGAGCCGGCCGACGGTGCTCCGCGACTCCAGCGCCGCCAGCGCCTTCGCACCGTCGGCCAGGTCGTACTCGGTGGGTCGGCCCGGGCCGAGCACCCCGGCGCCGATCAGTTCGAACAGCTCGCCCAGCACGGCGCCGAAGGTCTGCGGTGCGGACCGGATCAGCATCCCCAGGTTCAGCCCGACGAGGTGCACCTGGTGCCGGTACACCAGGTCCCAGTTGCTGATCGAGGCCTCGCCGCCGGCCAGGCCGTAGACCACGACGCGGCCGGTGACCCGGCGGGCGGCGGCCAGGCTGGCCTCGAAGGTGGCGCCGCCGGCCGACTCCAGCACCAGGTCGGCGCCAGCGCCGCCGGTGGCGGCCAGTACCGCGGCGGCGAGGTCGGGGTCGCGCGAGTCGAGGACCGCATCGGCGCCGAGCGACCGGACGAGCTCGTGCTTGCCGGCGGACGCGGTGGCGAGCACGGTCGCGCCGAGGTGCTTGGCGATCCGTACCGCGGCCTGGCCGGTTCCGCCGGCAGCGGCGTGGATCAGCACGGTCTGGCCGGCGGCGAGCTCGCCCGCCACCCGCAGCGCGGCCAGCGCGGTCGGCCAGCTCACCGCCAGGCCCAGCGCCTGCTCGTCGGCCCAGCCGTCCGGTACCGGCAGGGCCGCGGCGGCGGGCAGCACCAGGTACTCGGCGAAGGCGCCGCCGCCGATGGTCACCCCGACGACGTGGCTGCCGGGCGCCGGCTCGGTCACCCCGGCGCCGACGGCGACGACCTCGCCGGCGCCCTCGATGCCGGCCAGGTAGGGCGGTCGGGGCGCGCCGGCGAACGTGCCGCGCGCCTGGGAGAGGTCGACGAAGTTGACGCCGGCCGCCGTCACCCGGACCAGGATCTCGCCCGGGCCGGGGCTGGGGACCGGTGCGTCGGTGACCAGTCGAAGGTCCCGGGGGCCGCTGCGGGTCGTCTGCTGCAGGGCACGCATCGTGGCGGGCATGATCGGGCCGACTCTCTTGTTTGGCGATCGACAAACAAATACTCGCACGGGCGCCGGGGGCGGTCAAGCTAAACTTGGTCGATCGACAAACAAACTGTCGACCGACGACCGAGACGAGGAGCGCAGACCGGTGGCACCCCGTGGCAGGCCCCGCACGTTCGACCCGGACACCGCGCTGCGGCAGGCGCTCGACGTGTTCTGGGCGCGCGGCTACGAGGGCACCTCGCTGCACGACCTGGCCGCCGCCATGGGGATCGCGTCGGCCAGCATCTACGCCTGCTTCGGCAGCAAGGCCGAACTGTTCCGCAAGGTCATGGCGCTGTACGGGGCGACCGCCGGCGAGCCGCCGCGGCAGGCACTGCGCGACCGGCAGACCGCCCGCGCCGCGATCGAGGCCATGCTGCACGCCACCGCCGACCAGGTCACCCGGCCGGACGCGCCGCCCGGCTGCATGCTCGTGCTGGCCGCGCCGACCGGCGCCGAGGAGAACCACGAGATCCGCGAGTTCCTCGCCGACCTGCGCCGCGGCCAGTACGAGCTGATCCTCGACCGGCTCGCCCAGGGAGTGCGGGACGGCGACCTGACCGCGCCGCGCAGCGGTCTCGACGCGATGGCCCGCTTCTACCTCACCGTCGTGCACGGACTCTCGGTGCAGGCCCGGGACGGGGTCGGCCGCGCCGAACTGGACGGCGTGATCACCTGCGCGATGGCCGCCTGGGAGGCACTCTCCGCCCCGCCGCGCCAGGACGTGTCTTCAGAGGTTCGGGCGGAGCCATGAAGACACGTCCTAGCCGGGCTGCCGGGCGGCGGCGAGTTCGGCCCTGTGGACGCGGTAGTACTCGATCGCGTTGAGGGCGGCCAGCGCCGTGCCGAGCAGCGCCAGCGCGGCCAGCGCGGGCAGGAACGGCGCGATCGGCAGCAGCACCAGTACCACCCCGGCGGCGGCCAGCCGGGTCGTCGACACCAGCCGGAACATCTGCCAGCGGGTGTAGCCGAAGGTGGCGAGATACAGCGCGGCACCGCCGTACAGCAGGCCGGTCACCGCCCAGTTCAGGTGCTCGCCGGGGTGCGCGACCGCCTCGCGCATGCCGACCGCCGCCGCGATGATCGCCCCGACGAACGACAGGTGCGCGTACGACAGGACGTGCCGGGCGACGTCGTTCTGCACCTGCGCGGTGGCCATCGAGAACCGCATCGCGTCCTGCGCGTACTGGAAGTAGACCCACCACAGGCCGCAACTGAGCGCGAACGCCGCCGCCACCGCACCCAGTACGCCGGGTGACAGCTCGTGCTCGGCGGCCGCCGGCGCGCCGATCGCGACCACCGACTCGCCCAGCGCGATCAGGACCAGTAGCCCGAACCGTTCGGTCAGGTGCGGCGCGTCGAAGTGCAGCGCGCGCAGCCGGGACCGGGTGACCGTCGGCGCGGCCAGGTCGATCACCGCGGCGGTCGCCCACAGCGCGAGTCGCGCCGGACCGTCGAGGAGGCCGCCGATCACCAGCAGCGGGCCGGAGACCACCGCCGCGATCAGGAACGGCGGGTTGGGTTTGCGGTCCCGGCCGGCGAACGCGATCCCGGCCAGCAGCAACCGGCCGACCCAGTACGAGGCGGCGAACAGCAGGCCGCGATCGCCGTACGCGGCCGGCACCGCCAGCGCCATGAACAGGCCGGTCAACCCCACCGCGAACAGCGCCAGCCGGAACCGGATCGGCCCCAGATCGCGCAGGTTCGCCTGCATCGACGCGCCCACCCAGGTCCAGTACAGCGGCACGAACACGGTCAGCGCGCGCAGCACGCCGAGCCAGGAATGGTGCTCGGCCACCAGCTCCGAGACCTCGGTGATCGCGAACACGAACACCAGATCGAAGAACAGTTCGGCCCAGCTGACCCGCTTCTCGGGTTGCTCCTCGGTCACGCGGACAACCTACCGACCCCGCTCCAACCGGAACGGTGTCGTCCCGCATCGCGCCGACCGGCGCCGGGTCACGGGTCCGCGTCGCCGTCCGCCCCGTCGGTGCCGCAGCCCCTCCCGCCGCCGCCCGCCGCCCCGGCGCCCCCGGTCTCGGCGGCCACCCTCGGTTCGGCGGGCTCGTCGGGCTCGGCGGTCGGTCCGGCTTCGGCGGCCAGCCCGGGGTCGGCGGGCGCGCCGGGCTCGTCGGGGTCTTCGGGGTCGGCGGCGGCGGCGAGCAGCCTGGCGGCGAGGTCGCGGACCAGCCGGCGCAGCTCGGCGGGCCGGTCGACGGTGAACGGCGCGTCCAGCCCGGCGAGTACGGCGGGGAGCCAGTCCAGCCGCTCGGCCCGCAGTTGCACCCGTACCCAGCCGTCGTCGCCCTCGTGCAGGACCGCCAGCGCGGCGGGCAGCCGGGTCCGGATCTGCTCGACCGGCGCGCGCACCCGCAGCGACACCCGGTGGCGCCACGGCGTGCGGGCGAGGGTGGCCGACACGTGGTCGGCCGGATCGAACCCGTCCGGTACCTCGAACCGGCCGGGCAGCGGCCGGGGCGAGTCGATCCGGTCCAGCCGGAACGTGCGCAGCTCGCCGCTGGCCGAGTCCGGCCCGGTCAGGTACCACCGGCCGCCGAGCGCGACGATCCCGTACGGCTGGACGGTGCGCCGACCGGTGCGGCCGTCCCGCGCGGTGTAGCCGATCTCGACCGGCTGCCGGTCGCGCGCGGCCGCCGCGAGCACCAGCAGTACGCCGGTCTCGGGTGGCGTCGCGGCGGGCGCCGGGGTGAGGTCCGCCGTGTCGCGCAATGCGTCGAGCCGGTCGGCGAGCTGCGCTGGCAGTACCCGGTGCAGCTTGGCCGCGGCGCTCTCGGCGGCCGCCGGCGCGGCGGTGTGCCGGCCGGTGAGCAGGCCCAGCAGCACGGCGAGCGCCTCGTCGTCGGTGAACATCAGCGGCGGCAGCCGGTAGCCGGGGGACAGCCGGTAGCCGCCGTAACGGCCGCGGACCGACTGGACCGGGATGTCCAGGTCGACCAGGTGCGCCGCGTAGCGCCGGACGGTGCGCTCGTCGACGCCGAGCCGCGCCGCGAGCTCCCGGACGGTACGCGTGCCGCCGGCCTGCAGGATCTCCAGCAGCGCGAGCACGCGCGCCGTCGGTCGGGTCACACCTGTTCCTTTACCGGGCGGAAGCTGTCCGGTATCGATCCTAGCGTCGTAGCCAGTGCACACCGAGAGGAAGCAGCATCATGAACCTGGTTTCGATCCGGATCATCACCGCCGACGTGGCCCGGCTGGTCGCGTTCTACGAGCTGGTCACCGGGGTGGCCGCCGACTGGGCCACCCCGGACTTCGCCGAGCTGCGTACCGAGGCGGGCACCCTCGCCCTCGGCAGTACCCGCACGGTGCCGCTGTTCGCCCCGGGGTCGGCCGAGCCGGCCGCCAACCGTACGGCGATCGTCGAGTTCCTGGTCGACGACGTGGACGCGCGGTACCGCCGGCTCGCCGGCGCGCTGACCGACGTCGTCACCGAGCCCACCACGATGCCGTGGGGCAACCGGTCGCTGCTGTTCCGCGACCCGGACGGCAACCTGGTCAACCTGTTCACGCCGGTCACCGAGCAGGCGATCGCCCGCTTCTCCCGCTGACCGGCGTCACGAGCTGCGGAGCTTGCCGGCCATGATGTCCAGCGTGAGCCGGAAGTGGTCGTGCGCCGCCTGGTACGCGGCCTCGGTCTCGCGCCCGACGATCGCGTCGACCAGCCGGGTGTGCTCGGCGGTCGCGCGGTCGAGATAGTCCGGCGGGTACGGCTCGGAGTTGAAGCCGAGGGTCGCGCGCGCGTTGAGCTGGTCGCAGAGCGCGGTCAGGTTCGCGTTGCCGGCCATCGCGGTGACGTGCGCGTGCAGCCGGCGGTCGAGCTCACGCGCCGCGGACAGGCTCGTCGCCCGGCGGAACTCGGCGAGCAGCGCGCGCAGCTCGGCGGCCTGCTCGTCGGTGTGCCGTTCGGCCGCGGTGCGCGCGACGAGCCCCTCGATCAGGCAGCGGTACTCGAAGAACTCGGTGAGCTTGGGCAGCTCCTCGGCCAGCGTGCGGCGGGCGACGTCGGTCAGCGCGCTGTCCCAGTCGATCGGTGCGACGAAGGTACCGCCGTCCCGGCCGCGCCGCGACACGATCAGCCCGCGGTCGGTGAGCAGCTTGAGCGCCTCGCGAACGGTGACCCGGCTGACGCCCTGCAGTACGGCGAGGTCACGCTCGGGCGGCAGCCGGTCGCCGGGCGAGTACGCGCCGACGGCGATCGCGGTGATGATGCGGTCGGCGAGTTCGTGCCGGACGGTGCCCATGTCGTCGCTGTTCCTGTTCGTCGGTTGCTCGGCCGGGTGCGCCGGATGTCCGGCGACGGCGGCGCGTCCGTGCCGCGGCGCGGTGCGCCTCGACCTAAAGGTATTGTGCCAATACCTTTTCTGTGCTTGACTGCCACACCGTTGGTCTCGACACGCACGGACCTCGGATGGCTTCCATGACAGCACAGCCGCTCGGCCGGATCGACGAGGGTACGGTCGCCTTCCGCGGCCACCGCACCTGGTACCGCGTCACCCACCCGGCCCGGCCCGCCGACCGGCTACCGGTCGTGGTGCTGCACGGCGGGCCGGGCATCGCGCACGACTACACCCGGTCGATGGCCGGCCTGCTCGGTGCCGACGGCCGGACCGTGGTGCACTACGACCAGCTCGGCTGCGGCCGCAGCAGCCACCTGCCGGAGGCGCCGGCCGGCTTCTGGACCGTGCCGCTGTTCGTCGCCGAACTGCGCAACCTGGTCGACCGGC
Organism: Actinocatenispora comari; assembly: GCF_017312725.1. GTDB lineage: Bacteria > Actinomycetota > Actinomycetes > Mycobacteriales > Micromonosporaceae > Actinocatenispora > Actinocatenispora comari. The sequence continues at coordinate 155,922 of NZ_BOPO01000004.1, read as the reverse complement.
TCGACGTCCTCGCCGGCGGCTTCCACCTGCTCGGCCAGTCGTGGGGCGGCATGCTCGCCCCCGAGTACGTGCTCGCGCACCCGGCCGGCGTCCGCAGCCTCGTGCTGTGCGACAGCCCGGCGTCGATGCCGTTGTGGGTCGCCGGCACCCGGCAGCTGCTGGCCCGGCTGCCCGCCGAGGTGCAGCAGACCGTGGCGGTGCACGAGGCCGCCGGCAGCACCGACTCGGCCGAGTACCAGGCGGCGGTCGACGCGTTCTACCGCCGGTTCCTGTGCACGCTCGACCCGTACCCGGCCGAGCTGGAGGACAGTTTCGCCGCGCTCGCCGCCGATCCGACCGTCTACCAGACGATGATCGGGCCCAGTGAGTTCCACGTGACCGGCACGCTGGCCGACTGGTCGGTGGTCGACCGGCTGCCGGGGATCGCCGTACCGACTCTCGTCGTCGCCGGCGAGGACGACGAGGCGACGCCGGCCTCGTGGGCGCCGTTCACCGAACGCATCCCGGACGCGCGCAGCCGGGTGTTCGCCGGTGCGAGCCACACCCCGCACCTGGAGGTACCCGACCAGTTCGCCCAGGTGGTGGGCGACTTCCTGCGGGCACACGATCGACCGCGACGGAGCAGCTGATGCCGACCCCCGAGACGACCGCACCCGACCTCGAACAGCTCGGGTACCGCCAGGAACTCCGCCGATCGATGTCGGTCGGCGACGTCGTGGTCTTCGGCCTGATCTACATGGTGCCGATGGCCCCGCTGCCGGTCTTCGGCACCATCGTCAACTTCTCCGCCGGTCAGGTGGCCCTGGTCTACCTGGTCGCCGCGTTCGCGATGGTGTTCAGTGCCCTGTCCTACAAGGAGATGGCGGTCCGGTTCCCGATCGCCGGCTCGGTCTACTCGTACGTGCGGATGGGGCTCCACTCGTTCGCCGGGTTCCTCGCCGGCTGGGCCATCCTGCTCGACTACCTGCTCCTGCCGGCGCTGCTGTCGGTGTTCGCCGCGGCGGCCATGGTCAGCCTCTGGTCGGTGATCCCGGCATGGGTGTGGATCGTGGTGTTCGTCGCGCTCGCCGCGGCGGTCAACCTGGCCGGCATCACCGTGACCGCGACGATGAACAAGCTGTTTCTGGCGGTGCAGCTGGCCGTACTCGGGATCTTCTGTGGCTGGGTGCTCGTCGACGTGGCGCGCGGACGGGCCAGCCTCGAACTGTTCCCGCTGTACAACTCGGACGGCTTCTCCTGGTCGATCGTGTTCGGCGCGATCCCGATCGCGGCGCTCAGCTTCATCGGATTCGACGCGATCTCGACGCTGAACGAGGAGGCGCGCGGTGGTGGCCGCGCGGTCTCCAAGGCCACGATGATCGTGCTGGTGGCGGTGGCCGTGATCTTCTTCCTGCAGGTCTACCTGGCCGCCTGCTACGTTCCGCGGGGCCGGTCGTTCCCGGCCGGGGACGCGGAGAACAACGCGTTCTACGACATCGCCGGGCAGGTCGTCGGGCCGTGGTTCAAGGTGGTGATCACGCTGACCTCGGCGCTGATCGCGATCTTCGCGAACTCGATCGCCTCCCAGGCGACCTCGTCCCGGCTGGTGTTCAGCATGGCCCGGGACGGCCAGCTGCCGCGGCTGCTCGCGACGGTCAGCCGCACGCGACAGGTACCGCGCAACGCGCTGCTGTTCGTCGCCGGGCTGTCCCTGGTCGTGGGCATCCTGGGCACCCGGGCGCAGACGCTGCTGACGACGCTCGTCACCTTCGGCGCGCTGACCGCCTACATCCTGCTGCACGTCTCGGTGTTCGTGCACCTCGGCGTACGGGGGCGCAGCCGCAACGTGTTCCTGCACTGGGTGTCGCCGGTGATCGGTACCGCGGTGCTCGGCTACGCGTTGTGGAACGCCAACACCAACGCCAAGGTCGTCGGTGTCTGCTGGCTGGCCGTCGGCGCCGCCATCGGGCTGTCCTTCCGGCTGCGGGCCCGCCGTCGCCCGGCGGCGGAGCGGCCGGACCGGTCGATCCGGGCCTGACGGGCCGCGGCCGGGGGGACGTCAGGGTCGTGGGCAAGCGTCGTTCCGTTCTCCGGCAAACGTTATTCTGTCCGAACTCCCGGACGGAATAACGTTTGCCCAATTGCCCGACCCGTTGTCGGCATACGTTTTCCCATTTCTCGATCCTTTTTCGAGGCGCCGCCGCGTGCGCGTTCGTGCGCGGACAAACGACGTCCCGCACCAGGTGGATCAGTGCCTGGCGAGCCGACGTGCAAAGTGTCACGATGGCATTCAGAAGTCGGGTGAACATTCGTTAACCTGCGGGCACACACATCCACTTCAGGCGCGGCGACGGCTGCGACCTTGCGAGAGGGGCCGGCGTGACGAAGTACGTGTACGACTTCGCCGAGGGCAACAAGGACCTCAAGGATCTGCTGGGCGGCAAGGGCGCGAACCTGGCCGAGATGACCAACATCGGGCTGCCGGTGCCGCCCGGGTTCACCATCACCACCGAGGCCTGCCGGGCCTACCTGGCCGACGGCGAGCCGCCGGACGGCCTGCGGGCCGAGATCGCCGACCACCTGTCCCGGCTGGAGGAGGGCATCGGCCGCAGGCTGGGTGACCCGGCCGACCCGTTGCTGGTCTCGGTGCGCTCGGGTGCCAAGTTCTCCATGCCGGGAATGATGGAAACGGTGCTCAACGTCGGGCTCAACGACGAATCGGTGCACGGACTGGCCGCCCAGTCCGGCAGCGAACGGTTCGCCTGGGATTCCTACCGCCGGTTGATCCAGATGTTCGGAAAGATCGTGCTGGGCATCGAGGGCGAGCGCTTCGACGACGCGCTGGAGGACAAGAAGCGGGCCCGCGGTTCCGATTCCGACCTGGATCTGACCACCGACGATTTCCGTACCCTGGTGGACGCGTACAAAAAGATCGTGCGGGACGCGACCGGCCGCGACTTTCCGCAGGAACCGGCCGAACAAATGAGCCAGGCGGTCCGTGCGGTGTTCGACTCCTGGAACGCCGAACGCGCCATTCTGTACCGCCGGCAGGAGCGCATTCCGGCCGATCTCGGCACCGCGGTCAACATCGTCGCGATGGTGTTCGGAAACCTCGGCATGGACTCCGGGACGGGCGTCGCGTTCACCCGGGACCCGGCGTCCGGCGCGCAGGGCATCTACGGCGACTACCTGCAGAACGCGCAGGGCGAGGACGTGGTGGCCGGCATCCGCAACACCGTGCCGCTGCAACAGCTCGCCGACATCGACCGCAAGTCGTACGACGAGCTGCTCGACATCATGGCCACCCTGGAACGGCACTACCGCGACCTGTGCGACATCGAGTTCACCATCGAACGCGGCAAGCTGTGGATGCTGCAGACCCGGGTCGGCAAGCGCACCGCCGCCGCCGCGTACGTGATCGCCAACCAGCTGGTCGACGAGGGCATGATCGACCTGGACGAGGCGGTACGCCGGGTCAACGGCGCGCAGCTCGCCCAGCTGATGTTTCCCCGGTTCGACACCGAGGCGAAGAAGGAACGCATCGCGCGCGGCATGAACGCCTCGCCCGGCGCCGCGGTCGGCCGGGTCGTGTTCGACTCGTACACGGCGGTGAAGTGGTCCCGGTCGGGGGAGAAGGTCATCCTGGTCCGGCGCGAGACCAACCCGGACGACCTGAACGGGATGATCGCCGCCGAGGGCATCCTGACCAGCCGCGGCGGCAAGACCTCGCACGCCGCGGTGGTGGCCCGCGGCATGGGCAAGACCTGCGTGTGCGGTGCCGAGGAACTCGACGTCGACACCAAGGGCCGCCGGCTGACCACCCGGGACGGCCTGGTCGTCGAGGAGGGCGACGTGCTGTCCATCGACGGCTCCAACGGCATGGTCTACCGCGGCGAGGTGCCGGTGGTGTCCTCGCCGGTGGTGGAGTACTTCGAGGGCCGCCAGGAGACCGCCGGCGCCGAGGCCGACGTGCTGGTCAAGGCGGTGCACCGGATCATGACCCGGGCCGACGAGGTGCGTTGCCTGGGCGTGCGCGCCAACGCCGACACGCCGGAGGACGCCGCGCGGGCCCGCCGGTTCGGCGCGCAGGGCGTCGGGCTGTGCCGCACCGAGCACATGTTCCTGGGCGATCGCCGGCAGCACGTCGAGCGGCTGATCCTGGCCGACACCGACGACGAGCGCGAGTCCGCGCTCTCGGCGCTGCTGCCGCTGCAGCGCGACGACTTCGTCGGCATCTTCACCGCGATGAACGGCCTGCCGGTCACGGTGCGGCTGCTCGACCCGCCGCTGCACGAGTTCCTGCCCGACATCACCGAGCTGTCGGTTCGGGTGGCGCTCGCCGAGGCGCGCGGCGACGCCAACGAGAACGACCTGCGGCTGCTCCAGGCGGTACACAAGCTGCACGAGCAGAACCCGATGCTCGGGCTGCGCGGGGTGCGGTTGGGCCTGGTCATCCCCGGCCTGTTCACCATGCAGGTACGGGCGATCGCCGAGGCCGCGGCGCAGTGCCGGGCGGCCGGCGGCAACCCGCACGCGGAGATCATGATCCCGCTGGTCGGTACGGTGCAGGAGCTGGAGATCATCCGGGCCGAGGCCGAGGACGTGCTGGCCGAGGTGTCCCGGGAGTCCGGCGAGCAGCTGCACTGCCTGATCGGCACGATGATCGAGCTGCCGCGCGCGGCGCTGACCGCCGGGCAGATCGCCGGCGCCGCCGAGTTCTTCTCGTTCGGCACCAACGACCTGACCCAGACGGTGTGGGGCTTCTCCCGGGACGACGTGGAGGCGGCGTTCTTCTCCGCCTACCTGGAGAAGGGCATCTTCGGGGTGTCGCCGTTCGAGACGCTCGACACCGACGGCGTGGGCCGGCTGGTCCGGCTGGCCACCGAGGAGGGCCGGGCCGCGCGGCCGGAGCTGAAGGTCGGCGTCTGCGGTGAGCACGGCGGCGACCCCGACTCGGTGCACTTCTTCCACCAGGTCGGGCTGGACTACGTGTCCTGCTCGCCGTTCCGGGTGCCGGTGGCGCGACTGGAGGCCGGCCGCGCCGCGCTGCAGAGCTCCGAGTCCGACACCCGCTGACCCGAGCCGGGTTCCCGAACCCGGCGGAACGCGCTCTGCCCGACGAACCGGGCGCCACCCACGGCGCCCGGTTCGTCGCCCGTTCGCCGTACCCGCTCGACGAGCGAATCCGCGGGTCAGCCGGCAGAATGAGGCGTTATGTCTAGCAGGCGCGAGCAGAGCGCGGCCGACTCGAACGGCTCGGGCGCGGTTCGAGGGCGGGCACGATGAGCATCGACATGGCCGACGCGTACATCGCCGAGGGGCTGGCCGCCGACACCGCCGGCTGGGACTTCGACCGGTTCGCCAGCCGGATGAGCACCACCCCGCCGCCCTGGCAGTACGGCCGGCTCGTGGACGCCGCGGTCGACGCCGGCACGGACACCCTGCTCGACCTCGGTACCGGCGGCGGCGAGTGGCTGTCCGGCTGGTTGTCCGGCCGCCCCGCCGAACGGCAGCCGCGCCGGGTGCTCGCGATCGAGTGCTGGCCGCCGAACGTACCGGTCGCCGCCCGCCGGCTGGCCCGGCACGGGGTGGTCGTGGTGGCCGCGGACGGCGCCCAGGACAACGTCGAGCAGGGCCCGGCGGACCGGTCCGGCCGGCTGCCGCTGGCCGACCGCAGCGTCGACGTGATCGTCAACCGGCACGAGGCGTACCGGGCGTCGGAGGTGGCGCGGGTGCTGCGGCCGGGCGGCACGTTCCTGACCCAGCAGGTCGCGTACGGCGAGAGCGACCTGCACCGGCTGCTCGACCTGCCGGAGCCGGAGGCCGGTGACTGGACCCTGCGGTACGCGGTGAACCAGGCCGCCGAGGGCGGGCTCACCGTGCTCGACGGCGGCGTCGGCGCCGACGTCACCGCCTACCACGACGTGGCGCCGCTGGCCTGGTACCTGCGCCAGGTGCCGTGGGCGGTACCGGGCTTCGACCCGGCGCGCAACGCCGACCGGCTGCGCGCGGTGCAGCACCGCATCGACGCCGACGGCCCGGCCGAGGTCCGCCGCCAGCACTTCTGGTTCCGCGCCACCCGCCGCGCCACCTGACCGGCGCCCGCGCCGGTCGCGTCCCCGAGCGGTTCGGATGATCACGCACGGAATCGTCGCGCCGACCAACGGTGAACCGAATCGACCCGCGGGCGCGCCGCCCTCGGTCGGGTTTCCGGTCGGCCGGAGCAATCCTCAAGCGGGGCTCAAAATTTTGCCGCCGATCTTTCCGATTCGACGGTACGGAGGTTAAATTCTGCGTACCGCGGCGATCGGGGGAACGTACGACGCGCTGCGGGGGCGGTCTGCTCACAGCTGTTTACGGAGCGTTTATGCACCTGGGTAGGTTCATCCCTCGACCGACACGTTCGGCAGCGAGAGCGGACTTGTGGGGCGCGAAGTGACACGGCGGGAGCCTCACACTCGGTGATCGATCCGCGGGGCGCGACACCGAGGGCCCCGGGGTGCGCCGGTGCGGAGCCGGCCGGCACCAGGTAAGCGGGAAATAGGGATCGGGAATTGTCGCCAGGCCGGAAATCCACCGGCGAACCGGGCGGGCGAGTACCTGATCCTGCCGCCCATCGACCATTCTTTTCCATTGTTTCGGTCCGCTGTGCCGCGGCCATCGGGGTGTTGCCGCACTCGGGACCAGCCGAACGTTGAAGGGAGTCTGCGTTGCAGGGACTCACCGCGATTCTGTTCCCGGACCAGGGCGCGTACCGACCGGGTGCGCTGACGGCGCTGCGGCAGCGGTCCGCGGCGTCGGCCTGGGCGCTGGAGCGGATCTCCGTCGCCGCCGAGGGGCGGCTCGACCCGCTGCTCGGCGACGATCCAGGCCGCTCCGCGGGCGAGCTGGCCGACGCCGATCCCGGTCTGCTGCAACTCGCCATCTTCGCCACGTCCGTCGCCACCTGGGCGGCGAACGAGGGCAGCGTGTCCGCCGGCTCGGTGATGCTGGGTCATGGCCTCGGCGAGATCGCCGCGCTGACCTGCGCCGGCGGGTACTCGATCGCGGACGGCACGCGCATCGTGCTGGCCCGCAACGAGGCGCTGGCGCAGCTCGGAGCCTGGCGCGGCGGGATGGTCTCGCTCAGCCTCGACGCGAGTCGCGCGGCGGCGGCGATCCGGCTGGTCGACGATCCGACGCTGGCCGTCGCGTCGATGAACACGCCGACGCAGACCGTGATCTCCGGTTCGGACCTCGCCCTGTCCAAGCTGGCCGATCTGGCGCGCGGCATCGACGTCGACTGTGCCCGGCTGGACGCGCCGTACGCGCTGCACGGGCCGCTGATGGCGCGGGCGGTCGAGCCGTTCCAGGCCGAGATCGCCGGCATCCGGCCCGGCCCGCTGCTGCACCGGGTCTACTCGCCGCTGCTGGGACGCTACGTGCTGGACAACGACGACCTGGGCGGCCTGCTGGTCGACCAGTTCCTGTCCCCGGTGAACCTGCTCGGCGCGATCCAGGACCTGTCCATCCACGGCGTCCGCAACTACATCGAGTGCGGCGCCGGCCGGATCACGATCGGCCTGGCCCGCCAGTGCATCCCGGTGGCGCACGCGACCAGCTGGGACGACGAGGCGCCGGTCGCGGCCGACGAGCACCCGGTCGGCGGTGCCGGCGGCGGCAGCCTCGCGGTCGCCCCGCACAGCACCCTGCTCGACGGCGCCGCCGCGGGCGGTACCGGGCGCGTCGACGTCTCGGCGGGCACCGTCGACACGGCGGTACGCCGGGCCGCCGGCGTACCGCTGGCACCGACGGTCGCCTCCCCGGTGCGGGCCGGCACGCCGGTCCCGGCGGCCGGCCGGTTCACCGCCGGGCCGGTACCGGGGTCGATCTGCCTGCCCGCCCGCTGACCACCCGTCCGGCCGGTTCGTCCCCCCGTGCGGCCGGCCGGACGGGTCCCATCCGCCGCGGCGTCGAGCACCGCCGGTCCCGCATGGCGTCAGGAGACGCCGGCCAGGCGCAGCAGCGCGGTGACGGCCACCGCGGCGCCGACCACGACCAGGAACGGGGCGCGCAGCAGCAACGCGACGCCGGCGGCGGCGAGCCCGGCCAGCCGGGCGTCGACGGTCAGTTGACCGCTGCCGGTGGTGAGGGTCTGCACCGCGGTCAGCGCGGCGAGCAGCGCCACCGGCAGCAGTGCCGCGACCCGGCGTACCCAGGGGCGTTCCAGCACCCCGGCCGGCACCGACAGGCCGAGGATCTTCCAGCCGAAGCAGCCGGCGGCCATGCCGAGGATCGCCAGCCACACCAGCAGGTCGTGGCTCATCGGCCCTCCTCCCGGGACTCGTCCGCCGCGACCCGGGTGCCGCGTGCGGTCCGGCGGCCGGCGACCAGCACCAGCGGTACGGCGAGGGTGGCGAGCAGGATCGGCACCCCGGACGGCAGGTACGGGCTGGTCGCCAGCGCGACGAGCACCGCGACGCCGGCCACCCAGTACCGCTCGCGGGCGCCGCGCAGCTGCGGGACGAGCAGCGCGAGGAAGCAGGCGGGGCCGGCCACGTCCAGCCCGTACCGGGACGGGTCGCCGAGCGCGGTGGCGCCGACGGCCCCGGCCAGCGTGGTGGCGTTCCACAGCACGAACAGCGTTGTCGCGGTGGCGGAGAAGCCGAGCCGGGCCGACCGGTGGTCCGGCTGCGCGAGCGTCACCGCGGTCGTCTCGTCGATCACGAACTGCGCGGCGGCGAGCCGCTGCCGGACCCGGGACAGTCCGAGCAGCGGGCCGACGCGCAGCCCGTACAGCGCGTTGCGGGAGCCGAGCAGCAGCGCGCCGACCGCGCCGGGCAGCGGATTGCCGCCCGCCGCCACCGCCGCGACCAGCGCGAACTGCGAGGCGCCGGTGAACGCGAGCAGGCTCAGCACGCAGGCCTGCGCCACGCTCAGCCCGCCGGCCACCGCGGTACCGCCGAACGCCACCCCGGACACGCCCACCGCGATGCCGACACCGAACGAGTCGCGCAACACCGCCCGGCGCGGCCGGGTCGGACTCTCACACACCGTCACACGACCACGCTACGAACCCGCCCCGCCCCGGGTCTTGTACGTTCCTGCACCGCCCGGCACGCCCGCCGACTCCGCGCCGACCAGCCCGCCCGGCGCGGACCGGCCCGTGTCCCGCTAACCGGACGGTGTGCGCGCTGGCCAGCCTGCCCGGTGTGGATCAGCCCGCGTGCTGTCGCCGGTAGGTGCCGGGCGGGACGCCGACGATGCGGCGGAAGTGCCGGGTCAGGTGCGCCTGGTCGACGAACCCGACGGCGGCGGCGACCTCGGCCGGGCGGGCACCGCTGTCGAGCAGCCGGCGCGCCTCCCCGACCCGGTGCTGGGTGAGGAACGCGTGCGGCGGCAGCCCGAAATGCGACCGGAAGCTGCGTGCCAGCGCGAACGGCCCGGTACCGACCGCGGCGGCCAGCTCGTCCAGGGTCGGTGGCGCGGCGAGCCGGTCGAGCAGCAGGGCACGGGCGCGTACCGCCAGGTGGGCGTCGGGCCGGTTCGGGGTGGCGAGCGCCGGCCGGCGCCCGGCGTGGCGGGTCAGCAGCCCGGCGAACAGCTCGTGGGTGAGCGCGGCGGCGGCCAGCGCGTCGTCCGTCTCGGCCGCCTGGTGCGCGGCCAGCAGCAGCCCGGCGAGCCGGGGGTCGTCCACCACCGGTTCGGGGAACCACGGCGTGCCGGGCGGCAGCCCCAGCTCGTCGGCGACCGCCCGCAGCGCCGGTACCGACGGGTAGAGCACCCGGTAGGCCCAGCCGCCCGGCACGCCCGGTTCGCCGGTGTGCACGGTGTCCGGGTTGACCAGCCCGATGCCGCCGGCGCCGGCCCGCACCACGTCGCCGCGGTACCACCACTGCTCGACGCCGTCGCGGATCAGCGCGATCGCGTACGCGTCGTGCGTGTGCCGGGCGTACCGGTGGTCGACGAACCGGGCCCGCAGCAGGTCGACGTCCGGCAGCGCCGGATGCCGCCAGAACCGCGCCGTCTCGCCCGCCCCCATACCGGAACGGTACGAGCCGGAGCGCCGCGGCGGCCAGCCGGTTCCCACCGCCGCCCTGCGGGCGAACGTACGGACTCCGGTTCGCCCGGTCGGAGCCAGGAAGACACGCCCTAGGCTGGCGGCATGACCGACGTCGATGGGTACGGCGCGGCGGCGGGTTACGAGCCGGCCGCGATGGCCCGGTACGCGGAGGAGCCGCCGAAGGACACCGGCGCGGCGCGCAGCCCGTTCGCCCGGGACCGGGCCCGGATCCTGCACAGCGCGGCGTTTCGCCGGCTCGCCGCGAAGACCCAGGTGCACCAGGCCGGTCCGGCGCCGGCCGGGGTGGACGACTTCCCGCGGACCCGGCTGACGCACTCGCTGGAGGTCGCGCAGATCGCCCGGGAGATGGGGCAGCGGCTCGGCTGCGACGCCGACGTGGTCGACTCCGCCGGGCTGGCGCACGACCTGGGCCACCCGCCGTTCGGGCACAACGGCGAGGCGGCGCTGGACGAGCTGGCCCGCGGTTGCGGCGGTTTCGAGGGCAATGCGCAGACGCTGCGGGTGGTGACCCGGCTGGAGGCGAAGGTGGTCGACGAGGCCGGCGTCTCGGTCGGCCTCAACCTGACCCGGGCCACCCTGGACGCGGCCGGCAAGTACCCGTGGCCGCGCGGTGCGGCGCCCGACGGCGGCGGCAAGTTCGGCGTGTACGCCGACGACCGGCCGGTGTTCGACTGGCTGCGCGCCGGTGCGCCGGACCGGCGGCCGTGCCTGGAGGCGCAGGTGATGGACTGGGCCGACGACGTCGCCTACTCGGTGCACGACATCGAGGACGGCGTGCACGGCGGGTACCTGCGCCCCGAGCTGCTGGCCGATCCGGACGAGCGGGCCGCGCTGTGCCAGCTGGTGGCCACCGAGTACTCGACCGAGTCCGCGGTCGACCTGGCCGGCGTGCTCGCCGAGCTGCTCACCGACCCGGTGGTGGCGCCGCTGTCCGGCTACGACGGCGGGCCGGGCGCGACGGTGGCGCTCAAGCGGGCCGCCTCGGCGCTGATCGGCCGGTTCGTCGACGCCGCGGTCGGCGAGACCCGCTGCCGGTACGGCACCGGGCCGCTGCACCGGTACGCGGCGGACCTGGTGGTACCCCGGCGTACCCGGGCCGAGTGCGCCCTGCTCAAGGGGATGGCCTGGCGGTACGTGCTGGCCCGGCCGGACGCCGCCCGCCGGTACCAGCGGCAGCGGGAGCTACTGCACGACCTGGTCACCGAGCTGGTGGTGCGCGCCCCGGACGCGCTGGACCCGCTGTTCGCGCCACAGTGGCGGGCGGCGGCGGACGACCCGGCCCGGCTGCGGGTGGTGATCGACCAGGTGGCGAGCCTCACCGACACCTCCGCGGTCGGCTGGTACCACCGCCTCACCGGCAGCCCCACCGTCGCCCTCTGACGACTCCTGCCGGCCCGCGGGCGCGCGCAGATCCGGCCGGGCGGGGGGCGGTCAGCGGTCGACCGTGGTGCGGCCGACGCCGGTGACCCGGCGGAACACCGTGTCCCGGGCGAGCGAGCGGGCCAGCCGGTGCACGATCGCCTGCCCGCGCGCGTCGCCGGACCGCGCCGCCGCGAACACCTGCCGCGGGGTGGTTCCGGCCGGCAACCCGGCCCGGCGCGCCTCGTCGACGAGACCGAGGCGGACAGTTGCCGGTCCAGGTCGGTACGCCGGTCAGCGTCGGGCAGCCCGTCGGGCCAGTCGTCGGCCGGGATCTGACCGATCTCGCCGGCGATCCCGGACGAGCCGCGGCGCAGTTCCCCGTCGATGACGATGCCCAGCCCCGGCCCGGTACCGAGCGACAGGAACACGAAGTCGGCCACGGTACGGCCGTGCCCGTGCGCGCGTTCCCCCAGCGCGGCGAGGTTGACGTCGTTCTCCACCGTGACCGGGCCGGGGATCGCGGTGCGCAGCAACGGGATCAGCCCGTCACCGGCGTTCGGCAGGGAGTCGCCGAGCAGCAACGTCTCGCCGTCCGGCCGGATCGCGGCCGGCAACCCGACGACGGTGTGCGCCGCCGGGCCGGTGCGGCCCTGGACCCGGCCGGACTCGACCACCACCCCGGCCGCCAGCAGGGTGTCGAGCGCGAGCGTGATCGTCTGCTTGGACAGCCCGGTGGCGGCGGCGAGGTCGTTGCGGGCGATCGCGCCGGAGTCGGCGCTGCACTCCAGCACGGCCCGCGCGTTCATCGACCGCAGCAGGCTCGGAGTGCCGGCGAGCGGCGCGTCACCTCGCGCTGCCATCCGGCCCTCGCTTCCCGGTGCGGAAACAGTTCGGAAGGTAGCCGATTCGTGCGGAACCTGGGACGGCGGCCCGGCCCTGTCGAGCCCGCGCGCCGACCCGTGCCGTGGCCGGACCGGCGCCCCGGCGTACGACGCGTTCGCCGCCGGGCGACCGGACCGGCGCGTTCGGGTTGTCCGGGTCGGTCGGTGGGGGCAGGCTTGAGGTCATGACCGAACCGATCACCCCGGATGGCGAGACCGAACGCGACGAGGCGCGTGAGGTGGGCCGCCCGCCAGGCAGCACCAAACCGGAGACGTTCGTCGTGGTCGGTGGCGGCCTCACCGCCGGCCGGGCGGTCGAGACGCTGCGCGCCGACGGGTACGAGGGCCGCCTCGTGCTGCTCACCGACGAGGAGGAACTGCCGTACGAGCGGCCGCCGCTGTCGAAGGGCTACCTGCTCGGCAACGACCCGCGCAGCGTCGTGTTCTGCCACGACGAGTCCTGGTACGCGCAGCACCGCGTCGAGGTGCGCCGGGGCGTGCGGGCCACCATGCTCGACACCACCGAGCACCTGCTCACCCTGGACGGCTACCACGAGCTGCGCTACGACCAGCTGTTGCTGGCCACCGGCTCCCGGGTGCGCACCCTCGACGTGCCCGGCGGGCAGCTGCCCGGGGTGCGCTACCTGCGCACCCTGGACGACTCCGACGACCTGCTCGCGCTGCTGCGGGCCGCCGGCGACGGCCGGCGCCTGGTGGTCGTCGGCGCCGGCTGGATCGGCCTGGAGGTGGCCGCCGCCGGCATCTCGCACGGGTTGTCGGTGACCGTGGTCGAACCCGAGCCCTGCCCGCTGCGCCGGGTGCTCGGCGACGAGCTCGGCGAGTTCTTCACCAAGCTGCACAGCGACCACGGCGTCGACTTCCGCTTCGGTACCACCGTCGAGGAGATCCGTGGCGAGCGCGGCGGGGTCGCGGGCGTCCGGCTGTCCGACGGGACCGAGCTGCCGGCCGGCCTGGTCGTGATCGGCGTCGGCGTCCGGCCCGCGGTCGAGCTCGCGGTCGCGGCCGGGATCGCCGTCGACGACGGCATCGTCACCGACGAGCGGCTGCGCACCTCCGCGCAGGACGTGTTCGCGGCCGGCGACGTCGCGAACTCGTACCGGCCGTGGCTGGGGCGGCGGATCCGGGTCGAGCACTGGTCGAACGCGCAGGACGGCGGGGTCGCGGCGGCGCACTCGATGCTCGGCCACGACCACGTGTACGACCAGGTGCCGTTCTTCTTCTCCGATCAGTACGACCTGGGGTTGGAGTACTCGGGCTTCGTCGACGACGTGGCGGCGCCGGACGTGCGGGTGGTGTACCGCGGCGATCCGGGCAGCCGCGAGTTCGTCGCGTTCTGGTTGCGCGGCGACCGGGTGCTCGCCGGCATGAACGTCAACGTCTGGGACGTCAGCGGCCACGTCGAGGCGATCGTGAAGGCGGGCCGCCCGGTCGACGTGGACCGGCTGACCGACCCGTCGGTACCGCTGGAGTCGCTCGCCGGTTGACCCGGCGCCGTGGCCGGTTGACCCGCCGCCGTGGCCGGTCGCCCCGGCCGGCCACGGCGGCGCGGTGCGCCGCACTCGGTGCGCCGCGAGCAGCGCGCTCCCGGTCGGCGGCGCGCTCGCGGTCGGTGTGCTGTCAGCGCCCGCGGCACTCGGTCGGCGGCGCAGGGCGCTCGGTCGGCGGCGCCGGGCCCTCGGTCGGCGGCGCGGGGCGCTCGGTCAGCGGCGCGCGGCGGTCGGTCGGCCGTGCGCGGCGAGGAAGCTGTCGATGCCGTCGAGCAGCCGGGCCAGCCCGAACTCGAACATCGAGTCCAGGTCGGCGTCCACCTCGTCGTGCATCGCCACCGACAGCTGCGGGAAGCGCCGCTGGTCGGCGATGGCCAGCATCGACGGCTTCTGTTGCAGCATCCACTCCTCGTCGGTGAGCCCGGTGTCCTCGCGGGCCCGCACCTCCGGCTCGATGTTGACCGCCAGCCCGCGGGTGTACATCAGCACGCTCAGCCCGAGCTGGAACCGGGTGTCGAGTTCCAGCTCGTACCCGTCGAACGCGGCCAGCAGCCACTCGCTGTAGTCCATCCCGTTCGGGATCGACTGCGGCCGGGTCATCGACAGCGCCTGCGCGGCCCAGGGATGGCGCTGGCAGAACCCCCACATGGCCCGGGCGGCGGCCTCGCACCGGGCGCGCCAGCCGGCCGGCGGCGGATCGGGCAGCGGCCGTTCGCCGATCGCGGTGTCGAGCATCAGGGTGACCAGCTCGTCGCGGCTCGCCACGTGCCGGTACACCGACATGGTGGCGATGCCGAGCTCGGTGGCGACCCGGCGCATCGACACGCCGGTCAGCCCGTCCGCGTCGGCGAGGGCGATCGCCGCGTGCACCACCTCGTCCCGGCCGGCCGGGGTCGCCGGACGCGGGGGCCGCTGCCCGCCGCGCCGGGCCGGGGTCGCGATCGGCTCGGGGGAGCGCCCTACGTCGGCGACGACGGTACCGACGCCGGGGACGGGACGGACCAGCCCGGCCTGCCGCAGCGCGGTCAGCGCCTTGGTGGCGGTCGCCATCGCCACGCCGTAGTCGGCCACCAGCCGCCGGGTCGACGGTACGGCCGCGCCGGGTGCCAGCTCGCCGGACTCGATGCGCGCCCGGATGTCCGTCACGATCTGCCGGTACGTCGCCGCCATCGCCACCTCCGCACTAGTGCACTGGATCATACTCTCCTGGTGCACTAGTGCGTCGAGCATCATGATTCTGGCTCAACCACACCGCTTCTGCGCCGTGCCCAGGTGTATGTACAGTGTACTGAGACGGCGGCACGCGACCGGCGGGCCGTACGGACGAGGGAGCCGAACCATGACCCAGGTGTTGATCAGCGGGGCGAGCATCGCCGGCCCGGCCCTCGCGTACTGGCTGCGCCGGTACGGGATGGAGGTCACGGTGGTCGAGCGGGCGCCGGCGCTGCGGCCCGGCGGGCAGGGCATCGACGTGCGCGGCGCCGCCCGTACCGTGATCGAGCGGATGGGGCTGATGGACGTGGTGCGTGCCGCGCACACCGGTACCCGGGGCATCGCCAACGTGGACGAACGCAACCGGCGCACCACCGAGATCTCGGCGGAGGCGTTCGGTGACTCCGGCGGCATCGTCGCCGACCTGGAGATCCTGCGCGCCGACCTGTCGAGGATCCTGGTCGACGCGAGCGACGGGGTGGAGTACCTGTTCGACGACACGATCACCGCCCTGGACCAGCACACCGACGGGGTCGACGTGACGTTCGAGCGGGCCGGTGCGCGCCGGTTCGACCTGGTGGTCGGCGCGGACGGGATCTTCTCGGCGACCCGGCGGATCGCGTTTCGCGCCGACGAGTGGCGAATGGCCGACTCCGGGTACCACCGGGCCGTGTTCACCGCGCGCACCTCGCTGCGGCTGGACGGCTGGGAGCTGATGTACTCGATGCCGGCCGGCAACGGCACCACCGGCGGCCGCAACGTGCTGCTGTACCCGGCGCACGGCGAGGCGCGGGCGATGTTCCACTTCGCCTGCGACCCGATCGGCTACGACCGGCGCGACGTCGAGGCGCAGAAGGCGATCGTGGCCCGCACCTTCGCCGGCGAGGGCTGGCAGGTGCCGGAACTGCTCGCCTCGATGGCCGACGCGCCCGACTTCTACTTCGACCGGGTCGGCAAGGTCGAGATGGACCGCTGGTACACGGGCCGGGTGATCCTGCTCGGCGACTCGTGCTTCGCCGGCTCGGTCGGGATGGGCACCTCGATGGCGATCGTCGGTGCGTACGTGCTGGCCGGCGAGCTCGCCGCGGCCGGCGGCGACCACCGCACCGCGTTCGGCGCGTACCAGGCGCGGATGGCCGGCTACGTGGCGGCGAACCGGAAGCCGATGCCGGGCGGGGTCAAGGGTTTCCTGCCCGCCACCACGCGCGGCATCCGGTTGCGGGACTGGTCGATGCGGATGATGACCAAGCTGCCCGGCGGCAGCCTGATGATGGGCGGGATGGACAAGGCGGTGAACGCGATCGACCTGCCGGACCATCCGGCACCGGCCGCCCCCTAAATTGCTTCACCGGTACGAACACCGTTCAACTGCCCGCGGGACGTACTCACTGTCGAGAAAGCAAACCCATCGACCGTGGGCGCGCAGGTTCACGCTGATGGCTCCCAGATACGTTGAGCTGGAACGACGTGCTGGTGAAGTCGGCGGCAGAGTTCAGCCCAGACGGCTCGCGTTTGGGCGGGCCGCCATAGCCCACGGGTCCGTGAGCGGGATGGCTCCGCTCTTGTCCTCGCGTGCGGATGCTCTGAGTTCTGTCGCACCTCGATGGGATGGTTCCTGGTATGCAGTTGCGCTACAACTTCCGGGTGTACCCGACGCCTGGCCAGCAGACAAGGTTCGCGAGGGCGTTCGGGTGTGCCCGGGTGGTGTTCAACGACGCACTGCGCGCACGGCAGATCGCGTGGGAGCAGGGTTTGCCATACGTCTCGGATGGAGAGTTGTCCAAGCGGATCATCACGGCAGCGAAGAAGACCGAGGCCCGTGCCTGGCTGGGTGAGGTCTCGGCGGTGGTGTTACAGCAGGCTCTCGCGGATCTGAACACCGCGTACCGCAACTTCTTTGCCTCAGTCTCGGGCCAGCGCAAGGGCCGCAAGGTCGCGCGGCCAAGGTTTCGTTCCCGCAAGGACAACCGGCAGGCCATCCGGTTCACCAAGAACGCTTCCTTCAGAGTGCTGGACAACGGTCGGCTGCGGCTGCCGAAGATCGGTGACGTGCAGGTGCGCTGGTCACGAACCCTGCCGGCGGATCCGTCCTCGGTGACGATCGTCAAAGACGCGGCGGGCCGGTACTTTGCCTCGTTCGTCGTGCAGGTCACCAACGAACCGCTGCCCCCAGTCGAGCCCGAGGTGGGCATCGACCTGGGGCTCACCCATTTCGCGGTGTTGTCGGATGGTAGGAAGGTCACGGCGCCAAGGTTCCTGCGTCGAGCAGGACGCAAGCTGAAACGGCTGCAACAGGCTATTTCGCGCAAGCAGCGGGGCAGCAACAACCGGAAGAAGGCTGTGATGAAGGTCGCGCGGGCGCATGCCCGGGTGGCCGACAGCCGGCGGGACTGGCAGCACAAGTTGTCCACGGCGATCATCCGCGACAACCAAGCGGTGTATGTCGAGGACCTGTGCGTGGCCGGTCTGGGCCGGACTCGGCTGGCGAAGTCGGTACACGATGCAGGATGGGCCAGCTTCATCGCGATGTTGGAGTACAAGGCCGCCAGATATGGGCGGACCTTCGCCCGGATCGACCGGTTCACGCCCACGTCGCAGACGTGCTCGATGTGCGGTCGACTGGATGGGCCCAAACCGCTGAATGTGCGGTCGTGGACCTGCCTGTGCGGGGCAGTTCATGACCGGGACGTCAACGCGGCGATCAACGTGTTGGCCCAGGGACGCTGGGACAACTCAAACGACCGTGGAGCGCAGGTAAGACCGGCATCCATGCCGGCACAGCGCAGCGAAGCGGTAACCCGCCCGCACGCCGCATGCTCCACACGCGGCGCGGAGGGAATCTTTGTCTTTCAAGGCGGAGAGGACGTCAATTCGACTGGGGTTACCACGACGACGACGGGGACCACGTCGGCTCGGCCGGTCAGCCCTTGATGCAGAGCACCTGGCGCAGCCGCTGGACCACCTCGACCAGGTCCGACTGCTGCGCCATGACCTGATCCAGATCCTTGTACGCGGCCGGGATCTCGTCCACGACGCCGGCGTCCTTGCGGCACTCGATGCCAGCCGTCTGCGCGGCGAGGTCCGCCTCGGTGTAGAGCTGCTTCGCCTTGGTGCGGCTCATCCGGCGGCCCGCGCCGTGCGAGGCGGACAGGAACGCGTCGGCGTTGCCCAGGCCCCGCACGATGTACGAGCCGGTGCCCATCGAGCCGGGGATGATGCCGAGCTCGCCGCGGCCGGCGCGGATCGCGCCCTTGCGGGTCACCAGCAGCTCCACCCCGTCGTACGTCTCCTCGGCCACGTAGTTGTGGTGGCAGGAGATCGGCTCGTCGAACCGGACACCGGGCAGTTCGGTGCGCAGCACGCCGCAGATCAGCGCCAGCATCAGCTCCCGGTTGCGCCGGGCGTACTCCTGGGCCCAGTACAGGTCGCGACGGTAGGCGGCCATCTCCGGCGTACCGGCGACGAACACCGCGAGGTCGCGGTCGGGCAGGTCGGCGTTGTGCGGCAGCTTGCGGGCCACCGCCATGTGCCGCTCGGCGAGCTCCTTGCCGATGTTGCGGGAGCCGGAGTGCAGCAGCAGCCAGACCGAATCCGACGTATCTATACAAAGCTCACCAAAGTGATTCCCGCCACCCAGCGTGCCGAGCTGCTTCATCGCTCGTGCCTGCCGGTTCTGCACCCCCGGGTGCAGGTCGTCGAACCGGCGCCAGAACTCCGCCCAGCCCGCGGTCGGTACGCCCCACAGCCGGTGCGGATCGACCGGCTCGTCGTGCGCGGCGAAGCCGACCGGTACGGCCGCCTCCAGCGCCGAGCGCAGCGAACGGAGGTCGTCCGGCAGTTGCGCGGCGGTCAGCGAGGTGCGCACCGCGGACATCCCGCACCCGATGTCGACACCGACCGCGGCCGGCGCCACCGCCTGCCGCATCGCGATCACCGAGCCGACCGTCGCACCCTTGCCCAGGTGCACGTCCGGCATCACCGCGATCCCGTGCACCCACGGCAGAGCGCCGATGTTGCGCAGCTGGCGCAGGGCACCGTTGTCCACAGTGGACGGATCGGTCCACATGCGCACCGGCGCGGCGGTGCCGGGCAGCAACGAGTACGACATGACGGGCTCCTGAAGTCGGTACGGCCGGGCGCCGGTGCTGCGTGTCCGGCGGCGCGGCGGGTCGGTACGAGGATGCCGAGCCGATGGCGCGCTGGCAACGCGATTTGTCGGACCGAGCGCCGTTTCGGCCGCCCGGCGCGGGTTGCAGTCGCAGCGGGCGTCGGTACGGCCCGGGCGGGCGCCCCGCAGCGTGGGATGGGTGGTTACCTGCCGAGGCCCGTCGTTCCCGGTGGGGGAGGATGGCGGGATGGTCGAGACGCAGGATCTGGTGGCGGCGCTGGCGCGGGCCGGGGTGCCCGAGGTGGACGCCTCCGCCCGCCGCCGCGCCGAGTACTCCACCGACGCCTCGCTGTACCGGGTGCCGCCGGCGGCGGTGGCCTTCCCCCGGCACACCGACGAGGTCGCCGCGGTGCTGTCGGTCTGCCGCGAGCTGGGGGTACCGCTGACCGCCCGTGGCGCCGGTACCTCGATCGCCGGCAACGCGGTCGGCACCGGTCTGGTGCTCGACTTCTCCCGGCACCTGAACCGGATCGAGTCGGTCGATCCGGACGCCCGTACCGCCGTGGTGCAGCCCGGCGTGGTGCTCGACCAGCTGCAGCGCGAGGTCGCGGCGCACCGGCTGCGGTTCGGGCCGGAACCGTCGACGCACAGCCGCTGCACGTTCGGCGGCATGATCGGCAACAACTCCTGCGGCTCCCGCGCCCTGGCGTACGGGCGGACCGCGGACAGCGTGCTCGACCTCGACGTGCTGGCCGGTACCGGGGAGCGGCTCACCGCGACCCGGGGCGCCGACCCGGCGTCCTCGCCGCTGCTGACCGCGCTGCACCGGGTCACCCGGGAGCACCTGGCCACCATCCGTACCGAGCTGGGCCGGTTCGGCCGGCAGGTGTCCGGCTACTCGCTCGAGCACCTGCTGCCGGAGCACGACTTCGACGTGGCGCGCGCCCTGGTCGGTACCGAGGGGGGCTGCGCGGTGCTGCTGCGCGGCACCGTCTCGCTGGTACCGGTGCCGCCGGCGACGATCCTGGTCGCGCTCGGCTACCCGAGCATGGCCGAGGCCGCCGACGCGGTACCGGGGCTGCTGCCGCACCAGCCGATCGCGCTGGAGGGCCTCGACATCCGGATCGTCGACGTGGTGCGCACCCGGCGCGGTGCGGGCGCCGTACCGCCGCTGCCGGCCGGGGAGGGCTGGCTGTTCGCCGAGCTGGCCGGCGAGTCCCCGGCGGAGCTGGAGGCGGCCGCGGCCGCGCTGATCGCCGACGCCGGTGCGCTGGACGCGGCGGTGGTGGCGGACGCGGCGGCGGTGTGGCGGATCCGGGAGGCGGGCGCCGCGCTGTCCCAGCGCTCGGTGGACAACCGCCCGGCGTACGCGGGCTGGGAGGACTCGGCGGTGCCGCCGGAGAAGCTCGGCGGGTACCTGCGCGAGTTCGACGAGCTGCTGGCCGCGCAGGGCCTGTCCGGCATGCCGTACGGGCACTTCGGCGACGGCTGCCTGCACGTGCGGATCGACTTTCCGCTGTCCGAGGGCGAGTCCGGGGTGCGCCGGTTCCGGGAGTTCCTGACCGAGGCGGCGAAGCTGGTCGCCTCCTACGGCGGGTCGATGTCCGGCGAGCACGGGGACGGGCGGGCCCGCGGCGAGCTGCTGCCGCTGATGTACTCGCCGGCCGCGCTGTCGGCGTTCGCCGCGGTCAAGGACGTGTTCGACCCGGACGGCGTGCTCAACCCCGGGGTGATCGTGCGGCCCAGCCCGGTCGACGCCGACCTGCGGGTACCGGCCGCCCGCCGGGTCACCGAGCCGCTGGCGCTGGCGTACCGGCACGACCACGGCGACTTCGGGACCGCGGTGCACCGGTGTACCGGGGTGGGGGTCTGCCGGGCCGACAACACCGGCGGCGGTGGCGTGATGTGCCCGTCGTACGTGGCGACCCGGGACGAGAAGGACTCGACCCGGGGCCGGTCCCGGGTGCTGCAGGAGATGCTGAACGGCACGGTGGTGCGCGACGGCTGGCGCTCGCCGGAGGTGCACGAGGCGCTCGATCTGTGCCTGTCCTGCAAGGGATGCGCGAGCGACTGCCCGGCCGGGGTGGACATGGCGAGCTACAAGGCCGAGGTGCTGCACCAGTCGTACCGGCGGCGGCTGCGGCCGGTGTCGCACTACACGCTGGGGATGCTGCCGCGGTGGTCGAGGCTGGCCTCGCGGGTGCCGGCGCTGGCGAACGCCGCGCTGGCCGCGCCCGGGGTGGCGTCGGTGGCGAAGCGGCTGGCCGGGGTGGACACCCGGCGCTCGGTGCCGCGGTTCGCCGCGCGCACGTTCCGGCACTGGTTCGACCACCGTCCACAGCGGACGGACGGGGATCCGGTGCTGCTGTGGGTGGACACGTTCACCAACCACTTCTCCCCGGCGGTCGGTGCGGCCGCGGTCCGGGTGCTGGAGCGGGCCGGGTTCGCGGTGCGGCTGTCGGATCCGGGCCTGTGCTGCGGGCTGACCTGGATCTCCACCGGCCAGCTGGACGCGGCGAAGCGCATCCTGCGCCGCTCGGTGGCCCACCTCGCGCCGCACGCCCGCGCCGGCGTACCGATCGTGGGGCTGGAGCCGTCGTGCACCGCGGTGCTGCGCGGCGACGCGGTGGAGCTGCTCGACCACGACGTCGCCCGCCGGGTCGCGGACGCCAGCCACACGCTCGCCGAGCTGCTCGGCGAGCGGCCCGGCTGGCGGCCGCCGGACCTGTCCGGAGTCGAGGTGCTCGCCCAGCCGCACTGCCACCAGCACGCGGTCATGGGCTGGGACGCCGACCGGGCGCTGCTGGAACGGGCCGGCGCGGCGGTGCGCTCGGTCGGCGGCTGCTGCGGCCTGGCCGGCAACTTCGGGATGGAACGCGGCCACTACGAGGTGTCGGTCGCGGTGGCCGAGTCCGCGCTGCTGCCCGCGGTCCGCGACGCCGCCGACGACACCGTGCTGCTCGCCGACGGCTTCTCCTGCCGTACCCAACTGGCCGACCTCGCCGATCGCTCCGGCCGGCACCTGGCCGAGCTGCTCGACGAGCGCGACGCCGCGGACCGCTGAGCCGCGACGCGGACACTGGCACGGTGAAACCGGCCGTACCGAAGGGTCTCGGTGCGGCCGGTTTCGGCTGTGCTCAGGCGAACTTGCGCCGGTAGACGACCATCGCCGCGGCGTACGCGGCGAGCAGGATGCCGACGCACCAGGCGAGCGCGATCCAGATGTCGTGGCCGACCGGCTGGCGCTCCAGCAGCGCCCGCAGCGCGTTCACGATCGAGGTCACCGGCTGGTTCTCCGCGAACGCCCGGACCGGGCCGGGCATCGAGTCGGTGGGCACGAACGCCGAGCTGACGAACGGCAGGAAGATGATCGGGTAGGAGAACGCGGTCGCCCCGTCCGGGGACGACGCGGACAGCCCGGCGATCACCGCGATCCAGGTCAGCGCGAGGGTGAACAGCACCAGGATGCCGACCACGGCGAGCCAGGCCAGCACCCCGGCCGAGGTGCGGAACCCGATGGCGAAGCCGACCCCGATGATGACCGCCACCGAGACCAGGTTGGACACCAGCGAGGTCAGTACGTGGCCCCACAGCACCGACGAGCGGGCGATCGGCATCGAATGGAACCGTTCGAAGATGCCGCCCTTCAGATCGTTGAACAGCCGGAAGGCGGTGTACGAGATGCCGCTCGCGATCGCGATCAGCAGGATGCCCGGCATCAGGTAGTTGACGTAGTGGTCGGTGCCGGCCTGGATCGCGCCGCCGAACACGAAGACGAACAGCAGCATGAACCCGATCGGCATGATCGTGACGGTGATGATGGTGTCCAGGCTGCGGGTGATGTGCCGCATCGAGCGGCCGAGCATCACCCCGGTGTCGCTGAGCGTGCGTGCGGTCATGACTGCTCCTGCTTCTGGTGGTTGGTCTTGTCGCCGTCGACGATCGCCAGGAAGATCTCTTCCAGCGTGGGCTGCCGCTCCACGTACTCCACCTGCGCCGGCGGCAGGAGTTTCCGCAGCTCGGCGAGGGTGCCGGAGACGATGATGGTGCCCTCGTGCAGGATCGCGATGCGGTCCGCGAGCTTCTCCGCCTCGTCCAGGTACTGGGTGGTCAGCAGCACCGTGGTGCCGCTGTCGGCGAGGTCCTGGATCACCTGCCAGACCTCCAGCCGGGCCTGCGGGTCCAGTCCGGTACTGGGCTCGTCGAGGAAGACGACCGGCGGGTCGCCGATGAGGCTCATCGCGATGTCCAGCCGGCGCCGCATGCCGCCGGAGTAGGTCGCCACCCGGCGCCCGCCCGCCTCGGTGAGCCGGAACCGGGCGAGCAGGTCGTCGGCCACCTTCCTGGGGTCGGCCACCCGCCGCAGCCGGGCGATCATCACCAGGTTCTCCCGGCCGGTGAGGATCTCGTCCACCGCGGCGAACTGCCCGGTGAGGCTGATCGAGTCGCGTACCTTGCCCGCCTGGGTGGTCACGTCGAGCCCGTTGACGGTGGCCACCCCGTCGTCGAGTGGCAGCAGGGTGGCGAGGATGCGGACCACGGTGGTCTTGCCGGCGCCGTTGGAGCCGAGCAGCGCGAAGATGCTCCCGCGCGGTACCTCGAAGTCGACGCCCTTGAGCACCTGCAGTTTCTGGTAGGACTTGCGCAGTCCGTTGACCTGGATAGCCGGCGCAGCAGTCATCGCCCCGACTCCTTTCTGGTTGGTCAGGTTCGTGGGAGGGTGGTGGGTCAGGCCCGCAGCAGCGTGATGTCGCCGTACGAGGTGCGGCACCGCACGGTGACCACCTCGTCGGACGGCGCCGGGCCGTCGGAGCTGTCCAGCGTGTTGTCGATCCGGCCGAACTTCGTCTCCAGGTCGAGCTTCGCGGCACTGCCCTCGGCCAGCCCGATCCGGACGTTGCCGAACCCGGTCTCGGCGTCGACCCGGCCGCGGATCGCCCGGTCCACCCGGACCGACCCCGCCGAGGTACGCGCCTGCACGTTGCCGCCCGCGTCGCCGACCGAGACGTCGCCGTTGGACGAGCGGACCTGCACGTCGCCGGTGACCGAGTCGACCTCGGTCGTACCGTTGGAGTTCTTGACGATCGCGTTGCCGCCGAGCGCGCCGATCCGGATGGCGCCGGAGGCGGTGGACACCTCGGCGGTGCCGTCGATGCGGCCGATGCCGATGTCCCCGACCGTACGGGCGCGCAGCGCACCGGTGCGCTCCAGCCGCAGCCGACCGGTACCGGACTTGACCTGGCAGTCGCCGAGCGTGCCGGTGGTGACGACGTCGCCCATCGAGGCGCTGCTGCGCACCGTGGATCCGGCGGGCAGCTCGATCGTCACGTCGACCGACCAGGTCTTGTTGCTCCAGGAGATCCAGTTGCGCAGCCGGGTACTGCGGATGCGCAGCTCGCCGTCGGTGAACTCGACCCGGGCCTGTTCGGCGGCGCGGACGTTCGACTCGTCGTCCGGGTTGGTCGGGACCACCTCGACGACGGTGGTGTCGCGATCGGTGGCGTGCACGGTGAGGTTGCCGACGAACAGTTCGGCGGTCACCGCGATCGGCTCGGGTGTGTCGTAGCTGGGCATGGTGGGCTCCGTTGCGGGGTCGTGGTGGGCGGTGCGGGTGTCAGCGCACCCAGCCGGTCTGTCGTCGGCGCCCACCGCGGCCGGTGGACGAGTGCAGGGTCGGCTGGTCGGGCTCCTCCGCGGCCAGCGCGGCGTTGGCGGCCCGGGCCAGCCAGGAGTTGGCGGACCTGCCCTGGCGTGCCGCGGCCCGCTCGATGCGGGTCTTGAGCTGCTCGGACAGCCGCAGGTTGAGCCGGGCCATCGGTCCGTCGTCGGTGTCGTCGGCGCCGGATGCCGGCACCGCCACCGGCGGCGGCGGCTCCGCCGCGGTGGGCTCGGCGGTCGGCACGGTCACCGCGAACTCCGGCTCGCCGGCCCGCAGCCGCACCTCGACCGACCCGGGCGCGAGGTCCTGGGTGATCTCGGCCGCGGCGGCGGACAGCGCGTCCAGCAGGGCCAGCCGCGCGGCCGGCTCCAGCGTCACGACCAGCCGGTCGAGGAACGCGCGGGCGGCGGGATCCCCGGTCTCGGCCACGGCCACGAGCTGGTCGTGCAGCTGCCGTACATAGGTGCTCAACTCCATGACGTCAGCATGGCACAGGAGTGACGTCGTCGCAAGTGCCATCTTGGCACCCGCCTGGCCCTTGGCTCGCCGTAGCGCCATCGCGTAGGAGCCTTCCACTCTCGCCGAGATCCGAGCTGGGCGACGTTTTCGCAGGTAGGAGAGTGATGTGCAGCTGCTCGGGGAGCGTGTCCGGTGCTGGTGAGTGCCGCGGCACAAGCATGGCACCGAATGGCACCGATGATCAGGTCGAGGTGCCGGCGTACCGGCAGAGCGGTGTCGCGGCTGGCCGATCCGGACCGGGTCGTACCGTTGCGCCGTGCAGACGAACATTCGGCCGCGCCGCGACGACGACCTGCCCGGCTGCGTCGCCGCGCTGCGCATCGTGCAGCGGCAGGACTCGTACCCGCTGGTCTGGCCGGCCGACCCGGTCGGCTGGCTGTGCCCGAAGGGCGTGCTCGACGCCTGGGTGTGCACCGCCGACGACGAGGTGGTCGGCCAGCTGCTGCTGCGCGACGGCGGCGACCTGGAGCTGCGCGACACCGTCGCCGGCGCGGCCGGGCTGCCGGCCGACCGGCTGGCGAGCGTCAGCCGGCTGTTCGTGGCGCCACGGGCTCGCGGTACCGGCCTGGCCGCGCGGCTGATCGACACCGCCATCGCCACCGCGGCCGCACAGGGTCGCCGCTGCGCGTTGGACGTGCTGGACGCCCGCTGGGGTGGCCCGACCGCCCTGTACGAGCGGCTCGGCTGGCGCCGGGTCGCCACCACGTCCGCGTCCTGGTGGTCCGGCCCGGACGCCGAGCGCCCGGTCGTGCACAGCTACCTCGCGCCGGACCGCGCCTCGATCCCCGCCTGACCGGCCGGCGGGTTCGGCCAGCGGCCGACACCGCGATGTCGCCGCGTGCGCCACTGCGGGCGGGGTCGGCGCGCGTGCGTGTGCGGGGTCGGCTCGGTGCGTGTGCGTGTGCGGGTGCGGGTCGGGTCGGTGCGTGTGCGGGTCGGCTCGGTGGTGGCGCTGGTGGGTTCAGCGTCTGCGCAGCTCGGCGAAGCGGCGCTGCACGTCGGCGACGAACCAGTCCGGTACCTGGCCGGTGGCCCGCAGCCGCGCGCGCTCGTCCTTGCTCAGCGTGCGCGCCGCGTCGTCCACCGCGAAGGCGTAGTCGCCGAGCTTGTCGCTCATCGCGTCGCGCTGCTCGTCGTTCACCATTCCGCCGGCGGAGCGGCGCCGCATCGACCCCAGTACCAGCAGGACGACGCCGAGCACGCCGCGCTTGCGGGACACCTTGCCGAAGTGGTCGCGGACGGCGAGCCAGGCGAGCCGTTCGTCGGTGAGTCGGTGCGTCGGTTGCGACATCGGGAACCTTTCTGGATGAGAGCGACGTGAGGGTACCGGTGGGCCCAGTCGGCCGGATACCACCGTTCGGCCGATGTGTCGGGTCGAAGCGCCGTTGAGCGCCCGCTGGCCGGCGTTCTGGCGAGGGGCTCGCTGGTTGTGGAAACAATCAACAGATGATGAAGGATTGACCGCTACCCGGATGGCCAGGATTGGGGTCAGTAATGGATTTGACCCGGAAGGCGGTTCCGCAGATAGTAAACGGATGCGTAACAAGTCGAGCGAGGATGTGCCCGCGGTGCCGGTGCGGCGGGTCGCCGGGCTGTTCGTCGGGTACCGGCGGCGACTGGTCGGGCTGGTCGCGCTCGTGGTGCTGCAGGCGGGCGTGAGCGTCAGCGCCCCGTTCCTGCTGCGGGAGATCCTGGACCGGGCGATCCCCGCGCGCGACGTGCCGTTGCTGAGCCTGCTCGCGCTCGGCATGCTCGCCTCGGCCGCCGGTACCGCGGTGCTGTCGGCGGTCACCAACCGGCTGTCGAACGTGATCGGCCAGGGCATCATGCACGACGTCCGGGTCGCCGTGTACGGGCAGCTGCAACGGATGTCGCTCGGCTGGTTCACCAAGACCCGCGCCGGTGACACGCTGTCCCGGATCACCAGCGACATCGCCGGCGTCGACGCGGTACTGACCAACACCGTCACCGCGATGGTCCAAAGTGGAGTGTCGGCGCTCGCGGTGGCGGTCGCCCTGGTGGTGCTCAACTGGCAGCTGGCGCTGGTCGCGCTCGTGGTGGTGCCGGGGATGCTGCTGCTCACCCCGCGGCTGGGCCGGCGCCGGCGGGCCGTGGCCGGCAGCCGGCAACGGCGGATGAGCGGGCTGACCTCGCTGATCACCGAGTCGCTGTCGGTGTCCGGCATCCTGCTCGCGAAGACGATGGGCAACCGGGACGAGCTGCGCGACCGGTTCGCGGCCGAGTCCCGCGAGGTGTCCCGGCTGGAGATCGCCGCGTCGATGATGGGCCGCTGGTCGACCGCGTCCCGCCGGGCCAGCCTGGTCGCCGTGCCGGCCGTCGTGTACTGGCTGGCCGGCGTCCAGTTCGCGCACGGCATCCACCCGAGCACGCTGGGCACCGTGGTCGCCTTCACCAGCATGCTGAACCGGCTGGTCGCACCGATCGGCACCATGCAGGGCATCGGCGCCGGCGTGTCCACCTCGATGGCGCTGTTCGGCCGCATCTTCGAGGTACTCGACCTGCCCGTCGAGGTCGCCGACGCGCCCGGCGCGACCCCGCTGCGGGTCACCGGCCGCGCCGAGGTCGCGCTGCGCGACGTGTGGTTCCGCTACGACGGCCACGGCACCTCCGCCGGCAACGACGAGGCCAGCAACGACGGCGGTGCCGGCAACCGAGGTGTCGCCAGCGGCGGTGGCGGCGGGTGGACGTTGCGCGGGATCGACTTGACCGTACCGGCCGGGCGGCGGCTGGCGATCGTCGGCGCCACCGGCTCCGGCAAGACCAGCGTCGCGTACCTGATCGCCCGGCTCTACGACCCGCAGCGCGGCACGGTGACGATCGACGGCACCGACGTGCGGGACGTCACGCTCGACTCGCTGGCCGGCGTGGTCGGGCTGGTGTCGCAGGAGACCTACCTGTTCCACGACACGGTGGCGGCGAACCTGCGCTTCGCCCGGCCGGACGCCACCGACGCCGACCTGGTCGCCGCCTGCCGGGCGGCCCGCATCCACGACGCGGTCGCGGCGCTGCCCGACGGGTACGACACGGTCGTCGGTGAGCGCGGTTTCCGGTTCTCCGGCGGGGAACGGCAGCGGCTCGCGATCGCCCGGGTGCTGCTGCGCGACCCGCCGGTACTCGTGCTCGACGAGGCGACCAGCGCCCTGGACACCGGTACCGAGCGGGAGGTGCAGCTGGCGCTGGAGGTGGCCGCCGCCGGACGCACCACGATCGCGATCGCGCACCGGTTGTCCACCGTCCGCGACGCCGACGAGATCGTGGTGCTGGACGCCGGTACGGTCGTCGAGCGCGGCCGGCACGCCGACCTGGTCGCCGCCGGCGGCCGGTACGCCTCGCTCGTCGCCGTCGCCGACCACCCCGCCGTGCCCTGACCGGTCCCGGCGCGCCCGCGTTCCGGCGGCGCGCCGGGCCGGCGGATAGGCTCGCGGCATGGCGAGGGTCGGGACGGATCGGGCCAGCGTGGCGGCGGCGGACCGGGTGCTGGCCGGGGTGAGCCGGCTCGGCAGCCGGATGCGCGTCGAGCGGCCGCGTACCGGCCTGTCGCTGGCGGTGCTCGGCGTGTTGCTGCGGCTGTCGGTGCGCGGCACCATGACGACCGGCGCGCTGGCCGCCTCGCTGCGGGTGGCGCCGCAGTCGATGACCCGGATCGTGGCGGGCATGGCCGAGAACGGGCTGATCGACCGCAGCGCCGACCCGGACGACCGGCGCCAGATCCTGGTCTCGATGACCGAGGCCGGTCGCCGCGTGTTCGACGAGGACACCCGGACCCGGCGGGCCTGGCTCGCGGCGGCGATGGACGCCGAGCTGACCACCGCCGAGCGGGACCTGCTGCGGATCGCCGGCGACCTGATGGTCCGGCTCGCCGACTGGCAGCCGCCGACCGACTGACCCGAGCGCCCGTACCGGCACGAAACGGGTGATACCCGCGCGTCGACCAGGCCTTTCGGTCGCGGATCCGGCCGGTACCGGACGGCCGGGACGGGCAGCGGGGTGGGCGCCGGCGCGGGTGCGGGCGCGGCGCGGCAGGATGGAGGCGGCGCGTGTGGGAGGTGGCCAGGCTCAGATGGCGGGTCGGATCGTGGCGGCGGACATCGCCGCGGTACGGGAACGGGTGTCGATCGTCGAGGTCATCGGCGGCCAGGTGACGCTTCGTCCGGCCGGCGGCGGCAACCTCAAGGGCCTCTGCCCGTTCCACGAGGAGAAGTCGCCGAGCTTCAACGTGACCCCGCAGCGGGGGGTCTTCTACTGCTTCGGCTGCGGCAAGGGCGGTGACGCGATCAGTTTCCTGATGGAGACCGATCACCTCACCTTCTCGGAGTCGGTCGAGCGGCTCGCCGGCATGGTCGGCATCACTCTGCGGTACGAGGAGTCCGGTGACGGTTCGCCCCGGCGCCGGGAGGACACCGGCAGCCGCCGCACCCTGGTCGCCGCGCACGCCGAGGCGGCCGCGTTCTATGCCGAGCAGCTCGGCTCGGCCGGCGCCCGTACCGCCCGGGAGTTCCTGGCGCAGCGCGGGTTCGACCGGGACGCGGCGCTGCGGTTCGGCTGCGGCTTCGCCCCCGACTCGTGGGACGCCCTGGGTAAGCACCTGCGCGCCAAGGGGTACGCGGCGAAGGATCTGATCACCGCCGGACTGATCCGGGAGGCGAGGTCCGGCAACCTGATCGACCGGTTCCGCGGCCGGCTGATCTGGCCGATCCGCGACCTGTCCGGCGACGTCATCGGGTTCGGTGCGCGCAAGCTGTTCGACCACGACGACGGCCCCAAGTACCTGAACACGCCCGAGACGCCGATCTACAAGAAGTCGCACGTGCTGTACGGCATCGACCAGGCGAAACGGGAGATCGCCAAGCAGAACAAGGCGGTCATCGTCGAGGGCTACACCGACGTGATGGCCTGCCACCTCGCCGGCGTGCCGACCGCGGTCGCCACCTGCGGCACCGCGTTCGGCGACGGGCACATCTCGGTGTTGCGGCGGCTGCTGCTGGACTCCGACGCCGGCACGATCGTGTTCACCTTCGACGGCGACGCGGCCGGGCAGAAGGCGGCGCTGCGGGCGTTCGCCGACGACCACAAGTTCGCCGCCCGCAGCATGGTCGCCATCGGTGCGGACAACATGGACCCGTGCGAGCTGCGGCTGGCCAAGGGTGACGCCGCGGTCCGCGACCTGATCGCCGACAGCGAACGGCTGATCAACTTCGCGCTGCGTACCACCGTGCAGGGCTACGACCTGGACAGCGCGGAGGGGCAGGCCGGCGCGCTGCGGGCCGGCGCCCGGATGGTCGCCGACATCAAGCAGCGCGACCTGCGCGACCGGTACGTCGGGTTCCTCGCCCGGCACGTCGGGGTCGACACCGAGGAGGCCCGGGCCGCGGTCGGCGACGCGCTGCGGCACGGCGGCCGGCGGCCCGAGGCCCCGGCGCGGGCGGGCCGCCCCGTCGCCCCCGCGGCGGTACCGAACTCGCGCCGCGCGCTGGTCGAGCGGGAGGCGCTGAAGCTCGCCGTGCAGCACCCGCAGCTCGCCGGCCCGCTGTTCGACGCCGTCGACGCCACCCCGTACGGGCACCCCGTGCACGCCGCGGTCCGGGAGGCGATCGCGGCGGCCGGCGGAGCGGCGAGTGCCGCGGGCGGGCCGACCTGGATCGAGCAGGTCCGGTCCGGCTGCGTCGACCTGGCCGGCCAGGCGCTGGTCACCGAGCTGGCGGTGGAGCCGCTGCGCTACGACGGCGAGCCCGACCCGCGGTACGTGTCGGTCACGCTCGCCTCGCTGCAACTGCCGGTGATCGAGCAGCGGATCAAGGCGGTCAAGTCGAAGCTGCAGCGCACCAATCCGGTCCAGCACAAGGACGAGTACCTGTCGCTGTTCGGCGAGGTGGCCTCGCTGGAGCAGCACGCGCAGGCGCTGCGCGAACAGGCCACCGGGGGGTTGTGATGGGGATTCTCGCGCGCATCCGGCGCAGCCGGCTGCCGGCCGAGGCGAAGCGGCCGTTCGAGGCGGCCGAGCACCTGGTCGCCTGGGCACCGGTCGCCGACGGGTACCCGGCCGACGGCGCCGGCGGGTACCTGGTCGCCACCAACCGCGGGCTGTGGCTGCCCGGCCGGGACGAGCGGCTCGGCTGGCACGAGATCCACAAGGCCACCTGGTCCGGCCGGGAGCTGGTCGTCACGCCGGCGAAGCTGGTCCGGTCCGCGGGCGAGGCGCCGGACGCGCCGGCCGACGTGTTCGCCGACGACGAGACGTCGAGCTACCGGATCGGCGACCCGGGCGAGCTGCCGTACCAGGTCCGGGTCCGGGTGACCAAGAGCGTCGCGTACTCCATCCACCACGAGCTGCCGAACGGCGGCGTGCGGGTGGTGGCCCGGCGCGTCCCCGGCGTGGACGGGCTGCACTGGGCGCTGCGGTACGACGAGGGCACGGTGCTGATCGGGCCGGACCACGACCTGGTCGCCGAGTACCTCGCCCAGGCCCGCAACACCGCCGAAACCGGCTGACCGCCGGTCGGCCCGGCGTCGGTCAGGGAGCGGACCGGCCGGATCCGCGGACTCGACGGGCCAGCAGCCCGCGCGAGGTCAGTCGCGGGGGACCGGGACCACGGTGTCCGCGACCGGGCGCCTCGCGGTCCGGGCCCGGGGCGGCTGCTCGGGGCTCGCCACGCCGAGCCGCAACACCAGGTAGGGCGCGCCCAGCCCGGACAGCACCTCGCGGGCGATCAGCTGCCGGGTGGCCAGTACCTCGATGGGGTCGGAGTAGGGCGACACGGCGAGGCCGAGCCGCACCACGCCCAGCAGTACCGCGCCGAGCGCCTCACCGCCGCGCAGCCAGTGCGCCGGATCGTCCCGGTCGCCGTAGAGCACCGCATACCGCGCGTACCGGTCGGCCAGCGCCGGCTCGTCCGGCAGCGCGGCGTCCCGGTCCGGGGCGAAGTCGCGGATCGGCACCCGCCGCGCCGCCGGCTCCGGCAGTACCCCGGCGGGCAGCCCCTCGCCGCTGTCCAGGTCGCGGTGGGTCCAGTCGTGCAGTTCCCGCCGGTACGCCGGCTCGGACTGCTCGACCTCGCCGGCCCGGCCGACCGCCATCGTCACCGTGGTCACCTGCTCGGGCCGGACCAGGTGCAGGTGCGCCCCGCCGGCGTCGGCCGCCGCGGTCAGCTCCCGCAGCGCCGCCTCGCTCGGCGCCCGGTCGGCGAACGGCCGCCGGTCCATGTGCCGGATCAGCATCGACTGGTAATCGCGGACGCACTCGGCGCTGGGCGCCGTCGCACCGCCCAGCGTGACCCGGGCGAGCAGGTCCTCGTCCTCGAGGTCGGGCAGCCGCACCACGTCCGGCAGGTACCCGGCGGCGCGCAGCGCGACCTGGGCGTGCTGCAGGGCCACCCCGCAGGACAGCGTGAGCGACCGGCCGTCCGGGTCGGTGGCGAGCAGCTGCCGGGTCCGGTCCGCGTACAGCTCGGTGTCGTGCTCGTGCACCAGCCACTGCCACGGCTGCGTGTTGTGGATGGACGGGGCGAGCGAGGCGATCGCCGCCGCCTCGCGCAGGATGGACTGCGGATCCCGTGCCTGACCAGCCATGCGGCCAAGCTACCCAACGACGCCCGCCCGCGTGGCGGTTCCGGCCACCCGGCGCCGCCGGGCCGCGGTGTCGGGGGTGGGCGATAGGGTCGCCGGCATGTCCACTGACCTGATGATCTCGGCGACCGGGCTGGTGAAGCGGTTCGGCTCGTTCACCGCGGTCGCCGGCATCGACGTGGGCGTGCGCGCGGCGAGGCGTTCGGCTTCCTCGGGCCGAACGGCGCGGGCAAGAGCTCCACCATGCGCATGATCGGCTGCGTGTCGCCGCCGTCCGCCGGCAGCCTGCACATCCTCGGGCTGGACGCCGCGACCCACGGCCCGGCGATCCGGTCCCGGCTCGGCGTGGTCCCGCAGCAGGACTCGCTGGACGTCGAGCTGTCGCTGGCCGAGAACCTCACCGTCTACGCCCGCTACTTCGGCATCCCGCGCCAGGTGGCCCGCGACCGGGCCGCCGAGCTGCTGAAGTTCGTCCAGCTGGCCGACCGGGCCGACAGCAAGGTCGAGCCGCTGTCCGGCGGCATGAAGCGGCGGCTGACGATCGCCCGCGCGCTGGTCAACGAGCCCGACCTGGTGCTGCTCGACGAGCCGACCACCGGCCTCGACCCGCAGGCCCGGCACCTGGTCTGGGAGCGGCTCTACCGGCTCAAACAGCGCGGCGTCACGCTGGTGCTGACCACTCACTACATGGACGAGGCCGAGCAGCTGTGCGACCGGCTGGTGGTGATGGACGCCGGCCGCATCGTCGCCGAGGGCTCCCCGTCCCAGCTGATCGCGCGGTACTCCAGCCGCGAGGTGGTGGAGCTGCGGTTCGGGCTGGACGACCTGGCCGGTCCGGCCGGCGCCGAGCTGGTGAAGGCGCTCGAACCGCTGGCCGACCGGATCGAGGCGCTGCCCGACCGGCTGCTGCTCTACACCGACGACGGCGACGCGGCCACGGCCGCGGTGGCGGCCCGCAGCATCGAACCGACCTCGGTGCTGGTGCGCCGCAGCACCCTGGAGGACGTCTTCCTGCACCTGACCGGCCGGACCCTGGTGGACTGATGACGGCCGCCATCGCCGCGCCGGGCCGCGGTGCCCTGCACGTGTTCGCGTACCACCTGATCGGTTACCGCCGCACCTGGTGGGGCACCGCGTTCTCCAGCTTCCTGCTGCCGCTGATCTACCTGGCCGGCATCGGTCTCGGCGTCGGTGGCTACGTCGACCGGGGCCACCAGCTCGGCGTCGACTACCTGAGCTTCCTCGCGCCCGGCGTGCTCGCCGCGACCGGGCTGAGCATCGCCATCGACGAGTCGATGTACCGGGTCTACTCGCAGTTCGCCTGGGACCGCACCTACGAGGGGATGCTGAACACGCCGCTGCGCATCGTCGACATCGTGCTCGGCCAGCTCGCCTTCGTGGTGTTTCGTGCGCTCGTCGCGGTGACGGTGTTCCTGCTGGTGATGGCGGCGTTCGGGACGGTGCACTCGGGCTGGGCGGTCGGCGTGCTGCCCACCGCGATGCTGCTCGCGCTGGCCTGCGCGGCGCCGACGTTCGCGTTCACCGCGACCCAGCACACCGACTCCAGCTTCGCGGTGCTCACCCGGTTCGTGGTGATCCCGGTGCAGCTGTTCTCTGGCGTGTTCTTCCCGATCGCCCAGTTGCCCGCCGGGGTACGGGTCCTCGCCTGGCTCTCGCCGCTGTGGCACGGCGTCGAGGTGTGCCGGTCGCTGACCCTCGGTACCCCGCGGTGGTGGCCGGTGCTCGGGCACCTCGGCTACCTCGCGCTCTGGGCCGCGGTCGGGCTGGTGCTCGCGCACCGAGCGTTCCGTCGCAGGTTGGTGGTCTGATGCTGACCACGCTGCTGTTGCGGGTCTCGCCGCGCCGGGCCGGCGCGGTCGTCGAGCGCAACGTGCTGGTGCACCGCCGCGGCTGGGTGGTGCTCGCCTCCGGCTTCTTCGAGCCGCTGCTCTACCTGCTGTCGCTGGGCATCGGGCTCGGTGCGCTGGTCGGCCGGGTGCCGTTCGCCGGGGAGAGCGTCGCCTATCCGGTGTTCCTCGCTCCGGCGATGCTCGCCGTGCAGGCGATGAACGCGGCGCTGACCGAGACCACGTTCAACGTGTTCGGCAAGCTCAAGTACATGCGGCTGTACGACGCGGTGCTCGCCACCCCGGTCACGCCGCTGGAGCTGGCGCTCGGCGAGATCGGCTGGTGCCTCGCCCGCTCCGGGCTCTACTCCGGGGCGTTCCTCGGGCTGATGGCGCTGCTCGGGCTCACCCCGTCCGGATGGGCGATCCTGGCCTGGCCGGCCGCGGTCCTGATCGGCTTCGCGTTCGCCGCACTGGGCATGGCGCTGACCACGTTCCTGCGCAGCTGGCAGGACTTCGACTACGTGATGATCATCATGATGGTGATGTTCATGTTCGCCGGCACGTTCACCCCGCTCGGTGCGTACCCGGCGTGGGCCCGGCCGCTGGTCGAGCTGACCCCGCTGTACCACGGGGTCACGATCACCCGTGGCCTCTCGCTCGGCCATCTCGATCTCGCTATGCTCGGCCACGCCGCCTACCTGGTCGGCTGCTGCATCCTCGGCCTCTGGGTCGCCGCCCGCCGCCTCGGCCGCCTGCTCCAACCCTGACCGCCGCGCGGGCCTGATCCGCGGGCCTCCGAATCCGCGGGCCTCCGATGTGGCCGGCGGTCTTCGGGTCGGCGGGCCGCGGGTTTGGTCGGCGGCTTCGGGTCGGGTCGGCGGCCTGCGGGTCTGTTCGGCGGGCTTCGGGTTGGCTCGCCAACCGTGGGGTCTGGTGGGCGGGGTGGACCTTGGCCGGCCGGTGTGGCCGACCAGCGCTGGTCAGCCGGCTCAGGGGTGGGTCATCGCCGCGAGCTCCTCGAAGGCGGCGCGGACCAGCTCGGGGAAGGGGCGACTGGCCGGGTCGTCGAGCCAGCGCACGAACGTCACCCGGAACACGGCGATGCCGACCTGCGCCGCGAGGCTCGCGGCCGGTACCGGCACGTCGTGGTCGTGCAGCGCGTCGGTCAGCGCGTCGCCGAGTCGGGACAGCTTGACGAGCTCGCGTTCCTGCAGGTCGGGGTTCTTGTCGACGATGGCCTGCCGCTGCCGGGCGAACTCGCGCCGCTCGTCCGCCTCGAACAGCGCACCGAGCGCCGCGATGGCGGCGCCGACCAGCTCGATCGGCGGCCGGCCGGCCGGTGCGGCCGCGACCGCCTCGGTGAGCGTCTGCTGCAGCCGGGTCGAGCCGTCGAACAGCACCTCGCGCTTGTCGGCGTAGTGCCGGAAGAAGGTGCGCTCGGTCAGACCGGCCCGCGCGGCGATCTCGGCCACGGTGACCTTCTCGTACCCGCGTTCGCCGTAGAGCGCGAGTGCCGCCTGCGCCAGCCGGCCCCGGGCGTTCGGCTCCCAACGGCTCATGACTCCGATCATAGTGATGGCAGTGACTGACATCGGGTGCTAGCCTGATGACAGTGACTGACATAGCTGGTCGGGCCCAATCCGGCCGGCTCTCGTGGAGGTACTTCTGATGCGCGTATTCGTCACCGGGGCGTCCGGCTGGATCGGTTCCGCCGTCGTCCCCGAACTCCTGGCCGCGGGGCACCAGGTCGTCGGGCTGGCCCGTACGGACGCCTCCGCCGCGGCGCTCGCCGCCGCCGGCGCCCAGGTACGCCGGGGCACCCTCGACGACCTCGACGTGCTGCGCGACGCGGCCGCCGACTCGGACGGCGTGATCCACCTGGCCTTCAAGCACGACATCGCGTTCAGCGGCGACTTCGCCAGCGCCGCCGCGGCCGACCGGCGCGCCGTCGAGGTCTTCGGCGACGCACTCGCCGGCTCCGACCGGCCGTTCGTGCTCGCCTCCGGCATCGCCGGCCTCGCGCCCGGCCGGGTGCTGACCGAACGCGACGGCGTCTCCGGCCCGGCCGGCGACCCGGAAGGCCCGAGCGCCCGGATGGCCACCGCGCAGCTGGCCCTCTCCTTCGCCGACCGCGGGGTACGGTCGTCGGTGCTGCGGCTGCCCCCGACCGTGCACGGCGACGGGGACCGCGGCTTCGTCCCCGGCCTGGTCCGCGCCGCCCGTGAGCACGGCGTCGCGGGCTACCTCGGTACCGGCGACAACCGCTGGCCCGCCGTGCACCGCTTGGACGCCGCACACCTGTTCCGGCTCGCCCTCGACCACGCGCCCGCCGGCGCGGTGCTGCACGCCATCGGCGACGAAGGGGTACCGCTGCGCGAGATCGCCGGGGTCATCGGCCGGCACCTGAACCTCGCCGTGGCCGAGATCCCCGCGGCCGACGCCGCCGGGCACTTCGGCTGGCTCGCCGGCATGGTCGGCCTCGACGTCCCGGCCTCCGCCGACCTGACCCGCGCACTCCTGGAGTGGAAGCCGACCCGGCCCGGCCTGCTCGCCGACCTCGACGAGGGCCACTACTTCCGCACACCCGGCGACCGCTGAGCAGCGCCTGCCGGGTGTACTCGAACCCTCGCGCGTAGCAGCCCCGGGCCGTACGTCATCCGTACGGCCCGGGGCGTGTCTCAGCCGTGGCTGACGCCGTTGCGGCGCCGCCGATGGTGCTCGGCCGGCTCGTGCTCCGGCGTGTACGGCATCGTGCCGAACAGCCGCTCCGCCACCCGCGTGTGTCCGATCCGGCTGTCGGCCAGCCGGTCCGAGATGACGTCCTTGCCCGTCGAGGCCAGCCGTCCGGCCTGCGCCTGCACCAGCCCGGCCGCCTCCTGCACCGTCGGGTTCTCCTTCACCCGGCGGGCCGCCGCGGCGATCTGCTCGTACCGCGCTCGACCGGCCCGGCTGCCGAGCACGTATCCGACGCCCAGACCGGCCAGGAAAGCCCACTTGGCACGCATCGTCGACTCCTCTCGTATGACCTCGTACCCGGCGCTTCGCGCTCCTGCGTACCATCCTGCCTGCCCTGCGTGACCAGCGAGACGCGAACCACCCGCACGTACCACCCCCGGCCCATGTACTACCCCCGGATCCGCTCATGTACCCTTGTCCGCGTCGGTACGGCGCACGACGGCGTACTCGATCCCGCGTAGCTCAATTGGCAGAGCAGCCGGCTGTTAACCGGCAGGTTCTTGGTTCGAGTCCAAGCGCGGGAGCTTCCGATCCGGAGCTTCTCTGCTCGCCGCCTTCGGCGGTTCGCAACGATCGTCCGCCCCTGCCTCCTGGGGGCGCAGCCCCCAGACCCCGCGCCGGCGGGCTCCGCCCCCGGCACCCCCACCCGCGCCTCAGCGCGTACGGCGTATCACCGCAGCGAAAGAAGCACGTTGCACCGGGCTCACCGTGTATCTCGAGGGTGGCGGTGCCTCGGGTGGGAAGTAGCGGCCGGTGGGGGCCGCTAGTGCTGATGTCTGTCGAAGGCTGCTCTCAACGCTGGGAGGCCGTCGAGTCGTTGCGTGAGAGGCCACGGCTCTGGTTCGAGATGCCGCGTCCAGGTGAGATGCACGAGCGCGAAGGCGCCATCATCGAGGCTGAAGGCCACGTCGTCGCAGCCGGCGCAGGCGGCGACTGCTGTCAGAGAACGGCCGGCGAGCTCGTGATCGGCACAGATTTCCGTCACTGCCTCAGCGACGAGAGACGCGAGCCGGTCTGGTTCTGGTCGGAACCAAGGTTCGGAAAGCTCCAGCCCTGCATCCATCGGCGCAAGACTAGCCGCGCTGGCCCCGTCAAGCAGTGGGCTTGGGCGTGGACCCGGGCATCGTTTCTGGCGCCGCCACCTCCAGCTTGGTGAGAACTGCTGTACTGGCTCAAGGCGTCCCTCACGGGCCGCGCGTGCCGCCGGTCGGGCCGCGTTCCGGCCGCTCGGCTGCCGCCCGCGGCCGGAACGCTCCAGGCCCGTGGCAGGCGCGAACCAAGGGCCGCCACCCTCGGCAAGTCCACACCGAGAGCGGCGTCCTCCCGAGAATCGCGGGCTACCGGCCGCGCCGATGACCGCCGGCGCCGGATGGTCGGGCACACCCGGTCGGCCGGGCGCCGCGTCATCGGGCGGCGCCGGTTACGGTGCCTCGGGCGGGGCGTTCAGGCTCCGGGATGGCCGAATGCTTGTGGATGGGATGTGGTGGGAGATGAGGCGACCTGGAGCTTCGACGGTTGGCTAACGTCGCAGGTGAGGCTGGGCAGAGGGAAGCTGTCGGCAACGCCGAGAGTGAGGGCCGGAAACGGGAGGTTCTTGGTTCGGTAGCGTTCCGAGCCGTGGGCCTCACGATTGACCGCGCTAGCTGGCAGAACCGTCAGTTCGTCTGTTCGTGCTGTGGCACGCAAGCGGAGCGCACCTGGGCGAGCGTGCGCGACGGGGAGCCCGTCGCCGCCGTGTACTACGCGAGTTGCTACCACCACGACGGCGTGCATGAAGCCTGGATCGACGCGATCCTCGGAAGCTGGGCTACCGAGACGTTCGACGATCATGTGACCTTCGGTTGCCGTGTTGGGCCGGTTGCCGATTCCCCGACGCCGGCGGCCACGCTCGTCAACGGTGGCGCGGTAGCGGCGGACAGCCCGATCTACGGTCACAAGCTCAGTCGTGACGAGGGGCTGGCCCATCCGAGACTGGCGGAGTTCTGGCAGGTCGTCGACACCGTCTTGGAGCACGACGAGGTGGTGCGCCAGCACATGTATGGCACGGCCCAGTCGAGCTGACACCGAGCGCGCCGACGAGAGGCAGTACAGCAGAGGACCAGGGCAATGAGCCAGCCAGAAGCGATCTTGATCACGGCGTGAGACTGGTGGCAGTGGGCGGAATGCCGGGTGAGACCTTGGGCTGGGAACGTGGCCGAGGTTGTACGACGCGTCGGCTGGCCGCTGTGGCTCGCGGCGGACGGCTGGGGTCGGGCTCGAAGCCGAGGTGGGCGGGCCGATCGAGAAAAGCTGACAAGTCGGTAAATCTCGGCTTGCTTGGCTGCGTGTGTGACTCTCTGGCCGTCACCCGTTCGAGCAAGGGAGTTGTCGGATGCAACGACGAAAGCTCATCGGCGGCGTGGCGGCCGGCGCGGTCGCCGTGCCGCTGACCGCAATGGCCACCACGACCGCCGCGAACGCCGAGGACGTCGAGCAGGTCAAGCAACGCAAGTCCACCAGCGCCGAGGGGAACGCCGTCGTGGGCAGCATCGACCCGACCGAGAACGCGTACGGCAGGACCTACACCGCGACCGTGGATCTGTCCGGCCCGCCGGAGAACGACGAGTACGCCACCGTGACGGTGGACTTCCGCGTCGAGGTCACGAACGGCCAGGGCACGTTCCACCCGTTCACCGCCGCGGATCTGGAGAACCTGGTGACCGCGATGATGAGCTCGTACCGCAGCCAGTTCGCCGCGACCTCCTCGGCGGACGCGGTGCGGTTCACCGAGCAGGTGACACTCACCGCGACGACGAACCTCAGCTGACACCGACAGACAGGCACGCGACGGCGCCCGCCCTGCTGGGCCGGTCGCGTGCCGCCCGTCGGGTGTGGCGACCCGGAACTCATCGGGAGCCCACCGGTGCAGGGTCGGGTCAGTACCGCTCGACCAGGTGCGCGCGGTTGGCGGGCGGCTCGTACGGGTCGGGCCAGAAGTCCCTGATGGCCACGATCAGCCCGGCGTCGTCGAGGGTGAAGAAGCTGATGCCGGTCATCTGCTCGCCGTCGAGCCGGAACTCGATCCAGCTCACGCCCTCCCGACCGGAGCCGATGATGCGCTCCACGCTGAGGTGCCAGTCGCCCGGGAACTCGGCGTTGAACCGGACGTACGCCTCCCGGCCGCGCACCCGTTCCCGGGTCTGCGACGCCTCGTAGCGCACCTCGGGAGCGAGCAGCTCGCCGAACGCCGGCCAGTCTCTGCTCTCGGCCCGCTGCCAGAACGCCGCGATCACGCCTTCGATGTCCACGACGCCAGGCTAGGACCGCCCCCCGACAATCCTGGCCCGCGGCGCCCGCCTCGACGCCGCCGCCGAGCTGGCGTCGGCCCGGCTCGGCGGCAAGCCGAAGAGTTGCGCCCGCCCGGCCGCTCAGCGGCCGTCGAGTCGTTGCAGGTCCTCGTAGCTGGCGAAGCTGAACAGGCGGGTACCGGCGACCAGCGGTTGCGGCGTCCCGGTGAACCGGTGGACGCCGACGCCGAAGCCGGCGTCCGGCGCGGACAGCCAGCGGCGCTCGAAGCCCTGCCGCTCGAACCGGTCGCAGATCAGCGGTACCCGATCGGGTTCGCTCCGGGCGCGGGTCCAGATCACCGTCCCGCCGCGCGCACACAACTGGGGACAGGCGTCGATGGTGCGGGCCAGGTCGTCGTCGAGGATGTTGCCGAAGATCCCGCACAGCAGCACGAGCTGGGCCGGCGCCAGGTCTGCGTACCGGTCGGTGCAGCCCGCGTCGCCGGTGACCACCTCGACGCCGGCCAGGCCGGCCGACCGGGCCCGGTCGGCCGCGACCCCGCTGTTGCCCGGGTCGAGCTCCACCAGCCGGGCTCACACGTCGGAGCGCCGCGGATGGCCGGCGAGCACGCCGAGCAGGTCGTCGCCCTGCCCCGCGCAGAGGCTGAGCACCCGCAGCGGCCCCGCCGGGCTCTCGTCCAGCGCGGTCCGGAGCTGGCCCTGGATCGCCACCAACCGCCGGGCCAGCGCCGACTCCGGCCGCCCGTACTGCTCGTGCCAGCCCACCCAGTCCATCCCCGAACCGTACGCACTCGCCGCCAGTGACCACCGCTGGCCGAAGGAGGGAGGATCATCCGCGTGCCGGACTACCTTCGACGGCTGCGGGGCCGGGTCGGTTCCGCGCCGGTGCAGCTCAACGTCGCCGGCGGCTGCGTCTGCGCCAGCGATCCGGAAACCCTGGAGTTGCGGTACTTCCCGCGCCGAGGCGCCGCGCCTGTTCAACCGGCAACCTCGCGACGCCCTCGCCGATCTGGCCGCCGGCCGCACCGCCGTCTTCCGCTGATCCGGCCGGACGGTCGTCTGCCGGACACGTGGCCACCTCGGCCGGCCGGTCGTTCGGCCAAGCAGGACCTTTCGTCGAGCCGGCGGAGACGGAATTCGGGTGAGGCGTGGCGGGTGGGGTGACAGGCTTGGTGAGTGGAGACGGTGGTGTTGTGGCGGCCGACGGGGCCGGCGGAGTTGCGGCTGGTCGAGGAGTCGGGGTGGCGGCGCTGGCCACCGCGGCTGCCTGAGCAGCCGATCTTCTACCCGGTGCTGAGCGAGGAGTACGCCGTCAAGATCGCGCGGGACTGGAACGTGCCGGCGTCCGGCGTCGGGTACGTGACGCGATTCGCGATCGACGCGCCGTTCGCGGCCCGGTACCCGGTGCGGCAGGCCGGCGGTCGCACCATCCGGGAGCTGTGGGTCCCCGCCGAGGAGCTGGACGAGTTCAACGACCACCTCGTCGGCCCGATCGAACTTGTGCACGAGTTCCGCTGACCCGGCCGGGGTGCGGTCGTCCACGGGCCCCGGCCGGCCGAGGCGCG
Organism: Actinocatenispora comari; assembly: GCF_017312725.1. Classification (GTDB taxonomy): domain Bacteria; phylum Actinomycetota; class Actinomycetes; order Mycobacteriales; family Micromonosporaceae; genus Actinocatenispora; species Actinocatenispora comari. The sequence continues at coordinate 113,609 of NZ_BOPO01000004.1, read as the reverse complement.
CCACGGGTTCCGCTGACCCGGCCGAGGTGCGCCACGGCTGCCCCGAGGCGCGCCAGGGGTTCCGGTGCGCCTGCGCCTGGCTGGCGTCACGCCGACCGGGCCGGCCTGCGGCTCAGCCGGCGTCACGCCGACCGGGCCGGCCTGCGGCTCAGCCGGCGCGACGGCGCCGGAACTGCGGGAGGTGCTGCAGGTCGTACGGGTAGGGCAGGGGGCGGTCGCTCGCCTCGGTGAGGCGGTCGAGGTGCGCCTGGTCGAGTGACCAGCCGGCCGTGCCGAGGTTGTCGCGCAACTGCTCGACGGTGCGTACCCCGACGATCGGTGCGGTGACGCCGGGGCGCTGCAGCAGCCAGCGCAGCGCGACCTGCGCCGGCGTGCGACCGACCTCGGCGGCGACCGCCCGTACCGCGTCGATGACCTGCCAGGTGGCGTCGGTGTCGTGGCGCTGCCAGCTGCCGTCGGCGTGGGCGCGGGTACCGGCGGGCGGCCGGCCCGTTGGCCGCTCGTACTTGCCGGTCAGCCAGCCGCCGGCCAGCGGGCTCCAGGCCACCAGCCCGGCGCCCTCCTGCTGGCAGACGGGTACCAGCTCCCACTCCGCGTCGCGGGCGAGCAGGTTGTAGGTGGGCTGCAGGCAGGTGAAGGGTTCCCAGCCGTGCTGGCGGGCGAGGTCGATCGACTTCTGGAACTGCCAGCCGGTGTAGTTGGAGGCGCCGACGAAGCGCACCTTGCCGTCCCGGACCAGCGTGTCGAGCGTCGACAGCGTCTCCTCGATCGGGGTGGCGTCGTCGAACACGTGGATCTGGTACAGGTCGAGGTAGTCGGTGCGCAGCCGGCGCAGGCTCGCCTCGACCTCGCGCAGGATGTGCTTGCGGCCGGCGCCGCGCACCGGTTCGCCGGGCGCCTTCTCGCCGTACACCTTGGTCGCGATGACGAGGTCGTCGCGGTCGTGGCCGGCGAGCCAGCGGCCGAGGATCTCCTCGGAGCGGCCGGCGGCGTACACGTCGGCGGTGTCGACGAAGGTGCCGCCGGCGGCGGTGAACTCGTCGAGGATGCGGTGGCTGGTCTGTTCGTCGGCGCGGTCGCCGAACATCATCGTGCCCAGGCACAGCTCGCTGACCGCAAGCCCGGTTCGGCCGAGAAAACGTAGGTCCATGCGGCGGACGCTACGACCTGGACCGCGCTCCAGCTCAACCTTTCGGCGCGGGTGAGGGGCCAAGCCGCAGAAGGAGGGCTCCGGCGACCAGGCTCAACCCCTTTCGGCGCGGGTGAGGGTGTTGCGGATGGTGCGCGACAGGACCGCCTCGTCGGTACCGGACGGGTGCTCGGCGGCGTGCGCGAGGGCGATGACGGCGGTGGCGAGCCAGTCGGCGGGCAGCCGGTCGTCGAACTCGCCGGTGCGCTGGCCGCGCCGGATCACCCGCTCGATCCGGTCCGCGACGGGCGCGTGCCGCAGCTGGTCGGCGTCCGGTCCCACCGGCTGCGCGGCGATCTGCCGGAGCAGCGCCGGGTAGCGGTCGGTGCTCTGCCGGCCGGCGGCGAGCAGCCGCAGCAGCGCGTCGCCGGCGGGGCCGGAGTCGGCCTCGACGGCGTCCATCGCGGCGACGGCCTGCTCGGTGAGGTGGTCGACGACGGCGGCGAGCAGCTTGTCCCGGGAGGCGAAGTGCGCGTAGATCGTCTGCCGGGTGACGCCGGCGGCGCGCGCCACCGCGGCCAGGCCGGCGTCCGGGTCCGTGTCGAGTACCTGCGCGGCGGCGGTGAGGATCGCGGCCCGGCTCCGGCGCGCGTCGGCCCGGCGGGGTGGCAGCGAGGTCATCTCTTACACCTTGTCAAAGTTGAGCGGTGGCTATACCTTACAGCGTGTAAGAGATCATACCGATCAGGAGAACTGGCGGTACTGCCATGCGCTCGCTCACCGAGACCGACCCGGCGCGGTTCGTCGCCGACTTCTTCACCTCGTTCACCGCCGACCTGCTGCGCGACGACACCGACCCGGCGGCGATCGTCGACCGGTACCACACGGCCGACGTCGTCCAGGTCGCCGACGGCAACGTGATCGACCGGGCCAAGCTGATCGCGCACACCCGCCCGGTGCGCAAGAACCGGCCGACCATCCGGGTCGAGGTGCACGACGCGGTCGCCGACGGCGAGCTGATCGCCGCCCGGTACACGCTGCACGCCCGGCAGCGCGGTCGGGACCTCGCCGTCGACGTGTGCTTCTTCGGCCGGTTCACCCCGGACGGTCGGATGCGCAGCGCGAACATGCTCACTCGTACGGTCGCCGACTGACCGGCGTCGCCCCGCACCGCCCGCGGCGATCGCCTGTCCCGGGACCGGGCAGTGGCCGGATGCCGCGCGGCGACAGCGGCCGGGCTGGGGTGCCGCGCGGCGACGGGGCTGGGCTGTGCGGGGCGGTGCGCGGTGATCGTGGCCAGCACGACGATGGCGCCCGACCGGTCCGGTCGGGCGCCATCGTCGTCGGTGTGGCGGCCTATTCGAGGTAGTCGCGCAGCAGCTGCGACCGGGACGGGTGGCGCAGCTTCGACATCGTCTTCGACTCGATCTGGCGGATCCGCTCGCGGGTCACGCCGAACGCCTGGCCGATCTCGTCCAGGGTGCGCGGCTGGCCGTCGGTGAGCCCGAACCGCAGCCGGACCACGCCGGCCTCCCGCTCCGACAGCGTGCCCAGCACCTGCTGCAGCTCGGTCTGGAACAGCGAGAACGACACCGCCTCGACCGCCGACACCGCCTCGGAGTCCTCGATGAAGTCGCCGAGCTGGCTGTCGCCCTCGTCGCCGATGGTCTGGTCCAGCGAGATCGGCTCCCGCGCGTACTGCTGGATCTCCATCACCTTTTCCGGGGTGATGTCCATTTCCTTGGCCAGCTCCTCCGGGGTGGGCTCGCGGCCCATCGACTGGAGCAGCTCGCGCTGCAGGCGACCCAGCTTGTTGATCACCTCGACCATGTGCACCGGGATGCGGATCGTGCGGGCCTGGTCGGCCATCGCCCGGGTGATCGCCTGCCGGATCCACCACGTCGCGTACGTGGAGAACTTGAAGCCCTTGGTGTAGTCGAACTTCTCCACCGCGCGGACCAGGCCGAGGTTGCCGTCCTGGATCAGGTCGAGGAAGGCCATCCCGCGGCCGGTGTAGCGCTTGGCGATCGAGACGACCAGCCGCAGGTTCGCCTCCAGCAGGTGGTCCTTGGCGCGGACGCCGTCCCGCTCGATCTGCTTCAGCTCGCGCCGCAGCTCGATGGTGACCTCTTCGCCGGACTCCTCCTTCTGCCGGAGCAGCTCCGCCGCGTACAGCCCGGCCTCGATCCGCTTGGCGAGGTCGACCTCCTGCTCGGCGTTGAGCAGCGGCACCCGGCCGATCTGCTTCAGGTACGCCCGGACCGAGTCGGCGGAGGTGGTCAGCTCGGCGTCCTTGCGGGCCTGCCGCAGCGCCTCGGAGTCCTCGTCGTCCCAGTCGAAGTCCTCGGACTGCTCGCCGTCGCCGTCCTTCTTGCCGCGCGCGGTCTTCTTCGCGGCCGTCTTCTTCGCCGTCTTCTTGGCGGCCTTCTTCGCCGGCGCCGGCGCCGGCGCCGGCGGCTCGTCGGCGGTCAGGTCGACCTCCGCCGCCAGCTCGGCCTCGTCGGCGGTCGGCTCGGCGGCGGGCTTCGCCGCCTTCGCGGCCGGCTTCTTCGCCGGCGCGGCCTTCTTCGCCGCCTTCTTCGCGGGCGCCTTCTTCGCCGGCTCCGACGCGGACGCGGCGTCCGCCGGCTCGGCGGCAGCGGCCGGCTCGGCGGGGACCGGCTCGGTCACCGTGGCCGGGGACGGCTGGGTGGCGGCCGGGGTGGACCGGGTCACCGCGGGCCGCGTCGAGGACGCTGCCTTGCCGGCGGTGGCCGGGCGGGTCGGGGTGGCGCGGCGGCGCTTGGCGGTGCCGGCGGAGCCGTCCACCACCACGGTCACGCCGGCCTGGGCGAGCGCCTTGAGGATCTTGCGACCCTGGGCCGGGGTCACCTCGGCGGCGGCCAGCACCCGGGCCACGTCAGCTGAGGTGAGATGGCCGGACGAATCGGCCTGCGCGACGAGCGAGTCGGTGACGGCGCGAACGTCGGAACCGGCGGAGGAAGCGGCTTCGGACACAAACGACCTTCCAGAGAAGACGAGAACACCGCCCGGTCGGACTCGGCCGGTCGGGCTCTCCAGCAGGGCCACTGGCTTCGCGGCGAGCCACCGCGGGGACCGGCGTGAAGTATAACGAGGTAACGGCCAGGCGGCCCGTCGACGCATCGGTACCGGGTCCGATCGGTCGCCGTGGTGCCCCCGAACGGTGGGTGGAGCTGAGTCGCCCCCACGCAAGATCACCGCCATCCCACCGGTACGCAGTGTGCACGTCGCCGCCGCTCGCCGGCCGCGTGGCGCCGGCTCGTAGGCTCATCCGGGTGAGCCGCGTACGAATCGAGTCACTCCCGCTGCCGAAGGCCGATATCGGGCCGGTGAACCCGCTGCCGCCGGTGACCGGGCCGCCCGCGACGCCGTACCGACTGTCCACTGAGGAGCTGCCGGCCGAGGTGGTGCGCAACGCCGGGCACGGCACGCCGCGCACGCTGCTGCCGTACCTCGCCCAGGACGGTTACTCTCGGTCGCGACGGCCGGGGGAGCTGACCACCGTCGTGCTGGACAACGGGGTGCTGCGTGCCACGTTCGTGCCGGAGCTCGGCGGGCGGCTCTGGTCGCTGCTCGACCGGCGCGACGATCGTGAGCTGCTCTACCGCAACCCGGTGTGGCAGCCGGCGAACCTCGCGTTGCGCAACGCCTGGTTCGCCGGCGGGGTGGAGTGGAACATCGGTACCCGCGGGCACAGCCCGACGACCTGCTCGCCGCTGCACGCCGCGCTGCTCACCGGTCCCGGCGGCGTCCCGATGCTGCGGATGTGGGAGTACGAGCGGCTGCGCGGCGCGGTGTTCCAGGTCGACGCCTGGCTGCCGGACGGCGCCGACGCGCTGCGGGTACATGTCCGGATTCGGGCGACTGCACCCGATCCGACCTTCATGTACTGGTGGTCCAACACCGCGGTGCCCGAGGACGTGCGGGTGCTCGCGCCGGCCGACCGCGCGTTCTGCACCAGCTACGACGGGACGATCCGGGCCCGGCCGGTACCGGTGCAGGACGGCGTCGACCGGTCGTACCCGCTGCGCAACGAGCACGCGGCCGACTACTTCTTCGACACCGCCGGGGTGGCGCGGCCGTGGATCGTCGCGCTCGACGAGCAGGGCCGGGGCCTGGTGCAGACCTCGACCGCCCGGCTGGTCGGCCGCAAGCTGTTCGTCTGGGGCACCTCGACCGGCGGCCGGCACTGGGCCGACTGGCTGTCGCCCGGAAACGCCGGGTACGCGGAGATCCAGGCCGGCCTCGCCGCCACCCAGTACGAGCACCTGCCGATGCCGGCGGGCGCGTCGTGGAGCTGGCTGGAGACGTACGGGCCGGTCGCCGTCGACCGCGAGGTCGCGCACGGTGACTGGGCGACCGCGGTGTCGCATGTGGACGGTCAGCTGGCCGCCGCGGTACCGCCGGCGCAGCTGGACGCCGAACTCGCCGAGGCGGTGGCGCTGGCCGACGCGCCGCCGGCCGAACGGGTGTGCGCCGGCTCCGGCTGGGGCGCACTGGAGCGGCACCGGCGCGGGGCGGGCTGGTGCGACGAGACCGGTACCCCCTTCGACGACGACACGCTCGGAACCGAACAGCGGCCGTGGCTCGCGTTGCTGGCCGATGGGGCGCTGCCGGCGGCCGACCCGGCGACGCCGCCCGCCTCGTACGTCGGGGGCGCCGGCAGCGAACCGGACTGGGCGGCGCGGCTGGCCGCGGACACCGGCTGGCTCGCCGCGTACCACCGGGGGGTGCTGGCGCATCAGGAGGGCGACGCCGAGACCGCGGCGCGCGAGTACGCGGCGTCGGTGGCCGCGGCCGAGTCGGCCTGGGCGGTGCGCGGGCTCGGCGTGCTCGCTGGTGCCGGCGGGCGGGCCGGCGAGGCCGCCGACCTGCTGGTCCGCGCGTACCGGTCGGCGACCTGGTGCCGGCAGCTCGCCGCCGAGGCCGGTGAGGCGCTGCTCGCCGCGGACCGGGCCGCCGAGTGCCTGGCGCTGGTCGACGCCGCGCCGGCCGAGGTCCGCGAGCACGGTCGGATCCGGCTGCTGACGGTCCGGGCCGCGCTCGCCGCCGGGCACCCAGACCGGGCCCGGGCGATCCTCTCCGACGGGCTGGAGGTCGCCGACCTGCGCGAGGGCGAGACCTCGCTCGACGCGCTGTGGACCGCCGCGTTCCCGGACCGCCCCATTCCCCCGGAGTACGACTTCCGGATGCACTGACCGCACGATCCGGTCGAACGACATCGGTCGGCCGGTGCCACGCACCACCCGGTCCAGCGCGGCCGGACGGTACGGCCGGGGCCGACGGCGGCGGTCGACCGCAGCGGGCCGGTCAGCGCCCCGGCGGCAGCGAACACCCGTGCGACGCGCGGCCCGGTCGAGCGGGTCGGACGGTACGGCCGGGGCCGAAGCGTCGCCGGCCTACGGTGAGCACCATGACCGACGTTGCGGGAGATCCGACGATGGCCGAGCGGGTCGAACGGTTCCGGGCGTTGCACCGCGCCGGCGCGCCGCTGGTGCTGCCGAACGCCTGGGATCACGCGTCCGGCGCGGCGCTGGCCCGCGCCGGCTTCGCCGCGATCGGTACCACCAGCCTCGGGGTCGCGGCGGCGGCCGGCAGCGTCGACGCGACCGGTGCCACCCGGTCGACCACGGTGCACCTGGCGCGCCGTTTGGCCCGGCTGCCGGTCCTGGTGACGGTGGACATCGAGGCGGGTTTCGGCGCGGCGCCGGCGGACGTCGCCGCCCTCGTCGCGGAGCTGGCCGCCGCCGGCGTGGTCGGTGTCAACATCGAGGACGGCCGGCCGGACGGCACGCTCGCCCCGCTGGCGGACCAGTGCGAGCTGGTCCGGGCGGCCGGCTCCAGCGGGCTGTTCGTCAACGCCCGGACCGACACGTACTGGCTGCCCGGCGCGCCGGTCGCGGAGACCGGACGCCGGCTCGCCGCCTACCGGGACGCCGGTGCGGACGGGCTGTTCGTCCCCGGGCTGCGGGATCCGGGGACCATCGCCGGGCTGGCCCGGGACCTGCCGCTGCCGCTGAACGTGCTGGCGATGCCGGAGCTGCCGGTGGCCCGGCTCGCCGAGCTGGGGGTGCGCCGGATCAGCACCGGCTCGTTGCTGTTCCGGGCCGCGCTCGGCGCCGCGCTGGACACCGCCCGCGCTGTCGCCGCCGGTACCCCGCTGCCGACCGGGCTTCCGTCGTACGACGAGGCCGCCTCGTACGCCACCGACTTCGGCTGACCGGTGCCGCCGGCCCCGCCGGTACCGGTCAGCTGCCGGCGGCGCCGTCGATGGTGATGGTCTGGCCGTGGATGTTGGTGTCGGCGAGCAGCAGCATCCGGATCACCGGCAGGACCTCGGCCGGTTCGGTGAGGTGACCGGTCGGGGTGCGGCGGACGATCGCCCCGAGCTGGTCGGTACCGAGCACCGCGGACATCTCGGAGGCGAAGAAGCCGGGCGCGACGCAGTTGACCAGCGCCCGGTCCCGCAGTTCGCGGGCCAGCGAGCGGGTCGCCGCCTCCATCCCGCCCTTGGTCGCCGAGTACGCGACGAGGCCGGGGAAGCCGCGGCGGGCGCAGATCGAGGTGACGTTGACGATCCGGCCGCGCCGGCCACCGGCGAGCATCCGCCGCAACACCAACCGGGTCAGCAGCAGCGGCGCGGTCAGGTTCACCTCGATCAGGTTCGCCAACCGGTCCGGCGAGGTGTGCACGTGCAGCGAGTCCTGGCCGATCGCGGCGTTGTTGACCAGCGCGTCGATCGGGCCGAGCGACGACTCCGCGGTACGGACGAACTCGGTCGTCGCGGCCCGGTCGGTGATGTCGACGGCGCCGGCGAGCACCCGGTCGGGTTCGGCGTCGGCGAGCTTGGCCAGCTCCGGGGTGATGCTGCGGGCGAACGTGGCGACCCGCAGCCCGCTGCCGACCAGATCCTCCACGATGGACAGTCCGAGGCCGCGGGAGCCGCCGGACACCAGGACCACCGACGCGGGCGGTACGCACTGTTCAGACATCGCTCTTCAACGTTTCCTTCACCGGGATCTCGGACAGGATGCGGATGTGTCGCGGTACCGCGGTCTCGGCCAGCCGTTCGCCGGCGAACCGTTGCAGGTCAACGGAATCCACCGAACCATCGGTGACGATCTCGGCGCTGACGACCTGGCCGACCAGCGGGGCGCGCCGGCCGGTGACCCGGGCCCAGCGCACCGCCGGGTGGCCCAGCAACACCTCGCGCACGGCACCGGCGGACACCTTGGTACCGCCGACGTTGATCTCGTCGTGGCCCAGCCGGCCGGGCAGCAGCACCCGGTCGCCGGACAGCTGTGCCCGGTCGCCGGTGCGTATCAGCTCGGGCTGGTCCAGGCCACGGTGCGGCGAGCCGACCAGCAGCTCACCGTCCACAACGGACAGTCGGGGCCGGTCGCCGGCGGCGCGGTCCAGCCAGGAAGCGGGGAAGCCGGCCCGGCCGTCGTGCACCACGACCGCGGCGCCGACCTCGCTGGAGGCGTAGATCCAGCTGATCCGGGCGGTCGGGAAGGCGGCGCGCAGCGCATCGAGGATCGGCTGGTCGACCGGCTCGCCGCCGAGCGTCACCTGCGCCAGCGCGAGGCCCGCCAGCTCGTCGCCGTGCCGGTACAGCGCCTGGCGCCAGAACGTCGGCGTACCGGACACCGCGGTCACCCGGTGCGCCACCGCTGCCGCGGCCCAGTCGTCCACAGTGGATGGAACGACGAGGTCCTGCCCGGGTACCGCGAGCGACAGCGTCACCAGCTGCCACCACGCGTAGCTGCCCGGCGAGTACGGGCACAGCCACACCCGCGGTGGCTGCGGCGCGGTGACGGTGGTCAACCCGGCGAGGGTGTGCGCGACCCGCTTGGGACGACCGGTACTGCCGCTGGTGAGCAGCCACAGCCGACCGGGATCGGCGGCCCGGTGCGCCGGTACGCCGTCGTCGGGCAGCGCGAAGCCGGCCTCGATCAGCTCGGCGCGCAGCGTCTCGTCGATCCGGGAGCGCGCCGCGACCAGCAACTCGGTGCCGTGGTCGGCGTGGTGGCGCACCGCGGCGAACGCGGTCGTCGGGTCGTCGGTGCACACCGCGACCGGGTCCGGCAGGCTCGCCGCGTCGGCCAGATCGGCCCAGCTGGTGGCGATCTCGCCGAGCTGCAGCCGGTTGTTCGCGGCGATCACGCGACCACCACCGGGTACCGGGCCCGCCCGGCGCCGCTCCCGCCCGTCGGCGTCTCCCCGTCGCCGCACGGCTTTCCGGGCCCGATGCTCATGCCGGGTCCTGCAGCTCGGTGAGGAAGTCGAGCACGTCGCCCACGGTGCGGATGGTGCGCAGCCCGGGCGCGTCGAAGTTGAGCTCGCGACCGATCTCGTCCTCGACCCGCAGCGCCAGTTCGGAGAAGTCCAGCGACCGGAATCCGATCGCGGCGAGCTCCGCGGACTCGCCCGCCGGCAGATCCTTGCCCTGCGCGGCGAGTACCTGCGTGAGCAGTTCCCGGAGCTGATCTCGGTTGAGTGCGGAAATCGGTGCGGCGGATCCGTCAGAATTCATTTCCGAATTACCTCGTGTTCATGTGGGGATAGGGTCCGTGGCGGCCTGGAATGTAGCGTACGAACCGCAACCGAAGATGAATTCCAGGCTGCGAGAATCAGGAGCCGTGCATGTTGCGTGCCGCGCGTGAGGCGGAGCGCGAGACGATCCGACGCTGGCGCAACCATCCACAGGTACGGGCGGCCAGCTTCACCGACCACGAGATCGGCGCCGACGAGCACCGCGTGTGGTGGCGGCGGGTCGCCGCCGACCCGAGCCGGGCGCTGCTGGTCTACTGCGAGCGCGACGGCGAGGCCGAGCTGCCGGCCGGCGTGGTGCTGTTCGAGGACCTGCGCACCGAGGCGGGCCAGCGCACCGGCTCGTGGGGCTTCTACCTCGACGTCGAGGGGGTCGAGGCCCGCGGTACCGGCCTGTCGTCCTGGCTCGGCGTGCAGCGGGCCGCGCTGGACCACGCGTTCGAGGTGCTGCGGCTCGACCTGCTCACCGGCGAGGTGCTGGAGCACAACACCGCGGTACGCCGGGGCAACCGCCGGTTCGGCTTCGTCGAGGGGCCGCCCGCGGTGCGCACCGTGGCCGGCCGCACCGTCCGGTACCGCCGGATCGGCCTGCGCCGCGACCAGCGCCGCGGCGCCACCTCCACCGCCTCCCACGGCACCGGCCGGACCGCTGCCGCCCACACCGTTTCGCCCGAGGAGAACGCATGACCAGCCCGCACCAGCCGGCGACCCGGCCGGACGTGCAGATCGGCAAGACCAGCGTCGGGCCGGCGCACCCGCCGATGATCATCGCCGAGATGTCCGGCAACCACGACGGCCGGCTCGACCGGGCGCTGGACATCGTCCGGATGGCCGCCGACGCCGGTGCGCACGCGGTGAAGCTGCAGACCTACACGGCCGACACGATCACCGTCGACGTGGACACGCCGCGGTTCCGGCTGGCCGCCGACCACAAGCTGTGGCCCAACCGCCGGCTGTACGAGCTGTACCAGGAGGCGCACACGCCGTGGGAGTGGCACGAGCCGATCTTCGCGCTCGCCGCCGACCTGGGCCTGGCCGCGTTCTCCAGCGCGTTCGACCCGACCGCGATCGAGTTCCTGGAAAGCCTCGACGTACCCGCCTACAAGGTGGCGTCGTCCGAGGTCACCGACCTGCCGCTGGTGCGCGGGATGGCGGCCACCGGCAAGCCGCTGATCATCAGTACCGGGATGGCCACGCTCGCGGAGATCGACGCCGCGGTGCGGGCGGCCCGCTCGGTCGGCAACGAGCAGCTCGTCGTGCTCGCCTGCACCGCGTCCTACCCGGCACCGCCGGAGGCCAGCAACCTGCGCACCCTGCCGGTACTGGCCGGCGCGGTCGACACGCACGTCGGGCTGTCCGACCACACCCTGGGTATCGGTGCCGCGATCGCGTCGGTGGCACTGGGCGCGACGGTGATCGAGAAGCACGTCACGCTGTCTCGCGCGGACGGCGGCGTCGACTCGGCGTTCTCGCTGGAGCCGGCCGAACTGGCCGCCCTGCGTACCGAGACCGAGACGGCCTGGCGGGCGCTCGGCCGGGTGTCGTTCGGTCCGTCCTCGGCGGAGGCGGAGGGGCTGCGGTTCCGGCGGTCCCTGCACGTGGTCGCCGACGTGCGCGCCGGTGAGCCGGTGACCGCGCACAACGTCCGGTCGATCCGGCCCACCGGAGGCCTGGCCCCGGACGCGTTCGACACCGTCGCCGGGCGCAGCTTCCGTACCGACGTCGCGAAGGGCACCCCGCTCACCTGGGACCTGCTCTGAGCGCTGCCGGCGCCGGGCGCCGCCGCGGTGATCGGAACCGGCCCGGTCAGGTCAGCGGGCGGGTGGCCCAGTGCGTCTCGTCGCGGTCGGCGCCCACCAGGCGGATCGACGTGACGAGCCGGGCGAGGTCCTGGGCGCCCGCCGCCTGCGGGGTGCCGGCCGAGTAGCTCGGCGAGGGGCTCGCCGACGACGCGTCCGGAGTGTCGCCGGTCGAGCCCGACGACGGGCTCGGCGCACCGCCGGACGGGATCGGCGTGCTGCCGGACGAGCCGGACGGCGAGCTCGGGGACGGCGACGGAGTGCTGCCGGCGCCGGAGGTCCCGGTAGCCACGTCGAGCCGGCCGCGGGACCGGGTGGCGACCACGGTGAAACCGCTGGCGGTGCTGTCGAGGACGGCCGAGACCGCACCGGTGGTCAACCCGCTGAGCGCGGCGAGATCCACGCCGGGCCACGGGTCGCCGAGCAGCGGGCCGCGATCGGCGTCGCGTTGCACCCCGACCACGACGTCCGCCGACCCGTCGGTCGTCTCCTGGTCGGCGGACGCCGGGCGCAGCACCAGGGCGTACACGCCGCGGGAGGTGTCCGGCCCGACCGTGGTCAGCGTCCCGTGCAGTCGCCCGAGCACGTCGGCGACCCGGCGCGGGATCGTCAGCGGCAGCCGGACCTGCCCGCCACCCGGCCGTACCGAGAGGGCGACCTTGGCGAGCCGGTCGCGCCAGGCGGCGCCGGTGCGGTTCACCTGCCCGACCGCCCACTCGCCGGTGGGCAGCCGCCAGGCGAGCCCGGTGGCGCCGGCGGCGACCACCGGCGGCGCCACCCAGTACCCGGTGCGACCGGGCACCGCGGCCCCGGCCCGCCGGCCACCGGGATGCCAGCGCGCGCCGTCGACCTGCGGGAGCCGGCCCTTCGGGTAGACGGTCACGCTCGCCACCGGGTCCGACGGGCGCGGGTCGGCGTCGTCGGCGCGGCGCAGCACGACCCGCTGCCAGTACCGGCCGGTCTCGTAGCTGACCGGAACGAACCCGCCGGCCGCACCGACCGTCACCGCCCGCCGCAGCGGGTCGAAGGTGCCACCGGCCGCGGCCGGGCGTTCCGGCCCGGGAAGCAGCCGATCCAGCCCGGTGGTGCCGAACGAGACCACCAGCGTCAGGATCACCACCAGCGCGGTGGCGCCGGTGAGCAGCCGGGTGCGGGCCCGGGCCCGGCGCCGGCCGATGCGTACCGCGTCCGCCACGTCGACGTGCGTCGGCGGCGTCGGCAGGTCCCGCAGCGGTGCGAGCAGCCGGTCACCGTCGTACTCAGCGGGTTCCATCGGCGCACCTTTCCGCGACCGGTGCGAGCAGGCCGCGCAGCCGGCGCAGCCCGTCGGAGGTCAGTCGCTTGACGTTGCCGGTCGAGCAGTGCATCGCGGCGGCGGTGGACTCGGTGGACAGGTCGCACAGGAACCGCAGTACCAGCGCGGCCCGCTGCCGGGGCGGCAGCCGGGTCAGCGCGGTGTGCACGACGATGCCGGTCTCGGTGTCCGGCGGGGCCGCCGGGATCACCGGACCGTCCTGGGGGTGGCCGAACAGTCGGACCGACGCCCAGCGCAGCCGCTGCTCGTCCAGGAAGGAGCGGACCACGATGGTGCGGACGTAGGCGTCCAGGTCGGTGGCCTGGCTGGCCCGCCGCCAGTGCCGGTACAGCTTGACGATGGCGGCCTGGACGATGTCGTCGGCGCGGTGCGGGTCGCCGCACAGCAGGTACGCGAGCCGGTGCAGCGCAGGCAGCCGGGCCGAGACGTACTCGGTGTAGCGCTGCTCGTCGGCCGCCCGCATGCCCACCCCTCTCCGCCGCCCCGGGTCGCACCGGGCGGCAACGCCGTCCGGTCGGCACGGCCCTTCGGGTGACGGGTACGGCACCGCGCACGGATGTGTGATCCGTGCAACCCGGTCATCCCGCCACCGGCCAGACCCAGCAGTCACCGCGCCACCGGCCGGGGCCGAGGAGCGCGTTCAGCGTCGTGGTCAGCGCGGCCCAGTGCTGCGCCGTGGACGGCAGCACCACGGCGTCGGCCTGCCAGTATCGAAGGTCGGCGCGAGCCGCCCGCCGCTGGTCGGCGCCGATGGCGGGCACGGTGCCGGTCTGCGCCACCGCGTCGAGCAGCTGCGCGGTCGGGCGCGGGTAGATCCCGTACGAGCCGGTCCGGTCCCCGCCGTACGGGCCGAGGAAGTAGCCGGCGGGCAGCGCGAACCCGTCGCCGGCCGCGGCCTGCCACCGGGTGGTGCTCGCGTCGGTGACGCTGGGCACCGGTACCGGCACCAGGGTCCGGCCGGGACGCACGTACTCCCGCCAGTCGCCCGAGGTGATCAGCGCCGGCACCGGCGGCACGGCGGCGGTGGCCAGCGGCGTCGGCGCGATCGGGGCCAGCGCGGCGAGCAGCACCAGCAGCCCGCCGAGCGCCGCCGCGCGGGCGTCGGTCAGCCCGAACCGCAGCACCGGGAGCAGCCGGTCGACCGCGAGCGCCAGCAGCGCGGCGAGCGCCGGCAGCGCCACCAGGCCGAACCGGGACGCGATCACCGAGTCGTACAGCGGCAGCTTCGCCAGCACGAGCCACGGCAGCGGCACGCCGGTGTGGTGCCCGGCGACGACCAGGTGACCGCCGAGCGCCAGCAGGCACAGCAGCCCGGCCGTCGCGGCCAGCGCCCGGACCTGCGGCTCGCGCCGGCGCCAGGCGACGACTCCGATCGCGACGGCGAGCAGCGGCCAGCCGAAGAAGCCGTTCTGCTCGGTCGGGTTGTACCCGGACAGCGTCGCGGCGGCACCGGGATCACCGGCCAGCGACCGGCCCGCGAACGCCGGCAGCGCGGCGAGGTCCAACCCACCGTCGCCGTGCCGCAGCGACGTGTAGCTCTGCGGGCCGAAGAATTGCCACCACAGCACCGGCCCGGCCGCCACCAGGCACGTCGCCAGCGCGACACCGAGGCCCGGTGGCAGCCGGCGCAGCGCCGGCCGTACCGCGTCACGTCGCAGCACCGCCCACGCCAGCAGGTAGCCGGCCAGCGCGGTGGCGCCGAGCAGCAGCGCCTCGCCGCCGAGGGTGATCTGCCAGGCCGCCAGCAACCCCAGCGACACCCCGCGCCGTACCCACTCGCGGGGTGCCGGTCCGGTGACCCCGCGCAGCAGGCCGACCACCTGGTGCACGATCAGCGGCAGGACGAACAGCACGACGAAGTTCGGGTGCGCGTTGGCGTGCGAGACCATCGGCGGGCCGAAGCCGCACAACGCCCCGCCGACCGCGGCGGCGACCCGGGAGTCCACCAGATTCCGGGAGAACGTCCAGTACCAGGCGAACGCGGTGCCGGCCAGCCCGCCGGTGAGCACCAGCAGGTAGCTGACCGCCGGACCGAGCAGCAGGGTGACCGGTGCCAGCGGTACGGACAGGCCCGGCATGCTGGTGTTGGCCGCGAGGTTCACCCCGTCCGGATGGTTCAGCAGCGTGGTGAACAGCGGGTTGTGGCCGTGCACCACGGCATGCGCGACGTGGTCGAAGAACGACTGCCACTGGAACGGGTCCTGGCCGCCGTCGACCAGGTAGCGGCCGGTCGGGTCGGCCCACGCCCGGCACAGCACGAACACGGCGAGCAGCAGGCACCCGGCGGCCACCGCGCCGTCGAACCGCCGCCCGGCCGGAACCCTGGTCGTGCCGGTCCGGACCCGTTCCCGTACCGCGGTCACGCGACGCTCCGCACCCGGGCCGGCCGGCAGCCGTCCACCGGCGGCGCCCAGCGCAGGTACCGCAGCCACAGTCGCAGCAGGTCCGCACCGACCGCGAGGTAGGCGGTCGGTCGCACGGTCGACCCGGCCCGATGGTCCCAGCGCACCGACACCTCGCAGATCTGCGCGCCGGCCCGCCGGAACAGGTACAGCACCTCGATGTCGAAGCCCCAGCCGTCGGTGCGGACCAGGCCGAGGACCCGCCGCGCCGCGGGGCCGTCGTACAGCTTGAAGCCGCACTGGGTGTCGAACACGCCGGGCAGCAGCAGCCACCGGATCGCCACGTTGCCGGCCCGGCCCAGCCGCTCCCGCACCGCCGGCTGGCGTACCCCGATCCGGGCGTCCCGGCCGGCCCGGGAGGCGACCGCGACGTCGGCGCCGCGATCCAGGGCCCGCTCCAGCCGGTCCAGCTCGTGGATCGGGGTCGAGGAGTCCGCGTCGCAGACCAGCACCCGATCGCCCACGGTGGCCAGCACGCCGACCCGGACCGCGTGTCCCTTGCCCCGGTTGGGCCCGACCCGGATCAGCCGCAGCCACGGATCGGTGGCCGCCAGCGCCGCCGCGACCGACGCGGTGTCGTCCACCGAGCCGTCGTCGACCACGATCACCTCGCAGCGCCGGACCGGCCGGGCGTGCAGGTAGCCCAGCACGGTGCGCAGCGTCTCGTCCAGCCGGTCGGCCTCGTTGTACGCCGGTACCACCACCGACAGGGCCGGTCGTTCGTCTCCCACATCCCGAAGACCACCGGCACCGGTCGCCCGGTTGTGTCGGCCGCGCCGACCCCTGCGGGCGGCCGCCTCCGCCGGCGTCGATCGAGGCAGCCGGTGTCGAGCAAGGCTGCCGGCGTCGATCGAGGCCGCGGGTGTCGGTCCAGGGGCCGGCGTCGAGCAACGCTGCCGGTGTCGAGCAACGCTGCCCGTGCCGGTCAACGGGGCGGTGGCGATCGAGGCTGGCGGCATCGATCATGGAGCGGGTGTCGATCGAGGTTGCCGGGGGTGCTCACGGGAGTCGGTCGGTCGGTGCCCGGCGAGCGCGACCGGTTCCCTCGATCGACAGGCCCTGGTCGGCGTACGGCAGCGCGGCGAGCGCGTCGGCGACGCGGCCGGTGCCGTGGCCGTCGACCAGGTGCCAGGCGGTGGCGTGCAGCCTGGTGCGTTCGGCCCGGTCGGACAGCAGCCAGCGCAGCGCCGTGGTCGCCGGCGCCGGGTCGGCCCGCAGCGCGGCCAGCTCGCCCAGCCCGGCGACGGCGCCGGTCCCGACCGCCCGCCGGTAGCCGGCCCGCTGGTTGTCGACCACGCAGACCAGCGCGGCCGCGGCGCCGAGGCAGGCCAGTTCCCAGGCCGAGGTACCGGCCGCGGCGACGACCAGGTCCGCCTCGGTGACCAGCCGGGCCAGCTCGTCGGTCGGCCCGATCACCCGGCGCCGCTGCCCGGCCGGTACCGGCACCGCGCGTACCGCCGCCGCCAGCTGCGGGGTCGCCGCGACGACGGTGGCGTCGCACGGTACGCCGGTGGCGGCGAGCGCGGCGGCCAGCACCGGGGCCGCGCCGTACGGGTCGGTGCCGCCGAAGAACGCCAGCACGCCGCACCGGCCGGCCCGCGCCACCGGTGGTCGCGCCGGCCGGTGCGCCCGGATCTCCGCCCGCTGCAACGCGTACCGCAGCCCGGCGAGCCGTGGCGCCGGCCCGGGGTCGCGTTCGGCGCCGAGGTTCTGGTCCAGGTACAGGTCGGCCGGCTGCACCGGGCTGTCCCCGTCGACCAGCGCCAGCACCGGTACCCCCGCCGCGTGCAACCGCGCGCCCACCGACGGCGGCAGCAGGTACGAGTCGAGCACCACCGCGTCCGGCGCCCCGGCGCCGAGGACCGCCGTGACCGGGTCCGGGCCCGGCGGTACCCAGCAGAAGCCGGCGGCGGCGAGCCGGCGCGCCGCGAACGGCAGGCCGGTGAGGTCGGCGACGAACCGCACCGTGCTGCCTCGCGCGGCCAGCTCCTCGGCCAGCGCGAGGCAGCGCATCAGGTGCCCAGTGCCGGCCGCCGGGCCGGCGTCGCAGCAGCACACCACGGTGCCCGGTGCGCGCCCCGGTGTCACGAGCCCACTCACCCGGCTTCCAGCACCTTCTGCCGGACGTGCGCGTTCAGCCCGGTGACCGCCGGATGCGCGCGCAGCCAGCCGACCAGTTCGGGCAGCGCGACCGGGCGGTCGCCGAAGTGGTCGACGACCGTCTCGATCAGCCGCCAGTCGTCCGGGGTGTCGAGCGTGACCCGCAGGTCGGAGGCGTCCGGGTGCAGGGTGAGGCCGAGCATCGACCAGCCGGCCGGCTCGCTGTAGAGCCCGGACGTGACGTGCGTGCGGTGGTGCCCGACCGCGGTTGCGGAAAGCTCGCGCAGCGCCCCGGCGGCGATCACCTCCACGTCGGTACCGCGGGGCAGCCGGCGCGGCAGGGCGGTACTGACGTAGTCCAGCCACGGCGCCGCCCGCCAGGCGTTCGCCGCGGCGGCGACCACGCCGGGGTCCAGCAGCGGGCAGTCGGCGGTGAACCGCACCACCGCGTCGGCCGGCCGGTCGTCCAGCGCGGCGACGAACCGGGACAGCACGTCGTGCACCGAACCGCGGCTGGTGGCCACGCCCAGCGCACTCGCCTCGGCGACGACCGCGTCGTCGGCCGGCTCGGTGGTCGTGGCGACGACCAGCTCGTCCAGCGTTCCGGCCGCGCGGGCCGCGCGAACCACCCAGCCGAGCACGCTGCGCCCGGCCAGCGGCCGCAGCACCTTACCCGGCAACCGGGTCGAGCCCATGCGGGCCTGCACGATTCCGAGGATTCTCGTCATGTCGTTCCCATTCGGTGTTTACCTTCTTCTCACCTCGTCGGTTTTCACTGACCGCAACACGACGTTTTCTCGGAAGGAATCGTTGAGGGCAGTGTCCACACTCACGGGTTCAGACATTCTCATCACCGGGGGAACCGGTTCGTTCGGCAAGGCCTTCATCCGGCACCTGCTGGACCATCATGACCCGGCCCGGGTGGTGGTGTTCTCCCGGGACGAGCTCAAACAGTACGAGGTTCGTCAACTGTTCAACGACGATTCACGGTTGCGGTGGTTCATCGGCGACATCCGCGACGTGGCGCGGTTGCGGCGGGCCATGCACGGGGTGCGGTACGTGGTGCACGCCGCCGCGCTCAAGCAGGTCGACACCGCCGAGTACAACCCGTTCGAGTACGTGCAGACCAACGTCGCCGGCTCGCAGAACGTGGTGGAGGCGGCGATCGACAGCGGGGTGCGCAAGGTCGTCGCGCTGTCCACCGACAAGGCGTCCAGCCCGATCAACCTGTACGGGGCGACCAAGCTCGTCGCGGACAAGCTGTTCGTGTCGGCGAACCACTACGCCGCGCACCACGACACCAGGTTCGCGGTCGTGCGGTACGGCAACGTGATGGGCAGCCGCGGCTCGGTCATCCCGTTCTTCGCCCGGCTGGCCGCCGAGGGGAAGTCGCTGCCGATCACCGACAAGCGGATGACCCGGTTCTGGATCAGCCTGCCGGCCGCGGTGCAGTTCGTCGTCGACTCGTTCGACCTGATGGCCGGCGGCGAGCTGTACGTGCCGCGGATCCCCAGCATGCGGGTGCTCGACCTGGCCGCCGCGGTCGCGCCGGAGGCGCCGACGCACGAGATCGGCATCCGCCCGGGGGAGAAGCTGCACGAGGAGATGATCTCGCCGGAGGAGGGGCGCCGCGCGCTGCGGCTGGCCGACCGGTACGTGCTGCAGCCGACGATCGCCACCTGGGGGTACGAGCCGCCGGCCGACGCCGAGACGGTACCGGCGGACTTCAGCTTCCGCTCCGACACCAACGACCTGTGGCTCACCGTCGAGCAGCTGCGCGACATGCTGGTCGCCGCGAAGGCGAGCTGAGGTGCTCCCGTACGGTCGGCAGTCGATCGGCGACGAGGAGATCGACGCCGTCGCGGCCGTGTTGCGCGGCGACTGGCTGACCACCGGCCCCGCGGTACGCGCGTTCGAGGCCGAGCTGTCCACAGTGGCCGGTGGTGCGCACTGCGTCAGCGTCACGTCCGGCACCGCGGCGCTGCACACCGCGTACGCGGCGGCCGGGATCGGCCCCGGCGACGAGGTGGTGACCAGCCCGCTGACGTTCGTGGCGACCGCCTCGACGGCCGCGCTGCTCGGCGCGACGGTCGTGTTCGCCGACGTGGAGCCGGACACCGCACTGCTGGACCCGGCCGCCGCCAAGGCGGCGCTGACCGACCGGACCAGGGTGGTCGCCGCGGTCGACTACGCCGGCCACCCGGCGGACCACGACGCGCTGCGCTCGGTCGCCGACAGCGCCGGCGCGCTGCTGCTCGACGACGCCGCGCACTCGATCGGCGCCGCGTACCGGGGTGCGCCGATCGGTGCGATCGCCGACCTGACCACGTTTTCGTTCTTCCCGACGAAGAACCTGACCACCGCGGAGGGCGGCGCGGTCGCCACCCGGGACGCCGAGCTGGCCCGCCGGGCCGCCCGGTTCCGCAACATCGGGCTGGTGCGCGAGGCGGACGAGTTCCGGATCACCGATCAGGGCGGCTGGCACCAGGAGGTGCACGAGTTCGGGCTCAACTACCGGCTGCCGGACGTGCTGTGCGCGATCGGCAGCGTGCAGCTGCGCCGGCTGCCGGAGTTCCTGTCCCGCCGCGCCGAGCTCGCCGACCGGTACCGCCGGCTGCTGTCCGATGTGGACGGTCTGGTGCTGCCGGCGCAGCGGGACGACGTGACGCCGGCCTGGCACCTGTTCCCGGTACGCGTCCTCGGCGGCCGGCGCCGCGAGATCTACGACGGGATGCGGGCCGGTGGCATCGGCGTGCAGGTCAACTACGTCCCGGTGTACTGGCATCCGGTGTTCGCCGACGCCGGCTACCGGCGCGGGCTGTGCCCGAACGCGGAGGCGTACTACGCCCAGCAGCTGTCGCTGCCGATGTACCCGGGGCTGACCGACGCCGACCAGGACCGGGTCGTCGACCGGCTGCGCGCGCTGCTCACCTGACCATCCACAGTAGACACACCGTCGAGCGGGGACCCCGATGAACCACCAGAACCACTGGTACGGGCACGCGCACGTGCTGGCCCGCTACTGCGGGCTGGCCGCACCGCCACGGATCTGGGGGTACCTGCAGCACGGCTGGAACGTGCACGACGGGTACGGCGCGGACGACGGCCCGGCGCCCGGCGTGCCGCGCCTGGTCTGGTCGGACGGCCCGCGCCGGCGCGGCATGCTCGCCGGCCGGCGCGGCTACCGGGTGATCGGCGCTCCGTTCGCCTACCTGCTCGCCACCCCGGAACCGGCCCGGCGGGTGCCGCTCAGCGCCGACCACGGGCGGCGGCGCCGCACGGTGCCGACCGCGCCCGGCCTGCCGTCCACCGTGGACGGTGCGCGGCGCGGCACGGCACCGGCGTCCACTGTGGACGGTGCGCGGCGCGGCACGCCACCGGCGTCCACCGTGGACGGTGCCCGACGGCCGACGGTACCGGCGTCCACGGTGGACGGTGCGCGGCGCGGGACGATCTACTACCCGTTCCACGGGTGGGAGGCGCAGGCGGTGTTCGGCGACCACCGGGCGCTCGCCGCCGAGATCGCGGCGCGGGCCGAACCGCCGGTCACGATCTGCCTGTACTGGCTGGAGTTCCGGCACCCGCAGCTGCGCGAGCTGTACGAGTCGTTCGGCTTCCGGGTGATCACGCACGGGCCGCGCGGCGGCCACTACCAGGGCACCGACCCCTGGTTCCTGAACCGGCAGCTGGCCGAGCTGCGCGCGCACCGCTGGGTGGCCGCGAACCGGCTGTGCACCGCGGTGCTGTACGGCGCGGCCGCCGGCTGCCGGGTCGGCGTCTACGGCGACCCGATGATGATCGAGAACGAGCATCCCGCGTACGGCGGGATCGCCCGGATCCGCCGGCTCTGGCCCGAACTGCACGCGCCCGAGGTCGACCCCGGGTACGCGGCCGAGGTCGCCCGGCAGGAACTCGGCGTGCGGCACGTCGCGCCGCCGGCCGAACTCGCCGACCTGCTCGGCTGGCCACCGCTGCGCCGGCCGGCAACCCGGACGGAATCGGTGGCATGACGGCGAACCAGCCGGCCGTCGCGGTACGAGGGGTGCCGCGATGAGCGCCGCGGCGGTGCGCGCGGACGCCGGATCGGTACCGCTGCTGGGCGGCGAGCTGCTCGGTGAGTCCGATCTGGACGGTGCCGACCGGTACGGCGACTGGCTGCTGCCACTGCTCGCCGGCGCGCTGCCGGCGGCCGGCCGCACGCTGGTGCTCGGCCGGTACGACGACTCGTTGCTCACCGCGCTGGCCGCCCGCGGTACCCAGGTCGACCTGGTGCTGCGCAGCCGACCCGACGCCACCGCCGCGCGGGTCCGGCTCGCCGCGGCCGGCGTCCGGGTCCGCTGCGGCGGGCTGGCCCACATCCCGGTCGAGACCGGCTACGACGCGGTGCTCGCCGCCGACGACCCGGCGATCCTGTCCGGTCCGGACCAGCCGGAGCGGCCCTGGCCCGACACGCTCGCTGCCATCGCCGCGCTCGCCCGGCCCGGTGCCCCGGTCGTCGTCCTGGTACCCAACCCGTTCGGCCTCGACCGCCTGGTGCACGGGGAGGTGGTCGGGATCGGTCGCGGAACGGTGAGCCGCGCCGAGCGGGCGGGCCCGGACGCCGGGGGTGCGCCGGACGGCCTGCCCGCGGTGCCCGCCGCGCTCGCCGCGGCCGGACTGTCGCTGCACGGCCTGCTCGCCGCGTACCCGGGGCTGGTCGCCACCGCGGCGGCGCTCCCGCCGTACGACCGTGCCCCGGCGACGGCCGCCCGACCGGAGCACCACCCGGCGGACGAGGTACCGGCGCGGCTGGTCGCCGACGCGTACGCCGCCGGCCACCCCGGACCGGTGCTCACCGATCCGGGCCGCCTCGCGTACCGGGCGGTGCGGCACGGGCTCGGGCTCGCGCTCGCGCCGAGCTGGATCGCCGTCGCCACCCGCGCGGACCCCACGTCCGGGGGCACCGGCACCGCACCGACCGCCGCAGCCGACCGGCCCGCGGCGGCCCGCCCGGCCTCCGACACCGCCGAACCGGCCGTCTCCGGTACCGGCGGGGCGGCGGTGGCGCGCCCGGGTTCCGGTACCGGCGAACCATCGGTGGCCCCACCGACCGCTGACGCTGCCGAGTCGGTGGCCGGTCCGACGGCTGGTGCCGGCGAGCCGGTGACCGAGGAGCGGCCGGTCGGCGCGGAGACGGCGGCGATCGTGCTGGCCGACGGGGGCCGCCCAGAGTACTGGGCGGTGCCCCGGGTGGTGTGGCGGTCCGGTGCCGGGTGGCGGGCCCAGCCGCTGCGGCCGGACACCACCGTCCGGCTGCTCGAC
The DNA here is from genome assembly GCF_017312725.1 of Actinocatenispora comari. Lineage (GTDB taxonomy): Bacteria > Actinomycetota > Actinomycetes > Mycobacteriales > Micromonosporaceae > Actinocatenispora > Actinocatenispora comari. The sequence goes on along the minus strand of NZ_BOPO01000004.1, from coordinate 90,989 downwards.
CACCTGCGCCGGGACCCGGGCCGGCTGGCTGGCGCGGTACCGGTCGGGGAGAGCCTGGCCGGCGCGCTGGCCGCGGCCTGCCGGCACGGTGACCTGGTCGCGGTGCGCGGGCTGGTCGCCGGGTACCTCGCCTTCCTCGGCGCGGGCGCGAAGACCGGCACCTGGCGCGCGGTCTGGTCCGACGACGAGCCCGGGGAAGGGGTGCTGTGCCCCGCCGACCGGGTGCTCGCCACGTGTGACGCGGTCCTGGTCGGCCCGACGCCGGACGCCGCGGCCCGCGCCACCGACGCCCTGGAGGCTGCGCCTTTCGCTGTCCCGGACGCCGCGCGGCGCGCCGTCCCCGGTGCCGGGCCGGTCGCCGTCCCGGACGCCGCGCCGACCGCCGTCCCGGATGGCGCGCCGACTGCCGTCCCCGGTGCCGCGTGGACCGCCGTCGCGGATGCGCCGGCCGCCGCCGGCAACGCCGATCGGGGCGCCGGCGATATGGAACCGCCGGCGTTGCGGTTGGCCGATCCGAGCTGGTCGTCCGGCCTGGCGGTGCCGGTCCGGCTGGTGTTCCTGCGCGGCCTGCAGCGGTTCGCGTACCGGCTGCTGGCCAGCGGTGCGCCGCACCCGTGGCCGGCCGGGCTGTCCGCCGACCGGCTCGCCGGCACCCTGGCGGCGACCGCCGACGTGACGGTCTCGCCGGGCGAACTCGCCGACGCCGCCGGCCTCGCGGTGTACCTGACCGCGCCGCTGGCCGCCGACGAGCCGGCGACGGGGGCGGATGCCGACTCGGCCTTCGGTGCCTCCCCGGCGTCGGGTGTGCCGGTGGTGGCCGGCGGCACCGGACCGGGTGAGCACGCCGAGGCGCTCCGGTACGCGGCGGGGCAGCCGCGCTGGGCGGCCGATCCGGCGCTCGCCGCGGTACCGCCGCGCGGGTACGCCGAGGCGCTGGCGGCGATCGGTGCGCTCAGCGCCGAGCTCGCCGACGCGCGGGCGCAGCTCGGTTGGTTGGACGCCACCGTCGCCGAGCGCGACCGGCGGCTGTCCGAGCTGGGCACGCTGCGCCGGTCGGTGACCTACCGGGTCGGTTACCTCGCCACCCTCCCGTACCACCTGGGCATCCGGCTGCTGCGCCGCGAACTGCGCCGGCTGCGTCGGCCATGAGCGCATCGACGACCCCGGTCACGGGCAAGCCGGTTGCCCCGGCCCCGAGCGCACCGACGACGGCGACCACCGGTACGCCGGGTGTGCCGGCCGGGAGCGCATCGGCCGCGCCGGCCCCGAGCGCATCGGCGACCCCGGCCACCGGTACGCCGGGTGTGCGCGGCGGGGGAGCAGCCGGCCGTGCGGTACCGCACGGGCCACGAGACACCGCCGGCGGCGCCGGCCGGAGCAATGCGAAGGAGACAGCGGAGTGCGTCTGAACGCGGCCACCGCGGAGTTCGACCGGTTCCTCGCCGTGGCCTCGGTCTACTGGGCCAACAACGTCCGGCCGGTGGGGCCGGGTGCCGGCACGATCCTGGTCGAGGTGCTGCACCAGGACCTGCGGGTGGCGTTGCGCACCCTGACGGTGGCGAACGGGCTGCGCCGGATCTTCCCGGCCCGGCTGATCGTGCTGACCGGCAGCGACCCCGACTGGCACGACGCGCTGTGGACCCGGTTCGACACCGGCCTGGTGCGCAAGCTCGCCGCCGCCTACCAGGCCGACGACGTACTCGACGTGCACGAACTGGTCGACACCTACCTCGCGAGCGGTGCCGGCAGACCGCCCGGCGCCGACGGTCCGGGCGACGCCGCTGGCCACGGTGGCTGGGCCGGCCGGGGGCCGGCGTTCACGGTGGCCGGGCGCGGTGTGCCGGTGGCGACCGGGCGCGAACCGCTGGACGCCGCCGAGCTGGCCGCGAACCGGTACGCCACCGCGGCGCGGCTGCTGCGGGTGCCGCGGCTGACCGACGCCCACCGCGGCGGCGAGCAGTACCGGCGGATCGTGGCGCGCACCGACGCGTTCGCCGACGCCTACGACCGGCTGTTCGCCGCGTTCACCCCGGACGCGCTGGTCACCAGCCACGTGGACTACAACCAGTGGGGGCTCGCGGTGAGCGCGGCCCGGCGGTACGGGACGCCGATCCTGCACGTGCAGACCACCGGCTCGCTCAAGTCGTACGCGATCTATCCGGAGGATCTGGACGCCGCGCCGAGCCCGCGGGCGGCGCTGACCGGCCGGATCGGCGAGTACTTCGAGAAGACGCTGTGGCCGCTGCGCGAGTCGGTACGGCACGGCGCCGAGCTGGTGTCCTGGCGGGCCAAGGGAAACCTGGGCCGGCCGTCCTGGTGGCGGGGCGGCGCGACGGCGTCGCTGGACATCCGTACCGGCACCGAGCGGCGGCAACTGCGGGCGCACGCGGCGCACCGGTTCGGTTTCGAGCCGGACCGGCCGACCGTCGCGGTGTTCAACCACGCGGTGTCCGACGCGCTGGGTACCAACGTGGAGCACTTCGCCGACCTGGCCGACTGGTTCGAACGCACCGCCGAGTACGCGGCCGAGCGCACCGACGTCAACTGGCTGTTCGTGGACCACCCGAGCCAGGGCCTGTACGACGCGACCGGGTTCTTCGACACCGTCGCCGACCGGCACGCCGGCCGCGCCAACCTCGCCTTCGTACCCAGCGCGAAGCTGGCGAAGAACCTGCTGCTGAGCCTGACCGACCTGGGGGTCACGGTGCGCGGCAGCGTCTCCAACGAGCTGCCCGCGTACGGGATCCCGGCGGTCCAGGCGGGTTGGTCGGAGTGGTCGGCGTGCGGCTTCTCCCGGGTCGCCACCGGCGTCGACGACTACTGGTCGGTCCTGGACGACGCGATCGACGGGCTGCGCGCCGGCACCCGGCTGGTGTCGACCGAGCAGCAGGAACGGGCCCGGCTGTGGCACTGGTTCTACCGCAGCGCCGCCGACGTGCCGACCTCGCTGGTACCGCACTGGGAGGCCGGCCAGTCCGACCAGCTGCTGCGCATCCTGCGGGTGGCGATGCAGCACGTGGAGTCGGACGGCGACCCGGCGTTCACCGCGGTACGGCGGATGTGGCGGCGGCGCGAGCCGTTCCTGACCCGCTTCGACCTGGCTGCCGCCGACGACGACCTGTGGGAGGGCTGATGTTCGACACCGTGTTCGACCGGCCGGTGTCGGCGCTGCGACCACCGGCCACGGTACGCACCGGCGGCGGGGCGTCGCTGCAGGTCTGCGACGGGTTCGTGCGCGGCACCGGCATCGTCGGCCGGTTCTCCGCCAGCCCCGGTCTGCTCGGCCTGAAGGTCACCGCCGGCGGGCCGCTGCGGGTCACCGTGGTACTGCGCGCGGATCGGGAGACCGCGACCTGGTGGGAGCACCGGGTACCGGAGTCGGTCCGGCCGCGCCGCCCGCACGGCGCCCGGCTGCTGCTGGTCCGGTCGCAGGGTGCCACCCGCGGCGCGGCGCTGCTGACCCGGCCGCGCGGCGCGTTCGCCCTGGACGCGACCGCCGCCGTGCGCTTCGACCTGACCGCCGACGAGGTACCGGTGGACGGGCTGCTGGTGCTGGAGGTCGCCGACGCGGCCGCCGCGACCGGCACCCTGCCGTACGCCGCGGTCGGTGTCCGCATCGACTCCGTCACCCTGGAACCGCTGCCCGCCGACGCGCCCGTGGACGCCGGGTCGCCCGGCGAGCTGGCCGCGGCCGGCGAGTACGGGCCGGTCGCGGACGGGTTGTTCGTGGTGTCGCCGCCGAACCCCGAGCTGGTGCGGTACCGCTGGGTGCTGCGTGCCGCGCCGCAGCCGCCGGCGGCGGTCGACCCGGTGGCCCCGCAGTACGGGCCGTTGTGGCAGGAACCGCCGACCGGCGCACCGCCGCTGCGCTACCGGGACAAGGGCATCGCGCTGGCGAAACGCCGGTACGCGGCGGCCCGGTTCGCGGCGTTGCGCCGGCTGCGCCGCACCACCCTGCGCGCCGGCCGCACCGTCACCGCGCCGGTCCGGTACGCGACCGCGCCGGCCACGGTGCGTACCGCGCTCGCCGAGCCGCCGGCGGTCCGGCTGATCCCGCTGGACGGCGGTACCCCGCGGCGCTGCTCGGTGACCCGCCGCGGCGCCGAGCTCGCGGTCGAGTACGCCGGTCGGCTGGCCGGACCGGCGGTGGTGCGCATCGAGACCGCCCGATCGCTGGACTGGCGGCTGCACCGCGCGCGGAGCGAACCGGTACCGCCGGTGACGCCGGAGCTGACCGGCGACCCGGCGGCGAACCGGGACCTGCTGCAGCGGCTGCTCGACGACGCGGCGACGATCCGGCTGCCGGCCGGCGAGTACCCGGTGGCGAGCGGGCTCACCGTGCCGGCCGGTGCGGCGCTGTGCGGCGACCCCGCTGGTACCACCCTGGTGCAGCCGGTGGCCACCGAGGCGCCGCTGCTGCACGTGCTCGGCTCCCGGGTGCTGGTCGCCGACCTGACGCTGCGGCTGCCGGACGCGCGGCCCGGACCGCACGACGGCGACCGGTGGACCGCGGTGACGGTCGGCCGCTACTTCTACCCGGCCGAGCCGGACTGGATCGACGGGGTGGAGCTGCGCAACCTGACCGTGCACCGCGCCGGCCGCTGCCCGGCGAACTCGGTGGCGGTGCTCGGCGCGGTTCGCGACCTGACCGTCGAGGGACTGTCGGTGTCCGGCGGCGGTACCGGCCTCGCCGTGCACTGGGGCGCCGTCGGCACCGACGTCACCGAGCTGACCGGCCCGTCGTACCACCCGCACCGGCTGGCGCTGCGTGACGTGCGGGTCGTCGACGCGTTCGAGGGCTGCTACCTCAGCTCGGTGCACGACGTGTCGCTGCGCGGCCTGCGCTGCAGCGGGGTGGAGATCGGCTTCCGGTTGCTGCCCGGGGACAACACCGACCGGTTCCACGCCGGCCCGGGCGACTCACCGGTCTCGTCCCGCATCGAGGTCAGCGACGCCGAGGTCGGCTGGTGCGGCCGGTACGCGGTGCGCATCGCCGGGTGGGGCCGCAGCGAGGTGGACGGCAGTACCGGGGTGCTCGGCTACCGGGAGGTCAGCGTCGCCGGCGTGCGGCTGCGCGCCGAACCGCCGCTCGCGGACGACGCCGACCGGGCCGCGCTGGTACTGGAGCAGGCGGCCGGCGTCGCGATCCACGGCGTGCGGCTCACCGGCGCCGAGGTCACCGAGGTACGGCGGGACGACGTACCGCTCGCCCTCGCGGAGCTGACCAGCCATCGACACGAATAGTTGTTGATCTACTTCGGACAGTGTCTAGCGTGACGTTCGCCCGGCCGCGCTCGTTCAGTACGGAGGGGCCGCCGGGACGAGCGTGGGAGGAAACTGGTGCGGCAGGACATCGACGAGACACATGCGGGTCGGCTTCCCAAAGGTCCGACGCGTCCTTTACTGTTGCCGCCCATGAGCGATACGCCCGATCGCAACGACGAATCACCCCACACCGCCCCGATCGCGACCCGCGAGGTCGCCGGCCGCGGCCATCTGTTCGACACCACGCTCTACCAGGCCTGGGCGATCGACGCCGACGGCGGCTGGCTCTACCTGCCCGCCGACGCCAGCCCGGACGCCGCGGCCGACGCCGCCGGCCAGTCCTGGCGCGCGCTGACCAAGGCCGGTGCGCTGCACTGCCCGTACCCGGGCTGTGGTGCCGCCTTCTCCGGCGTCCGCAAGGGTGCCGGCCGGGTCGCCTTCGTGCACCCCAAGACCGAGACCACGCACACCGACAAGCAGGCCAAGCAGGCGATGTGGCGGCTCGCCGGTCGCCAGGCGGTCGCCGGCTGGGCGCGGCAGGCGTACCCCGGCGCCAGCGTCGAGGCCGCCGACCGCGACTCGACGCCGGACGTGCTGGTCACCACCGCCGACGGCGCCCGGATCGCGGTGCATCTGCTGTCCGACAAGGTGTCCGACGCCGACTGGCGGGCCCAGGCCGACGCGGACCGCGAGGCCGGCGTCACCGCCGTCTGGCTGGTCGCCCACACCGGCGCCTTCGCCCGGAAGGCCACCGGCACCGACCTGTACCGGCCGGCCGCGCCGGTGCCGGCGGCACTCGCCGCGGGCGCCACGATCGGCTGGCTCAACCCGTTCCTCGGGCTGGTCGGCCGGGCCGACGCGGACGGGGACGTCACCGCGCTCGCCCTCACCGAGCTGCCGCTCGACGCCTGGCGCCTCGACGCCGTCGCCGCGCCGGTGGACGCGGCGACGACCGCCACCGAGCCGGCGGCGGCCGCGGCCGCCCAGCCGGCCGGTGACCCGCAGCAGACCGAAACCGGGTCCGCGACGGCAGCACCGGCGAAGGCGGAGCCCGCCAAGCCCGAGCCCGCCGAGCCCGAGCCCGCCGAGGCCGAATCCGCCGAGGCGACCCCGGTGAAGGCCGAGTCCGCCGAGGCCGAGTCCGCCACGACCGAGTCCGCGGAGGGCGAGTCGGCCGCGGGCGAGTCGGTGGCGGCGAAGGACGCGGACGTCACCGCCGGTACCGACCAGCCGGCCGCGGTGGCGGCCGAGAGCGATGAGCCGGCCGAGGTGACGGCCGCCGAGCCGGCCGACGGCAAGGACGCCGACCTCACCGCCGGTACCGACCAGCCGGCCACGGCGAGCGCGCCGACCGCGGCGGACGCCGCCGGTGCCCGCCCGGCGGCCCGGCCCGCCGGGGGCACCCGCCCGCCGGCGGCGCCACGGTCCGGCGGCTGGCTGCGCCGGATGCTCGACCGGCTCCGCCGACCCGCGGCCTGAGCGACCGTCGGGGAGCCTCCGCTGGCGCGAGCCGATCACGAGGGTCCCCGCGGCGGCGCACCGCCGGTCTCCGAACCGCCGGCGCACCGGCGTTCCGCCGCGGCGGCCGGCGCACCGGGGTCTCGCCCGGGGTGGCGGCGACGTTGTCCGATGCCCACCGATCTGGGAACGATCGGTGGGCATCGCGCTGTCCGTACCGGGCCGGGCCGGCCTGGACGCGCGTACAGGTGGCGCACAGCGAAGTCTCCCCGGTGCCACAGCCGGTGCGGTCACGATGTGTACATGCGGCAGACAGGGATCGAGCCCGGGCGGCCCCAGGGCGGGTCCGGCCCGGTACGGCTGAGCCGGCCCGACGGCCCGGT
>NZ_BOPO01000004.1:0-83550 GCF_017312725.1 Actinocatenispora comari | reverse complement strand
CGGCCCGGTACGGCTGAGCCGGCCCGACGGCCCGGTGCGGCTGAGCCGGCCGGACGGTTCAGCCGTCCGGGTGCTGGTCGTCGACGACGAGCAGACGCTCAGCGAGCTGCTCGCCATGGCGCTGCGGTACGAGGGCTGGGACGTGCGGTCGGCGATCGACGGCGCCGGTGCGGTCAAGGTGGCCCGCGAGTTCCGGCCGGACGCGGTGGTGCTCGACATCATGCTGCCCGACCTGGACGGGCTGGAGGTCCTGCGCCGGATGCGGTCCGACGCGCCGGAACTGCCGGTGCTGTTCCTGACCGCGCGCGACGCGGTGGAGGACCGGGTGGCCGGCCTGACCGCCGGCGGCGACGACTACGTGACGAAGCCGTTCAGCCTGGAGGAGGTGGTGGCCCGGCTGCGCGGGCTGATGCGGCGGGCGCACCGGGTGGCCGCCCGGGAGGGTTCGGTGCTGGTGGTCGGCGACCTGAGCCTGGACGAGGACAGCCACGAGGTGCGCCGGGACGGCCGGGACATCCAGCTGACCGCGACCGAGTTCGAGCTGCTGCGGTTCCTGATGCGCAATCCGCGCCGGGTACTGAGCAAGGCGCAGATCCTCGACCGGGTGTGGAGCTACGACTTCGGCGGCCAGGCCAACATCGTCGAGCTCTACATCTCGTACCTGCGGAAGAAGATCGACGCGGGCCGGGAACCGATGATCCACACCCTGCGCGGCGCCGGCTACGTGCTCAAGCCGGCGCTCTGAGACCGGTGATGATCGGCGACCCGGCGCCACGCCCGGCCGGCCCGGCACCCCATCCGGCCGGTACCGCGGCCGGCGACCCGCCGGCGCACCCGGGCGGCCCCGCCCATGGTGGTCGACGGTGGGCCCGGTTCGCGAGCTGGTCGCTGCGGTCCCGGCTGACCGCGATGGTCGTGGTCCTGATCGCGGTCGTGTGCGTCGCGGCCGGGGTGGCCACCGAGGTCGCGCTGCGCTCGTTCCTGTTCGCGCAGCTGGACGGGCAGGTCGAGCAGGCGGCACAGCACTCGGTGGCGCTGCAGCGCGGCCCGCAGCCACCCGGCCCGGAGCCGGGTCGCCGGGCCCCGCAACGGTTCCTGGGCCTGCCCGCCGGTACGGTGCTGGCCACCGTCGAGGGCGGCACCGTCACCGACGGCCAGCTGGTGGAGTCGCACTCGGTCGGCACCCTGCCCACCGGGGCCGGCGAGCAGCTGGCGCAGGTCGCCGACGACGGACGGCCGCGGTCGGTGGACCTCGGCGCCGAGCTGGGCACGTACCGGCTGGTCGGGTTGCCGGTGGGCGACGGCGAGACGGTGGTGGCCGGGCTGCCGCAGGGTTCGGTGGACGACACGCTGCTGCGGGTGGCGCTGATCGAGCTGCTGATCGCCTCGGCCGCGGTCCTGGTCGGCGGTACGGTCGGTGCGCTGGTGGTCCGGCACTCGCTCCGGCCGCTGCGCCGGGTCGCCGCGACCGCGAGCCAGGTGGCGGAGCTACCGCTGGAGCGCGGCGAGGTGGCGCTGTCGGTCCGGGTGCCGGACGCCGACCTGCATCCGGCGACCGAGGTCGGCCAGGTCGCCGGCGCGCTCAACCGGATGCTGCGGCACGTCGCGAACGCGCTGTCCGTCCGGCACGCCTCCGAGCAGCGGGTCCGCCGGTTCGTCGCGGACGCGAGCCACGAGCTGCGCACCCCGCTCGCCGCGATCCGCGGGTACGCGGAGCTGACCCGCCGCGGCGGCCACGACCTGCCGCCCGACGTACGGCACGCGATGGAGCGGGTCGAGTCCGAGTCGGCGCGGATGAGCACCCTGGTCGACGATCTGCTGCTGCTGGCCCGGCTGGACTCCGGCCGGCCGCTCGCGCACGACGAGGTGGACCTGTCCCGGCTGGTCGCCGACGCGGTCAGCGACGCGCACGTGGCCGGTCCGCGGCACCACTGGCAGCTGGACCTCCCGGCCGAACCGGTGCTGCTGGTCGGTGACGGCGCCCGGCTGCACCAGGTGGTGGTCAACCTGCTCGCGAACGCCCGCACCCACACGCCGCCCGGTACCACGGTGACCGCCCGGCTGCGGGCCGACCGCGCCTCGGCGGTGCTGTCGGTACGCGACGACGGGCCGGGCATCGCGCCGGAACTGCTGCCGCGGGTGTTCGAGCGGTTCGCCCGCGGCGACTCGTCCCGGTCCCGGTCGGCCGGCAGTACCGGGCTGGGCCTGGCCATCGTGGCCGCGGTGGTCGCCGCGCACCACGGTACGGTCGGCGTCACCAGCCCGCCGACCACCGTCACCGTCCGGCTGCCCACCACCCCGCCGCCGGGCCCGGCCGCGGTGCCGCCCTCGGCCCCGCCTGCGGTCGCGCCGGGTACCACGCCGCCGGCCGGACCCGCGAACCGTTCCGGCCCCCGGCCGGGGCGGCCGGGGCGGCCGTGACGGCCGGGGCGGGTGGCCCGCCCCGGCCGGTCGGCCACCCGGATCAGGGGCGCTGGCGCGGCCGGTCGACGACGGCGACGGTCAGCGCGTCGAAGTAGTCGACGGTCCCGGACGGGAGGACGTCGTTCCCGGCCAGGGCGCTCGACCGGGCCCCGAGGTACTGGCCGGTGTCCGGGTCGATGATCAGTTCCTGGCGCCGGTCGACGGAGTCGAGGCCGAGCGCGGTGCCGCGCTTGCCGTTGAAGTTCGCGACCCGCTCGGTGACCTTCAGGTCCGGCAGCGTGGCGAGGGCACGGTAGATGGTCGCCCGCAGCGCGGCCGGGATGACCCCGGAGCTGAGCAGCATCGAGCTGGTCTGCATCGCCTCCCGCTCGACGTCGTCCGGGTGGGCGGTCGCGCCGCCGGCCGCCCAGCGCAGGTACGCCTTCGGATCCCGCGGTACCTGCTTGAGCAGCTGGGTGTTCGGCTGCTTGCGCACCTCGTTGCCGTCCACGCAGCGGGGCGTGCCGCCGTTCATCGCGTGGTAGAAGTCGCCGCAGATCGCCTCGGCCCAGGACGGCGGGTGGGAGCCGGTGAGCTCGCGTTCGAGCTTGGCGCCCCGCTTGGCGATCTGCGCGCGCGTGCCGATCACCCACTTCGGCTTGCCGACCTGCTCGTAGTGCTGCACCCAGGTGCCGGACTGGTCGTACGGCACCCACTTCTCGGTCTGCCCGGTGATCCGCAGGCCGAGCGGGCCGCTGTCGCCGCCGTAGACGGCGAGGCTCTGCGCCACGTCCTTGACGTAGAGGTACTGGCCGGGGCCGACTTTCGGGTCGCCGAACCGCAGCGTCCTCGCCGCGGCGGCGCGCATCGTGCTGCCGCCGGGCACGGTGGCGACCGTCGTCCGGTCCGGTACCGCCGCCCGCTGGTGCCGCGGCGGCTGGTGCTGGGGCTGGCCGAACGGTCCGGTGAACGCGACCGCGGCGGCGGCGACGGCGGCGACCCCGGCGGCGATCGAGGCGTACAGCCGGCGTCGTCTGCGCGGCGGACGCGGTGCCGCGGTGTCGCGGTCGCGGGAGGCGGTGAGCATCGGGACGCCCTGGTGTGCCAGCGCGTCGTCCATGGTGGCGCGGGCGGTGGCGAGCTGCCCGGTCTCGTCGGCGTGCAGCGCGTCGAGCGCCCGGTCCAGCTCGTCGTCCGTCCACAGTGCACGCATGGGTTCGGTGCGGTCAGTCATCGGTGCCGTCCTCGTCGGGCAGGGTCGTGGTGGGGCATTCGCGGCGCAGCCAGCGGCGTACCCGGTGCAGCCGGGAGCGCACGGTGCCCGGTGGGATGCGCAGGACCTGGCCGATCTCGGTGGCGTCCAGGCCGGCCCAACTGGTCAGCAGCAGCACGTCGCGGTCGCCGGGCGACAGCTGGCTCAGTGCCGTGGCGAGCTGCCCCACCCGGTACGCCGCGTCCACCCGGTCGCCGACCGCATCGGCGTGGTCGGTGCCGGTCGTACGGCCGGCGGCCAGCCGCGCGGTGGCCCGCAACCGGCGCATCTCGGTACGTTCGTGCTGCTTGAGGAGGTTGCCGGCGATGCCGTAGAGCCAGGCGCGGATGCCGGCCCGGTCCGGGTCGTAGCTGGCCCGGCGGCGCAGCGCGGCAAGGAACGTCTCGGCCACGATGTCCTCGGCGGTCGCGGCACCGACCCGGCGGGCCAGGTAGCGCTGCAGCCCGGGGGCGTGTTCGGCGAACAGCCGGCCGAACCGTTCGGTGAGTGCGGTGTCGGTGAGCGCGGCGAGGTTGGGACGATCGAGCTCGCCGGCGGCGGATTGCACCGGCGATGCGCCGGCCGGGCTGGTCATCTGCGCGCCACGTCCTTCCTCGCGTCGATCCTGATGTCGGTCACACCCCTTGTCTGCCGCAGCCTCGGCAGGTGTTCACGACGTGCGGATCGAACCGGCGGCGGCGCTCAGCCGGCGGCGTCGTCGGGAGCCGGTGCGGGGCGCAGCGCGACCGCGACGACGCCGGCCGCCACCATGAACGCGCCGACCACCCACAGCCCCGCCTTCTCGGTACCGGTGGCGTCGGTCAGCCAGCCCGTCACGTACGGCCCGGCGAAGCCGGCCAGGTTGCCCAGCGAGTTGACCAGGGCGATGCCGCCGGCCGCGGCGGCGCCGGTGAGGAACATCGTCGGCAGCGGCCAGAACGTGGGCAGCGCCGCGCAGATGCCCATCGTGCACACCGTGACCGCGATCATCACCGCGAACGGCGAGTGCAGGTACAGCGCGACCGGGATCGCGACGCCGCCGACGACCGCCGGGATCGCCACGTGCCACACCCGCTCGCCGGTACGGTCGCCGTGCCGCGCCCACACCAGCATCGCCACGCACCCGAACGCGTACGGCACGGCCACGATCAGTCCCTGCTGGAACACCGTGTAGCTGGTGTGGAACGTGTCCTGGAAGCCGGCGATGATGGTCGGCAGGAAGAAGCCCACCGCGTACAGGCCGTAGACGATGCCGAAGTAGACGAACGCCAGCGCGAGCACCCGGGGGTTGGTCAGCGCCCGGCGCAGCGGGAAGTGGTAGCGCCGGCCGGTCTCGGCCTGCTCGGCGTCCATCTCGCGCTGCAGCCAGTCGCGCTCGTCGGCGGCGAGCCAGCGGGCCTGGCTCGGCCGGTCGGTCAGGTAGAACCAGCAGACCACCCCGACCACGATCGCCGGCAGCCCCTCGACCAGGAACATGAACCGCCAGCCGGCCAGGCCGAACAGCACGTCGTGCCCGATCGAGATCAGCCACCCGGACAGCGGCGAGCCGATCATCGACGACAGCGGTACCGCGAGCATGAAGAACGCGACCGCCTTCGCCCGCTCCCGCTGCGGGAACCAGAACGTCAGGTACAGGATGATGCCGGGGAAGAAGCCGGCCTCGGCGATGCCCAGGACGAAGCGCAGCAGGTACATGGTGCCGGCGTTGGGCGCGAACGCCATCACCGAGGCGACCACGCCCCAGCTGACCATGATGCGGGCCAGCCAGCGGCGGGCACCGAACCGGTGCAGCGCGAGGTTGCTCGGCACCTCCAGCACCAGGTAGCCGATGAAGAACAGGCCGGACGCCAGCCCGAAACCGGCCTTGCTGAAGCCGAGCGCCTCGTTCATGCCGTGCGGCGCGGCGAAGCTGATGTTCGTCCGGTCCAGATAGTTGACGAAGTACAGCAGGATCAGGAACGGCGACAGCCGCACCGCCACCTTGCGCATCACCCGCCGCCGCAGCGCGGCCTGGTCCGGTGCCTCCGCGGTGCTGCTCATGCAGGCTCCCAGCGCGCGGCCGGGTGGCCCGGCCGCCCGGCAGGGATACGAACGGGCGTCAACCTAGCACGCCCGCCGGTGGTCGGCGCCGTGCGAAACGGCAGCCGGCCGCGGCACCGGAAGGGCCACGGCCGGGGATGCGGGGTGCTCTCAGCGGGGCCGGCCGGAGACGGCGAGCGCCCGGCCGAGGCACAGCAACGCGGCGACCGAGGCGAGCGTGCGGACCACGTTCCAGGCGAGCCACGGCGTGCGGATCCGGTCGATCACCGGGCCGGCATGGGCCGGCGCGACCGCGGCCAGCTGCTCGTTGAGCGGGATGTCGCCGACGATCGTGGCACCGAAACCGACCAGGTACAGGCCGAGCGCGAGCAGTACGAACAGCGCGGCGGTGCGGTTGCCCCGGCGCCACTGCTGCGTCGCGGCGATCGCGGTGACCACGAGCGCGCCGAAGAACGCCGCGAAGAAGGCCGGGTTCTCGATGGACTCGTTGATCCGGTTCAACGCCTCCGCGTAGGTGGCGTCCGACGCGCGCGACAGGCCGGGGATCACCGCGACCTGGAAGGCGAAGTACACGCCGGCGACCAGGCCGACGCTCAGCAGCGACAGCATCAGCATCGTCGCGCCGGAGGTGGCGTACCGGCGGGGCTGCCGCACCACGGGCACCGGCCGCGCGCCCTGCGGCCCGGCCGGCACGGGGCGCGGCGGTACCGGTGCGTACGGTCCCGGCCCGTTTGCCGGCGCGGGGATCGACTGGCCGGGCCCGACGGGCGGTACGGGCGCGTTCCGGAAGGCGATGGGGCGGTGCGGCGTCGTCGAGGTCGTCATGACCTCATTCCAGCGCAGGCCCGGGCCCGCAGCCATGGCCACGACGCTCACGCCCATAAGCGCTCGTCTCGACGCCGCAGGTTGCCGGTTCGGTTCGTGCCGCCCGGGGCCGACCGTGCTCGGCCCCGGGCGGGCCCCGCCCGAGGACCGCTCAGAGCACGAAGCCGTGCGGGAACGGGTCGGTCGGGTCCAGCAGGTAGGTCGCGGTGCCGGTGATCCAGGCCCGGCCGGAGAACTCCGGTACCACCGCCGGCAGGCCACCGACCTCGGTCTCGGCGAGCAGCCGGCCGGTGAACCGGGTACCGATGAAGGACTCGTTCACGAAGTCGGTGTCGAGTGCGAGCTCGCCGCGGGCGTGCAGCTGCGCCATCCGGGCGCAGGTACCGGTGCCGCAGGGGGACCGGTCGAACCAGCCCGGGTGGATCGCCATCGCGTTGCGCGAGTGCCGCGGGTCCGAGCCGGGCGCGAGGAACTGCACGTGCTTGCAGCCGGCCACGTCCGGGTCGGTGGGATGCACCGGCCGGCGCTGCGCGTTGATGCTGTCCATGATGGACAGTCCGGCGGCCAGGATCTCGCCCTTGCGGCCCCGGTCGAAGGGCAGGCCGATCCGCTCGATCGGCAGGATCGCGTAGAAGTTCCCGCCGTAGGCGAGGTCGTAGCGCACCTCGCCGAGTCCCGGCACGTCCACCACCGCGTCCCGCTCCAGGCAGAACGCGTCCACGTTGCGCAGCGTGACCTGCTGCACCGCGCCGTCGGCGACCGCCACCCGGGCGGTCACCAGCCCGGCCGGGGTGTCCAGCCGTACCACCGTCTCCGGCTCGGTGACCGGCACCATGCCGGTCTCCACCAGCACCGTGGCGACCCCGATGGTGCCGTGCCCGCACATCGGCAGGAACCCGCTGACCTCGATGTACAGCACGCCCCAGTCGGCGTCCTCGCGGGTCGGCGGCTGCAGAATCGCCCCGCTCATCGCGCCGTGCCCGCGCGGCTCGTCGACCAGGAACCGGCGCAGCTCGTCCAGGTGCGCCATCGCGTACCGCCGGCGCGCCGCCATGGTGGCGCCCGGGATCGGCGCCACCCCACCGGTCACGACGCGGGTCGGCATGCCCTCGGTGTGCGAGTCGACCGCGGTGATGGCGCGTGCGGACCGCATCAGGACTCCCGCAGCGCCGCGATCGCCCGGTCCAGGTCGGCGGTCAGCTGCTCGCGGTGCGCGTCGGTCAGCGGCCCGCGCGGCGGCCGGCAGGGCCCGCCGTACCGGCCGGTGCGGTCCAGGCCGTACTTGATTGCCTGCACGAACTCGGTCTTCGTGTCCCAGCGCAGCGTCGCGACGATCGGCTCGTACAGCGCCCGCGCCTCGTCCAGCTTGCCGGCCTCGGCGAGCGCGTAGAGCCGGGTCGTCTCGGCCGGGAACACGTTGGGGAAGCCGGCGAACCAGCCGGCGGCGCCCATCAGCACACCCTCCAGCAGGACGTCGTCGGCGCCGACGATCACCTGCAGGTCCGGTGCGTGCTCCTTGATCTCCAGCACCCGGCGCACGTCGCCGGAGAACTCCTTGACCGCGACCACGTTGTCGATCGCGGCGATCTCGCCGAGCAGCCGCGGCGTCAGGTCGACCTTCGTGTCGTACGGGTTGTTGTAGACCATCACCGGCAGCCCGACCGCGGCGACCGCCTGGTAGTGCGCGATCACCTCGGACTCGTTCGCCCGGTACATGGTGGGCGGCAGGCACAGCACGCCGTCCGCGCCGTCCTCGGCCGCGGCCTCCGCCCACCGGACCGCCTGGTGGCTGCCGACCCCGTGCACGCCGACGATGACGGTGGCGTCCGCGCCGACCGCGGCGATCGCGGTCCGCGCCACCCGGCGGCGCTCCTCGTCGGTCAGCGACGAGTACTCGCCGAGCGACCCGTTCGGGCCGACGCCGTGGCAGCCGTTGTCCACCAGCCACCGGCAGTGCTCGGCGTAGGCGTCGAAGTCGAGCGCCAGGCCGGCCGGTGCGCTGGCCTGCTCGCGGTAGAACACCGGCGTCGCCACCACGACACCACCCAGTCCACGCGTAGGGTTCTTCACGGATTCTCCTTGTCCGGTACGGGTTCCGGCGGCTCCGCGTCCGGCTCGGCGGACGCGGCGAGCTCGCCGAGGCGGATCGGTTGGGCGAGGGGACGGTGGTACGGGCTTGCGCCACGGGCACCGTCGTCCGGCCGGCGTGCGGCCTCGAACGAGCGCAGCGCTGCCACCGTCGGTCCGCAGATGCGGGCCTGGCACGGGCCCATCCCGGCCCGGGTGCCCAGCTTGGACACGCGCGGATCCTGGTCGGCGGCCTCGCGCAGGGCGCCGACGCACACCTCCTCGCAGCGGCAGACCACGGTGTCGTCGCGCAGCCAGCCCGGCCAGGCGGCGCCGATCGGGTGCGCGGCGGCCAGCCGGGCGGCGAACCGCCGGCCCGCGGCGACCCGGCGGCGCAACGCCCGTACCGCCGGGCGGTCCGGGCCGCCGGCCGCGAGCCAGCCGGCCAGCGCGCCCTCGGCCCGGGCGGCCGGTGCGCCGGCGATGCCGGTGAGCTCGCCGACCGCGTACACCCCGGGGCGGCTGGTGCGCAGGTCGGCGTCGACGGCGACGAACGAGCGGCCGTCCGGCTCGGTGCGCAGCGCGCAGCCGGCCGCCACCGGCAGCTCCAGTTGCGGGGTGAACCCGTGCCCGACGCACACCGCGTCGACCGCGACGGTGCGTTCGGTGCCCGGCAGCACCGACCAGTCGGGGCGCAGCCGGGCGGTGACGACCTCCTCGACCCGGCCGTCGCCGCGGGCGGCGACCACGGTACGGCCCAGCAGCACCGGAACCCGGTGCCGGGCCAGCGTCGCGGCGTACTCGGCGAGTTCCGGCAGCTTGCCGGCCTGCCCGGCGAGCTGCCACGGCCGGGAGCCCCAGCCCGCGGCGAGCCGGCCCGGCCGGTTCGCCTCCAGCACCTGCCGGAGGGTCGAACCGGCGCCGAGCAGCGTGGCGGCCACCGGCAGCAGGAACGGCCCGGTGCCGGCGACCACGACGGCGTCGCCGATGGCCACCCGTTCACCCTTCACCAGCGCCTGCGCCGCACCGGCGGTGACCACCCCGGGCAGCTCCCAGCCCGGGAACGGCAGCATGGTGTCGTGCGCGCCCACCGCGAGGACCAGCGCGTCCGCCTCGATCGCCTGCCGCCGCCGGCCGGCGCCGTCGGCCGGACCGGTCAGCACGTGCACCACCGGCACCCGGACCGCCGTCGAGCCAGGGCCGGTCGGATCGTGGGGCGCCGCCACGTCCAGATGGGTCGGGCGGTCGGTCCTCCTCCGGCCAGGATCGGCCACGAGACCGGTCGTGGGGCCGGTCGTGGGGCCGGTCGGGCGGCCGGCCGGCGCTGCCGCGTCGGGGTCTTCCAGCGCCCAGACGCTGGTGTCCGGCAGGAACCGACAGCGGGGATGGCTCAGCACGAAGTCGCGGCGGGCCGCGAAGTCGCGCCAACCGTGCTGCAGCGCCTCCGGCCGGCCGGCACCGAACTCGGCGACCGGCGCCCGGTGGTACTGGCCGCCCGGCTGCTCGGCCGCCTCGATCAGGGTGACCCGCGCACCGGCGCCGAGCGCGGTGGCCGCCGCGGACAGCCCGGCCGGCCCGGCCCCGACCACCACCACCCGGGTCACCGTTCACCATCCACATCGGACGGTACGCGGGCCTGGGTGGTGACCGTGTCCACATCGGACGGTACGCGGGTCTGGGTGGTCACCGTGTCACCGTCGCGGGCGCGGCGTCGGCACGCGCGTACGTCCGGCACGCCGTCGACGGTGACCAGGCAGTCGAAGCACACCCCGATGCCGCAGAACACGCCGCGGCCGGCGCCGGTCCGCCCGTACCGCCAGGCGGTCCGGCCGGCGGCGAGCAGCACGCCGGCGATCGACTGCCCGGCGACCCCGGTCACCGGCTCGCCGTCCACCGTGATGGTGACCGGTCGGTCGTTGCGGCCGAGCACGTCCTGGTCGGCCCGGATCAGCCTGGGGGTCATCAGCGCTCTCCGATCGCGACGGCGGATCGGTTGGGGGAGAAGGGTACCGGGTCGATCGGTGGGGTGCGGCCACCGATCAGGTTGGCGAGGATCCGCCCGGTGCCGACGGACAGGCCGATGCCCGCCCCCTCGTGCCCGGTGGCGTGCCACAGCCCGGGCAGCCGCTCGTCCGCCCCGATCACCGGCAGGTGATCCGGTACGAACGGCCGGAACCCGCCGTACGCCCGCATCACCGGCACCCCGGACAGCCCCGGGAACAGCCGCAGCGCCTTCGCCGCGATCGCCGACCACACCGCGACCGGCATCGCGTCGGCGAAGCCGACCTGCCGCCGGGACGAGCCCAGCAGCACGGTGCCGCCGCGGGTCGACTCGACCACCGCCGAGGTCTGCACCGCCGCCTCGTCGCTCGCGACCGCGCCGACGTAGTCCGCGTCGTACACCTTGTGGAACACCGTCGGCGGCTGCGGGGTGGTGACGAGCACCTCGCCGCGCCGCGGCCGGACGTCGATCGGTGCGCCCAGCGACGCGGACACCGCGCCGGCCCACGGGCCGGTCGCGTTCACGAACGCGTCGCCGGCCACCGTGCCGCCCTCGGTGCGTACCGCGGTCAGCCGGCCACCGCTGCGCACCGGGCCGGTGACCGCGCAGCCGGTACGCAGCTGGGCGCCGGCCGCGACCGCGTCGCCCAGCAGCAGGGTGGCCGCGCCGGCCGGCTGCACCTGCGCGTCCTGCGGGTAGTGCACCGCGGCGGTGTGGTCCCGGGTCAGGTGCGGCTCGGCCGCGTGCAGGGCGTCGTCGGACAGCTCGGTGGCGGTGACGCCGGCGGCCCGCTGCGCCGCGGCGAACGCGCGCAGCGCGGTGGCGCCGGCCGCGGTGGTGGCGACCACGATGCCGCCCTTCGTATCCCACTCGGCGGCCTCGGTGCGAGCCCGGTCCGCGACGGCGGTTCCGACGGCCCGGCCGGTGGCGATCGGTCGCGTTCCCGGCTCGGCGAGTACCTGCGGCCACAGCGCGCGGGACAGTTGGGCCAGAGCCAGCTCGGGGCCGGGCTCCTTGTCGGAGATCAGGATGTTGCCCTCGCCGTGCGAGGTGGTGGCGGCCGCGGCGCCGCCCCGGTCGAGCAGCACCACCTCGCAGCCGGCCCGGGCCAGCTCGCGGGCGCACGCGGCGCCGACGATGCCGGCACCGATCACCACCACCCGCATGGCGCCTCCCGTTCATTAAACCGAACGACTCCGAGAGTACAACCGGGCCACGGTCGCTGTCACGGGGCGAGTCCGTTCCGCTCGCCGAACGGCGAGTGCCGGACGAACCGGGCGCCGGGTCAGTGCGGGGTGATGGTGGCCCCGGCGCGGTCCGGCCGGTACTGCAGCAGCAGCACCGAGCGCACCTCACCGTCCGGCGCCTCGTAGCTGTGCGGCGCCGTCGCGTCGAACCGGATGTAGTCGCCGGCCTCCAGCCGGGTGGTCCGGCCGGCCAGGTGCACCAGCAGCGTGCCGGCCTGCACGCTGGTGTGCTCGATCCCGACATGGCCGTCCGAGTCCTGCCGCCGGCCGGCACGGACCCGCTGGTCGTAGAGCTCGACGATGCTCTCCCCGGTCTCCAGCCGGGACAGCGGGCGCAGGTCGACACCGGCGCCGCGGAGCACCTCCACGTCGGCGCCGCGGACCACCGTCGGCTCGGCCGTACTGGCGTCGAGCAGGTCCGAGATCGGCATTCGCAGCGCCCGGGACAGGCTGAACACGGTCTCGATGGTCGGGTTGCCGGCGCCGGACTCCAGCTGCGACAGGGTCGCCTTGCCGATACCGGACAACCGGGACAGTTCGGAGATCGACAGGCCCAGTCCGGACCGGGCCCGGCGCAGGTTGGCGGCCAACTGGCCGCGGATCGACCCGTCCGACGCGTGCACCGTGGCCGCCTCCCGTTCGCTTCACCGTACGCACGGGACCCGCGCCCCGTTCGTTCCACCGAACGATACCGCGCCGCCACCCACCGCCCCGGCGTCGACCGGGGCGGCTCCGGGCGCTGATCGAGGGGCCCCGGCCACACCGCCGCCCGGCGCTGCCGCGATCCCTCGACCAACGGGCCCGGTCGCTACAGCCGGTCCGGGGCGGGCAGGCCGAGCAGCGTCAACCCCTGCGCGAGGGTGCGCCGGGTGAGCCGGCACAGCGCCAGCCGGTTGCTGCGCACCGGCTCCGCGGCCCCGAGCACCGGGCAGCTCTCGTAGAAGGCGGTGAACGCGCGGGCCAGCTCGTACAGGTAGCCGCACAGCCGGTGCGGCTCCAGCGACTCGCCCACCTCGGTCACCACCGCGCCGAACCCGTCGAGCGCCAGGATCAGCGCGCGCTCCGCCGGCGCCACCGGTACCGCGGGGTCGGGCGGAGCGTCGCCGTCGCCGGTGGCCGGCTCGGCGCGGCGCAGGATCGCGGCGACGCGGGTGTGCGCGTACAGCAGGTAGACGCCGGTGTTGCCGGTGAACGCCACCATCCGGTCCGGGTCGAACCGGTAGTCCTGCTGCCGCGAGGTGGCCAGGTCGGCGTACTTGACCGCGGCGATCCCGCACAGCTCCGCGATCCGGTCGGCGTCGGCGTCCGGCATCGTCGGGTTCTTGTCCCGCACCACCCGCCGGGCGCTGGTCACCGCCGCGTCGAGCAGGTCGGACAGCAGCGCGGTGCCGCCGTCCCGGGTCCGGTACGGCCGGCCGTCGGCGCCGAGCACCGCCCCGAACGCGACGTGCTCGACGTCGACGGTGCCGGGCAGCCAGCCGGCCCGGCGGGCTGCGGCGAACACCTGCCGGAAGTGCAGCGCCTGCCGGGCGTCCACCACGTACAGCATCCGGTCCGCGCGCTCGCGCCCGACCCGGTCCCGTACGGTGGCCAGATCCGTTGCGGCGTAACCGAAACCACCATCGCTCTTGCGTACGATCAGCGGGACGGGCGCGCCGTCGCGGCCGGTGAACGCCGGGTCGAACACGCACAGCGCACCGGCGGAGGGCACCGCGATGCCCTGCCGTACCAGCTCGTCGACCACGCCCGGCAGCGCGTCGTTGTAACGCGACTCGCCGGCCGCGTCCGCCTCGGTGAGCAGCACGCCGAGCCGGTCGTACACCTGCTGGAAGGCGTGCTGCGACTCGGCGACGATCTCCCGCCAGGCCGCCAGCGTGTCCGGGTCGCCGGACTGCAGCGCCACCACCCGCTTGCGGGCCCGGCCCGCGAACGCCGGATCGGCGTCGAACGCGGCCCGGGCCGCCCGGTACAGCTCGTCCAGTGCGGCGACCGCGGTGGTGCCCGCGGCCAGCCGGTCGTGTTGCCAGCGCGCCTCGGGATGCTCGACCAGGTACTGGATCAGCATCCCGAACTGGGTGCCCCAGTCGCCCAGGTGGTTCTCCCGGATCACCTCGGCGCCGAGGAACCCGAGCACCCGGACCAGCGCGTCGCCGATCACGGTGGACCGCAGGTGCCCGACGTGCAGCTGCTTCGCCACGTTGACCGAGGAGTAGTCCACGACGGTGCGCACCCCGGCCTGCGGGGTGTCCACACCGAGCCGGTCGTCGGCCAGCCGGGCGGCCACCTGACCCCACAGTGCGGCATCGGTGAACGTCACGTTGAGAAACCCGGGCCCGGCAACGGAAACGGCCGCCGGCAGCGCGGTCGCCGGGCCCGTTCCCGCAGCCGGCCCCGCGCCGGGCGCCGCGGTCAGCTGGTCGGCGAGCTGGCCGGCGAGCTGCGCCGGTGGCCGGCCCGCCGCGCCGGCGAGCGACAGCGCCACGTTCGACTGGACGTCCACGCCGGGCCGGTCGGAGCGTCGGATCAGCGGGTCGGCGTCGCGTCGTGCCGGCAGCACCGCACCGATCGCGGTACCGACTGCCTGTTCCACCTGTCGCGCGAGCGACGCCACCCCGGTCATGCCCGGTCTCCTCCGACTCGTCGAGAAGCCGCCAGCGTGCCACACCCCGCCCCGCCGTACCGCCGAGTTTCGGCCCGTCGAACGGGCATCCCGGTCGCCGCCGGTGGGTCGCGGCGCGCGCTCCGGTGCCCGGGGAACGATCCGGAGCGGTTCGCGGTCGGCGTCGAGCCGGGACCGGACCTCAGGCCCAGCCCCGCCGGACCACCTCCATGCCGGCCTGGAACCGGGTTTCCGCGCCCACCTCCGCCATCATCCGGTGAACGTGGCGATGCACGGTACGGGGACTCCAGCCGAGGGCCCGCGCGATGGTCTCGTCGGTGGCGCCGCCGGAGAGCAGGCCCAGCAACCGGTCGTCGATCGGGCGGTCGGATTCGACCGCCCGGTCCCGGTCGTTGAGCCGGACCGCCCGGTGCCAGAGCGCCTCGAACAGCTCGCTGAACGCATCGAGCATCGAGGAGGGATGCACGAGGTACGCGGCTTCGGCCGCACTGCTGCCGGTCGTCACCGGGATGAGTGCGAGCTGGTCGTCGCACAACGCCATCTTCATCGGTACGTGGCGCGAAACGCGCGCTCGCTCGCCGTGCTGGACGCGCCGCCGGACGTCCTCGAGGCGGCCGGGGATCTCCAGCGCGCTGGAGTGGTACACGACCCGGTAGACGAGCTTCCGCCGCTCCGACTGGATGTACTGCTCCTCGTTGCCGGCGATCGGATCTTCCAGGTACGGCGGCCGGTCGAACGTCCGGATCTCGTGTCGCGCCGTGCGCTGGAGCCGGACGAAGGCGCTCTGCACGTTGCTGGCGCCGTCGATGATCTCGACGAGGGAGGCAGGGTCGTGTTCCTGGGGCCGTTGCCGGGCATGCTCGGCAGCGAGCTGGTCGGCATGCGTGCGCAGCCGCGACAGTTCCCGCTCCCGCTCGGCGATGAGCGACCCTGCCGCGAGATCCGGGGGGACCGCCACGTACCGGGCCGGTGCACCCGGCAGCCGGGTGGCGAGACCGCGCTGGACCAGGCGTCGAAGGACCCGGGTGACCTGCCCCTTCGACACCCCGACGGCCCCGGCCAGCGTCTCCGCGTCGGCCTGTCCACGATGGACGAGCGCTTCGTAGGCGGTGGCCTCGGTGCCGGACACGCCGACGGCGTCCCACATCGCGTACCCCCTCGTCAGGAACCGGACAGGTGGCAGGAACTCGCACCCCGAAGCGGTTGTCGCCGCACTCTACCGTCTGACAGGATCCTGCAATCTGCCAACGCTGTCAGGTATGAGACAGACCGGTTGACTCGATCGGAGCCCCTCCAGATGCAAGATCCCCGAAGACGGCGAGACGTCCTGGCTCGCCGCATCGCCAGATACTCCACGGCTCTGGCCATCGTCCTGGTCGCCGCGATCCTTCCGGGCTCGCCGGCTTCGGCGCGGCCGGCGGCGCCCCCCGCTCCCGCCTCCGGACAACCGACGTGGAGCAAGCACTCGGTGGCGGCGGGTTGTGCCGCCGACACCGACCCCGATCCGAGCGACGACACGCCGTTCGCCCGATGCTTCGCGGCGGGTCTGGCCACCTCCGACGGCAAGCTCGTCGAGCAGACCGACGAGCCCGTACCGGGTGCCCTCGGTCCGGCGGACATTCAGAGTGCCTACGGTCTGACCGACACCGGTCAGGGCGGCACCGTCGCGGTAGTGGACGCGTTCGGCTACAGCGCTGCCGAGTCGGATCTGGCCGTCTTCCGCGCCCACTACGGGCTCCCGCCGTGCACGACGGAGAACGGCTGCTTCACCAAGCTGGACCAGCGCGGCGGCGGCGACTATCCGAAGGTCGAAGACCCGGGCTGGTCGATCGAGACGGCCCTCGACCTGGATGCGGTCTCCGCGGCCTGCCCCTCCTGCGACATCCTGCTCGTGCAGGCCGACGACAACGGCTTCCCCAATCTCGGGCAGGCGGTCGACACGGCGGCGGCCCGGCACCCGGCGGCGATCTCGAACTCGTACGGCGTCGACGGCGAGATCCCGTACGAGGCCGCCTACTACGACCAGTACTACGACCACCCCGGCATCGCCGTGACGGTGTCGACGGGCGACACCGGGGGTGTGCAGAGCTACCCGGCCACCTCTCCCGATGTCGTCGCCGTGGGCGGCACGACCCTCACCCGGGATCCGTCCACCGCACGCGGCTGGACGGAGACCGCCTGGGCCGGTGGCGGCAGCGGATGCTCACGCTACGAAGCGGCGCCGGACTTCCAGCAGCCCGACGTGACCGGATGCGCGGGCAAGCGCGCGACCGCGGACGTCGCGGCCGACGCGGACAGCGCGACCGGTCTCGCGGTCTACAACACGCTGGGGCAGGATGGCTGGTCGCAGTACGGCGGTACCTCGCTGTCCTCGCCGCTCGTCGCAGCGATGTACGCGCTCGCCGGCCCGGCGATCCCCGGCACCTACCCGGCCAGCTACGTGTACCGCGCGGGCGCGTCACTGTTCGACGTGACCAAGGGCGCCAACCAGAACTGCGGCGACATCGAGTGCACCGCCGGGGTTGGCTGGGACGGTCCCACCGGGGTCGGCACGCCCAACGGCCTGTCGGCACTCACGCTGGGGCCCGCGGCCGCGGTCGCCGGCACCGTCACCGCCGGTCGCCAACCGCTCGCCGGCGCGCGGGTGACCCTGACGGACTCGAGCGGGTACCGCTTCCATGGCATCAGCGACGCGCACGGCCGGTACCACGTACCGGTCGCCGCGGGCACCTACCAGCTGACGGTCTCGGAGTTCGGGTACGGCTCGGCGGCGGTCGACAAGCTGTCCGTGGCCGCGGGGAAGACCGTCACGCGCGGATTCGCCCTCGACCGGCTCGCGAGCCGGCAGGTCAGCGGAGTGGTACGAGACGCGTCCGGTCAGCGATGGCCGATCTACGCGAAGATCACCATCGACGGTGACCCGAACGGTGCGGTCTACACCGATCCGGTCACCGGCCGGTACAGCGTCGAGCTGCCGGTCGGCTCGCGGTACTCGCTCGGCGTCGAGCCGGTCGACATGCCGGGCTACCAGACCCGGCGGACGACGGTCGACCTGCGTACCGGGCACGGCCGGGTCACCCACGACATCGGGCTGGCGGTCGACGCCACCACCTGCACGGCGCCGGGCTACGCGTACACCTACGACGGGGTCGCCGCCGACTTCGAGGACTGGTCGGGGGCCGCGGACGGCTGGCAGGTGACCGACGCCGCCGGGACCGGGAAGACCTGGGTCTTCGACGATCCAGGGGGCAAGGGCAACCGCACCGGCGGCGGCGGTCGGTTCGCCATCGTCGACAACTGGGTCAACCCCACCGCGCACGACACCAGCCTGGTGTCGCCGGCGCTCGACTTCTCCGATCAGGCCAGCCCCGAGATCGGCTTCGACACCTACTACTACGACTACGGATTCGGCAACCAGGACGGTGACGTCGACCTGAGCCTGGACGGCGGTTCCACCTGGACGAACGTCTGGCATGCCCCGGACACCATGGTGCAGGGCCAGGTGCGCGTCCCCGTACCGCAGGCCGCCGGGAAGCCCGACGTCCGGTTCCGCTTCCGGTTCGTCGGATCCTTCGACAACTACTGGGAGCTGGACGACGTCTTCGCCGGCTCGCGATCCTGCGGTGCGGCCGAGGGCGGACTCGTCGTCGGGACGGTGCGCGACGACAACACCGGAGCGCCGCTGACCGGCGCCGAGGTGGCGGTACCGGGCGGTGTCGCCACCGTGACCCAGCCGACGGTGGGCGACGCGGCGGTGGACGACGGTTTCTACTGGTTGTACGTGCCGGGCACCGGCACGACGCGGATCACCGCTGCCGGCCGGAACTACGTCGACAGCGCCGCGACGGTCCGCACGGCCGCCCATCGCGTCGTGCGGCAGGACTGGCGGTTGCGTGCCGGTCAGGTGCAAGCCACGCCCGGCGCCATCGACGTCACCGCGTCCGCCGATCGTGGCGGGCACCGTGGCAACACCCGTACCCTGCGGCTGCGCAACACCGGTCGGGCGCCCGCCACGGTGCGCATCGTCGAGCAGGACCGCGGCTTCACGTCGCCCGACGGGAAACGCCGGGCAGCGTCGCCGGGAGCGCCGACGAAGCGCGTCAAGGTCGACGCGAATCCGTTCGCGTTCGGTCCGTCCGGTCACGTCGGTGGCCATGATCTTCCCCCGCGGGAGGCGGCGGTCGACCCCGCCTGGGACGACCTGCCCACCGTGCCGAGGCCGATCCAGGACAGCGTGGTCGCGACCGAGGACGGGATCGTCTACTCGGTGGGCGGGCTCGACGACTCGGGTATCACGCGCAACGCCTATGCCTACGACTCCGCGGTCGGGAAGTGGCAGGCCATCGCGCCGCTGCCGGCGGCCCGGGAGAACGCCGTCGGCGGGTTCGTCAACGGCAAGCTGTACGTCGCCGGCGGCTGGGACGGGCAGGGCAACCCGTCCGCGAGCACCTTCGTGTACGACCCGGCCACCGACCACTGGTCGACAGCGCCGGACATGCCGACGCCCAGTACCGCTGCGGCTGGTTCGGTGTCAGGTGGGCGGCTCTACGTGGTCGCCGGCTGCACCACGGTGACCTGCGACAGCGCGTCGTCGGTCTACGCCTACGACCCGCACACCGCCACGTGGTCGCGATCGGCGAGCTATCCGGAGGACGAGGTACTGCTCGCGTGTGCGGCCTCGGGCGAGGGTCTGGTGTGTGCGGGTGGGCGCGATCCCGCGCCGTTCTCGGAGGAGATCGCGTCGACGGCCTACCGGTACGATGCCGGATCCGATGCCTGGACGCAGATCGCCAGCATGCCCTATGGCGTCTGGGGTGCGTCCTACGCCGGGTCGGGTGGAAAGCTGCAACTGGTCGGTGGCATCGCCACCTACGACCGCAACACCGGTGCCTCCTACACCAGCACCAACCAGGCGATCGAGTTCGATCCCGAGACCGGCGCCTGGTCTGCGCTGCCGAACGCGCGGTACGCGGTGTTCCGCGGCGGCGCGGCATGCGGCCTGACCGCGGTCGGTGGCTCGATCGGCTCGTTCACGCCGGTGCCCTACGCCGAGCGCCTGCCGGGGCAGGGTGACTGCGTCACCGGCTCCGACGTCGGTTGGCTGTCGACCGATCACAGCGAGGTGACCATCCCGGCCGGCCGGACGGTGACGGTACAGGTGGTGGTCGACACGTCGGCCACCTCGTCGCGCGGGACCTACTCCGCCCGGCTGGCATTCGTCACCGACACCCCGTACACCGTACCGCCGGTGGACGTCACGCTCAGCAGGAAGTGAGGGTCCGTTCGATCGGCCGACGAGTCCGGGCCGGCACGGGAGTCGTCCGTGCCGGCCCGGCGCCGTCACCAGCCGATCAGCAGACGATCGTGTGGTTGCTGGTGGCGTACGCGAGCTTCTTGTTGCCCGCGCCGTCGTCCCACTGGATCGTCAGCTTGCCGCCGTACGGCGAGACGATGGCCGTCGACTGCCCGGCCTTGACCGTGTGCGGGTACCCGAACCAGGTCGTCCTGCCGTCGTAGGTGACGCCGGCGTGGAACGTCCGGTCCCGGCCGCCCGACACGTTGGTCACCTGCCACGCGTTGGGCGAGGCGGACGACGACACCCGGCACAGGTTCGCCGGCGCGAGCACGCTCGGCTGGAACGCCGGCGGCGCCGCCTGCGAGGTGAAGTGGTCGGTGACGTCCTGGGCGTCGGTGACGATGTGGACGTCGTCGACCGACGCCTTCACCGCCTGCGGCGCCGGGAACGTGCCGAGCTCGACACCGTAGTAGCCGACGGTGAAGCCCTTCAGGTCGGCGGATCCCCAGTCGGCCAGACTGCGCCGGTCGGAGACCTTGTGCGTGGCGTCCGGGTTCTTCGTCCACCACCAGCCACCGCTGGTCTGCGACGTGTCGAACCGGGTGCCGTCGACGGTGCTGCCGCCCTGCGCCGGGTCGTACACCAGGGTGCCGTCCCAGTCGCCCGCGGTGTCGTACACCCCGAGCTGCAGCGTCGGCAGCAGCGCCGCGTTCGCCGGCCGGGCCGCCAACTGGATGGTGGTGTACCCGAACGACGCCACGTTGGCCAGCGGCGTCCTCGCGGCCAGCGGCCGCAGGTACCCCGCCTGGTCGCCCGGCGCCGAGACCGCCAGCGTGACCCCGCGCCGGCTCAACGTCGCGGTCGAGAAGTCACCGTTCATCGTGTTGCCGGGGATGAACAGCTGCTTGTCGACGGTCCGAACCGTGTTGTCCTGTGGGGTCGGTGCGGCGTTCGCGGAGCCCGCGGCGAGCAGGCCACCGGCGACGGTCGCGACCGCGGCCATCGCCAGAAACTTCCTGTGCATGTACCACATCCCTTGCTTCCCGAGTCGCCCGATGCGACTCCGCCACCGGCCCGGTGCGTCGCCGAGCCGTTGGCAGCACGTACCGAACGGGCCCGCGCCGGGGCGCCACCGGCCGCGGGGGACCGGCGGCCACAGGAGCGCGGGCAGCTTGATCTTCGCCGCCCGCATCCGCTTCGCTACCCAGTGCGGCCGAAACCGCCGGTTCGGTCAGCCGGGATCGGCCGTTCGGTGGGCATCGTGCGGTACCGCCCGCAAACCGGCGCGAACCCGCCGGTACCGCGCGGTGGCCGCCCGGCGGTCACCCGAGCTGCGGCGCGATCAGCGCGGTCACGAACCGGTCGGCGGCGAGGGTGCCGGGGCGGTCGCTGACCTGGCCGTCGCCGAGCTCGACCAGCCGCCAGCGGCCGTCGTCGCGGCGGACCAGGTCGGCGGTCACGAACGGGAGGCCGAGCCGGCCGACGACCGGCCCGAACCCGGCCGGGTCGGGCAGCTCGGCCGGCAGCTCGTCGGCGGTGTCGGGATGCGGCCCGACGAGCCGGCAGACACCGTCCACCCACCAGGTCCGCACCTCGGCGGAGACGAACCGTTCGAACCGGCGCAGCACGAACCCGCCGACCAGCTCCGAGCCGCGCAGCTCGACGAACCGGGACGCCACCGCCCAGGCGGCGTCCCGGTCGGCCAGCTCGGGAACGTACGCCGCCTCGTGCCAGTGGTGCTTCAGGGACTTCGTGTGGTCGCGCAGCACCGCCGGCCCCGCGCCCAGCTCGCTGGCCGCGGCGTCGAACCCGGCCCGCCCGGTACCGGTCGTCCACGTGGTCGGTGGCGTCAGCCCGGCGAAGTCGGGGTACCAGCCGGGCAGCTCGTGTGCCCGCCGGTACTGCGCGGCGCCGGTACGCAGCCGCACGCCGCGGCGCCGCAGCGCCGCGTCCAGGCCGGCGTAGTGCTCGCTGCGCAGCATCCAGCCGCGGTAGACCGCGGGCCCGGTGCCGCTCACCCGGGCGATCGCCGGCTCGGCCGAGCCGGCGGCCAGCGCGTCGTGGTCGACCAGGCACACCTCGATCCCGGCGGCGCGGGCAGCGGCGGCCTCGGCGGCGAAGTGTTCGTCGACCCGGCGGGGGCGCAGCACGTCGGACGGCATCAGCAGCATCCCGCCATCCTCGCAGCCGGCAGCCAGCCGGCCGCCCCTGTTCGGGCGCTGCCGGGTTGGCGGGTTCGCTAGCCGTCGCAGCAGAACGGGCCGTCGCAGGGGCGGCCGTGCTCGCTGCCGAAGGCGGTGAAAAGGCGCACCGGTGCCAGTACCGCGGCGGCGGTGTCGGCCGGCAGGGTCGGCGCCGACCGGTCCAGTGGCCGGCCCCAGCCGGCGGGGGTCTCGGTCAGGTCGAACCGGGCCACCCCCGCCACGAACAGTGTCCACAGTGGATGGTCGGGGAAGCCGTTGATCCGCAGCACCCACCAGCGGTCGCCGACCCGGGCGGCGACCGGGAACCGGCCGTCGCCGGTGAACCGCCACCGCGGCCGTTGCGCCAACTCCGGATGCGTCACCTCACCAGTGTGCACGCACCCCGCCGCTCCGGCCGGGGCGCGCCAGCTCGGCGGCACCCCGGCCGGACGGCCGCCCAGCGCGGTCAGCCGGCCGGGATCGGGGCGAGCAGCGCGGACAGCGCGCTCGCCTGGGTACGCCAGTCGAACACGTTGGGGTGCTCGGCGCTGGTGCCGCCGGCCCAGCGCTCCCCGAGCCGGTCGTCGGCGGTACGGTCCCGCGTCCAGATCGTGTCCGCCTGCCGCGTCGCGAACGCCCGGTACGCCGGGGCGCCGGTCACGTCGGCCAGATCGGTCAGGTACCGCAGGAACACGCCCTTGAACTGCTTCTGGTTGTCGTCGCAGCTCGCGGTGAGCGCATCGCACGACTCGGTCAGTACGCCGGCGGAGACCAGCGCCGGATCGCTGGTACCGGCTTCCGCGAGCCGGCGTGCGGTCGCCAGCGCCGACGCGTCGCCGGTGGCCCGCCACATCTCCACGCCGGCGCCGATCGCGAGCCCCTGGTTGTAGCTCCACACCGTCTGGCCGTTGTTCGTGCAGTCGTTGGTCAGCCCGTCGTTGACGAGGTTCGAGGAGTTGATCAGGCCGCTGCCGAGGAACCAGTTCCAGGCCGTCGTCGCCTTGCCGAGCCACCTGGTGTCGCCGGGGATCCGGTCGTGCAACTCGGCGGTGAGCCGGATGTAGAGGCCGTTGGTGACGGCGTTCTTGTAGGTGCGTTCCCGGTCCCACCACACGCCGCCGCCGCAGGTGCTGGTGTCCCAGTACCCGTCGACGTAGTCCGCGATGGTGACCGCCTCGTTCAAGTACGTCGCGTCGCCGGTCACGTCGTACGCGCGCAGCCAGGCCAGCCCCCACCACTCGGTGTCGTCGATGGCGCGGCTGACGAAGTCGCCCTCGACCGGGTCGCTGCTGCGCTCGCCGGCCGCGAACACCCCCTTGTTCAGCTGGTACGTGTTGCCGATGACCCACCGGTACCGGGTGTCGCCGGTGCGCAGCTCGTAGTCCTCGATCGTGGTGAGCGCGACCGCGGAGTTCCACCAGCTCGACGGCCACCAGCCGGTCGCCGGGTCGTAGTCGGCCATCAGCACGTCGGCAGCGGTACCGGCGTCGGCGGTGCGGTCGTGGTGGTGCCGCGGCTGCGCGGCCGCGGTGGCGGGCAGCACGGCGACCGCGCACAGCGCCGCGACGGCCGCGATCACCAGGGTCCGGATGCGTGGCACGGGTCCTCCTCCCAGGCCGCCGCGGCCGGGTAGCGGACACCCGGGAGCGCCGGCATGTGACATCGTTGTCACGATAAGAGGCGCAAAGCTGGCAATCCACCACGTACCACATGTTGGACGTCGCTGTCCTCCCGGCGGCGGCCGAGGCGTCGTCCGGGCCGCCGGGCCGCGACGGTGCTCAGCGGGGTAGGTTCGGGAGGTCGTGCGCACGGTGGTGTGGCGCGGCGTGCTGGCCGTGCAGTTCGGCGTGCTCGAACAGATCCTCGCCGGTGTGCTCGACCGCGGCGGCGCCGCCGGCGCCGGCCAGCAACACCACCAGCAGACCGGCGAGCAGCAGCGGGCGGCGGCGCGGCGGCGGGGCGAGCAGGGCGCGGACCCGTTGCGGCACCCGGCCGCCGACCGCCGCGACCGCGGTCGCCGCCGGCCGGCGCCGGCTGGCCAGCGCGGCGTGCGCGACGGCGCGGGCGACCAGCCGCCGGTCGCCGACGGCCGTCGCGGCGTCCTCGTCGGCCCACCGTTCGGTGGCCTGGGTGACGGTGGCGGCGGTGCGCCGCAGCAGCGGGTTCACCGCGGCGGCGAGGTCGGCGGCCAGCCGCCACCACGCGTGCCGGTGGGCCAGGTGGGACCGTTCGTGCGCGATCAGCGCCCGCTGCTGGTCGGCGTCCAGCGCGGTGAGCAGTGCGGTGGTGACGACGATGCGGCCGACCACGCCGGGCGTGGTGAACGCGTCCGGTACCGCCGAGTCGACGATCGCCACCTGGCCGGGCCGGGCCAGCCGGCGGCAGGCGCGGTGTACCCGGACCAGGGCGCGGCACCGGTCGACGGCGGCACGGACGCCGAGGAAGGCGAGCGGCAGCAGGACGGCGCCGGCGGCGATCCCGACCGGTGCCGGCAGCGGCGAGTCGGCGTGCAGGGTGACCGGCGACCAGTGGCCCCACTCGGCGACCTCGCCGAGCTGGCCCAGCCAGACGAACGCCATCACGGCCAGCACGAACCCGCCGCAGCCGGCCGCGAGCACCGACCCGCCGGCGAGCAGCCGGGTCGCCGGCGCCGGTGGCAGTCGCCGGCCGACGAACGGCGCCAGGGCCGCGAACGCCAGGCAGGCGCCGAGGCACACCACCACCGCGGCGATCACGACCGGTCCTCGTCCTCGCGCGTGCCGGCGAGGAGCTCCTCGAGCAGCTTCTCGTCCTGGTCGCTGAGCACGTCGATGAAGCGGGCCAGCACCGCGGCCCGGTCGGTACCGGCGTCCAGCAGCCGGCTCATCCGGCGTGCGGTGAGCTCGGCCTCGTCGGCGACCGCGGTGTAGGCGAACGCGCGGCCGACCCGGTGCCGGGTGGCGGCGCCCTGCGCGACGAGCCGGGTCAGCACGGTCATCACCGTGGTGTACGCCCAGTTGCCGCCGAGCACCGCGCGCACCTGTGCGGTGGTCATCGGTTCGGCGGACGCGGACAGCACCTGCCAGACCCGGCGGGTCAGTCCCACCCGGTCGGCGCCGTCGTCGGTACCCATGCCCCACCCCGCACAACTACGACATCGGCTGTAGTAATAATGGCTACGACGCTCAAGTGTAGTAAGCGGGTCGGGTCGCGGCCACGCTCCGGTCTCCGGAGGGGCGGGATGAACCGAGGTCACGCACTGTCGATGCTCGTCGGCTACCTGGAGGCACACCGGATGGGATGGGACAGCACGCTGTTTCTCGACGTCAACCGGCTGTCCGCGGACACCGGGTGGGCGCACGGCTTCATGGCCGGCTACGCGCTGTGGGGCGGCCTCGTCGCGCTCACCGTCGTCTGGGCCTGGTGTGGGCTGTCGGCCCGGCGCGGCGGCGACCGTCGACCGCTCGCCGGCGTACTGCTGGCCGGGGCGGCCACCGTGCTCGCACTGGCGCTCAACCAGGTCATCAACCCGGTGGTGGACCGGCCACGGCCGTTCGTGACGCTGCCGCACGTCCTGCGGTTGCTGCCGCACGCCGCGGACGGCTCGTTCCCGTCCGACCACGCGATGATCGCCGGCGCGTTCGCCGGTGGGCTGCTGATGGTGCACCGGCGCTGGGGGATCCTCGCCGCCGTGCTGGCGGTGTTCCTCGCCTTCGCCCGGGTGTACGCCGGGGTGCACTACCCGACCGACGTCGCCGCCGGGCTGCTGATCGGTGCCGCGGTCGCGGTGGTACTGGTGCTGTGCCTGACCGCGCCGCTGGCCCGGCTGCTCGACGCGCTCGCCGGCACCCGGCTGCGCCCGCTGATCACCGCCGACCGCACGCCCTGACCTCGCGGTCCCCGCGTACCGCCGGGATCGGCGCCCCGCCGCCGCCGCGGGCGGACGTGCGGCGCCGGCGGACCAGGGACGTGCGTCGCGATCGAGCCGGACGGGTCACCTAGCCGGCGGTGCGCCGGCGCCGGCCGGTGGCCGAGCGGGGCGGCTGCGCCCGCATGTGGTCGCGGGCCCGGGTCATGATCTCGGCCAGGGCGTGCAGGTCCCGGTCGGACATCGCGTCGAACATCAGGTCGCGAACCACCTCGATGTGGCCGGGCATCAACCGCTGGATGAGCGCGAGGCCGGCGTCGGTGATGGTGACCACGGTGGCGCGCTGGTCGTCCGGGCAGCCGGTGCGGGTGATCAGGCCCGCCTGCTCCAGCAGTTTCGCCTGATGGGTGAGGCCGCTGCGGCTGTACACGACGCCGTCGGCGAGTGCGGTCATGGTCAGCTGCTTCGCCTGGGCGAGCCGGGCGAGCAGCTGGAACTGCACGTAGCTGATGCCCCCCTCGGCGCGCAGCTGCCGTTCGACGGCGTGCTGCAGCAGCGTCACCGACTCCATCAGCGCGAAGTAGGCGCGCAGCTGCTCGGGTTCCAGGGCTTTCGCCATGCCCGGCAGTCTAGTTGTTTCGATGTCGAAGCAGAGTGACGACCCTCACCCGGCTCCGGTGTTGTTTCGAGTTCGAAGCAGTGGCACGGTGGGAGCACTTCGACATCGAAGCAACTTCGTCCAGGGGGACAGCCATGAAGGCAGTACGTTTCCACCGGTACGGCGACACCGACGTCCTGGCCTACGAGGACGCGCCACGCCCCGCACCCGCCGCCGGGCAGGTGCTGGTGCGGGTCGCCGCCACCACGTTCAACCCGGTCGACGCGTCGATCCGGGCCGGCAGCCTCACCGAGGCGTTCCCGATCCGGTTCCCGCACGTGCCCGGCGTCGAGGTCGCCGGCACGGTCGCCGAACTCGGTCCCGACGTGGCCGGCTGGCAACCCGGCGACGCCGTCCTCGCCTACCTGCCGATGACCGACGACGGCGCCGCCGCCGAGTACGTGCTCGCGCCGGCGGCAGCGCTCGCCGCCGCGCCGCGGACCGTACCGCTGGCCGACGCCGCCGCGCTGCCGGCCGTCGGGCTGACCGCCTGGCAGGCGCTGACCGAGGAGGCGGAACTCGCGGCCGGGCAGCGGATCCTGGTCAACGGCGCCGGCGGCGCGGTCGGCGGGTACGCGGTGCAGCTGGCCAAGCAGCTCGGCGCCGAGGTCACCGCGACCGCGACGGCCGGCAGCGCGGACCGGCTCCGGTCCTACGGCGCCGACCGGATCATCGGCCACATCGACGATCCGGCCGCCGTCGCGGGCGCGCCGTTCGACGTGCTGCTCAACCTGGTGCCCACCACGCCGGAACAGAACGCCACGCTCGTCGGCCTGGTCGCCGACGGGGGAGTACTGGTCAGCGCGACCTCGCCGGCGCAGCCGGACCCGGCCCGCGGGGTCCGCGCCGTCGCGGTGTTCTCCCGCAGCGACGCGGCTCAGCTCGCCGAGCTGGTCGCCCGGGTCGACGCCGGCACGCTGCGCATCGACGTCGCCGACCGCCGCCCGCTGGCCGACCTGGCGGCGGTGCACGCCGACCACGCCGCCGGCCGGCTCGCCGGCCGCACCATCCTGCTCCCCGCCTGACCGCCGCCCGGATCCCGCACCGACCCTCCGGTCCGGTGCGGGATCCGTTCCGGGACAACCGGTCTGCTCAGCGGAAGGCGTCCACGTTCCGGGCCGCCCAGCCGGCGAAGTCGCCCGGCGCCCGGCCGAGGACCGTCTCGACGTCCGGGCTGACCCGGCGCTCCTCGGCGGTGGGGTGGCCCAGGATGTCCAGCGTGGTGTCGGCCACCGGGGCGGGCATGAACGGCAGCATCGCGGCGTGCGCATCGGCCCGGCTCACCGCGGTGAAGCCGACCCGTTCGCCCAGCGCGGCGCCGATCGCGGCCGCCTGCTGGCGCGGCGAGATCGGCGCCGGCCCGGTCAGCACGTAGGTACGGCCGGTGTGGCCGTCGGCGCGCAGCACGGTCGCGGCGACCGCGGCGATGTCGTCCGGGTCGACCACCGGCAGCGCCACGTCCCCGTACGGCGCGACCACGGTGCGGTCGGCCCGCACCGACGCGGCCCACTGGTACGCGTTGGAGGCGAAGCCGCCGGGCCGCAGCACGGTCACCGCCGCCGGCGTGTCGAGCAGTGTCTTCTCGGCGGCCAGGAACCAGCCGTGCGACGCCGACTCCGGCCGGGTACCGGCGCCCTGCGAGCTGAGCAGCACGATGCGGCGGACCCCGGCCCGTACCGCGGTGTCGGCGAGCCGCGCCGGGTCCTGTCGCGGATCGGCCAGCAGCAGGAACAGCGCGTCGGCGCCGGCCAGTACCGGCCGCAGCGATGCCGGCTCGGCCAGGTCCGCGGTGGCGTGCACGGCCCCGTCCGGCGGCTCGGCGGCGGTACGCGACACCGCCACCACCTGCTCGCCCGCGGCGGCGAGCGCACGCACCAGCGGCCGGCCGACGTTGCCGGTCGCACCCGTCACAACGATCATGATGACTCCTGTTTCCCCAGGTCAGAGGCGGCTCTGGTGCCGCACCGAGGGAAAGCTAGCATCGTCGGGATAGTAGGTACCTAGAGGAAAGTGACTACCGAGGATGAGCGGAACGCGAACGAGCGCGGCGGTGACCGGCGCGGCGGTCGACCCGGCGGTGTCCGGTGCGGCGATCGATCCGGCGGTGACCGCGGCGATCGACGCCGAGCAGGCGTGCCCGATCAGCCCGGTGGTCGACATCGTGTTCAGCCGGTGGACGACGCCGATCCTGTGGACGCTCCATGCGTTCGGGCGGCAGCGGTTCGTCGAGCTGTCCCGCCGGATCGGCACCATCACCCCGAAGGTGCTCACCCAGCGGCTGCGCCAGCTCGAACGAGACGGACTGGTCGTCCGCACCTACCACCCGGAGGTGCCGCCACGGGTCGAGTACGAGATCAGCCCGCTCGGCCGCAGCCTCGCCCCGCTGTTCGCGCAGCTCGCCGACTGGGCGAGCGACCACCTGCCGGAGGTCGACACCGCCCGGCGCAGCTACGACGCAGCCGACCGCCCGCTGCCGTAGCCGGCGCCCACGCGCACGAGGCCTCCCCGTCCGGTCGGCGAGCCGCACGGGTCGCGGGCCGACGGCGCGCGGGCGCCCGTCGGGGCCGCGTCGGGTGGCCCTTTCGGTTGCGGCGTCAGGGATTCGGGATGATCTTGAAGACGACCCGGGCGCCGGTCGAGGTGTCGATCCGTTCGTTGATGCCCCACAGCTCGCCGGTCTGCGGCCAGTACGACAGGTTCTGGGTCAGCGGTGGGCCCTGGGTCAGCACGTGCGGCGCCTCGCCCGGAAGCGCCCGGTGGATGCAGATCCAGTCGTTCGGATCGGTACCGGCCGGCGGCGTGCCCGGGCAGTCCCCGGTGAGGTAGAACGCGGTGCCGTCCGTCGCGGCACCCTGCAGGTGCCAGACCGGCGAGGAGTACGCGCCGGTCGCGTGCACCACGCCGGTCTCCGGCAGCCCCGTGGTCGAGTCGGTGAGCGGCCAGCGGATCACCCGGGCGCCGGCCGGTGAGTCGCCGTCGGTCGGCGCGTAGTACTCCGCGGTGACGAACGAGGTCCGGTCCGGCGCCAGGCTGATCGAGTTCAGGCACGGCTTCGTGCCGGTCTTCGAGTTGCACGGCACCCATCCGCCGCCGGCGCCCCACGCGGTGCGGTACTCGGCGATCATCGGCAGCGCCCAGGCGTGCCACCGGGCGTACGCGCCGTCGGCGTACAGGCCGACGTTGCCGGCGTAGCCGCCGCCGGTGATCGTCTGCCAGATGTGGTCCAGGCTGAACACCTGCAACCGGGTACCGGTGGCGAGGAACAGCCGGTCACCGAACCACATCAGGCCATCGGCGTGCACGTTCTGCACGGTGCGGAAGTTCGGCGCACCGGTCGGGTCCAGGTACGGCTCGACCAGCAGCAGGTGGTGGTAGGGCACGCCGGCCGACGGCGTGGTGTAGTCGGCGATGCTGACCCGGGCGAACGCGTCGGACGGCGCGTGCCAGCTGGCCGCGAGCAGCCGCCGGCCGTCCACGTACCCGGTCGCCGAGGCGTCGCCGGAGCCGGTGATGCCCTGCGGTACCCACTGGTCGGTGGTGTCGTCGTCGTGGTCCCAGCAGAAGCCGGACGGCGAGTAGGTCGAGGACAGGTGGGTCGGGTGGCACAACGGCCAGGTGCCGGTGCGTACCACCCCGGAGGACAGCACGCTGGAGAGCGTCACCCGGTGGATCCGCGCATCAGACTCCAGCCGCGACACCAGGCCCTGGTAGCTCGCCGCGGTACCGGCCGGGTCGAGGGTGAAGCCGGACGCGTCGATCGGCGCGAACGCCGCCGCCTGCGGGGTCGCCACCTCGTCCGGCGGCGGCCCCGCGGTGGGAGGAACGCCGGTGGCCACGACGGCCGTGACGGCGATGGCTGCGGTCCGGATCCAGTGCATGACGACCCCTTCGTCCGGTCTGCCTCGGACCGTACCGGGACGTCGCGTTCGAGGCCATGCACGAACCGGTCGCGTTCAGGGCATCGTCGTCGGTGGGGTGAGGGTGGCGATGTCCTGCAGGGCGGCGAGGTGGCGGTCCAGCGCGTCGCGGCCGTGCCTGCTCAGGCGTACCCAGGTGCGTGGCCGGCGCCCGCTGCGGCCCTTGCTGATGCTGACGTAGCCGGCGTCCTCCAGCATCGTCAGCTGCTTGGACAGCGCCGAGTCGGAGACCTCGATGGTGTCCCGCAGGACCTTGAAGTCGGCCTTCTCGACCCGGGACAGGGCGGCCACGATGGACAGCCGGACCGGCGAGTTGAGCGCGTCCGCCAACCGGTGCCGCGGATGGGTGTCGGTCACGAGACCGGGTGGGGTCGGCGGGCCGGCAGCCAGCCGGCGAGCAGCAGCGGCACCGTGCTCACCAGCGCGGCGGGCACCCAGTACGCGGCGCCGGGCCGGATCGCGACGCCGAGGGCGAGGATCGCCACGTACGCCGCGGACCACAGGCCCGAACCGATGCCGAGGCGGAACTTCGTCGCGGCGACGACGGCGCCCTGCCCGCGTGCCCAGAGCACGCCGACGGTCACCAGCACGGCCCAGGCGGCCACCCCGACGACCATGCCGACGGCGCCGCCGAGGCCGATGAGCAGGATCAGCCCGACGCTGCCGATCGCCCACCCGGTCAGGTAGATGCGCACCCACCGCCAGCCCTGGGCGTGCGCGGCGTGCGCGACCCGGGCGGCCCGGTCGAGCGCGTCGGCGGCGGCGCGGGCATCGGGCAGGTCCTGCGGTTCCGCGGTCTCGGCCATGCCGTCGAGGATGACATCTACTTTCCAACCTGGCAAGTGTTTTCCGAATGGACAGTTGCGGCCGCGGATCGCGACAGAGTCGGGCAAACCGCAATGAGTCGGCGTGACGATCTTCTCTGTCCACGGGATCGCGCGCGGTTGGGCGGATCCGCACAATGGTGCGCATGCCGATTCCCCTTGCCGCGGTCGATGCGGCGTGCCCGCTCGACCGCGCGACGCCGACACCGCGGGCCGGCCGGTGAACCCTGCACCGTCCCCGCCGCCCCGTGCTACGGGGGCCGGCCGGCTCGGCTGGCTGCTGCTCGGCGCGGTGGTGCTGGTGGCGCTGCTGGCCGTCGCCGCCTCCGCCACCTCGGTACTGGCCCCGCTGCGGCACGGCCGCCCGGACCGGCTGGCCATCCTGGTCACCGTCGGCATCGTGGTCGGCGCCGGCATCGTCGCGACGGTACTGGTGATCCTGGTGCTGCGGCTGGTGTTGCGGGGCCGGCCCGGTGACCGCGGGCTGCGCCACACGCTGCGCGTCGCGGTACCGACCGCGGTCGTCGCGCTGGCGTTGCTGGCGCTGGTCGGCATCGCCCGCACCGGGCTGCCGCCGGCGGCACCGAAGCACCCGCCGACCCCGGCAGCCAGCGCGCCGCCGACCTCGACGGCGCAGCCCGGCATCGGCGGTACCGGCGCCGGCGGCACCCTCGCGCATCCGGTCGGCACCGCCCGGGTCGGCGACTTCGACCACGACGGCAAGCCCGACATCGGCGTCGACCTGGACGGCGACGGCACCATCGACGGCGTCTTCGTCCGGAGCAAGGACGCGGCCTCGCAGCTCGGCCCGAGCCGGCTGTACGTGGTGCGCCGCGACGGGCGCTGGGTCGGCGCGATCGACACCGACGGCGACGGCACCATCGACGGCTACGTCGCGCTGGACGACGGCGGCGGCGCGGGCATGTCGCACCGCGACGTCGACCGGTACCTGAACAGCCTGCCGACCTCGCCGTCCGCGCCGCCGATCGATCCGACGCCGGCCGAGGTGACCCCGGCGGCGACCGGCACGCCGCACCCCGGCGCGCTCGCCGGGCTGAACCTGGCCGCGCTGGGCTGGATCCTGATCGCGCTGGTCGGCGCGGTGGTGCTGGCCGCCGTGATGGCGGTCGCGGTCGTCGTCGGCCGCGGCGCGAGCCGGCGGCAGCGCACCGCACCGGCCGCGGCGCCGGACGAGTTCGCGCAGGCCCGGGAGGCGATGGCGGCGACCGTGGTGGGCAGCATCGACGCGATGCTCGCCGACCCGGATCCGCGTACCGCCGTGATCGGCGCGTACGCGCGGCTGCTGGAGGGGCTCGCCGCCTGCGGCCTGGCCCGGTACGACCACGAGGCGCCGATGGAGCACCTGCACCGGGTGCTGCTCGGCCTGCGGGTACGGCCGGAGCCGCTGCACGCGCTGACCGAACTGTTCGAGCGGGCCCGGTTCTCGCCCCATCCGCTCACCGCCACCGACCGGGACGCCGCGCTGGCCGCGCTGCGCCAGGCAGCGGCCGACCTGGCCGCGATGGCACCGACCGGGGCGGCGTGATGGCCGCGCCGCCGCCGAGCGGGAACCTGTTGCTGCGCCGGGGAGTCACCCTCGCCGTACTGGCCAGCGTGGCCGCGGTGCTGCTCGCGCTGGCCTGGCCGGCCGCGGCCGAGACGGTGCTGCGGGTGCTGCTGGTGCTGCTCGCCGCCGGCGCGGCGGGCTGGCTGCTCACCCGGGTCGCCTGGCCGGCCGCCTCCGAGGTGTCCGCGTCGCCGTTTCGCACCGGGCACGACGACGGCGCCCACCGCCTGCTGCCGATCGGGCTGCGCGATCTCGCCGACGACCTGGCGGCCACGTTCCGGACCACGCCGAACGGCCCGATCCCGTTCGCCGCGCGCGGCACGCTGCACGACGAGCTGCGCCGCCGGCTGGCCGACAGCCACGGCCTCGACCCGCGGGTGCCCGAGCACGTCCCGCGGATCCAGGCGCTGATCTCGCCGCCGTCGTGGGCGCTGCTGCAGTCGCGACATCCCGGCCAGCTCACCGACACACCCGTGCACCTGCGGTACCTGAGCATGATCCTCGACGATGTGGAGCGACTGTGACCGAGCAACCTTCGATCGGCGGTGAGGCGGCGGGACCGGGTGTCGCCGGTACGGCCGCCGCGGCCAAGCGGATCCTCGCCGAGGTGGAGCGCGCCGTCGTCGGCAAGCGACACGTGCTGGAACTGGTACTGGCCGGGCTGCTCGCCGACGGGCACGTGCTGCTCGACGACCTGCCCGGGGTGGCGAAGACGCTGCTGGCGCGGTCGTTCGCGACCGTCGCCGGGTTGGAGTTCCGCCGGCTGCAGCTGACCCCGGACGTGCTGCCCGCCGACATCACCGGCACGATGGTGCTCGACCTCGCCACCACCACGCCGGTGTTCCGGCCCGGCCCGGTGTTCGCCCAGCTGGTACTCGCCGACGAGATCAACCGCGCGCCGGCCAAGACGCAGGCCGCGCTGCTGGAGGCGATGCAGGAGCGGCAGGTGACGATGGACGGCAACACCCACCCGCTGCCGCGGCCGTTCCTGACCATCGCCACCCAGAACCCGATCGAGTCGGAGGGCACCTACCCGCTGCCGGAGGCGCAGCTGGACCGGTTCCTGCTGCGCACCGGCGTCGGCTACCCCACCCCCGACGACGAGCTGGAACTGCTGGCGCAGCGGCTCACCCGCGGCCAGGACGACGTGGTACTGACCCCGGTGGTCACCGCCGAGGAGTTCCGCGCCATGCAGGCCAGCCTGGAGCAGGTGCACGTGGACCGCAGCATCGCGCAGTACGCGGTCGCGCTCGTCACCGCGACCCGCTCGGACAAGCAGCTGGAGGTCGGGTCCAGCCCGCGCGGTTCGCTGGCGCTGATCAAGCTCGCCCGGGCGATCGCGGTGCTCGCCGGCCGCGACTTCACCACCCCGGACGACATGCGCGCGATCGCGGTACCGGCGCTGGCGCACCGGGTGGTGCTGCGTTCCGAGGCGTGGGCCCGCCGGGTCTCCTCCGACGACGTGGTACGCCAGATCGTCGACCGAGTCCCGGCGCCGAACTGGCGATGAGCGCACCCACCGGGCAGCCCACGATGCTGCCGCCGCGCCGCGAGGGTCGGCTCCTGCCGTACCTGGCGATCGTGATCGGTTCGCTGGTCGTCGCGGTGCTGGCCGGTCAGCCGGCGGTGGTGGCGTTCGCCGTACCGTTCCTGCTGGCCCTCGGCGTCGGTCTGGTCCGGACCGGCCGGCTGCCGGTCACCGCGACGCTCACGGTGGACACCAGCCAGCTGCTGGAAGGCGACCTGATCCGCGGCGAGATCACCGTCGACTGGACCGGCCCGCTGGACCTGGAGGTGCTGGTCCGTACCCCGAACGGGCTGGTCGGTGTGCCGCCGTACCCGACCCGGTGGGCGATGCCGGCCGCCACCGGCCCGCTCCGGTTTCCGGTGGTGCTGCGCGCCGCGCTCTGGGGCCGGCACGCCGCCGGCGAGGTGTGGGTGCGCGCCCGCGCACCGCACGGCCTGCTGGTGTGGCAGGGCCGGGTCGCGACGGGCCCGTCGCTGCGGGTGCTGCCGCAGGTGGAGCGGCTGAACCGGCTGCTCGACCCGGCCGAGTCGCGCACCGTCGCGGGCGTGCACCAGGCGCGCCGGATCGGCGAGGGCTACGAGTTCGCCGAACTTCGCCCGTACGAGCCGGGCGACCGGCTGCGCGACCTGAACTGGGGCGCCACCGCGCGGCACGGCCGCCCGTACGTCAACCGGCACCATCCGGAGCTGTCCGGCGAGGTCGTCGTCGTGCTCGACACCTACACCGACGGCACCACCGAGGTGCTGGCCCGCGCCGCCCGGGCGGCCTGGGCGATCGCCTCGGTACACCTGCAGGCCGGCGACCGGGTCGGGCTGATCGGGCTCGGTGGCGGCTGGCGCACGCTGCATCCCGCCGGTGGCGAACGCGCCAAGTACCAGCTGCTGGAGACGCTGCTGGCGATGGGAGCCGACGCGATGGACACCGCCAGCCACAACTGGGTCTCGCACCGGCTGCCGGTACCGGAGTCCGCGCTGGTGATCGCGCTGACCTCGCTGTACCAGCGCAGCGTGGTCCGGTTCTGTCAGGACTGGCGGGCCAGGGGGCGTGCCGTGGCGGTCGCCGTGCTGGACGCGGGCGACGCGCTGCCGCCGCCGGCGTCGGCCACCGACGTGATCGCCCGGCGGCTGTGGCGCCTCGAGCTCGACCGGCGGCGGGCCGCGCTGGCCGACGTCGGCATCCCGGTGGTCACCGTCGGCCCCGGCGGCCTGGCCCGCTCCGTGGTCGGCGGGCTGCGCCGGCTCGGTCGGTCCCGCACCGTACGGGCCGCCCGGTGACCGGGCTGCGGCTGGGCCTCGCCGCGGGATCACTGACCGGTGTGGTCGCCGCGAACGCGCTGGCACTCGCGCTCGGGCCGGAGCAGGGCCGGCCGCTGTTCGCGATCTGCGCGGTGTTCGCCCTGGGCGCGGCGGTCTTCGGCCTGCTGGTGCGCAACGACAGGTTCGGCCTGGCGTTGCTGGCCAGCGCGCCGCCGGCCCTCGGGCTGCTCGCCACCGACCGCACCTGGCTGCTCGGCCCGCTCGGGGTGCTGCTGTTCGCCGCCGCCGAGCTGTGTGCCTGGAGCTGGGAGCAGCGCGGCGCCGGTGCCGACCCGGCGCTGCCGGCCCACCGGGTGCTGCGCTCCGCCGTACTGTGCGGGGTCGGGCTCGCCGCGTCGCTGCTGTGCTATGCCGTCGGCGCGGCGCACCCGCTCGCCGGTACCGCCGCGGTGTTCGCCGCCGCCCTCGGCACCGCCGTCATCGCCTGGGTACTGGCCCGCGCCGGCGCCCGCCGCTGACCGCCGGCAGCCCTCGGCGTGCTCGGCCGCCGGCTCGGCGTGCTCGGCCGCCGGCCCGCACCGCCACCTGCCGCTGGCGGTCTGGGAGGAGGGCTCGGCTTGCTCGGCGTTTGCCGGGGGTTTGTCGGTCGACGCGTACGCTCGGCGCGCTCACAGGTTCCACCGGCGGCGGCCCGCCCCGGCGGGGCCGTCGGACCTGGGGATCGACCGGACCATCCGTCGTGGCGGCC
Organism: Actinocatenispora comari; assembly: GCF_017312725.1. GTDB lineage: Bacteria > Actinomycetota > Actinomycetes > Mycobacteriales > Micromonosporaceae > Actinocatenispora > Actinocatenispora comari. The sequence continues at coordinate 47,270 of NZ_BOPO01000004.1, read as the reverse complement.
CGGTCGCGGGGGACCTGCCATGCCGATCGCGTGCCACACCTGCGGCCATCCCGACGTCGACCACGACGGCGACGTCTGCTTCCACGACTCGCCCGAGGACCGCTGCGTCGACCACCCGGACCTCGCTCACGGTCAGTGCCGCTGCGAGTACTACCTTCCGCTCGACGACGGCACCGATCTTCCGGCCGGCCACGCCGGGCGGCGCGCCCGGTGACCCGTCCCACCGCCGGCTCGTCGGCGGGCACGCGGTCTCGCCGGTGCGGCTGCCGCGGGGTTCTCCTGAGGTAGGCGGTTAATTACTACACTTGAGTGTCGTAGACATTGTTACTACACTCGCTGTCGTAGTCGGGACGCGTGGTCGGCCACCCGGTGCATCACGCGTGCCGGCCGCGCCACGGACACCTGCGTACGGTCGGTCGACGCGCGCCACGCGGCACCGGCCCGGTGGGGCCACGGCTGCCGACCGACCCCTCGAACCAGCCCGCGACCGCGCCCGGAGGCTGTGCCGGCCCCTGCGCGCTCGGCCGCGGGGAAAGGCGTGCCCGATGAGCCACGTCGCGATCGTCTCGGCCAGCGTCGGTGCGGGGCACGACGGTGCCGCGGCCGAACTGACCCGCCGGCTCGGCGCCGCCGGGTACAAGACCGATCGGTACGACCTGCTCGACCTGCTGCCGCGCTCGCTCGCGCAGCTGCTCACCACCGGCTACTACCGCCAGCTGACGTCGGCGCCGTGGAGCTACCAGGCGACCGTACGGGTCTTCGACCGTGCCGGGCCGACCGGCTTCGCCGCCTGGGCGGTGCGCGGCGCCGACCGCCCGATCCTGCGGCTGGTACGGCCCGACACCGTCGCCGTGGTCTCCACCTACCCGCTGGCGAGCCAGGCGCTGGGCCGGTTGCGCCGCAGCGGATCCCTGCGGGTACCGGCCATCAGCTACCTGACCGACCCGTCGGTGCACCGGATCTGGATCGCCGCCGGCGTCGACGCCTGCCTCGCCGGGTACGACGTGACCGCGGCGCAGGCGCGCCGGCTCGGCGCCGCCGGCGTGCGGCGCGTCGCCCCCGCCGTACCGCCGGACTTCCGGCCGGCCGGCACGCGCGCCGAGATCGCCGCGGCCCGCCGCGCGTTCCGGTTGCCGCCCACCGGGAAGCTCGCCCTGGTGGTCGCCGGTTCGCTCGGCCTCGGCCGGCCGGAACTCACCGCCCGGGAGATCGCCGGTACCGGCCTGGCCACCCCGGTCGTGGTCTGCGGCCGGCACCGGGCGCTGCACCAGCGACTCTCCGGGGTACCCGGCCTGGTCGCGCTCGGCTGGGTGGACGAGATGCCGACCCTGCTGCGCGCGGTCGATCTGGTCGTGCACAACGGCGGCGGGCTGACCAGCCTGGAAGCGCTCGCCACCGGGCTGCCGGTGCTCACCTACCGGCCGCTGGCCGGGCACGGCCGGGCCAACGCGAGCATCCTCGACCGGGCCGGCATCATCCCGTGGATCCGTTGTCCCGCACAGCTTCCCGCCGTACTGCGGCGCACGCTCGACCGGCCGACCCCGGTCCCGGTCGACCGGTCGACCGATCCGGCCGAGGCGATCGTCGACTGCGCGCTGGCGCGCTGAACTCCGGCCACCGGCGGGGCCGAGCCACCGGAATCTCGCACTGGGCCGGCGACCGGGAAGCAGAAACCGGGTCTGGCGCCGAACCCGCGCCCCGGGCTTGCCGTCACGAGCCGACCACGGCTGCCGGTGGCAGATCGAGGGCCACGGCTGCCGGTGGTGGGTCGAGGGCCACGGGCTGCCGGCCGGGAACCGAGGAAGGACAACCGGCCGGCAGCGGCCGAGCGCGCCCCGGGGGACGGGGCGCAATCCGACCAACGCGCGAGCCAGCGGGTCGTCACGCGTTCGGCCGGCGGTGTGACGCAGCCCGCAGCGGTCAGCCGCGTCGCCGGGCGACGAGCACCGCGTCCCGGGTGTGTGCGGTACCGGGCGGTGCGGCGGAGACGCGCGGCCGGATCTCGTCGACCAGTACCGTCCAGCCGTCGTCGAGGACGGCGGCGATCTCGTCGGGCCGGTAGAAGTCGGCGGGGTCGGGACCGCCGTGGGCGTGCGGCGGCAGTTCGGTCGTGTCGTGCCCGGCGACCAGCAGCGTGCCGCCGGGTGCGACGGCGGCGAGCAGCCGGTGCAGCGCGGCGTGGTCGGCCTGCCGGGGCAGCGGGAAGTACTGCGCGGACACCAGCTCGTAGGCGTCCCGCGCCGGCGCGGTGGTGGCGAGGTCGAGCCGGGTGAAGGTCACGGCCGAGCCGTCGGTACCGGCGGCGGCCCGGTCCAGCGCGACCGGGGAGATGTCGATCGCGGTGACCTGCCAGCCGCGGTCGGCGAGCCACCGGGCGTCGGCGCCCTCGCCGCAGCCCACGTCGAGCGCCCGGCCGGGTGGCAGCGCCGACGCCTCGCGGACGAGCACGCCGTTGGGCTGCCCGCTCCACAGCTGGCCGCGCTCGCGGTAGCGCTGGTCCCAGTAGTCGCCGTCCATCGTCGCTGCGCTCGCGTCCGTCATGACCGCAGCGTGCCGGCCGCCGGCCGACGTGACAACTTTCCTTGCCGGACCGGCAAACTCAGCGGCCGTCGCCGTGGTACCGCTGGTGCCAGCGGTCGATGAGGGCGGGCAGCTCGGTGGCCAGGTAGCCGTAGAAGTCGTGCATCTCGGCGAGGCGCCGGCCGGCGACGCTGTCGGCGCCGGCGGTGTCGATACCGTCCCGCGCGGCCCGTTGCATGACGTCGAAGATGGCGTTCTGCCCGCCCATCAGGGTGGCCCAGGCGCCGCGGCGGACCCGGAAGTGGTCGCGGCGGCTGCCGGGTGCCGGCACCCGTTCGATCAGGCCGATCGGGGTCAGCTGCTTGATCGCGCCGGAGACCGAGCCGGAGCTGAGCCGCAGCTGTTCGGCCAGCTCTCCGGCGGTCATGGTCGCCCCGGGGCTGAACACCAGCGCGGCCAGCACCCGCGCGGTCGCCTTCTGCATCCCGTTCTGCGCCATGGTCAGCGCGAACGACTCGGCCAGCTCGGCCAGCCGCGCGCGGTGAGCGCGAACGAGGTGGGCCACATCGACCCGTCGTCCAGCATCGCCCTGTCGGTGAGCCGAGCGTGGCGTAGCGCGCCTTGACCTTCTGCGCCGGCTGGAAGAAGTACGGCACCGCGCCGTCCCGGGCGTAGGCCGGCATCCCGTACCCGGGGGCACGCCGTTGCCCGTCGCGATCACGCCGACCGGGCCGCTTCTCGGTTCCTGATCGCTAGCCGTTCACGCCGGTCAGGGAGAAGAACTCCTGGCGGGAGCGCGGGTCGGCCCGCAGCGTGCCGAGCAAGGTGGAGGTGACGGTGGTACTGCCGGTCGCCTGCACGCCGCGCAGCGTCATGCAGGTGTGCTCGGCGTCGATGACGACGCCGACCCCCTTCGGGTGCAGCTGCTCGTCCAGCCAGTCGGCGATCTGCTTGGTCAGCCGTTCCTGCACCTGGGGCCGGCAGGCGAAGTGCTCCACGATCCGGGCCAGCTTGGACAGCCCGAGGATCCGGGTGCCCGGCAGGTATCCCACGTGCGCGACGCCGACGAACGGCAGCAGGTGATGCTCGCACACCGACCGGATCGGGATGGAACGGGCCAGCACCAGCTCGTCGTACCCCTCGTCGTTGGGGAACGTGGTCAGGTCGAACGGGCGGGGGGTGAACAGTTCGGCATAGGCGCGGGCCATCCGGCCGGGGGTGTCGCGCAGGCTCTCGGCGTCCAGGTCGACGCCCAGCGCCGCGATGAAGTCCGCCGCGGCCCGCTCGGCCGCGGCGAGATCCAGGCCCGCCTCCGGCTGCTTGACGACCCGCAGTGCGCCGCTCGTGGTGGTCATCGGACTCCTCTCCATTTCGCTAACAAGTCTTGGTCATATTTGGCGCCGAGGTCAAGAGCGAGTGGCAGATCTATCGGGCGATGGGTTTTCGGACACGCTCATCGGAGTTACGGTGAGTTGGTGAGCACAGATCCGGCGGTCCGGGCCGTCGCCGCGCTCGACGACGAGCAGCGCGCCCGCATCTACGCCTTCGTCCGCGCCGAGCACCGACCGGTGACCCGGGAGCAGGCGGGTGCCGCCGTCGGCATCTCCCGCAAGCTGGCCGCGTTCCACCTGGACAAGCTGGTCGCGACCGGCCTGTTGCGGGTGCGCGACCAGGACGCCGCGGACCAGCCGCGGGTCGGCCGCCGCCCGAAGGTGTACGAGCCGACCGACGTCGAGGTGCGGATCAACATCCCGGCCCGGCAGCACGACCTGCTCGCCACGATCCTGCTCGACGCGGTGCTGGCGGAGCCCGGCCCGGGTGGCTCCGTCGAGGCCGCGACCCGGGTCGCGCACCGGCGCGGCGTCGAGCTCGGCGCGGCGGTACGGGCCGAGCGGCGTCCCGGCCGGCTCGGCGCCGAGCGGGCCCTGCACCTCGCCGCGCAGCTGCTCGCCCGCTACGGCTACGAGCCGGTCCGGCCGACGCCGAGCAGCCTGCGGCTGCGCAACTGCCCGTTCCATCCGCTGACCGACCGGGCGCCGGAGCTGGTCTGCGCGATCAATCACGCGTTCATCGCCGGGATCCTCGCCGGGGTCGAGGCGGACAGCCTCACCGCGACGCTGACCCCACCGGCGGACGGCGGCTGCTGCGTCGAGCTCAGCCCGCGCCGCTGAACCTCGCCGCCCCGGCACCGCACGCCGCGGCGCTCACCCGCGCCGGCGGCGCAACCCCGGTCACCGTTGCCCGCCCCAGCGGATCCGCGAGCACCGTCCGGTGTGGACGGTCGTGGCTCGGGGCGGGCCGAGGGTCAGGCGTCCCAGGCCGCGCCGAGGGCGAGCAACCGCTCGCGGTACTCGATCGCCGCAGCCCAGTCGGCCGGCCAGCCGTCGGCGCCGTGGTACGCGCCGGCGAAGGCGCCGGCCAGCGCGGCGATCGAGTCGGAGTCGCCGGACGAGTACGCCGCGCGCCGGACCACCGCCGGCGGGTCGTCGGCGAGCTGGAGAAAGCAGTACAGCCCGGTGGCGAGCGCCTCCTCGGCGATCCAGCCGGCGCCGGTGGCCAGGCACGGGTCGGCATCCGGGTCCGGTGCGGCGAGCGCGGCGTCGAGCCGGTCCAGCGCGGCGAGGCACTCGTCGAAGCCGCGGGCGACGAACGACCCCGGATCCGGGTCGTGGCCGTGGTCGGCGAGATCACCCAGCCAGTCGGCCCGGTAGATCGACCGGCCCGCCGCGGCGTACTCGCGCAGCCGGCCCACCAGCTCGGCGGGCCCGGTGCCGTGCGCGAGCAGCCAGACCGCGTGCATCGTCAGGTCGCTCGCGGCGAGCGCGGTGGGATGCCCGTGGGTGAGCGCGGACTGCAACTGGGCCGCGCCGGAGCGCTGCGCCGGATCGAGCCCCGGCACCAGCGCGACCGGCGCGACCCGCATGTTGGCGCCGCACCCCTTCGAGCCGAGCTGGCTCGCCGCCTGCCAGCGACCGCCGCGGCTGAGGTTCTCGCAGGCGCGCAGGCAGGTCGCGCCGGGCGCGCGGTCGTTGTCCGGGGACGCCCACCAGTCGAGGAAGTGCGCGCGGGCCGGTGGTTCCAGCCGCGCCGCCGTCAGCGGGCCGGTCGCGGTCGCCTCGCGCAGCGCCTCGCCCAGCGCGAGCGTCATCTGGGTGTCGTCGCTGACGTACGCGGTGCCGCGTTGCAGCGGCAGTGCCATCTCGCGCCACGGCCCGCACTTCGCGGTGATCCGGGCGACGTCGTTGAACTCGGTCGGGAATCCCATCGCGTCGCCGATCGCGAGACCCAGCAGTACCCCCGTCGCCACCCGCTTCGCCATCGACCCCTCGCTCCCACGCTCGTACCGCCGGAGGCGAAGCCTAACCGGGTCCCGCCACGGCGGCGACCAGTGCGGTGGCGAACGTCGCGGTGATGCCGGTCCACAGCACGGCGAAGCCGAGGTGCCCGGCGGTACGCAGCCGGGAACCGCGCCAGATCGACGGGGTGAACGCGGCGAACTGGCAGAGCCAGCGGGCGCCCCAGAACACGCACTCGCCGGCCAGGATCGCGGCCGCGAGCTGCCCGCCGGCGAGCAGGTCGCCGGTCAGCAGCAGCGGCGGCAGCCCGCCCAGTACGCAGGCGAGGCCGATGAAGCCGGTGTGCAGGTGCATGATCCGTCGGGTCAGCGGGGTCAGTGCGGTGAACTCCCGCAGCCAGCCCAGCCCGTACGGCAGGGCCAGGTGGGCGAGGCCCAGCAGCACCAGGAGCGCGCCGACGGCGCGCAGCGCCAGCGCGATCACCGGCGCAACACCCAGCCGCGAAGTGTCGGTGCGATCATCAGCGGAGCCCCCGACCGCGCACGATCGGTGCCGCTGCCGGCGCGCTCACCGGCGGAACGCCCAGCCGCGCACGAACGGTGTCATCGCCCGCTCGCCGACCAGCCGCAACCCGGCCGGGCCGGCCGGCCGCAGCCAGGCGCGGCGCGGGTGGAAGTGCCAGGCGCCGGGCCCGAACGCCGCGATGGTCGCCGCGTTGCGCGGATGCTCGACCACGACGAGCCGGCCACCCGGCCGCAGCACCCGGGCCACCTCGGCATAGAACGCGGCGCGCTGCGCCGGTCGGCGCAGCTCGTGCGCGGCGATCGCGGTGACCACCGCGTCCAGGCTGCCGGTGGCGAGCGGCAGCGCGTCGTGCCGGCACGGCCAGCCGGCGTCGCCGGACCGGTGCGCCCGGCGGATCGAGCCGGTCACGGTGTCCCGGTAGCAGTCCAGCACGACACCGCGCGCGGTCGGATGGTGTCGCCGCAGCGCAGCGCTCACCTCGTCCAGCCCGGTGGTGACCACGGCGTACCGGTGCGGCGAGGCAGGCAGCAGCGGGTGCAGCCAACCCCAGTCGTACAGCGCGGAGCGGTCGTAGACCCACCAGCTCACGGCCAGCGACGCCGCGGTACCGGCGGCGGTGAGCGCGGCGCCGGCCCGCAGCGCGCGACGCGGCAGCACCGGCAGCCGGCCGGAGACCGCGGTGGCGCCGGCGGCGAGCAGCGCGGCGGCGGCGTACTTCGGCCAGTTGAAGGCGACGATGCGGCGCACCCCGGTCGTGCTCATCGCGGGCTCCCGTCCGGCGCGTGCGCGCGGCCGCGATGCCAGCCGTAGTCGAGCTCGGCGACGTGGAACGCGTTGGCCAGCACCGGCGCGGTACCGGTGAACGGGCCGTGGGTGAGGAACCCGGGCCGTGGCACGGTGACCGTCACCGGCCGCGGCCGCCAGGCGGACCGGAACGCCTTCACCACCACGATCGAGCCGGTCGCCGGCTCGTGGTCGAACGTGTACGGCAGCGGGCCGGCGAACCGGCGGGCGTCGGCCATGGTGGCGAACGGTGAGCCCGCGGGCAGCCCGGCCTCGGCCCGGACGTCGGCCCGCAGCACCAGATCGCCACGACCGTCCACCGTGGACACATCGACCCGCACCTCGGCGTCGGTACTGGTGTCGAGGATCCGCGCCCGGTGGTAACGGTAGCGGGTGAGGGCGTTCGCGCCGAACCGCAACAGCCGGCGGTCGGTGTCGCTGCGCAGCACGTACAGGCCGCGCATGGTGCGGCCGCCCGGGGTGGCGAACCTCGTCATGATGCGGTAGCCGACCAGTACCGCGTCCAGACCGAACCGGGCCGGCAGCCGCGCGGGCCGCAGCCGCCGGGTCGACACCACGCCGACGGCGACGAAACCGACCCCGCGGTACGTGTCGAGGCGCAGCCCGGTGGGCAGCAGCGGGGCGAGCACGGCGGCCGGAAGGGCGTAGGTGAGGACGACGGAGTGGCCGAACCGGGTCGCCATCGGGATCGGGTGCCGGCGCAGTCGCTCGATCATCGCACCGTCCCCACCGACACGGTGCCCCACAGCGGGCAGCGGTCCACCTCGGTCCGGTCCCGCCAGCCGAGGTCGGCATCGAGCGGGCCCGTGGCGCCGAAACCGCGCAGCACCACCGGCCCGCCGGGCCGGACCCCGTGCCGCAGCGCGGCGACCAGCCGCCGTCTGAAGTGGACGGTCGTACCGTCGGCGACGTTGGACAGCGTGACCCCGTCGTACCGGCCGGCCGGGCCGGCGCGCAACTGCTCGACCACATCGGCGAGCACGAACCGTACGCCGCCCGTGCCGGCAGCCGCCCCCGCCGCCCCCGCCGTTCGGGGAGATACCGCTGCCGACCCCGGCGTTCCGACGGATGCCGCCGTTCCCGGCGTTCCGAGGGACTCCGCCGTTCCCGGCGTTCCGAGGGACTCCGCCGACCCCGGCGTTCCGGCGAGTGCCACCGCCCCCGCCGACCCTGGCGTTCCTGCGGATTCCGCCGAACCGGCCGGTACCGCGCTCCGATCCCCACCAGGATGGTCGAGTCCGCCGGGTCGGCCGGGATCGGCGGCAGCGTCGGGCTTGCGGGCCGCACCCTGCCTGCCCGGACCACCGGGGCCCGGCCCGAGGACCAGCCGGCGCAGGTACGGGTTGGTCGCGTTCGGGTGCCGGGACAGCCCGTCGCGCAACCGATCCCGCAACACCGCGTCGAAGCGGTCCGGTACCGCGGCGGCGAGCCCGGGGCGGACCACGAGCGCCGCGTGCCGCAGCGGGCGCAGCAGCAGCCGCAGCGCGCTCCGGTCCAGGTACTCGTCCCACCAGGCGATCTGGTCGGCCGGGTCGGTCAGCCGCAGGAACGGGGCCAGCCGGGCCGGGCGCCAGGCCGGTGCGACGGTGCGCAGCACGTCGCGTCCGGCGGCGAGCAGCCGTTCGGCCTGGCCACGCCGGGGCGGTGCGCCGGCGAGCCGGCCCGCCGCGTACCGCAGCTGGATCGGGTTGAGGTCCACGGCGGTCACCCGGTGTCCGGCGGCGGCCAGCGCCGCGACGGTGTCGCCGGCCGACGCGATCGCGAGCACCCGGGACCCGGGCGGGAACGCCGCCAGCTCCACCCGCGGATCCTCGTACATGTGCCCGAACACCAGCCGAGCGCCCCAGCCCGGCGTCAACCGCCCCGCCCGCCAGGCGGTACCGCCGGTCACGGTCGCCGCCCGGATCGCCTGGCGGACAGCGCAACCAGCCAGCCCAGCGCGAGGAACGCCAGGTTGCGGGCGAGCATCGGCGCCGGCTGGGACAGGTACCGGTGGCCGAACAGCAGGCCGCCGGCGTTGAACGCGACCAGCGCCACGGTCTGCGCCAGTGCGGCGAGCCGCGGCCGGGCCCCGGTCAGCACCCAGAGCCCGAGCCCGACCTCGGCGACACCGATCGCGAGCACCGCGTCGGGCACCAGGGCGGTCGGCAGCCACGGCACCGAGGCCACGATCGCCCGCTGGTCGGCACTGCCGGCGAGGATCTTGTCCCAGATCCCCTCGTACCACCAGACCAGCGCCACCGCCGCGGCCGCGATCCGGTGCGCCCCGGCGTACCACCGCGCGGAGGCGTCCCGAGGCAGCACGCCTTCCCGGCCGCCGGGTGGGTCGCGCCACGGTACGGGGAGGGCTTCCGCGGGTTCCGGGCGGGTCATGTCGGGGCTCCGGCGCGGCGCAGCCGGGAGCGCAGCGCCCGGCGGGCGACCGGGCCGAGGTCGTCGACCACCTCGGCGAGCACGGCGAGCCGTTCCAGCGCGGCGAACGCGTCGTCGGCGGCGGCCGCGTCGACCCCCTCGTACAGCTCCAGGCCGATGAACGCGGCGGCGACGGCCCGGGCGATGCCGGTGCTGTCGGCGATGCCGGCGAGCGGGCTGTCGGCGAGCAACCGGGCCAGTACCTGGTCGAGCTCGGCGACCCACCGCGCGAGGGCGTCGGCGACCGCCGGCCGCAGCGCCGGGTCACCCTGCGCGCCGGCGAGCGCCTGGCCGAGCACGGCGACGTTGCCGAGCCGGCGCTCCTGCGCGTGCAGTTCCCTGCCCACGGCGAGCAGTTCGGAAAGCGAGCCGACCGCGGCGAACCGCTCCCGGTAGGCGGCCACCCGCGCCTCGGTGCCGCGGCCGCAGGCCGCCGCGAGCAGCTCGGTGACGGTGCCGAAGTGGTAGAAGACCAACGCCTGGTTGACCCCGGCCTCGGTGGCGATGACCCGCGCGGAGGCGGCCGCGACGCCCCGGTCGCCCAGCACCCGCAGCGCCGCGTCCATCAGCTTGGTCCGGGTGTCCGCCATCCTCCGCCTTCCCTTCGCCCCTGGTCAGCAGGCACCGTAGCAGAATTTGAGCGACCGCTCAAACTGGCTGCGGGGCGCTCGTCGCGCCGGACCGAGCCGTGGCATGATCGGCGAGCGGCCGACCCGCGGCGCCACGCCGCGCGGCAGCTGCGGCGGAGTCACCGGAGCGGCCGGCGCACCGGTACGGCGGAGCCACCGGGGTGCCGAGTCGCGGGCGCCACCGGTCGGCGGAGTCGCCGGGGTGCCGAGTCGCGGGCGCCACCGGTCGGCGGAGTCGCCGGGGTGCCGAGTCGCGGGCACCACCGGTCGGCGGAGTCGCCGGTGTGGCGAGCGGCGGCGCCACCGGCACGGCGAGGGAGGGCGCGCGGATGACCATGACCGAGCCGACGGTGCCGGGGCACCGGCGCGACCTGCGGGCGCTGCCGAAGGCCGAGCTGCACCTGCACATCTCGGCGGCGATGCGGCCGGCGACGCTGACCGAACTCGCCGAGCAGGCCGGGCTGACCGCGCCGGACCCGCGCGGGTTCACCACGTTCACCGAGTTCCAGCAGGTGTTCGCCGCCTCGCACGCGGTGAGCCAGGCCCGCCCGGAGAACCTGCAGCGGCTGGTACGAGAGCTGATCGAGGACGCCGCCGCCGACGGCGCGGCCTGGGTCCAGCCGCACTTCAACCCGCACGTGTACCCGCGGTTCGGGCCGCCCGAGCAGGTCCTGGAGATGGTGCTGGACACCGCGCGGGAGGCCGGTGCGCGCTGCGGCGTCGGGTTCGGCCTGACGATGGCGGTCAACCGGCACGCCGACCCGGCCGGCGAGGTGGCGCTGGCCCGGTTCGCGGCCCGGCACGCCGGCAACGGCATCCACGCCCTCGGGCTGACCGGCGACGAGTCGCAGTTCGGCGCGGAGCCGTTCGCCCCGGCGTTCGCGATCGCCCGCGATGCCGGGCTCACAGTGGCCCCGCACGCCGGCGAGCTGAGCGGTCCGGACAGCGTCCGTGCCGCGATCGAGACGCTCGGCGCGACGCGCATCGCGCACGGGGTCCGGGCGGCCGAGGACCCGGAGCTGGTGGCGCTGCTCGCCGACCGGGGCATCGGCCTGGACGTCTGCCTGACCTCGAACCGGATCCTCGGCGTGGTATCCGATCTCGCCCGGCATCCGCTGCCGCGGCTGCTCAACGCCGGTGTCCGGTGCTCGCTGGGGGCCGACGACCCGCTGATGTTCGGCGCCGGCCTCGCCGACGAGTACCAGACCGCGCGGGACACGTTCGGCCTGTCCGACGCGCAGCTCGCCGACATCGCCCGTACCTCGCTGGAGACCGGAGACGCGCCGGCCGAACTGGTCCGCTCCGCCACCGCCGGCATCGACGCCTGGCTCGCCGGCCCCGCGGACCAGCCACCGACACCCCGCTGACCGAACCGCCGTCACGGCGGCCGGGCCACCGCCGCAGCGGCGGAACCTCGCGGCGCCGCCGGACCGGGGCTGCGATGGCTCGGGCCATGCCAGCTCGGGCCATGCCAGCTCGGGCCATGCCAGCTCGGGCCATGGCAGCGCGGTGGCGTGGCGGCTCGGTCAGTGGTGGTTCCGTACCGCGGCGGCGCGGAGCGGGCCGCCGCGGTCCGTCGGTCAGAGGCGGAGGTTGCCGGTGGTCTGCACGCGCTTGCCGTCGGCCGGGATGCTGCGCGTGACGCCGGTCTCCACGTTGCCGGTGTGCAGCAGGTACGAGTCGCCCTCGAACGCCTTGTCCGCCAGCGAGAGCGTGCCGCCGGTGAACCGCGCGCCGGTCGCCTGGTACTCGTTGGTGCCGGCCCTGATCGCCAGGTGCGCGGTGTCCGCGTTCGCCGCGGTGCTCGCGTAGGGGCCGAGCTCCCAGCGTACGGTGGCGTCGCCGGCGCCGCGGGACAGCAGCGCCTTGGCGTTGTTGGTACCGGAAACGGTTGCGCCGCCGCCGATCCGCAGCCGCTGCGCCCTGGTCGCGGTGAGCCGCAACCCGACGTCGGACAACGTCCCGCCCTCGATGGTCACCGCGGTGGCGGCGATCGTCACCGGCTGCGCGTCCTCGGCGCCGGTGAACACGCAGTCGGTGAAGTGCAGCTCGCCGGTGCCGTTGAACGCGTTGCCGTTGACGCCGCGGAACGTGCACCGGTCGAAGTACAGCGGGTTGGTGACGTTGGCCTGCACCACCTCGTTGCCCTGCTGGCCCGGGTAGATGACGCCGGCGGTGGGCGTGGCCGGGATGTCGCAGCCGGAGATGATGTTCGCCCGGCCGGAGAGGTTCGACGACTGGGAGACGATGAACGTGTCGCTGGCCTGGCAGCCGCGCAGCTGCACGCCGTCGGCGTTCACCCAGATCATCCCGGAGCCGTCCAGCCCCTTCTTGCCGATGACCCGGACGTCCTCCAGCGTCAGGTCGGTGACCTTCACCCGGGCGACGAACCAGGAACAGACGTGCCGGCGTACCGTGATGCGCTTCGCCGCCGAGCCCCAGGCCGCGCCGCTGTTGGCGAACGTCATCAGCCCGGAACAGCCGGTGTAGACCAGGTCGTGCTCGTACTGCCCGTGCGTGACGAACGGCCCCTGGTCGTCGCCGTCACCGTGGCAGTTGGTCACGTAGCAGTAGGCGGAGGCGGTCCAGTCGTTGAGGTGCCGGGCGTTGGAGGTGTGGCAGTCCTCGACGTGCCCGTACAGGCAGTAGATCTGCTGGGTCAGGTAGCCGGCGCCGCCGTAGTCCACGTCCGGCGGGTTGACCAGCGAGCACTGCTCGGTGCGGAAGAACGTGCACCAGCGGCGCATGATCACCGGCCAGAACGTTGCCGTACCGTGGATGCCGGACACGTCGCAGCGCACCGTGTACTCGTAGGCGAGCGGGTGCGAGCCGGACAGCTCGTCGCCGCCCACCCCGACGAACACCATGTTGCGTACCGTCGTGTTCACCACCGGCTCGACCTTCGTCCAGGTGAAGGTGCGGCCGGCGGCGAACGGCCAGCCGTTCTGGTAGTTGACCCGCACGTGCGTGCCGTCCACCCGCTCGGTGATCTGGACCAGCTTCTGCAGCTCGCGTTCCCAGGTCGTGTTGCGCAGGTTGACCTGCAGCGCGTACCAGTCACCGATGGCGAACGTCGACGAGTCCGCGACCTGGAACACGTCCGACAGCTCGGCGATCGCCTCGGTGGTGGTGAACGTGATCGGGTCCTTCGCGACCGTGCCGCGGAAGTAGAGCACCGCGCCGAACGGGTTGTCGTGCGTGTTGGCCTCGATGCCCTTGCTGCCGACGGTGTGGCCGCCGAAGTCGAGTTCGAGGTTGCTGCGCGACAGGGTGTGCCGCTTCACGAAGTTGAGGTCGGTGTGCGCCTCGATCCGCCAGATGCTCGCGTCGCCGACCATCGCCTCCAGCGCGGCGTCCGCGTTGGTCTTCGGACCGGTGATGCCGAAGCGGCGGAAGTCGAACACGCCGTCGTGCAGCGCGAGCCAGCGACCCTTCTTCGCCTTGCCGTGCGAGGGATCCAGCACGGTACCGCCGTTGTGCGCGCGGGTCGAGCCGGCGTCCCAGCGGTACTGGCCGCCCCCGCCGTCACCGGCGGTGTGGTAGCCGGCGACCAGCGCCACGGTGCCGTCGTGGACCTTCCCGGTGTCCAGCGCGAGCAGGTCGGCGATTCGGGCCAGGCCGTACACCGGGTCGTGGTGGGCGGGCGCGGCCTGTGCGGGGGAGGTGGCGGCGCCGGCGAGCAGCAGCCCGCCGGCGCCGGCGACGGTCGCCAGCAGCGCGCGCCGGCCGCGGGTCGGTGCGGTGTCGGGTGTCGAATCCATGGCTTCTCCTGAAACGGCAGGCAGGATGGCGGCGCGTACGGCGCCGCCGGGAGGTGGTCGGTGCGATCCCGGCACGCCGGGTTCGCGGAGGACGCTGCGATCCCGGTTCGCCGGGCTCGCGGAGGACGCTGCGATCCCGGTTCGTCGGGTTCGCGGAGGACGGTGCGATCCCGGTTCGCCGGGTCGCGGCGGTCAGACGGTGAGATCGGTTCCGGTGTGCACCCGGTCGCCGGCCGGCGGGTACGCCGTGCGGTCCACCCCGGACTCGACGCAGCCGGTCTGCAGCAGGTACGAGTCGCCGCGGAACGCCTGCGGCGACAGGGACAGCGTCCCGCCGGCGAACCGGGACCCGACCGCGGTGTACCGGTTGGTGCCGGTGGCGAGCGCGACGTGCGCGGTGCCGTCGTCGGCGGAGCTGTCGTAGTCGGCCAGCTCCCAGTCGATCGTGCCGTCGCCGCCGCTGCGGGAGATCAGCGCCTTCGCCGCGTTCGTACCGGCGATGCGGGCGCCGCCGCCGATGTGCAGTCGCTGGTCGCGGGTTGCGGTCAGGACGAACCCGGTGTCGGTGTAGCGGCCGCCGGAGACGACCACGTCGGTACCGGCGAACGAGATCGGCTTGCCGCCGGGCGTCCCGGTGATCGTGCAGTCGGTCAGGTACACCGGGCCGCTGCCGTGGCACTCGACACCACTGAGGTCGGTGAAGGTGCACCGGTCGAAATGCACTGCCACGTCGACCGGCGTCTGCACCAGTACGTTGGCCGACGCGACCTCGAACGTGCAGCCGCTGATCACGTTCGGCCGGGACGAGCGGGACGAGGTCTTCGCCACCGCGAACGTCTTCGCCGAACAGCCCCGCAGCTGCAGCCCGTCCGCGTTGACCATGAACTTGCCGTCCGGGTCGAAGGTGCTGCGCGGGATCACCGTGACGTCCTCCAGCGTCAGGTCGCTGATCCGGGTACTGGCCACGAACCAGGACATGACGTGCCGGCGGATGGTGAACCGCTTCGCCGCGGTACCCCAGGCGGAGCCGCTGTTGGCGATGTCCATCAGCCCGGAGCAGCCGGTGAACACGAGGTCGTGCTCGTACTGGCCGTGCGTGGTGAACGGGTTGCCGCCGGCGTCGTCCCCGTCGCCGTGGCAGTTGGTGACGTAGCAGTACGCGGCGTTGACGAAGTCGGTGAGGTGCCGGGCGTTGCTGCTGTGGCAGTCCTCGACGTGCCCGTACAGGCAGTAGATGTTCTGGGTCAGGTAGCCGGCGCCGCCGTAGAACACCGTGGGCGGGTTGGCGATCGAGCAGCGCTCGGTGCGGAAGAACGTGCCCCAGCGGCGCATCACCACCGGCCAGAACGTCCCGACGGCGTGCACGTCGGCCACGTCGCAGCGCACCGCGTACTCGAACGCGAACGGGTGCGAGCCGTTCCACTCGTCCGGATCGGGCTTCGGCCAGTCGGACTCCGCGTACGGGGTGCCGCCGGAGCCGACGAACGCCAGGTTGCCGACCCGTACGTCGGTGACCGGCTCGACCTTCGTCCAGGTGAAGGTGCGGCCGGCGGCGAACGGCCAGCCGTTCTGGTAGTTGACCCGCACGTGCGTGCCGTCCACGCGCTGGGTGACCTGCAGCAGCTTCTGCAGCTCCCGCTCGTACTGCCCGGACAGCGCGTTCACCTCGACCGCGTACCAGCCGCCGACGGTGAAGCTCGCGGAGTCGGCGACCGGGAACACGTCGGACAGCTCGGCGATCGCTTCGGTGGTGGTGAACCGGATCGACTCCTTCGCCACCGCGCCCCGGAAGTACAGCACCGCCTGGAACGGGCTGACGTCCGGGTCGTGGCTGGCCTCCTCGATCCCCTTCGTGGTCACCGTGTGGCCGCCGAAGTCGAGCTCGATCCGGCTGCGGGAGAAGGTGTGCCGGCGAACGAAGTTCAGGTCGGTGTGCGCCTCGATCCGCGCGATCGACGGGTCGGTGACCATCGCGTCCAGCGCCGTGTCGGCGTTGGTCGTCGGCCCGGTCACCCCGAACCGGCGGAAGTCGACGGTACCGGTGTGCAGCGCGAGCCAGCGGCCGCGCCTCGCCTTGCCCCGCGCGGGATCCAGCACGGTACCGCCGTTGCCGGTGCGGGTCGCGCCGGCGTCCCAGCGGTACCCACCGCCGCCGCCGTCGCCGGGGGAGTGGTAGCCGGCCACGACCGCCACCGCGCCGTCGGCCGGGTGCCTGGCCGCGAGCAGGTCGCGGACCGTGTCGTACCGGAGCACCGGCGCGGCCTGGTGCGGCGCGGCCTGCGCCGGGCCGGCGGTCGCGGCCGCGAGCAGCAGGCCACCGGCGCCGGCGGCACCGGCCAGCAGCGCGCGTCTGCCGCGGCCGTGGGACTCGGGAGTGGGATCGTTCATCAGACGTCTCGCCCTTCGCCAGGGGTCGGCAAGCGACCGATCCGTCCGGCGGTGCCAGAACAGTCCGTGGCGGGAGCGGAGCGGGCCGAAAAGGATCCGCGGTCGGGGCTGCGACGCGCGAGTGTCGGCCGGAGCTCGTGACGATGCTGCTGTCGCGAGGTTGCGCCAGCTTAGGTCGGCCGATCCCGGCCGTCAAGACTCCGGCACCGGCACCGGCACCGGCATCGGCATCGGCATCGGCACCGGCATCGGCACCGGCATCGGCATCGGCCCCGGCATCGGCATCGGCACCGCCACCGGCTGTGCCGGCGAGTGCCGGCCGGCGACGGGGCCGGTCGCCGACGCGCTCGGCGCTGCGGTCAGCCGGCGGCCGGGACCGGTGACCGGTCGACGCCGGCCGCTCGGCGGGCGTCGCGGTCAGCCCGCGTCGTCGCGGTGGCCGAGGTCGGCGGAGATGCGGCGGGCCGCGTCCCGGACGGCGTGGCCGAACTCCTGCAGCCGCCACGCCGGGATGTCCAGCTTCATTCCGGTGACGCTGACGGCGCCGACGCAGCGGCCCTCGTGGTCGTGCACCGCGCCGCCGATGCAGAAGATGCCCTCGGCGTCCTCCTCGTCGTCCACCGCGTAGCCGAGTTGCCGCACGTCCGCGAGGTGCGCCAGCAGCCGGTCCAGCTCGACGATGGTCTTGCCGGTACGCCGGGGCATGCCGACGCGCGCGATCAGCTCGGTGACCTGAGCGTCGGTCATCTCCGCCAGCAGCGCCTTGCCCAACCCGGTGCAGTGCGGCAGCTCCCGCACCCCCATCCGCAGGTCGAACTGGATGCGCTGGCCGTTGGTGACCTGGTCGACGACGACCGCGTGGTCGCTCTCGCCGACCGCGAGCCGGGAGCTCAGCCCGGTGGCCTGGGTCAACCCGGTGAGTACCGGCCGGGCCACGTCGCGCAGCGACACCTGGGACTGGGCCCGCCAGCCGAGCCGGGCCAGGCCCATGCCGAGCCGGTACCGGCGGCTCATCCCGTCGCCGTCGTCGGCGACCAGACCGACCTGGCACAGCGTGTACAGGGTGCTGAAGGCGGCGCTCTTGGACAGCCGGCAGGCGGCGGCGACCTCGGTGACGCTCATGCCGTGGCCGGGCTGGGCAGTGGCGAGCGTCTCCAGCACCTCGGCGGCCCGCGCCACGCTGCTCACCCAGTACCGCGAGTCCTCGCCGGCCGGACGCCCTCTGTTCGCCATAGCCGAACAGCATACGGATTTTCTGGCCAATCCCCAACCGAACCCTTGACTCGCTGGTCAGGCCAGCTCTAGGTTTGCCGCACAGCGTTCGGCAATGCCGAACAGTGTGTGGCGAGAGCAACGGAGCAGGATCACGCGAGCGCGGTCGGGCTGGGCCGCGCCGCGGCGAGGACGAGGAGCACCGAATTGCAGGGCACAGCGTGACGGCGGCAGACGCCCGCGGCGCCGGGCTGGCCGAGCGCGCCCGGCGCGTCATCCCGGGCGGGGTGAACTCCGGCCAGCGCAGCATCCCCGGCCTGGCCGACCTGGTGATCACCGCGGCGAGCGGTGCCCGGTTCACCGACGCCACCGGCCGCGAGTACGTGGACTACCACGCGGCGTTCGGCCCGCCGCTGCTCGGCCACAACGACCCGGACGTGAGCGCCGCGGTCGCCGAGGCCGGCCGTACCGCCGACCTGTGCGGCGTCGGGGTGACCCCCGGTGAGGTCGAGCTGGCCGAGCAGCTCTGCGAGCTGGTACCCAGCCTGGAACAGGTGCTGCTGACCTCGACCGGCAGCGAGGCGACGTTCCACGCGCTGCGGGTGGCGCGGGCGGCGACCGGCCGCCGGCTGGTGGTGAAGTTCCAGGGCTGCTACCACGGCTGGCACGACTCGGTCAGCCTGAACGTGATCTCCGCGCCGGACCGGGTCGGCGCGCACGACCCGATCTCCACCGGCATCCTGCCCGAGGTGCTGGACGCCACGCTGGTGCTGCCGTTCAACGACGTCGCAGCGGTCCGCGCCGCGTTCGCCGAGCACGGCGCCGACATCGCCGCGGTGATCGTGGAACCGGTCCCGCACAACGTCGGCTGCCTGCTGCCCGACCAGCAGTTCCTGCAGGCGCTGCGGGACGAGACCACCCGGCACGGCTCGGTGCTGGTGTTCGACGAGGTGATCACCGGGTTCCGGCACGCGCTCGGCGGCTGGCAGCAGCTGTCCGGCATCACCCCGGACCTGACCACGCTCGGCAAGGCCATCGCCAACGGGTACCCGGTGGGCGCGCTCGGCGGCCGCGCCGACCTGATGCGGCTGTTCAGCACCACGCCCGGCGCGCCGGCGTTCTTCGCCGGTACCTACAACGGGCACCCGGCGGTGGTCGCGGCGGCGCTCGCCACCCTGCGCAAGCTGCGTACCGAACCGGTGCACGAGCACGTTTTCGCGCTCGGCGAGAAGATCCGCGCCGGCCTGGCGGAGGTGTTCGCCGAGCTGGACGTGCCGGCGGTGGTCACCGGGTACGGGTCGGTGTTCGTCAGCTACCTGATGTCCGGGCCGGTTCCGCGCACCTACACCGACCTGCTGCGCAACGATGTCGGTATGTTCATCGGCTACCGGCGGCGGCTCGCCGAGCACGGCGTCTTCGAGCTGCCGCTCAACCTCAAGCGCAGCCACGTCTCGTACGCGCACACCGCCGCGGACGCCGACCGGCTCGTCGAGGCCACCCGCGCCGCGGTGCGCGACACCCTGGCCGACGGCGGCGTGGACCAGCTCGCCGGTACCTCCACCATGGGCGGAGCCGATGCTCACCGTTGACACCACCCGGCCGACCACCGCCGCCGGCCGGATCAGCCGGGTCGAGACGCTGATGCTCGGCACCGCCTGGCGCGACTTCGGCTACGTCCGGATCCACACCGACGCCGGGTTGCACGGCGTCGGCGAGATCACCCACCCGTACCGGGGGCGGGAGACCTGCCAGCTTGCCGAGGCGATGGCGCAGCGGCACCTGATCGGCGCCGACCCGTTCGACGTGGAGGAGATCTGGCTGCGCCTCTACCAGGGCGACTTCCTGCGCGGCGGGGACATCGGCGGCGTCGTGCTGAGCGGCGTGGACCAGGCGCTGCACGACATCATGGGCAAGGCGCTCGGCGTCCCGGTGTACCGGCTGACCGGGGGCGCCTGCCGCTCGTCGGTCCCGGTGTACGCGAACGGCTGGTACACCGGCGATCGGGAGCCGGCGGCGTTCGCCGCGAAGGCGACGGAGACGGTGGCGAAGGGATACTCGGCGCTCAAGTTCGACCCGTTCGGCGCCGGGCTGGGCGAGCTGTCCCGCACCGAGCTGCGGCGGTCGGTCGACATCGTCGCCGCGGTGCGCGAGGCGGTCGGCCCGG
The DNA here is from genome assembly GCF_017312725.1 of Actinocatenispora comari. Lineage (GTDB taxonomy): Bacteria > Actinomycetota > Actinomycetes > Mycobacteriales > Micromonosporaceae > Actinocatenispora > Actinocatenispora comari. Next base: position 27,559 of record NZ_BOPO01000004.1, on the reverse strand, counting down.
ACGTCGAGCTGTTCGTCGAGGGGCACGCCCGGTTCGCGATGCCGACCGCGGCGCGGCTGGTGGCCGAGCTGGCGCCGTTCGACCTCGGCTGGTTCGAGGAACCGTTGCCGTGGACGCACATCGAGCGCTACCCGGAGCTGCGGGCGCGCGCGAGCATGCCGATCTCCGGCGGCGAGCACTTCCACAACCGGTACGAGTACAAGCAGCTGTTCGCGACCAACGCGGTGGACATCATCCAGCCGGACCTGTCGATGGCCGGCGGTTTCACCGAGCTGCGCAAGCTCGCGGCGCTGGCCGACCTGCACGCGATGCTGGTCGCCCCGCACAACTCCAACTCTCCACTGTGTACCACCGCGTCGGTGCACGCCGCGCTCGGCGTGCCGAACCTGAAGATCCTGGAGACGTTCGACTCGCTGCTGGAGGACTTCGTCTTCGACGCGATCACCGGCACGCTGCCCATCGTGGACGGACGGGTCGGGCTGCCGGAGCGGCCCGGCCTCGGTGTCGAGCTGGTCGACGAGGTGTTCGCCGAACACCCGCCGACGCAGGGGTTCTGGAACATGTTCGCGCCCGGCTGGGAACGGCGGGAGCGGACGTGATCGTCGACGTGCACGCCCACCTGTTCGGCTGCGCCGACCACGTCGGCGACCCGTTCCGGTCCGAGGCGGCCCGGGCGCGCGGCGGCGAGGTCGACCTGACCGTCCGGTGGGAGCAGTACGCGGCGAGCTGCCCGCCCGGTACCCGCACCATCGTGGTCGGCGGCAAGGCGCGGCGCAGCGGGCTGTGGGTCGACGACGCGGACGTCGCCCGCTACGTGGCGGCCCACCGGGAGGCGCTGATCGGTTACCTGGCCGTCGATCCGACCCAGCCCGGCTGGCAGGACGAGCTGCGCCGCGGACACCAGGAACTCGGGCTGCGCGGCGTCAAGCTGATGCCGATGTACGCCGGGTTCGACCCGGCCGATCCCGCCTACGACGACCTGTACTCCTACGCCGAGCGCCACGGGCTGCCGCTGCTGGTGCACACCGGTACCACGTTCGTGTCGGCCGCGCCGCTGAAGTACGCGCTGCCGGTGCACCTGGACGAGGTGGCGATCCGGCACCCGGAGCTGCGGATGGTGCTGGCGCACCTGGGCCACCCGTACGAGGGAGAGTGCATCGCGATGATCCGCAAGCACCGGCACGTGTACGCGGACGTCTCCGCGCTGCACTACCGACCGTTCCAGCTGTGGCACTCGCTGCGGCTGGCGCAGGACTACGGGGTCTGGAGCAAGCTGCTGTTCGGCAGCGACCACCCGTTCACCACGGTGAACGACTCGATCGACGGGCTGCGCGCGATCGGTGCGGTACCCGGCATTCCCGGTCTGCCGCCGCTTGCCGCGGACGAGATCGAGAAGCTGATCCACCGGCCGTCGCTGGACCTGCTGGGGCTGTCGTGACCGACCGGCGCGAACCGCCCGACCGTTCCGGCCGGCCTGAGGCGGGCCGGTTCGACCTGACCGGTCGCCGGGCCGTGGTGACCGGTGCGGCGCAGGGGCTCGGCGCGACGCTGGCGCTCGGCCTCGCCGAGGCCGGCGCGGCGATCGTCGCGGTGGACCGGCCCGGCGCGCCCGGCCTCACTACGCTGACGGACCGGATCGAGGCGGCGGGCGGCAGCTGTCGCCCGGTCGGCTTCGACCTGGCCGACACCGAGGGCCTGGCCGGGCTCGCCGACAGGATCTGGGGTGCGGCCGGGCCGGTCGACATCCTCGTCAACAACGCCGGTACCGCCCGGCTGGAGCACTTCAACCAGATCACCGTGGCGGGTTGGCGCGAGCTGATGCGGATCAACCTGGACGCGGTGTTCTTCCTGTCCCAGCGGATCGCCGAGCAGATGATCGCGGCCGGGATAGCCGGCCGGATCATCACCGTGTCGTCCAAGAACGGGCTGATGGCCGAGGCCGGACTGGCCCACTACAACGCCTCCAAGGGCGCGGTCGAGCTGCTCACCCAGTCGCTCGCGGCCGAACTCGGCCCGCACTCGATCACCGCCAACACCATCGCGCCGGGCATGCTCGCCACCCCCATCGCGGACGACTTCCCGCTGGACCGGCCCGCGTTCGACGACGCCTGGCGGGACCGGATCCCGCTGGCCGGCGGACCGGGCTCGCCCGAGGACTGCGTCGGCGCGGTGCTGCTGCTCGCCTCCGACGCCGGCCGCTACATCACCGGCACCCACCTGGTCGTGGACGGCGGCGTCCTCGCCGACCAGCTCCCGCGGCTGCGCTTCATGCCCCCGTACCGCAACACCGTCCGGCCCTGAGCGTCGGCCAGGGGACCGGTACGCGCGCCGGCTGGAAGCCGGGTACCGATCCCCTGGCCGGCGGTGCCGGCGTCAGGCGTCGCGCAGGCGGAACAGCAGGGCGCCGGCCAGCAGCGCCGCCGCGGCCCAGCCGGCCAGTACGGCCAGGCCCGACCACGGGCCGATGGGCAGGTCGGCGGCGCCGACGGTGACCTGCACGGCGAGCCCGGCGCTCATCGGCGCGACCTGCACCAGGTGCCGCTGCCAGTGCGGGTCGCCGACGGCGCCGGCGACCACCGGGAGCAGGTACAGCACACCCAGTACGACGCCGATCGCCGCCGCCGAGTGCCGCACCGCGACGGCGATGCCCAGGGCGAGCAGCCCGACGAGTACCAGGTAGAGCACCGAACCGCCGGCCGCCCGCAGCAGCGTGGCCCCGCCCGGCAGCGTGCTGCCGGGCAGCAGGACCCGGCCGAGCAGCAGCGAGGCGACGACCGCGACCGCTCCGGCCGCCGCGACCAGCGCGCCGAGCACGGCGGCCTTGGCCGCCAGTACCGCGCCGCGCCGGGGCGCCGCGGCCAGCGTGACCTGGATGGTGCCGGTGCCGTACTCGGTGCCGACCAGCAGCACCGCCAGCACCACGACCGCGATCTGGCCCAGCTGCACCCCGGTCAGGCTGGTCCGCACCGGATCGCCGCCGCAGCCACCGGACGGGCAGTGCGTGGCGCCGGCGACCGCGCCACCGAGCGCGACCGTGGTCAGTACGGTCCCCGCCACCAGCCAGCCGGTGCTCGCCACGGTGCGCGCCTTGGTCCACTCCGCCCGCAGCAGTCGCCACCCGTTCATGCGTCCCGCCGGCGCAGCAGCAACGTCGCCACCGCGAGCGCAACCAGCGCCCAGCCGCACAGCACCGCGAACCCCTGCCAGGGCGCGAGTGGGTAGTAGCCGTCGAGCGGGGTGTAGGCGGCGTCCACCTGCGGGTAGGCCAGCATCGTCTGCTGCACCGCGAAGCCGGCCGCCGGGCTGACCCGCAACAGCCACTCGGCCGCCGGCGCCGGCAGCACCGGCAGCACCGCGGCGAGCAGGTACGGCAGGATCAGGCCGGCCAGCACGGCGACGATCGCGCCGACCGCGTGCCGCACGATCGCGCCGACCGCGAGCGCCAGCACCGCGGCGACCGCGAGCAGTGCCGCGGTGCCCACCACGACCCGCAGCACGGTACCGGGGGGTACCGCGGCGAGCACGTTCCCGTTGGCGCGCAACAGTGTGGTACCGAGGGCGACGGCCACCGCGGCGGTGGCCAGGCCGACCAGGAACACGGCACCGCCGACCACCAGCGCCTTGGCGGCGAGTACCCGGCCGCGCCGCGGGCTGGCGAGCAGGGTCAGCCGGATCGTCCCGCGCCGGTACTCGGTGCCGATCGACGAGATCGCCACCACGGCGATCGCGACCAGCCCGGCGAAGCTGCCGAGCAGGGTGCGCTCGACCGGGGTGATCGACTCGATCGAGCTCACCGCCGGCGCGATGTCGCCCGAGCCGCGGACGGTCAGCGTGTCGCCGGCCCGGTGGTACCCGCCGGCCGCCGAGGGCAGCGGCCCGGTGTCGCCGATCCGGGTACCGGTCCAGGCCGTGCCGGCCGCGCCGCCGGTCGCCCGCACCCGGTCGAACGTGGCGGTGGCCACGGTGGCCTCCGGATGCACCGTCGACTGGGTCAGCGAGTCGGTACGCCCGAAATCGAGGGGCGTCGCGGCGAACAGCCCGACCTGCGCGGTCCGGGGCAGTCCGGCCAGCCGGGCGGTGCCGACGGTGGTCCAGCGGTGGCCGTCGGGCGACACCGCGCCGGTCAGCCGGTCGCCGGCCCGGGTCAGCCGCAGCCACCGGGGCCGTCCGGGTGACACCGTCCCGGCCGGGCCGGCGACGTCGTGGGCGAAGTCGTCCTGCAGCCGGGCGCCGTGGCCGGGCGTGACCAGCACCGCGGCGTAGCCGGCGCCGGGCCGGATGCCGTCCTTGACCATGATCCCGGCCTTCGCCCACGGCTGGCTCGCGTCCAGCGCGGTCAGCCGTACGGTGAGGCTGCCGTCGCCGGTCATCGGCCGGTGCACGAAGTAGAAGCGGTCGGTGACGTTGCGGCCGTCCGGCCCGACCGTGGCCGTGCAGGCCACCTCCCGGCCGTGCGCGTCCTGCCGGCTGCACACCGAGGCGCCGCAGATCAGCAGCCCGATCGCCGCGGTCAGCAGCGCCGCCACGGCCAGCCCGACCAGCCACGCCGGCACGCTGCGCAGCTTGGTCCACTCGGCCCACACCAGCCGCCCGAAACCGGGCCGCCGCACCCGATCCGTCCTCGCCGCCGGTCCTCCCGCGTCGTCCCGCCCCGTGGGGTCCGCCGCACGGTGTTCCGGCTCCGTCCGCGCGCTCATCGCCGCACCTCGCCGGGTCGGGCGGTCGCGTCGGCGCCGCGGTACTGGGTGGCCTCGCGGGTCAACCGCAGGTACGCGTCCTCCAGCGTGGCGCGGTGCGGAGCGAGCTGGCCCACCGGTACCGCCGCGGCGGCGAGCAGCGCGCTGACCCGCTCGGCGGCCAGCCCCGTCACGACCAGCGCGTCCGGCCCGAACGCGGCGACCGCGCCGCCGGCGCCGGTCAGCGCGGCGGTGGCCCGGTCGACGGCCGGCGTGCGCAGCACGACCCGGTCACCGGACTCGGCCGCGATCAGCTCGGCGACCGGGGCGTCGGCGAGGACCCGGCCGCGGCCGACCACGACCACGTGCTCCGCGGTGCCCTCCAGCTCGCCCATCAGGTGACTGGACACCAGCACCGTGCGGCCCTGCCCGGCCAGCGACCGCAGGAAGCCGCGCAGCCAGACGATGCCCTCCGGGTCCATCCCGTTGAACGGCTCGTCGAGCAGCAGCGCCGGTGGATCGCCCAGCAGCGCCGCCGCGATCCCGAGCCGCTGCCGCATGCCCAGCGAGTACCCGCCGGCGCGGCGCCGGGCCGCGGACCGCAACCCGACCAGGTCGAGTACCGCATCGACCCGGCTGGCCGGCAGCCCGGCGCAGCGGGCCAGCCAGAGCAGGTGGTTGCGGCCGCTGCGGGCCGGGTGCACGGCGCCGGCGTCCAGCAGCGCCCCGAGCCGCCGCAACGGATCGGGCAGGCTCCGGTACGGCCGGTCGCCGACCGTCGCCTCCCCCGCGTTCGGGTGGTCCAGGCCGAGGATCACCCGCATCGTGGTGGACTTGCCGGCGCCGTTCGGGCCGAGGAAGCCGGTCACCCGGCCCGGTTGCGCGCGGAACGACATCCCGTCCAGCGCGACGACCGACCCGTACCGTTTGCGCAGCCCGGTGACGGTGATGGCGGTCTGTTGCATCCTGCCCCTCCACTCGTGGTGTGCCTGGCACAGAGGTCTACCCGGCGGTACGTGTCAGCCCGGTGTCACCGCCGCGACACCGGCGGCCTGGCAGGCTGGCGGCGGACGGTGCGAGGAAGGTGGAGCGAGATGCGGGTGCTGGTCGTCGAGGACTTCCCGGTACTGGCCCGGGCGGTCGGCGCCGGGCTGCGCCGGGCCGGGCTGGCGGTCGACGTGGTCCTGGACGGCGCCGACGCGCTGGAACACCTGGCGGTCACCGGCTACGACGTGGTCGTCCTGGACCGGGACCTGCCCGGGGTGCCCGGCGACGAGGTGTGCCGGCAGATCCTGGCCGGCGACGCCGGTGCCCGGGTGCTGATGCTCACCGCCGCCGGTTCGGTCGCCGACCGCATCGAGGGGCTCGACCTCGGCGCCGACGACTACCTGTCGAAGCCGTTCGACCTGGGCGAGCTGGTGGCCCGGGTGCGCGCGCTCGGGCGCCGGCGTGCCGCGGCGTTGCCCCCGGTACTGGAGCGCAACGGCATCCGGCTGGACCCGAGCCGGCGCACCGCGACCCGGTCCGGCCGCCCGCTCGCGCTGACCCCGAAGGAGTTCGGCGTACTGGAGTGCCTGCTCGCCGCCGACGGCCGGCTGGTGTCCACCGAGCAGCTGCTGGAATGGGTCTGGGACGAGGCGGCGGATCCGTTCACCACCACCGTGAAGACCACGATCCGCCGGCTGCGGGCCAAGCTCGGCGAGCCGCCCGCGATCCACACCGTCCGCGAGGGCGGCTACCGGGTGGGGCGGCCGTGACACGCCGGGCCCGGCGCAGCGTGCGAACCCGGCTCACCCTGCTCTACGCGGTGCCGTTCTTCGCGGTCGGCGCCCTCCTGCTGCTGGTGCCGATGATCTCGGTCGGCGACACCGAGCCGGCCGGTACCGGCGGCGGCCGGCCCGGCATCGACCTCGACGTGCACCTGGTCTCCGTCGCGGTCGGCCTGCCGCTGGTGGCGCTGATCGCGCTGCTGCTCGGCTGGTTCGTCGCCGGCCGCTACCTGCGACCGCTGCACGCGATCACCGCCACCGCCCGGGAGATCTCCGCGACCAGCCTGGACCGGCGGCTGGCGCTGCCCGGCCGGGACGAGTTCGGCGAGCTCGCGGCGACGCTGGACGACCTGTACGGGCGGCTGCGCGCCGCGTTCGAGTCGCAGCGGCACTTCGTCGCGAACGCCTCGCACGAGCTGCGTACCCCGCTGTCGGCCGAGCGCGCGCTGCTGCAGCTGGCCCTCGACGACCCCGACGCCACGGTCGACACGCTGCGCGAGACCTGCCGGGAGCTGCTGGAGCTCAACGTGGGGCAGGAGCACCTGGTCGACGCGCTGCTCACGCTGGCCACCGGCGAGCAGGGCGTGGCGCGGGCCGAACCGGTCGACCTGGCCGAGGTCGCCGCGCGGGTGGCGTCCACCGCGACCCGCGACGCCGGTACCCGGGGGATCGTGCTGCGCACCGAACTTCGCGCCGCACCGACCCGCGGTGACCGGGCGTTGCTCGCCAGCCTGGTGAGCAACCTGGTCGACAACGCGCTGCGGTACAACCGGGCCGGCGGCCGGGTCGAGGTCGGGACCGGCCTCGACGACGCCGGCCGGGCCCGCCTGCGGGTGGCCAACACCGGTCCGGCCGTTCCGCCGGACGAGCTGCCACGGCTGTTCCGACCGTTCCAGCGGCTGGACGGCAACCGGGTGCGGCGCGGCGGGCACGGGCTCGGTCTCGCCATCGTCCGGGCCGTCACCGACGCGCACGGCGGGGAGCTGGCCCCGGTCGCCCGCCCGGACGGCGGGCTGGTGATCACGGTCACCCTCCGCGCCGACCTGGGGTCGGCGACCACCGCGCAGTGAGCACGGGCCGCCGGTCGGTGTCGGCGGCGCGATTCGGGCCGGCTGTGCCCGTGCGTCGTCGATGCCGCCCGACCTGCGAGTTCGTCCCGTGTAGCCGACCGAATCGCCGAATGTCAAGGCTTGTCCTGGGAGGCGGGGTCGACGGTACCCTCTGGACACCTTGAGCGGTCCGGGGTGTTTTCGCCGCGGCTCCGGTCGGGCTGCGGGCGGCCGGTGTGCCGCCCGTCGTCGATCGGTCCGCCGGCGCGAGCGGCCCGACCGTGGGGTCGTACCGCGGGCGGGGTCGACCCCGTCGCCAGCGCACGGGCGGGAGGTTTCGTGGGGGGAGCCAGGTTCGCCGGCATGGGGCGGTTCGGCGTGGTCTGGTCCGGCCAGGTCGTCACGCTCGTCGGGAACTCGGTGCTGCGGTTCGCGTTCGTGGTCCGCGCCTGGACCGAGGGCGGTCACGCCACCCAGGTCGTCCTGCTGTCGCTGTGCGCGATGGTGCCGCAGCTGGCGCTGAGTCCCACCGCCGGCGCCGTGGTCGACCGGCTCGCCAAACGCACCGCGCTGCAGCTCGCCGACGCCGGCGGGCTGGTCAGCGTCGGCGCGCTCGCTCTGGTGTACGCGACCGGGCACCTGAGCCTGTGGGAGATCTACCTGGCGGTGGCGCTGCTCGGCGCGTCCGCGGCGTTCCAGTACCCGGCGCTGTCGTCGGCGGTGCCGCTGCTGGTACCGAAGCGGAACCTGCAGCGGGCGAACGGGCTGCTCGCCACCGCGCGCAGCGCCGCCGACGTGTGCGGCCCGGCGCTCGCCGGCGTCCTGGTCGCCACCGCCGGCCTCGGCTGGATCCTCGCGCTGGACCTGGTCACGTTCGTGCTCGCGATCACCACGGTACGGCTGGTCGGGCTGCCCCGGACCCGGCCGGCCGACGCCGGCGCCGCGCCACGCAAGCGGCTGCTCGCCGACTCCGCCGAGGGCCTGCGGTACCTGCTGGCGCGCCCCAGCCTGCGCGGCCTGATCCTGGTGTTCTGCGTGGTCAACCTCGTGATGGTGTTCGGCTTCGCGGTCGTGCAGCCGATGGTGCTCGCCCGTACCGGCAACGACACCGCCACGCTCGCCGGGGTGCTGACCGCGATGGGTGTCGGCGGGATCGCCGGCGGCCTGCTGCTCGCCGCCTGGGGCGGGCCGCGCAACCGGGTCCGCGGGATGATGCTCGGCATCGTCGGGATGTGCCTGTCCGCGCAGCTCGCGATGTCCGCCGCGGACGGCGCGCTCGCCTGGTGCGCGGCGATCCTGGTCGGGGCGCTGCTGATGCCGCTGGTCAACGGCACCATGCAGGCGATCGTGCAGACCAAGGTCCCGCCGGACAAGCAGGGCCGGGTGTTCGGGGCCGTCGTATTCGTCTCGCAGGTGTCGATGCCGGTGGCCACGGTGCTGGCCGGCCCGCTCGCCGACCACGTCTTCGAACCGCAGGCCGCCGCCCACCGCGGGCTGGTCGGCCTGCTCGCCCCGATCGTCGGTACCGGCCGGGGCAGCGGGATGGCCGCGATGCTGTTCGTCGCCGGCCTGCTCGGTGCCGCGGCGGCGCTGATCGGCCTGGCCAGCACCGCGGTCCGCCAGCTGGACAGCCGGATACCCGACCTCGACCAGACCGCGACCCAACCCACCGGAGGCTGACGTGAGCACCAACCCCTTCGAGGACGACGACGCCAGCTACCTGGTGCTCGCCAACGACGAGGACCAGCACTCGCTGTGGCCGGCGGAGATCGCGGTACCGGACGGGTGGCGGATCGTGCTGGCCGCGAGCAGCCGCGCCGACTGCCTGGCGTACGTGGAGCGCAACTGGACCGACCTGCGGCCGGCGAGCCTGCGCCGATGACCCCCCACCCGACCTCGCCCGAGCCGGCGACCGCAGCCGAGCCCGCACCGGGAACCGCCGCCGAGCCGGTACCGACCGCGGCGAGCCGCCGGGAGTCCGTACCGGCGACCGCCGAGCGGTGCGTGCACGACCTGGTGGCGGAGCAGGCCGCGCGCCGCCCGGACGCGGTGGCGCTGGTGTCGGGCACCGAGCGGATCCGGTACGCCGAGCTCGACGACCGCGCGTCCCGGCTCGCCGCCCGGCTCACCGGCGCCGGAGTGCGCCGCGGCGAGCTGGTCGCGGTGCACCTGCCCCGGGGTACCGACCTGGTGGTGGCGCTGCTCGCCACGCTCCAGGCCGGCGCCGGCTACCTGGTCCTCGACCCGGAACTGCCCGCCGAGCGCCGCGCCGCGATGGCCGCCACCGCCCGGATCGCGGCCGTGGTCGGCCCGCCACTGTCCACATCGGACCCGGCGGTACCGGTGCTCGACGTCGGCGCGGCCGGGGCGCCGCTGCCACGCGGTGCGGTCCCGACGCGGCCCGGCGACGTGGCCTGCGTGATGTTCACCTCCGGATCGACGGGCCGGCCGAAGGGCGTCGCCGCACCGCACCGGGCCATCGTCGGCACCCTCGCCGGGCAGGACTACCTGCCGTTTCGCCCGGACACCCGGTGGCTGTCGGTCGCGCCGCCGTCCTGGGACGCGTTCGCGCTGGAACTGTGGGGCGCGCTGTGTTTCGGCGGCGTCTGCGTGCTGCATCCCGGTACCCGCGCCGATCCGCTCGTGATGGCCCGGCTGGTCGCCGAGCACCGGGTGACCGCGATGTACCTGTCGGCCAGCCTGTTCAACCTCGTCGTGGACGAGTACCCGGCGGCGCTGGCCGGGCTGCGCGAGCTCGTCGTCGGCGGCGAGCCGCTGTCCGCCCGGCACGTGCGCCGGGCCCTCGCCGCCCACCCGGACCTGGTGCTGCGCAACGGGTACGGGCCGGTCGAGGAGATGATCTTCCTGACCACCCAGGTGGTGCCGGCCGACGCCGCGGGCCCGGTGCCGATCGGCCGGCCGATCGCCGGCAAGCGGGTGCACGTGCTCGATCCGCTGCTGCGGCCGGTCGCCGACGGCGACGTCGGCGAGCTGTACGCGGCCGGCGTCGGCACCGCGCTCGGCTACCTCGCCGCGCCCGGCGCCACCGCGGAGCGGTTCGTCGCCGACCCGTACGGGCCGCCCGGCGGACGGCTGTACCGCACCGGCGACCTGGTCCGGTGGCACGCCACGGCGCCGCTGGAGTACGTGGGACGGGCGGACGCCCAGGTCAAGGTGCGCGGCTACCGGATCGAACCGGGCGAGGTGGAGGCCGCTCTGACCAGCCACCCCGCGGTACGCCGGGCCGCGGTCGTCGCCGACACCGATCACCGTGGCGAGCGCCGGCTCGTCGCCTACCTGGTACCCGACGGAACCCCGCCGAGCGCCGCCGCGCTGCGCGCGCACGTCGCGACGACGCTGCCCGACTTCATGCTCCCGGCCAGCTACGCCGTGGTCGACGAGCTGCCGCTGACCGCGTCCGGCAAGCTCGACCGGGCCGCCCTGCGCGCGCACCCTCCCACGGCGACGCCCCTCCCGTCCACCGGCCCGGCCACCGCGGGGCGGCATCCGGCCAACGAAGCCGAACGGCCCACCGTGCGCCCAGCCACCGCGATCCCGATCCCGCCTGCCGGCGCCCCGCCCATCGTGGCCCCGTCCCCGGCCGGGGTGCTCGGGACTCCTCCGGCCAGCGAGCCCGCCTCGGCGGCCGGGTACGTGCCGGCCACCGGACCCGCGTCGGACGACGAGTCCACGTCGGACGTCGAGTCCACGTCGGGCGTCGGGTCCGGGTCGGGCACCGGAACAGACCCGTACGACGGCTCCGATCGTCCCGCTGCCGGGGCGGCCACCGCCGCCGCGGTGACGGCGGCGGTGTGCGGGGTGTTCGGCGAGGTGCTGGGGATCGCGGCGGTCGGGCCGGACGACGACTTCTTCGCACTCGGCGGCGACTCGCTGTCGGTGGCGCGACTGCTGATCAGGCTCGACGCGACGCTCGGTGTCTCACCGGGGGTACGTGCCGTGTTCGAGGCGCCGACCCCGGCCGGACTGGCCGCCCGGCTGCCCGACGCCGCCGGTGCGGCGGCACCGCCCGTACCCGCGGCGTCCGGACCATCGCCCGCGCCGCCGGATGCTCCCGGCGTACCGGCCGCGGGCGAGGATGCGGCCGGTGTGCCGACCGCGCGCCCGGACGGGTCCGGGATGGCGGCCGCGCGCCCGGATGCTGCGTCGACGCGCGCGGATGCTGCGACCGCGCGCGCGGATGCGCCCGGGGGACCGACCGTACGGCGGCAGGCGCGAGGGGGGCCGACCGCGGGCCCGGACGTGGCCGGGACGGTGGCGGCGCAGCCGGACTCGGCCGGCCTGGTGCCGATGTCGGCGGCGCAGCGGCGGTTGTGGTTCCTGGACCAGGTGGACGCGGGGCTCGCCTACACGATGCCGATCCTGTTCCGGTGGCGCGGTCCGGTCGACGCCGCGGCACTGCGCGCGGCGCTGGCCGACGTGGCCGCCCGGCACGCGTCGCTGCGCACCCGGTACGTCGCGGTCGACGGCGAACCGCGCGCGCGCCTGCTGCCCGCGGTCCGGCCGGTGCTGGACGAGGTGGTGGGGGAGCAGGCCACGCTCGCCGCGGCCCGGCACCGGTTCGACCTCGCCGCGGAACCGCCGATCCGGGCCACCCTGGGTACCGACCCGGCCGATCCGGACGCGCACGCGCTGCTGCTGGTGCTGCACCACGTCGCGGTGGACGGCTGGTCGCTGCCGCCGCTGGTACGCGACCTGTCCGCGGCGTACCGGGACCGGCTCGCCGGCCGCGAACCGGATCGCACCCGCGTCCCCGCGCCCGCACCGGCGGACGGCACCGCGGGCCTCGGGTACTGGCGGGAGCGGCTGCGCGGGCTGCCGGACGGGATGGCGCTGCCCCGCCGGCCGGATCGCCCGGCGGCTCCCGGGCCGGACGCCGACACGGTGCTCCGCCGGCTGCCGGCCGGCTGCCACGCCGAGCTGACCGGGCTCGGGCGAAGGTACGGTGCGACGCTGTTCATGGTGCTGCACACCGCCCTCGCCGCGGTGCTGTCCGCCGCCGGCGCCGGCGACGACATCGTGCTCGGGGCCCCGGTTGCCGGCCGCGACGGTCCGGCGGCCGGCGACGCGGTCGGCTTCTTCGTCAACCTGCTGGTACTGCGCACCGAACTGGCCGGCGCGCCGACCGTGGCCGACCTGCTGGCCCGGGTACGCGAGGCGGACCTGGCCGCGTTCACGCACCAGGACGTCGGGTTCGACGCCGTCGTGGCCGAGCTCAACCCGCCCCGCCGGCCCGGCCACCATCCGCTGGTCGACGTGGTACTCGCGTTGCAGAACAACGACCGCGCCGTGCTCGCGCTGCCGGACGCCACCGCACCGATGGAGGTGGTCCGTACCGGGGCCGCCCGGTTCGGCCTGCTGGTCGACGTCACCGACGAGTACGGACCGGACGGTGCCCCGGCGGGCATCGCGATCACCGTGGAGTACCGCCGGGACGAGTACGACGCCGCCTTCGCGACGTGGCTCGCGGACGCGCTCACCGCGACGCTGGCGGCGCTGCCGGCCGATCCCACCGCCCGGATCGTCGCGCTGGTACCGGATCCGGCCGGCCTGCCGCCCGCCGTACCACCCCTGCCTGCTGTCCGACCGGAGGCCGGCGAGGCCTCCGCGCTCTCGTCCGGCGGGCCGGAGGGCGGCGCCGCGCCACCGTCGACCGGAGACACCGGATCCGCGCCGGCCATGCCCGCGGCCGAGCCGCACAGCACGGAGCTGGCCGGGAGGATCGCGGCGATCTGGGCGGACGTGCTGGGTCTCGACGCGGTCGGCCCGGACGACGACTTCTTCGCGCTGGGCGGCAACTCGCTGCGCGCGGTCCGGGTCGCGGCCCGCATCGCCACCGCCGAGCGGCTGCCGGCGACCGCGCAGCACCTGTTCACCGCGCCGACTGTGACCCGGCTGGCCCGGCTGCTGGCCACCCTGCCGGCGGAGCCCGCGGCGCCGATCCCGCGGCGTCCCCGGGTACCCCGGCCGGCCGCCCGAGCGAGGGAGTGAACGTGGACCTGTCCGTGATGTTCTTCGGTGCCGACGACGCGGGCGGCGGCGGCCGGCACGCCGCGAAGTACGACGAGATCCTCACCATCGCGCGGACCGCGGACGAGCTCGGCTTCACCGCCGTGTGGACGCCGGAACGGCACTTCCAGCAGGTCGGGCAGGTGTTCCCGAGCCCGCCGGTACTGTCGGCCGCGCTCGCGGTCGCGACCGAGCGGATCGCGGTGCGGGCCGGCAGCGTGGTGCTGCCGCTGCACCACCCGCTGCGGGTGGTGGAGGACTGGGCGGTCGTGGACAACCTGTCCCGCGGCCGGGTCGGCATCTCGGTGGCGACCGGCTGGCACTCGACCGACTTCGTGCTCGCCCCCGACCACTACGCCGACCGGCGCGAGCGGGCCCACCGGGACATCGGGTTGCTGCGCCGGTTGTGGGCCGGCGAGGCGGTCGAGTTCGTCGACGGTACCGGCCGGCAGACCGCGGTGGCGCCGCAGCCGGCGCCGTACTCGCCGCGCCTTCCGTTGTGGCTGACCAGTTCCGGCAACCCGGCGACGTGGGAGGCGGCCGGACGGTTGCGCACCAACGTGCTCGCCGCGACGATCGGGCAGACCCGGGACGAGCTGGCCGACAAGATCGCCCGGTACCGGGCGGCCTACGCGGCGGCGCCGGACCAGCCCGGCACCGCCGAACGGGGCACCGTGACGCTGATGGCGCACACCTACGTCGCGGCCGACGACGCCACCGCACTGTCCACAGTGGATGAACCGTTGCGCGCGTACCTGCGGTCGTACGTGGCGCAGACCGCCGCCAACCGGGCCGGCGACGGGCGGGCCGCGGCCCTCGACGACGCCCAGCTCGACCAGCTCGCCGGCTTCGCGCTCCGCCGGTACCTGAGCTGGGGCAGCCTGCTCGGCTCGCCCGACACCTGCCGGGCGACCCTGACCGACCTGGCCGAGCTGGGCTGCGACGAGGTCGCGTGCTTCGTCGACTTCGGTCTCGGCCTCGACGACGTGCTCGGCGGGCTGCGCCGCCTCGGCGCCCTCGGCAAGGAGGTGACCGCGTGACCGCCGCCCGACCGGCGCCGACCCCGGACCGCCGGGAGAGCCCGCCGGCGGCCTCCCGGCGGAGTGGCTCGGCCGCGGACCGGTTCGCCGCCCTGGACGGTACGCGCCGGGTCGAGCTGCTGCGCAAACTCGTGGCGGCACAACGGATCTCGGACATCCCGGCGGTGGTGCCGCCGCGCGATCCGGCCGAACCGGTACGACTGAGCCCGGCGCAGCGCGACCTGTGGGTGTTCGAGACGCTGTACCCGGATGCGGCGGCGCTGAACCTGTGCTGCGCGTACCACTTCGACGAGCCGGTCGAGCCGGCGCACCTGGTCGAGGCGCTGACCACGGTGTGTACCCAGCACGACGTGCTGCGGATGCGGATCGCCGGCGCGGACGAGGATCCGCGGGTCGAGTTCGCGCCGCCGGACCCGTTCCCGCTGGAGCGGGTGGAGCTGGGCGGTGTCGCGCTGGACGAGGAGCTCGCCCGGTTCAGCCGGACCCGGTTCGACCTGCGCCGGCAGGCGCCGATCCGCGGCCGGCTGATCACCGTGGACGAGCGCCGCAGCACCCTGGTCCTCGCCCTGCACCACATCGCCACCGACTGGTGGTCGTTCGACGTGCTGCACACCGAGTTCACCGCCGCGTACCGGGCGATCCGGGACGGTGCGCCGGTGCCACACCAGCGGCCGCGCTTGCAGTACGCCGACTTCGCCGGCTGGCAGGGCGAGCTGGAGCGCGCCGGGGTGTTCGACGCGCAGCTCGACCACTGGCACCGGTACCTGGCGGATCCGCCGCCGCCGCTGACGGTCGGCGGCATCGACGCGCCGGACGCCTCGTTCGACATCGAGCAGGTCGCGTTCACATTGGACGCGACGGTGGCGGCGGCGGTGCGCGCGTTCGCGCGCCGGCACGACGCCACCGTGTACGCGGTGCTGATGACCGCGTTCGCGGTGCTGGCACACCGGCTGTCCGGCGCGCCCGACCTGGTGCTCGGTACCCCGAGCGCGAACCGGTCGGCGCGCGGCCTGGCCCGCACCGTCGGGTACGTGATGAACGCGGTGCCGACCCGCTGGCGGATCGGCGAGCAGGACACGTTCGCCCGGCTGCTGGCCGCCTTCACCGCCGAGTTCCCGGCGCTGCTCGCGCACGCCGACGTACCGGTGGGCCGGATCGTCACAGCGCTCGACCCGGCCCGGGTGCCGGGCCGGTCCCCGCTGTTCCGCTGGGTGTTCATGCACCTGCCGAAGCAGGCCAGCGTCGAGGCGCTGCGCTCGATCGCCGACCCGCGGCGGGTGCACACCGGCGGCGAGCACGACCTGGTCGGCATCCTGCGCGACACCGACGACGGGATCGCCGGCACGTTCGAGATCCGTACCGACGTGTACCCGCCGGCGGTGGTGCGGGAGTGGACCGAGTCGTTCGGCGTGCTGCTGGATGCGCTGCTGGCGGCGCCGGACGCGCCGGTCGACGGGCTGGAGTGGTCGAGCCCGCGGCAGCGGCGCTGGCTCACCGACGCCGGTACCGGCCGCGCGGCACCGACCCGGCCGTCCGGCGTCGCGGCGACCACCGGAGCGGGCGAGACCGCGGCAGTGCCGGTACCGGCCGGGCCGGCGGCGCCGGCCGCGGCGACCCTGGTCGACCTGGTACGCCGGTACGCCGCCGAGACGCCGGCCGCCGTCGCGGTCGAGGACGCGACGAGGCGGCTGACCTACCGTCAGCTGATCGACCGGGTGGATCGGCTCGCGGTACGGCTGGTGGCGGCCGGTGCCGGCCCGGAGCGGCTGGTGGCGCTGGCGCTCGGCCGGTCGCTCGACGCGGTCGTGGCGCTGCTCGCGGTGCACCGCGCCGGCGCGGCGTACCTGCCGATCGAGCCGGACCACCCGGCCGACCGGATCCGGTACCTGCTCGCCGATGCCATACCCACGCTGCTGGTCACCGACGCCGCGACGGCCGCCGAACTGCCGGCCACCGACGTACCACGGCTGCTGCTCGACCCGGCCGCCGACGACCCGGCCGGGACAGCTGCCGACGACCCGGCCGCCGCGGCGGGCGATGGTCTGGCCGACCCAGGCTGCGGCGAGCCGGTCGAGGCGACGGGTGGCGGCGCGGCCGGGGCGGCCGACGGCGGGCCGGTGGCCGGGGACGCGGCCTGGGTGATGTACACCTCCGGGACGACGGGGTGGCCGAAGGGTGTCGTGGTGTCGCACGCCGGGATCGCGGCGCTGGCCGACGGGCTGGTCCGCAGCTTCGGTACCGGGCCGGCGAGCCGGGTGCTCGCCCTCGGCTCGCCGGCGTTCGACATCTCGGTCGGGGAGCTGTGCCTGGCGTTCGGTGCCGGCGCGACCCTGGTGGTACCGCCGCCGGGCCCGCTGGTCGCGGCGGACCTCGCCGCCGTGCTCGCCGAGCGGCGGATCAGCACCGTGCTGCTGCCGCCGACGATCCTGTCCGGTGTCCCGGTCACCGAGCTGCCGGAGCTGCGCACCATCGGGCTCGGCGCGGACCGCTGCCCGGCGGGGCTGGTCGCCGCGTGGTCGGCGACCGGCCGGCGGATCCTCGACGCGTACGGGCCGACCGAGGCCACCGTGGGCGCCACGATCAGCGATCCGCTGCCGGCCGACGACGAGGCGCCGCCGATCGGCCGCCCCGTCACCGGCATGCACGCCCACGTACTCGACCGGGCGCTGCGGCCGGTGCCGGTCGGCGTGCTGGGCGAGCTGTACCTGGCCGGCCCGGGCCTGGCCCGCGGCTACCTCGGCCGGCCCGGGGCCACCGCGGAGCGGTTCGTCGCCGATCCGTACCGCCCGGGTGAGCGGATGTACCGCACCGGCGACCTGGTCCGCTGGCGCGCCGACGGGCAGCTCGACTTCGTCGGCCGCGCCGACGACCAGGTCAAGATCCGCGGGGTACGGGTCGAGCCGGCCGAGATCGAGGCGGTCCTGGCCCGGCACCCGGACGTGGCGCGGGCGCTCGTCGTGCTCCGCGCGGACCGCCCCGGCGACCGCCGCCTGGTCGCCTACCTCGTCGGCCGGGACGCCGACCCGAACGCCGCCCGGGCTGCCGGTCCGGACGCTGCCGGCGCGGATGCCGTCTCCGACGTCCGCCCGGATGCCGCCCGGGGTGCCGGCCCGGATGCCGACCGGGCTGTCGGTCTGGGCGCCGGTCCGGACGCCGGGGTCGGCATCGACGTGGCCGCGGTCCGGGCGCACGCCCTCGCGGTACTGCCGGCGCAACTGGTGCCGGCCGCGCTCGTGCCGCTGCGGGCGCTGCCGGTCGGGCCGAACGGCAAGCTCGACCGCGACGCGCTGCCCGCCCCCGACACCGCGCCGCGGCCGACCGGTCGCGCCCCGGCCGGCCCGACCGAACAGACCCTGTGCGAGCTGTTCGCCGAGGTCCTCGGGGTGCCGGCGGTCGGCGTCGCAGACGGCTTCTTCGCCCTCGGCGGGGACAGCATCATGGCCATCCAGCTCGCCGGCCGGGCCCGCGCGGCCGGGCTGGAACTCAGCCCGCGGGACGTGTTCACCGCCGGTACGCCCGAGGCGCTGGCGCTGCTGGCCCGGCCCGCCGAGCCGGCGCGGGCGGTGCCGGACCCCGGCGTCGGTACCGCGCCGCCGACCCCGGTGATGCGGTGGTGGCGGGACCACACCGACGACGCCACCGCGTTCACCATGTCCGCGCTGCTGCCGGTACCGCCGGGGACCGGTGCGGCTCGGCTGGCCGCCGCGCTGCGCACGCTGCGCGCCCGGCACGGCGCGCTGCGCCTCCGGCTCGCCGACGACACCCTCACCGTGCCCCCGCCGGCGGCCGAGACGCCGCCTGGCTCGGTCGAGCCGGTGCCCGCGGAGCCGGCACGCACCCTGCCGTCCGATCCGGCCTCGTCGCCCAGCCCGCTGGGGCGGGTGGCGGGCCCGGACGATGCGGTGTTGCGACGGGTCGACGTCGCCGGCTGGGACGCCGACCGGATCCGGCACCTCGCCGTCGAGACGGCCGCGGCGACGCGGATCGACCCGGCGGCCGGCGACCCGCTGCGCGCGGTCTGGTACGACGGCGGGCCGGCCGGCGGGCAGCTGCTGCTCACCGTGCACCACCTCGCGGTGGACGGCGTCTCCTGGCGCATCCTCGCCGCCGAGTGGGCCACCCTGCTGGCCGGCGGCACCGAACCGCCGGCGCCGCCGGTCTCGTTCCGTACCTGGGCGCGGGCGCTGGCCGCGACCGACGCCGGGCCGGAACTGCCGTACTGGACGGCGAACCAGGCCACCTCCGACGCGGCGCTGCTCACCCCCGCGGCGGCCGCCCCGGCCGAGGCGTCGGCACGGCGGGCGACGCTGCACACCGAGGTGCCGGCGAGCTGGCTGCCCCGGGTACTGGCCGGCTTCCGTTGCGGCGCCGACGACGTGCTGCTGACGGCGCTGCTCGCGGCGGCGGTGCGCTGGCGCGGTTCCGGTACCGCGCTGGTGGTCGACCGCGAGGGGCACGGCCGGGACGAGCTGGCCGGGCTCGACGCGTCCGGCACGGTCGGCTGGTTCACCACCCAGTACCCGGTGCGGCTGGCGGCGGCCGACGCGGGCGACGCGTACTGGGCCGACGACACCGCGCCGGGCCGGATCCTCAAGCAGGTCAAGGAGGATCTGCGCGCGGTGCCGGCCGGCGGCCGCGGCTACGGGCTGCTGCGGTACCCGGCGTCCGGGGCGCCCCGGCTCGGCGGGCCGGTGCCGGACGTGCGGTTCAACCACCTGGGCCGGTTCGGCACGGCTGCGGTCGACCTGCTCGATGCCGGTGGCGTACCGCTGACGCATCCGGTCGAGATCGACGTGGCCACCGACGACGAGCGGATCCTCGCCACCTGGTCGTACGATCCGGGTCGGGTCGGCGAGAGCCGGATCCGGGCGCTCGCCGACCTCTGGGCCGCCGCGCTGGCCCGGCTGTCCACACAGGACGGTGGTGCCACCGCGTCGGACTTCCCGCTGGTCGCGCTGGACCAGCGGCAGGTCGAGGCGCTCGAACTCGACCTGACCGACGAACTCGATCCGGGCGACGAGGCGGACCAGCGATGGCCCGGCTGAGCGACGTCCTGCCGGTGCCGCCGGCAGCGCAGGGGCTGCTCTACCACGCGCTGCTGGCCGGCACCGGGCCGGACTTCTACCAGGTGCAGGTGCGCTTCGCGGTGGCCGCGCCGGTCGACGCCGGGCGGCTGCGCGGCGCCGTGGGCGTGCTGCTCGACCGGTACCCGAACCTGCGCTCCTGCTTCCGGCACGTGCCGCCCGGCCGGCTGGTGCAGGCGGTACCGGAACGGGTGCCGGTGCCGTGGCGGGAGATCGACGTCGGGCCGGGCGAGGTCGAGCCGCTGCTGGCCGCCGATCGGCTGCGGCACTTCGATCCGACCCGCCCACCGCTGCTGCGCGCCATGCTGCTGCGCCACCCGGACGGCTCGGCGGAGCTGGTGTTGACGCTGCACCACGTGCTCGTGGACGGCTGGTCGATGCCGATCCTCGCCGCCGAACTCGCCGCCGCCTACGCCGGCGAACCGCTGCCGCCCGCCGTCGCGTACCGGGACTACCTCGCCTGGCTGGACCGCCAGGACCGGGACACCGCGGACGCCGCCTGGCGGGCAGCGCTGCGCGGCGTCCGGCCCACCCTCCTGTGGCCCGACGGCCCGGTGACGGCAGCGGCCGAGGCGGACCGGCTGCCGGCGCTGCCGGAGACCGTCGAGGTGGAACTGCCGGCGGAACCGTTGCGCCGGCGCGCGCGGTCGGTCGGCGTCACGCTCAACACCCTGGTGCAGACCGCCTGGGCGTTGGTACTGGGCCGGACGGCCGGCACCGACGACGTCGTGTTCGGCGCCGTGGTGTCCGGCCGCCCGGCGGAGCTGCCCGGCGTCGAGCGGATGGTCGGGCTGCTGATCAACACCGTCCCGGTACGGATCCGGCTCGCCGGCAGCACCGACGCGCTGCTCCGCCGGGTACAGCGCGAACAGGCCGAACTGGCCGGCCACCACCACGTCCCGCTCGCCGAGGCGCAGCGACTGGCGGCGCCCGACCCGATCGTCCCGGAAACACCTGCGCCCCCGGCCGCACCGGCAGGTTCGCAACGCCATGCTGTCGCGGGCGGGCCGACCGCTCCGGTTCGACACGGTGGCGCGGGCGGGCCGAACGCTCCGGTTCGGCGTGCTGGCGCGGGCGGGCCGGTCGATCCGGTTCGGCGCGGGGGCGAGGGGGAGTCGGCGGGCCCGGCGGTGCGCCCTGCGTCGGTCGCGCTGTTCGACACGGTGCTGGCGTTCGAGAGCTTCCCGCAGCCGGCGCCGCCGAGCGGCGGGCCGGTGCTGGTGGAGGTACGCGACGCCACCCACTACCCGCTCACCGTGACCGTGCTCGCGGGCGACACGGTGCGGCTGCGCCTGTCGTACCGGCCGGATCGGGTGTCGGCGGACGAGGCGGCGCTGCTCGGCGCCCGGCTGCGGCAGGCTCTCGTCATACTGGCCGGGCCGCCGCTGCCGGTCGACGCGGTCGACGTGCTGCCGCCGGCGGAGCTCGCCCGCCTCGTCCCCACCCGGCACGGATCGCCGGCGACCGCTGGGGATCCGACCGCGGCGGGCGGGCGCCGGGTCGAGCCGGCTTCCGCTGGCGAGCCCCGGGGGGAGCCGGCCGCCGGTGTGTCGCGGGGCTCGGAGACCGTGCCCGACCGGGTCCGCGGCTGGGCGCGGCGTACCCCGCAGGCGGTCGCGGTGCGGGCCGGCCGGCGCGACCTCAGCTACGCCGGGCTCGTCGCGGCGGCCGACGAGCTGGCCGGAACGCTTGCCGCGCACGGGGTGTCGGACGAGGCGCCGGTCGCGGTGGTGCTGGAACGGTCCGCCGCGCTGGTCGTCGCGCAGCTCGCCGTGCTCACCGCCGGCGGCTGCTTCGTACCGCTCGACCCGGCCCAGCCGGCCGATCGGCTGCGCCGGCTCGTTGCCGACTGCGGCGCCCGCCACCTGCTCGCCGGTACCCGTCCCGGCTGGCTCCCCACCGATGTGGCCTGGCTCCCCGCCCCGTCGACCGGCGGCAGGGAGTACCCGCCGCCGGTGGTCGTGAACCCGGTTCGGGGAGCCCCGGCCTCGCCGGCAACCGTGGACCCGGCTGCGGCCGTCCTGGATTCTTCGCTGGCAGCCGCGGACCCGTGGGCGGACGTCGCAGGCGCGCCTCCGGAGACCGGGGGCTCGTCTCCGGCCGCCGCGGTCCCGCCTCGGGGAGCGGCGGGCCCGTCTTCGGGCGCCGCGGAGTCGTCCTTGGCGGCAGCGGAACCGGTTCCGGGCCTCGCCGACTCGCCTCCGGACGGCGCGGTGCCGGCTCCGGGAGCCGCGGGATCGGTTGGCGGGAACGGGATCGGGCCACTGGCGGGTGCGGGACGCGGTGCGGTGGGTTGCCCGCCGCGCGCGGAGTCGGCGGCGTACGTGATGTACACGTCGGGCTCGACCGGGGCGCCGAAGGGGGTCGTCACCACCCATCGCGACGTGGTCGCGCTCGCCGACGATCCGCTGTTCGCCGGGCCCGCGCACCGGCGGATCCTGCTGCACAGCCCGCACACCTTCGACGCCGCCACGTACGAGACGTGGGTACCGCTGCTGTCCGGTGGCACCGTGGTCGTCGCACCGCCCGGCCCGCTCGCCCCGGACCGGCTGACGGACCTGCTCGCGGACGGCGAGGTCAGCGCCCTGTGGCTGACGGCCGAGCTGTTCCGCGCTGTCGCCGAGCTGGCGCCGGAGGCGCTCGCCGGGCTGACCGAGCTGTGGGCCGGCGGTGACGTGCTCGATCCCGGCGCGGTCCGCCGGGTGCGCGCCGCCTGCCCGGACCTGACGATCGTCGACGGGTACGGGCCGACCGAGACGACCACCTTCGCCACCGCTCACCGGATCACCGGCTCGCCGGCCGGTCCGGTACCGATCGGCCGGCCGCTCGCCGGCACCCGGGCGTACCTGCTGGACCGGCGGTTGCGGCCGGTCCCGATCGGCGCCGTCGGCGAGCTGTACCTGGCCGGCACCGGGCTGGCCCGGGGCTACCTGGGGCAGCCGGCGCGCACCGCGGAGCGGTTCGTCGCCGACCCGTTCGTGCCGGGCGAGCGGATGTACCGGACCGGCGACCTGGCGCGCCGCGATCCGGCCGGTGACCTGCACTTCGTCGGCCGGGGCGACGCGCAGGTCAAGGTCCGCGGGCACCGGATCGAACCGGCCGAGGTGGAGGCGGTACTGGCCGGCGCGCCCGGGGTCTCCCGGGTCGCCGTCACCACCCGAGCCGATCCCGCCGGAGGGCTGGCCCTGGTCGCCCTGGTCGTCGGCACCGCGGACCGCGAGGTGGTCCGCGGCTACGCCGCCGCGCGGTTGCCCCGGCACCTGTGCCCGGACCGGTACGTGCGGGTCGACGCGCTGCCCTGCACCCCGCACGGCAAGCTCGACCGCCCCCGCCTGCCCGACCTCGCCGCCGCCACCCCGAGCCCGACCCCCAGGCTCTCGACTCCCGCGCCACCGGCGCCGAGGCCACCTGCGCCCGTTGCCTCGACGTCCCAGTCCCCGGGGCCCGTGCCGCTGGTCGCTGGGCCGGGCGCGTGCGTGGCCACGGCGCGCAGCGAGGCCGCCGGCGCCGATCCGGGCGGCCGGGTGGCCACGGTGTGCGGGCTGTTCGCGGCGGTACTGGGGGTGCCCGCGGTCGGGCCGGCCGACGGGTTCTTCGACCTCGGCGGGCACTCGCTGGCCGCGATGCGGCTGGTCGCCGCGATCGAGGCCGAACTGTCGATCCGGCTCCCGGTCGAGGCGGTGTTCGCCGCGCCGACGCCGGCGCTGCTCGCCGCGCGACTCGACCGGGCGGTACCGGATCTCGGCTTCGCGCCGCTGCTGACGTTGCGCGGCACCGGAACGGGCACGCCGCTGTTCTGCGTGCACCCCGGGATGGGCGTCGGCTGGACCTACGCCGCGCTGCTGCCGCACCTGCCGGCCGACCGCCCGGTGTACGCGCTGCAGGCGCCGGCGCTGTCCGGCGGGCCGCTGCCGGAGGGCATCGAGACGATGGCCGACGCGTACCTGGAGCGGATCGCCGCGGTGCGCCCGCACGGGCCGTACCGGCTGGTCGGCCGGTCGTTCGGCGGCCTGCTCGGGTACGAGCTCGGGCGGCGGTTGCGGGCCGCCGGCGAGCGGGTCGAGCTGGTGGCGGTGCTGGACACCGCGCCGCGGTCCGGGCCGGTCGAACCGCTGGACCGCGACCCGGTCGAGCAGGAGACGCTGCGGATCCTGCTGCGCAGCGGCCTGGCACCGGTACCCGCCGGCCGGCTCGACCTCGACGAGGTGCTGGACACCGTGCGCGCCGCCGACGGCCCGCTGTACCGGTGGCCGCGCCGCGCGCTGGCCCGTACCGCCGCGCTGTGCGCCCGGCACATCGAGCTCGCCCAGGCGTACCGGCCGGGCGGCTACGACGGGCCGGTGACGCTGGTGTCCGCGACCGGCGACCGGGGCGCGCCGACGACCGCGGCGAAGGCGGCGGCCTGGCGCCGGGTGGCACCCGACCTGCGGGTGTCCGAACTGGACTGCGGGCACGGCGAGATGCTGCGGGCGCGGTACGCCGCCCGGATCGTCGCCGCGCTCGAACCCCGTCGGGAGGAGACCTGATGGCCGAGTACACGTTCCCGGTGTCGTCGGAGCAGGAGCGGCTGCTGGTGCTGGACCGGATGCATCCGGGCAGCGTGCAGTACCACGTGCCGGTGGCGTTCCGGGTGTCCGGGCCGCTCGACATGGCGGCGCTGCGCCGGGCGTTCGCCGAGGTGGTGGCCCGGCACGAGGCGCTGCGTACGACGTTTCGGCCCGACGCCGGCGGCTACGTCCAGATCGTCACCGACCCCACCAGCCCCGACCCCGACCCCGCCGGCCCGGGCCCGGTCGACGGATCCGGTGGTGCGGCGGCCTGCACCGGGGGCGCGGCCGGCGGAGTCGGGGAGGCGTTCGGGGTCGTGGATCCGGTGTCGCCGGAGCGGCTCGGCGCGGTACTGGCGGAGCTGGCGGCCCGGCCGTTCGACCTGGCGCGCGGCCCGCTGCTGCGGTGCGCGGTGCTGCCGCTGACCGGCGGTGACCACGTCGTGCTGCTCACCGCGCACCACATCGTCTGCGACGGCTGGTCGTTCGCGGTGCTGCTGACCGACCTGGCTGCCGCGTACCGGGCGCCGGGATCGCTGCTGCCGCCGGACATCCAGTACCCGGACTACGCCGCGTGGCAGCGCGACCGGCTGGCCGACGGAGGGTACGGGCCGGCCGTCGAGCACTGGCGGCGGACGCTGCACGGGGCGCCGCAGACGCTGGCGTTGCCGACCGACCGGCCCCGCCCGCCGGTACAGTCCACCGACGCCGAGTCGCTCGTGTTCGTCCTCGACGCGGGCACCCGGGAGCGGCTCGCCGCGGTCGCGGCCCGGTACGCGGCGACGCCGTTCATGGTGCTGTTCGGCGCGTTCGCGGTGTTCCTGCGGCGGATCTGCGGGCAGACCGACCTGGTCGTCGGGATACCGGTGGCCGGCCGGGACCGGCCGGAGACGCAGGACCTGGTCGGGATGCTCGCCAACACGCTCGCGGTCCGGTTCGACCTCGCCGGCGAGCCGGCGTTCGGCGACGTCGTCGCGCGGGTACGCGACGACCTGCGGGCCGGCCGGCCGTACCAGGACGCGCCGTTCGGCGCCGTGGTCGACGCGGTCGCGCCCGGTCGGGCGCTCAGCCACGACCCGCTGGTGCAGGTCGCCTTCTCGTACGACGACGACACCGAGTCGCGGCTGGAGCTGGCCGGCGCGGTGACCGAACGGATCGACGTACCGCTGGATGCCGCCAAGTTCGACCTGCTGCTGCACCTGGAACGGCACGACGGGGAACTCGTCGCCCGGCTGGTGCACCGTACCGACCTGTTCGACACCGGGACCGTCCGGTGCTGGGCCGACGCGTTCCGGGTGCTGCTCGCCGCGCTGCTGGCCGAGCCGGACACCGCGATCACCGCCGCGCCGCTGCTCGCCGCCGCCGACGTCGACCGGGCGCTGGCCGCGGTCAACCCGGACCCGCCGGTCGAGGCCGGGCCGCGGCTGGTGCCGGACCTGATCGGCGGGCGCGCCGCGGAACGGCCCGACGCGGTGGCGCTGGTCTGCGGCGACACGGTGCTGACGTACCGGCAGCTGCTGGCCCGCGCGGACCGGATCGCCGCCCGGCTCACCGCCGCCGGCGTCGGCCCGGAGGTGCCGGTGGGGGTGTGCCTGCCACGGTCGGCGGACATGGCGATCGCCGCGCTCGCGGTGGTCCGGGCCGGCGGCGCCTACCTGCCGCTCGACCCCGAGCAGCCGGCCGTGCGGCTGCGGGCGCTGCTCGCCGACGCCCGGGCCCACCTGGTGCTGACCGCGCCCGGCTACCCGGCCGACCTCGGCGTACCGGTCGGCACGCTGGCCGGCGACCGGATCGAGGTACCGGCGGTCGCGCCCGGCCCGGGTGGCCCGGTGACCCCGGAAACCCTGGCGTACCTGCTGTTCACGTCCGGCTCGACCGGCACCCCGAAGGCGGTCGCGGTGCCGCACCGGGCGCTCGCCAACCTCGCCCTCGCGGTACGGCCCGGTTTTCCCGTCACCGCCGCCGACCGGGTGCTGCAGTACGTGTCGTTCGGGTTCGACGTGGCGGTCTCCGACCTGTTCTTCGCCTGGACCGCCGGCGCCGAGCTGCACGTCGCCACCGAGGACGAACGGCTCGGCGACGCGCTGTACGAGCGGCTGCGCGACTCGCACATCAGCTACGTCTTCCTGCCGCCCGCCGCCGGCATGTCGCTGCCGGTACGGCCGCTGCCCGAGCTGCGCACGCTCGCCGTCGGCGGCGAACCCTGCCCGCCGGAGCTGGTCGACCGGTGGGGCACCGACGGGCGCCGCATCCTCGACGCGTACGGCCCGAGCGAGTGCACCGTCTACGCGACCACCGCGGTGCTGCACCCCGGCGAGCCGGTGCGGATCGGCCGGCCGGTACCGAACGTGCGCGCCACGGTGCTCGACGAGCGGCTGCGGCCGGTCCCGGTCGGCGTCACCGGCGAGATCTACCTGTCCGGCGCCAGCCTCGCCCGCGGCTACGCGCACCGGCCGGGGCTGACCGCCGAACGGTTCGTCGCCGACCCGTACGGCCCGCCCGGCGGCCGGATGTATCGCACCGGCGACCTCGGCCGGTACGACCACGACGGCGTGCTGTCCTACCTCGGCCGGGACGACGCGCAGGTCAAGGTGCGCGGCTTCCGGGTCGAGCTCGGCGAGATCGAGACGGTACTGGCGGCGCATCCCGCCGTCACCGCCGCCGCCGCGACCGTGGTCGGCGACGCGCTGGACCGGCGGCTCGCCGCGTACGTGGTCGGTGACGAGGTACCCGGCCCGGTCGAGCTGCGCGGTTGGCTCGCCGAACGGCTGCCCGGCTACCTGGTGCCCGACACGGTGACCCGGCTCGACGCGCTGCCGACCGGCCGCTCCGGCAAGCTCGACCGCGCGGCGCTGCCCGCCCCGCCGGCGGAACGGCCCGAGCTGGCGCAGCCGTACGCGGCGGCGTCGACCCCGACCGAGCGGCGGATCGCGGACGTGTGGTCCCGGGTGCTCGGGCTAACCCGGATCGGCGTGCACGACACGTTCTTCGACCTGGGCGGCAACTCGATCCGGCTGCTCGCCGTGCTCACCGCGCTGCGCGAGCAGGATCCCGGCGTACCGGGCGAGCTGGTCGACCTGTTCCGGCACCCCACCGTCGCCACCCTCGCCGCGCACCTCGACCGGCAGGCCGCCGTGGCCGGCGATCCCGACCCCGGCGCCGGGGCCGGGGAGGTTGTCGGAGCCGGCGGTGGCGCCGGGAGCGCGGCCACCGACGCCAGCGACGCCAGTGACGCGGCGCCGGACACCCTGCTCGACGACGCGGCCCACCGGGGCCGGGACCGCCGCGCCCGACTGGCCGCGGCCCGTACCGGGAAAGGAATGCGATGACCGAGACCGCGGTGGCGATCGTCGGCGTGGCCGGGAGG
>NZ_BOPO01000003.1:51256-74252 GCF_017312725.1 Actinocatenispora comari | reverse complement strand
GCACGTCACCGCGACCGGCACCCTGATCGGGGCGTCGGCTGCGGCCAGGTCACGGACGAGCGGGTAGGTCATTTTGGGTTGACATCCCGAGCCAGGTAAGCCGCAGCCCGGCGCAGCACCTCGTTTTCCTGCTCCAGCAGCCGATTACGGCGCTTGAGCTCACGCAGCTCCTGCGACTCCTCGCGGGTCACGCCGGGCCGGTTGCCGTCTTCGATGTCAGCGGCGCGCAGCCAGTTGGACAGACACGACTCGGAGATCCCGAAGTCTTTCGCGATCTGCGTCAACGGCGCACCGCCCTGGCGGGCGACCGCGACCACGTTGTCCCGGAATTCGCGGGGGTAGGGCTTGGGCACAGCAAACATCCTTCCAGCAAGGCCAGCAGCCTCACAGGTCAGGTGTCAACCAAAGCCTGGGCAGTCCCGATCAACTTCGCAGACGAGCATGGCAGTTACGCCTCAGAGGCTGACCTCGCCTATTTCAATGCCACACAGCGCGCGGGGGAAGCCGGGTCCGGCGTGGATGGTGGCGGCGCTACCGGAGGCGCGGATGAGGGTGGAAGGGGACGCGGCGGCGAGTCCCGCGGCGGCGAGTCGCCAGGCGGCGAGTCGGCGGCCGGCCGGGGACGAGACGGTGGATGCCACAGCTTCCCCGCCGGCACCAAGGTCGTACGCGCAGACGGCAGCGCCGTGGCGATCGACAAGCTCAAGGTCGGCGACCGAATCCGCAACGCCGCCCCCGGCGCCAAGCATGGTCAAACACACCGGGTCGACGGTGTCATCGTCACCCGCCACGACCGCCAGTTGGTCGATCTGACCGTTGTCACCCCGAGCGGTCTGCAGACGCTGTCGGCCACACCGACACACCTGTTCTGGGACGCCGGCCGCGACCGATGGGTACCGGCGGGACGTCTTAAGGCTGGCGATCTGCTGCAGACGACCGGCGGCCATGAACTGCGCATCGCTGCCACCCATACCCGCACTAACACCGCCGTTACCTACGACCTGACCATCCACAACCTCCACACCTACTACGTAGAAGCCGGGACCATCCCGGTACTCGTCCACAACTGCAGTGGACGGTGGAAGGTGGGCGATGATTACTCGACATGGAAAAACGGCAAGCCGCCGTCGATGTCTACCATGCGTAAGCGCTTTTGGAAGAATGAGGCAGCTGAGCCGGATGCCGCAGACCAATACGGTGCTGCGAACGTCAGCCGGATGAAGCGAGGAATGGCACCGCGTCGACAGCGACCGGATGGATCCTGGGAGTCGATGGAGTTGAGCCACGAACCGGTGCCGGCTCGAGACGGTGGTTCGTTGCTAACACCACGATGGCCAGAAGAACATGCCATAATGGACCCGGGCGGGCATCGAAAGCTTGGGCCTGGATACTGATGTCTCGTACCTCGATAGCGTGGAGGCGCTCATGTATCGGGTAGCCGGCTCGATGCCGAGAATGAGGATCCGGTGGAGGATGCTCCGTTGAGTACGAGCGGGGCCCAGGCGGCGGCGTTCTTCCGAGAGGTCGTTAAACGCGGCGTCGTGTGGTGGGTTCGTGACGACGAAGGCGGCCCGACGTGGCCCTCGAGTTCCGGCGAGCAGGTAGTTCCGTACTGGTCGTCGGAAGCGCGGGTCAACCGTGCTGTCGCAATCTGGGGTACGCAGTTTCGCGCCATGTCGATGCCGTTGCGGCGTTGGCAGGAGGTGGAACTGCCGGACCTGGCGGCCGAGGGATTGCGTGTTGGAATCAACTGGAGTGGACAGCGGCTGACCGGTTGGGACTTCACAGTCGAAGAAGTCCTCAATCGTCTCGCCCACGCGCTTAGTGAGCCGCCTTACGACGGGTAGGTGCGTACTCCGAAATGGCGTTCGGGTTTGCGGGAGGGTTGTTGCGCTGTGTGGTAGATGCCTTGTTGCACGATGAAGGTCCGTTCAGTACTGGCCGACCAGGCTGGTGCCTCGTGGGAGGCGTCGACTGCCATGGAGGCAAGGTGGGTCAGTGGCGGGAGCGGGCTGGGGCATGGGGCCAGGGCGGCAGTTTGAGGGTTTCGTCGTTGGTGTCGCTCCACTAGCCGGTGTCGTTGACGTAGTGCTCGAACCAGGCGGGGAGCGTGGGAGAGTCGAGGTACCAGGCGAGGTCGGGGTCGCCGGGGTTCGGTTCGAACAGCAGCACGGTGCCTTCATCGCTGCGGCAGTCGACGCAGGCGAGCATGCCGCAGCCCCAGTCCATGATCGGCAGTACGCCCTCCGGCCAGGCCCATTTGGTGCCGGCGCCCG
Organism: Actinocatenispora comari; assembly: GCF_017312725.1. Taxonomy (GTDB): domain Bacteria; phylum Actinomycetota; class Actinomycetes; order Mycobacteriales; family Micromonosporaceae; genus Actinocatenispora; species Actinocatenispora comari. The sequence continues at coordinate 71,976 of NZ_BOPO01000003.1, read as the reverse complement.
TCGTCCGGAGTTCTAGGTACGCATCTACCGCCTGCTGGCCGTTCCCGTCGTTGCTGATGAGGCCGAGCAGCTCGTAGTCCGGGCCGAACCCGCCATTGCTGATGGTGCGGTAAGCCGCCGCCAGCAACGGATGCAGCCGAAACCCGAGTCGACGTTCGGCCTCGTCGATCGCTGTTTGCAGAAGCGGGTCCGGCATCGGCTCGTTGGCCCGCCCGCCGTGCCGCGCATGCTCCGCGATCTGCGTCAGCAAGGTGTCGTATTCGCTCATCGGGCCATCATCGTGGCCGGGTACGACATGACCCGGCGGAAGTGCGGTCTCAGCTCCAGATGCGCGCCCGAGGGGCGCCCGAGCCGGCGAGGCGCGTTGCGGCAGTCGCTGACCTGGGACGGCGCGGCGCCGCTTTGGAAGGTGGACTTGCCGGCGCTGGACGGCACTATCTGGCACGGGTGTCGCGGCTCTTAATCAGCGGGTTCGGGGTTCGAGTCCCTGACGGCGCACCAGGCAAAACGCAAGGGGCGGCCAGTGGCCGCCCCTTCTTTGACCCCCACTGTCGACGCGAGGCCACGGGCTGGCCGGGATCGCGCAGACGCCCGGTAGTGCGCTGCTCGACAACCTGATTCCGGCGATCGGGCGGTGGCTAGGCGCCAGTGCCCCAGGAGACGGTCACCGCTGGATCGGGCCGCATCGACGACAGGCCGCGGGCGCGGGCCGGTGGTCGATCGAGCGTGAACGGTCCCCGCGCGAGGAGCCGGCAGAGCATCACGGTCAGTTCGGTGACGGCCAAGCCTGATCCGAGGCAGCGGTGTTTGCCGCCGCCGAACGGTAGGAACTCGCTCGGCGCCCGCCGTGGTTCGTCCAGCCAGCGCTGCGGGTCGAATCGCAGCGGCTGGTCGTAGAGCGACGGGTCTCGGTGCGTCGCGTACGGGCTGAAGATGACGAGATCACCGGGGCGGATGCGGCGGCCGTCGTACTCGAAGGCCGTCACCGCGTGGCGCGCCGAGATCATGGCTGGCGGGTACAGCCGCAGGGTTTCGTCGACGATGGCGCGAAGCAGCGGCAGGCGGGCCAGATCCGCCGGGGCTGGTACCCGGCCGGCGAGTACGGCGCTGACCTCGTCGCGTGCTCGGTGCTGCCAGTCCGGGTGTGCGCCGAGCAGGTAGACGGCCCATCCCATCGCCGCACTGGTGGTCTCGTACCCGGCGGCGATCATGGTGATCGCCTGGTCGTGGATCTCCTGATCGCTGAGCCCGGAGCCGTCCCCATCTCGGCCATGGACCAGTAGAGGCAGTACGGCCCCGCGCGTTTCGTGGTCTGCTGCGGGCCGCTCGGCATCTGTCTGTCTGTGGGTGCTGCGCGGTGGGTGAGCGCGTTCTTGTTGGATCCGGTCGTCGACGAAAGCGTCGATGTCTGTTCGCGCTTGCTGGGCCCGCCGCCAGGCTGGCGTTGCCAGCCTCCGGTGCCAGACCAGCAGCTGGGGAGGTGTGTCGGCGAGCTCGAGCAGCGGTTGCAGGGTGGCCCCGAGCTCGTCGGCGTGGCGGGCCATGTCCTCGCCGAACAGCACCCGCAGGGTCGAGCGGCGAATCGCCCGGCGAAACACCGCGTAGGCGTCGAACGGCGCCGCCTGATCGAGCTCGTCGAGGGCCTCGTCGGCCGCGTCGGCCATGGTGGAGAGGTAGCCGTCGATGGATCGCGGTGCCACGGTGGGGCGGATCAGGCCGCGCCTGCGTGCGTGGTCGGCGCCGTCGGAGAGCACCACCGAGGTCGGGCCGTCGACGATCTCGAGCGCGGCGAACGCCTCTCTGGCGCTGAACCACTCGTCGTGGCCGAAGATCAACGCGTTGGCGTCCGCGCCGAGAAGGTAGACCAGGCGCTGCCGGCCGAGCCGAAGCCGGGTGGCCCGATGGCCCTTGGCGGCTCGGCGGACGAGCCAGTCGCCTGGTCGTGATCGCGGCAGGTGCGGTGCGCGTGCGTGGATCGGTGCTGGTGCGTGGGCGCCGGCTTCCGTGTTTCGGGGCTGCATGCGTGCTGCTTGCCTTCCGCTCGTGTACGGGTGGGTCACGTGTCCGCCCTTGTTCGGCTGGCCATCACGTCCGGGCGCGACGCGGGCCCGGAGCCGGAGGTCATCGCACCCATGCGGATGGGCACGACACGCTCGATCGTCACGTCCCGGACCAGTGGCAGCGACTTCCACATCAGCGCCCCACCCCGGGTACGCAGCAGCGGACCGACGATGCGGTGGAAACGCTGGATCTCCTGCGGTGTGGACCTGCGCTGCGGACCCACCGTGCCAACCAGCCGGATCCCCGGCGGTGAAACGAAACGGCCGGCGAGTAACGACCGGACCCACCTGAGTACGCCGCTGTCGACGGCGAGGATCGTCACTCGCGGATCGCGGCCGACGTTGGTGGCGAGCTGGGCGTTGAACGCATCGAAGTAGACGCCTTGCCCCTTCGCCGTCGGCAGGAACGACCCGATCGGGGTGACGTGCGGCGACCCGTCCGGGTTGAGCGAGGCGATGCTGCAGTGCAGCGAGCTGCGGATCGTGCGCGGCACGATCCGCCGGACCAGTGCCCACTGCTCGTCGCTGATCTTCACCGTCTGTCTCCTGTCCTGCCTCTGGCACCTGCTCGTGTGCTCGTGTGTCGCTACTCGATCGGCGTCGACGCCGCGCCGGATGCGTTCACAGCGCCTCTCCCAGCACGATGCGCACGAGCCGGGCCTGCACGTCTGCTTGATCCAGGTCTCCGTGGTCGATGGTCGCGAAGTGCGCGCCGACTGTCGTCAGCATCGCCAGCGCGGCGCGCGCCTCCACCTCGACCGGATCGTTGATGACCGCACCGATGAGCGCGCGCAGCACGTCGATCCTCCCGGCGTCGACACGGCGCAGCCGGACAGCCACCGTCTCGTCGCGGCGCGCCCACTCCCGCACCGCCAGGTCGACCGGCAGCAGCTCCTCGGAGAAGGTCAGATCGCGGGCCCGCACAGCGCGCGAGGTGGGCGTACCGCCTTCCCGCTCGACGCGGGCGACGACCTCCTCGACGCTGCGCCTCTCCCAGTCGTCGAGCATCGCGGCCAGCAGCGCCTGGCGATCGGCGAAGAAACCGTAGAAACCGCCCTTGGTCACACCGAGGTTCTTGGCCAGCACCTCGACCCGGACCGCCTCCGGCCCGCCCGTAGCCAGCACGCGCAGCCCCTCGTCGATCCACCCCTGCCGCGGCGTCCGCGCCTTCGCCACCTGAAGCTCCGTCCACGAAATCATGTATACGCGCCCGTATAGATCGTGCTACGGTCTTCGACTATACGGCACCGTACAGAAGGCTGGAGCAACGACATGACCATCGGATTCATCGCCTACCACTACCCGCGGCCGGAGCACTTCGCCCCCTTCGTGGAGCGGACGCGGGTGGTCCAGAAGACACTGCGGAGCCAGCCCGGCTGCCGGTCTGTCGAGATCTGGGCCACCCCGGACCGAGACGCCGTCATCACGACAGGGACGTTCGACTCCGAGCAGGACTACCAGCGCGCCTTCGGCGTGGCCCGTGGTCTCGGAGAGCCGGTCGTGTTCGACGACCGCGAGCGCAAGCCGCGCGAGATCGTCACCCTGCTCTCGCAGTGACCGCCTCGCTGGTGACCGACGAGGCAACCACAAGCATCGGACTCAGCCTGTCGTGCCCGTGCTGCGAGCCCTGACCGGCTCACCTTCCAGACCGGCCCGGTCAGCCGTTTCAAGGTGGTGCCGTACATGCCAATCGCCGCATCGATGCTCAGCATGGCCCACCCGGCGCCGGTGAAGTCAGTCGGCGCCGCCCGGAACTGCCACGCTTCCGGGTACCGCTGAACCCGGTGCTGCCGCTCGCCACGGCGCTGGCGTGCCTGTACCTGATGCTCAACCTGTCCGTCGCGACCTGGCTGCGGTTCCTGGTCTGGTTGGTCGTCGGGCTGGCCGTGTACTTCGGCTACGGGCGCCGTAACACCAAGCTCCGCGACGATCGCGACACCTGAATCGATTGCCCACCACCGGAAACCGATCACCGTGCCGGCGTCCAGGGGCGGCTGCTCGGGCCTCGGTCGGCCGATGCTGCCGGCGAGATCCCGGCCGCGTCGGCCAATGCGTCGGTGCGGTGGGCGATCACCGACGACTGCACCGCCGCCAGCGATCTCGCCACGAAACTCGTCTCGCGGTTACCGCCCCGTGCCGGCCCAGCCTCCGGGAGCGGGCAGCAGTGCGCCAGCGGATGTCGGCGCCAATTTCGTCGAGCGTGCGGAGGTGGTGGGCGCGGCCGGGTTTGTGTGGTGGCTTTCGGGGCACTGCTATCCGTGATCCGCGCCGTCAGGAGGCTCGCGACCATGCAGGATACGGGCAGGACCGACACCACAGGCTCGCAGACCGGTGCAGAGCCGAAACCGCCGTACCCCAAGCAGCGGCAGCAGGCCCCGGGGTTGGAGCGCGACATGCGCCCGCGTCCGCGGTACGAGGCGAAGCGTTATCGCGCTGCGGACAAGCTGCGTGGCAAGGTCGCGCTCATCACCGGCGGTGACTCGGGCATCGGCCGTGCGGTCGCGCTGCTGTACGCCCGCGAGGGCGCCGACGTGGCCATCGTGTATCTGCCCGAAGAACAGCCGGACGCCGAGGAGACCCGTGACGCGGTAGAAGCCACCGGACAGCGGTGTCTGCTGCTGCCCGGTGATCTGGCCGACCGTGCTTTCTGCCGGGAGGCGGTCGAGCGGACGGTCCGGGAGCTGAGTGGGCTGAACATTCTGGTGAACAACGCGGCACACCTGAACAGCCAGACCGACCTCTCGCAGCTCAGCTTCGAGGACTGGGACAGGTCTTTCAAGGTCAACGTGTACGCCTACTTTCACCTGGTGCAGGCCGCACGTCCACACCTTCAGGCGGGCGACGCGATCATTGCCACCGCCTCGGAGGAGGCCCTCAGGGGCAGCGACACCATGATCGACTATGGGGCGTCCAAGGCGGCGCTGGTCAACTTCACCAAGTCCATTGCCGAGCACCTCGCCAAAGACGGCATCCGGGCGAACGTGGTCGCGCCCGGCCCCACCTGGACGGTGCTGAATGTCGCTGACCCGAACATGCCGCAGGAGGGTCTGGCCCACCTGGGCAGCGAGGGGCCACTCGGACGGGTCGCCCAGCCGGAGGAGATCGCCCCGGTGTACGTGTACCTGGCCTCCGAGGCCGACTCCAGCTTCACCGTCGGCGAAATCATTGCCGTCACCGGCGGCATCACCACCACCGACTGACCGGCGTGCCGTTCCGCCGTGGAAGCCGCGTGAGTCACCGCACTCGGCCGAAGCCGTCGGCGGGCGGATGGTAGGAACGCGTCCGCGGCGATGTGGGGGCAGGGCCGGCCGGCCCTACCGCCGCTGGCCGGACCGCCCGCTGCTCGACCGACCGATTGCGCGTGCATAGCCAGCGCGGGCATGCCAAGCTGCCGGCATCCAGCCGCACCGGGGCGGGCGAGATACCTGTGCATCGGACCCGGTTCTTGGTGCGGCGCGCAGCGTGCACATCACCGGCGTACCGAGCTGCCAGTGTGGTGCGGCAGCTCCGTTCCTGTCGGCGGAAGCCTTGTCGCCGAGTTACCCGCGCTCGGCCCGGTGATCGTCTCGCGGTAGTGGCGGGCGATGTCGTCGCTGGTGGTCAGCCAGATGTCCGGTTGTGCGGCGAGGTAGGCCAGTGCCTGGTCGAGGTACTTGGCGCGGAACGGTTGCCCGGTCACGAACGGATGCAGGGCGAGCGCCATCACCCGGCCGCTGCCCGCCGCGTCGGCACGCAGTTGCTCGTACTGGTCGCGAACGATCTGGACGAACTCGGGGCCGGTCGTGCTCTTGCCGCCGAACAGCCCAAGGTCGTTGAGCTCCACCGAATAGGGCACGCCGAGCATCCCCGGCACCCGCAGCGGATACGGCTGGTCGTCGTTGGTCCAGTCCAGCACGTAGTCCAGGCCCAGTTCGGCGAGTAGCTGCGGGGTGCGGAACGTCTCGGTGAGGCCCGGCCCCATCCAGCCGTGCGGCCGACGGCCTGTGGCGGACGCGATCGTGTCCACCACGTCGGTCAGGATCCGCCGTTCGGCGTCCTCGGTGAGGTCGGTGTGCAGGATCGAGTTGGTCTGGCCGTGCGCGAGGAAGGCCCAGTCGCGGTCGACGCCGGCGCGGACGATCTGCGGGTACTCGGTGGCGGCCATCGAGTTGAGCAGGGTGCTGGCGCGGATCCCGTGCCGGTCGAGGATGTCGATGATGCGCCAGATCCCGACCCGGCTGCCGTAGTCGCGCCAACCGTGGTTGAGCGCGTCCGGCTGCAGTTCGGCGGTGCCCGGCCAGATGCTGGTGGAGGGGCGACCGAGTAGGAAATGCTCGACGTTGAGCCCGAGGTAGAAGGCGACCCGGGCGCCGCCGGGCCAGCGGATCGTCGGGCGTTCGGTGATGGGGCTGTAGTCGTACGGCAGCAGCGCCGCGTTGTCGTGGGTCATGCAGAGACGGTAGAAGCTAACATCAGTGTCAGGTTCAACCCGTGGGAGGTGTGATGCGTATCGGTGAGTTGTCCCGGCGCACGGGGGTCAGCGAACGTTCCCTGCGGTACTACGAGCAGCAGGGGCTGCTGTCCGCGGGACGCACCGCCGGCGGACAGCGCGACTATCCCGAGTGGGCGGTCGACCGGGTCGTGCTCATCCAGCACCTGTTCGCCGCCGGCCTGCACAGCCGGAAGATAGCCCAACTGCTGCCCTGCATGCGCGACGCCGACGCCGGCCCCGCGGCCACCGCCACACCGCAGCTGGTCGCCGACCTTGTCGCCGAGCGCGACCGCATCGACCGGATGATGACCGAACTCGCCTCCTCGCGCGAGATCCTCGACCAGGTCATCGCCACCGCATCAGGCTCGTAGCAAGCGATCAGCCCTCGTCGTCGCGCCACGCCCGCGGCTGTCGGCCGAGTGGAAGGCCCACTGGCCGCGTGCGAACGTGTGACAGGCTTGGCGGCTCAGTGGCGGACCAGTCGTCGCCCGTTGTCGGTGGAGGGCGGGGCGTAGGTCATGCCGTAGTGGTGGAAGGCGCGCTGTTCGGCGTCGGCGCTGAGGCCCAGTCCCGGTTTGGTGACGGGTGCTTGCCTCATGTCCTCGTCCGACCAGTCGGCGGTCAGTCCGTTCGGGGCACTGTGGACTTTGCCGGCGGGGACGAGCAGTTGGGTACTGGAGAAGCGGCGTGGTTTGACACACAGGAACACCGCGGTGCCGGTCTCTGCGTCGTAGTAGATGTCCACGAGCTTGCCGATTCTGTCGCCGCCGCTGAGTAGTACGTTCTGACCGAGCCACTGGCCCGGGTCGGTCGAGTTGGTGAACGTTGAATTGGTCATCGCGGTCTCCGTCCTCGGCAGCAGTGCTGCCGGATGGTTCCTGCGGCCATGCGGCCGCCACGGCGGTAGCGTCACCGACCCCGACACCGAATTCTCGGACCGTCGTGTCCGTGGCGACGTCGGGTAGACCGCCGACGCCGGGGCGGATTGTCGGAAGAGGAGTTGGAGCGTTCGTGCATGCAGCGCGACCGGGCCGTGCCAAGCACGCCTGAACCAAGCGAGTCAGGGAATGGTGACGGGCGTGCGACGAGCACGCGTCTGCATCACCGACGGTCGTTGGATCGCACGCCGCTGGTACGGTGCGCGCTGCTGCCGCCGCCCCTCATCCTGTCTGGTCTCCAGCCGACACTGGACGGGGAACGTCTCCGACTGTACTCGGGCGTGCCTCGTTCGGCCGGTCTGCCGCAGTGACGATCTGCGCAGATCGTGGCGGCGCGGATGTCGTCACGTGGCGGAGTACGGGCTAGGGTTGGCCTACCGAGGACTTGTCGAAGCGTCGGCCGCCATGCAGATGGTGCCAGTGTTGGCGTCGCCCTGGGCGAACGATTTCGTGACCGACCCACATCGGGCCGGTCGAAGGGGCCCCTGCGATGGCCGTCCAGATCAGGAATACCGCGACGTTTCCTACCCGCCGACCACTCGATTTCCGGGTCCAGCGCACCACCAACACGGGCGGTGTGCGGCTGCGGATGGATCCGACCAGCGGCCAACACGGTGCCCTGGATGGGGCGTGGTGGCCCTACACCAACGACCTGGTGGCCGAGCTGCCTGCGCTGATCGCCGGCGTCGACGCATGGCTGGCCGGCCGCGATCCTGGCCGCAGTGAGCTCGTCAGTCGGGTCGCGGTGGGCTGGCACGCCTGGAACCAGATACCCGATCGCACCGAGATCGGCGGTCGACGTGTCCAGGTCGGCTGGTTCAGCAACATCGACGTGCACACCGTCAGCGTCTCCTGCCCCAACGGCAGCCATTACGACCTGCTCGTCGTGCCGCCGGACTCACTCCATGACGCGGCAGCGTCGGTGATGACCAGGGCGGCGGACGCCCGAAACGAGTTGGGCGGCAGTGAGATCCTGCTGCAGCAGGCGGGCCGATACGACTCCGGTTCACTACCGGTGGATGCCTGGCACGATCCCGACCCCATCGCGGGGGAGCGCTCTGATCGGGAGATCGGTGCCGTCGACGCTGCTCCATCCGAGCGTGACCTGCTGCCAGTACCGCCGGTCCGGCCACTGGTCGTGCGTTCCGGTCCCGGCCGGCTCTTGTTCGGCGGCTGACCCGAGGTGACACGCGCGGGTCGCTCTCGATCTCGTCGCCGCGACGCGCGGGGGATGTTGCGCCTCGGCCGGCCAGGCTGATTCGACGCGATCTGAACTGCCGGCCGGTCGAACGATGAGTGAGATGAAGCAAGGGAGATGGTGGCGATGTTGAGTGACGCTCGACGTCAACCGGCTTCGGTCGATGGGTTTGGTCCGAGCCTGCGGCTGGCGCTGGCCGATCGGCCGTCTGGCGGCGCCGTCGACGGTGCTTGGTGGCCGTACTCGCGGGATCTGGGTATCGAGCTGCCGCCGCTGATGGCCGGTCTGCACGCGGCATCGGGGATCGATGGGGCAAGCTGGGTCTCGGCTGGCCGTGCGGGATGGGATCGCTGCCCGGTGCGGATCCGCATCGGCGGCGTCTGGGTACGGATGCGGTTGCTCGGGATGCTCGACGGCCAGTTGTTGACCATCAACTTCCTCGACGGTGACCGCATCAGACTCATCGTGGTCCCGGTGGATGCCTCCGACGACACGGCAGCCGCGGCGTTGGCGGCCGGAGCGGTGGGCAAGGCGACCGTCGAGCACCAGCACGGCTGACCAGCAGACCATCAATTGGCAGAGCCCCACCTTCCCCCGAAAGCTCCGGGATCTGGTACCGGCCAAGAGCGTCACACGGCGTCGTCGAACTGCGCTCACCGTCCCGAAAGCCGAACCCCACCACGAACCTCTGGCGAAGCCAGCCGTGACGGGCGACGAGCAGCACACGGGCCGTCTCGTGTGACCCCGCCCAAATGATCATCTCACGTGTCGGTGCTGCCCGTCCGCTTCGCTGGCATGAGCGCGAGCTGGTCTGCGCCGGGTACGCGGTTTGGACTGGGACGCGTGGGGTAGCCGCGCAACCAGCCCTGGTCGGTGCAAAAAGTCGCCACCGTGGGCCAGCAAAGGGCGCCAAGCCGCGGACTGGCGCCCTTTGCGCAGCGTCGATCTGCCAGCGCTTCGAGGTACCAACCGGAGCTCTCGACGGCGGAGCTGGTCGTCGCGTTCCGGGCAGACGAAACGGCTCCGCCGAGCAGGTATCGCGCCACGCTCGACATCGCGTGCCGGGCCAGGAGTCGTCGTTCAATCAGCGGCTCTGCAGCGTCCTAGCGCGGTATCAGCGACCCCTTCTGAGATGCGGAGGAACCGGCGCGCTCGGTTCACGTCCCTGCTGGACTGTTACCGAGTAGCTGTGCGGCGGTACCGATCGTGAACGCCGGCGAGCAGCCCCGGCACGTTCTGGCCGCGCCGGTTCTGGTGTGCGATCGCCGGACCGCCACCTTCCTGATGCATCTGCTGGAGCACTCCAACACGAGAGGAGCCTGCGACAACATCTCGCCAGGGCATCACCTCCCTGCACGGTGAGCGCGCGAACCAGCCCCGATCGCCCCTGCCCACCTTTGCTGACGGGACGGGGATGAGGTCGGCTGGGCGAACTGCTCGATCTCCCGGAGCGGATCGAACCGCACCATGCTCATCAACCATCACGCTCGGAACGATCAACAAACAAGCCGTAGGACGGGCCCTCGGGCCATCCGCATCGGCCCGCCGGGCCACGGCCGCCACGGACCTCGCCGTACCGGACCCGACGGCCTCGACGGCGCGGCCACCTGCGGCCGCGGGTGGCTCGATCGACGCGGTCGAGTCCTGGGCGAGGACACGTAGAAATCTGGGCTCGCGGCACTAGACATTCAGGGGAGTGTCGTCTAGTGTTTTGCGGGTCGACAAGAAAGACCAGGACAGACGCTGACGCAGCAGCCGCATCATCCGAGTGCGGCCGGCGGACCCGCCGTGGGTCTGCCGAGTGGATAGTTCGCGGCCACGGCGGGGGCGCTGGGAAGACGGCGCCCGCGCCGTGGCCGGTACCGAGGTAAGTGAAGGTTCGCAGGGAAAGGGAGGGTGATACACACCGTTGGATCGCCCGCCAGGCGGTGAGGTTGACGCCGGGGCGGACACCGTTGAGGGTCCCATCGAGTCCGAGGTGGTGGTCTCCGGTCACGTTTACGCGATCCCCGCACCTTGTAACCCTGGTCAAGGTAGGTGCGGAACCAAGACGCCGACAGCATGTCGGCAGGTGGTGTTATTGATCCCGAACCAGGGCCCCCGGCGTCTCCGCGCCGGGGGCCCTCGACGTGCGTCTGGCCGAGGCCAGCAGGAGGGTGCATGGACCAACAGCTCGAAGACATGTTCGACGACGACAACTACCCCGCCTACACCATGGGGCAGGCAACAGAGCTGGTCGGCGTGTCCCAGGACTTTCTGCGCAGCCTGGAGACCAAACTGCTCAACCCGCACCGCTCCACCGGCGGGCACCGCCGCTACTCCCGCTACCAGCTGCGTCTGGCCGCCCGAGCCCGCGCCTTGGTCGACGAGGGCACCGCGATCGATGCCGCGTGTCGCATCATCATCCTCGAGGACCAACTCGCCGAGGCCCAACGCCTCAACCGCCAGTACCAGCAAGACAACGCGACCCCTCATCGCGACTCCGACGATCCCCAGCCTGAAGACGAAACCTGACTGGTATCGGGGTCGTGCTGCTGGCGTTGTGCACGGCAACGCCAGCCGGCGCCTCCGAAGCGGCACCTGTTCGCCTGTTGGATCTCCGGCGGCACGCTTCCAGCGGAGTGCGAGGCGACCGTTGCCCGACGAACCGGCGCAGCCTGACCGAGCTGATCGACGGCCGTGGGGCCGCTGCCAGGCATGACTACGTGGCCTCGGCTGACAGCAGGTCGCGTAGCTCGTGCAGGGTGCGGGACAGGATGCCGGACACGTGTGCCTGTGAGATGCCGAGCTTCGCGGCGATCTGCTGTTGGGTGAGCTCGTCCAGGAACCGCATCCGGATGATGGCCTGCTCCCGGCCGGGCAGCGTGGTCAGCGCCTCGGCCAGCGCCAACCGGTCGACGACCGCGTCGATACCGGGGTCGGCGCCGGGCAGCTGCTCGACCAGCGGCGCGTCCGTCCCGCCGGCCGCGCCGTCCAGCGAGACGGCCATGTACGCCCGGAACGCCGCCATCGCGTGCCCGACCTGCTCGACCGGTTCACCGACGCTGTCGGCCAACTCGGTGACGCTGGGCAAGCGGCCGAGCCGGGCGCAGAGCGCCTCGGCGGCGTGGTGGGTGCGCAGCGCGAGTTCCTGCAGTCGCCGCGGTGGGCGCACCGCCCAGGCCCGGTCCCGCAGGTAGCGGCGTAGCTCGCCGGTGATGGTCGGCACCGCGTAGGCGATGAACCGGCCCAGCTGCGGCCGGTAGCCGTCGACCGACTTGATCAGCCCGGTCGCGGCGACCTGGCGCAGGTCTTCCAGTGGCACGCCCAGCCCCCGGTAGCGGCGGGCCAGCCGGTCGGCCAGTGGCAGCAGCGACTCGATCACGGCCGCCCGGGCCGCGGCGCGGTCGCCGGCGGTGGCCTCCGCCAGGGCCCGTACCCGGGCCGTGGGCCCGTCGCCGTCGGTGTCGCCGGCACACTGCTCGGTCTCGGTTACCGTCACGTCCCCCACCGAATCCCCGTCGGCCACGCGTCCACGCTTCGAGCGAGTCCGTCGGCACCTTGGCCGAGCGGAGCTTGGTGTGGGTTGCGGCAGCTCAGGCAGCACAGCAGCAACCTTGATGGCGACGCTGTCGTACGAGATCGAAGGCGGCGTCTCGGGTCGAGGGAAGCTTCGGGTGCGACGTGGATCGGGTTACGGTTCTGCGGCGAGGCGCGCGGTGATCTGCCGCCTGCCGTCGGCCACCGTGTGCACCCAGCGAGTCGCGAGCAGATCCGGGCTGACCCGAGTGCGCTCTTCGACCTCGCGGCCCCCATGAGGCCACGGCTGGTCCAGTGTCGACGACAGGACGTCATGCCCGCGCCGGTTTCCTCGCCACGCCGTACGAAGCACGGCGGCACCTGCGCGGGCATCGGCAACACCGGCAGCCAGCTCAGCTGCGACCAGCATCCCGCGCACGATCGTCGACTCCTCGACCGGCATCGTCGCCAGCCGTGGTTGGGCGGTGTGACCGGCAACGCGGGCGCCCACTCGGCTTGTCGGCGCGCGGTGGATGGTGTTCGCCCGCAACGGTTCCCCAGCCTGGGCTGCGATCGGAAGCTGCTGCGCGGGTGGCTGTCAGCGACGCAAGGCGAGCATGGGGCACTCGAAGGGATCGCGCGCGGCCAAGCCGACCTCGTTGAGGTAGGCGATCACGATCGCGTACGAGCGCGGCAGCGACGTCTCGGTGTAAGGAATTCCGCGGGAACGGCAGTAGTCGCGCACGATGCTGCGGGCCTTCGCCAGGTGTGGGCGCGGCATGCTGGGGAACAGATGATGCTCGACCTGGTAGTTGAGTCCGCCCATCAACGCGCTCGCCCAGAAACGCCCCCGAATGTTGCGGGAGGTGCGGACCTGTTTGGTGAAAAAGTCGAGTTTCTCGTCGGCGCCGACGATCGGCATTCCCTTATGGTTGGGCGCGAACGAGGCGCCCATGTACACGCCGAACACCGCCAGCTGGACACCGCAGAATGCGCCGGCGATCCCGGGCGACAGGAAGACGAATGCCGGCGTAGCGATCAGGGCCAGATGTGCGGCGATCAGCCCGAGCTCCACCCAGCGGCCCGTGATGCGGCGCCGGCCGGCCAAGAATCGGATCGAGCTGACGTGCAGATTGATACCTTCCAGCATCAGCAGCGGGAAGAAGGCGTAGCCCTGGCGGCGGGTCAGCGCCGCCAGCAGACCGCGACGGGTAGCGGCGTCCTCGGCCAGGAACGAGATCGTGTCGATTTCGATGTCGGGATCCTTGCCGACCCGGTTCGGGTTGGCGTGGTGACGGGTGTGCTTACCCATCCACCAGGAGTAGCTGATACCCACCAGCAGGGTGCCCAGCAAGCGACCGGCGCGGTCGTTGGCCGGCCCGCCCGAGAAGATCTGGCGGTGCGATGCCTCGTGCGCGAGGAACGCGAACTGGGTACAAATCACGCCCAGCGTTGCGGCGATCAGAAGCTGCCACCACGAGTCGCCGAGCAGAACGAATCCGGCGACCGTGCCGGCCAGCGCGAGACACAGCCCGCCGAACAGCAAGCCGTAGAACCAGCGGGCCCGGCGCAGTAGCCCGAGCTCCCGAACAACCTGCGCGACCGCCTTGTACGACCCGGCGAACTGATCCGCCTGAGCCGCTCGACGCTGGTCGACCTGCGTCGAGCGCAAACCCATAGCTGTAATAGCGACTCCCTTGCCAGAATGATCCGGGCCCGATCGGCCGATGAGGCCACGGCGCCGGCTGATAGATAGCAAGAAACGGGTACCCGAAGCATCGGGCACCCGTTCCCTGGGTCTTTACAACGTCGAGACGTTCATCGCCTGCGGGCCACGGCCGGTGGTCTCGACCTCGAACTGCACCCGGGCGTTCTCATCCAAGCTGCGGAATCCAGAGCTCTGGATGGAAGAGAAGTGAACGAACAGGTCCTCACCGCTGTCGTCCGGGCTGATAAACCCGAACCCCTTGTCGGCGTTGAACCATTTCACCGTGCCTTGAGTCATGTAGTCTCTTTCTCGTAGAGCCTACGGCGCAGCCATCTGGATACGCCGGCCAACGCACACGACTCAACAAGAAATAGAGAAGAGACCGCGCCCGCTGTCAATCTTTGCGAGCGCCTCATGAAACGACCACAAAAACCGTGAACCCGCTTCAGTACAGCACGCGCGGCGTGCCGCCGTCAACCACCACCGGTGGGCCCGCCACACTCGGCAGGCGGGCGTACACCTGCTCGAACTTCGCCACCAGCTTCGCCAGGTCGGGCCAGAACCCATCCACGAGACGCCGTGCCCGCAAGGGACTCTGCGCCGCAGGAGCGATTGGCCCCAGCGCCGCTTCGTGGTCATCGAACACGAAAGGACTCCAGCCGACGAGTCCGTCGCGATCGACCGGGTCGCGCGTGTCGTCCAGTCTCTGCTGGCTCCCGGGCAGCGTGCCCGTGGACGGCCCTCCTCTGGCGCCGCTCTGTGGGGAGCGTGCAGTCCGGCGGTCCTCTGCGAGCGGTTGGCGTTGCGGACGGGACGAACGGCACTGCTGCATGCCGCTGCTGTTGCGGGTGCGTGCCGATGTGGCGGTGCGGGACGCGGGTGCGGGCCGCAGCACGTTGGCACAGAAGCACGTCGCGATGCTCGGGTCGTCCGGACTCGGCGAAGGAAGGCAGCGGTCCGCGTTGTCGGCGTCGGCGGAGCGGGTCGTCGATCGGCTACGCGTTCGTTGCGACGCAACCCGGCCAGATGTCGAGATCGATGCGCAGCTGGCTTCTGCCGTGGGAGGGAGACGATCCAGCTTGCTGCGGCCGGCCTGATGGCTGCCGCCCGTCGCCGAAGGTCCTTTGTGGAGGGTCTCGGATTCGTTGCGGCGTTGTTCTGATCGTGCCGGCTCATGCTCTCCAAGAGGGTGATGGCACGTTGCCGTGCTCGATCCATCGAGCGATGTCGGCGACGACCGCAGGGTCGACATGCTGTGGGGTCTGGTATCCGGCCGGCGTGGACGGTTCGGTACCGGGGAAGAACAGGTGGTCGTCGGCGTCGTAGACACGGATGTCGGTGCGCGGATGCGCGGCCAAGCCCGTGCGCCAGCCGACCAGGTCGTCGGCAATGGTGACCTGGTAGTCGCGGCCTCCTTGAAGGATGAGCATCGGTACGTCGAGCCCCGCCGCGATCGACACCGGGTCGTAGTCGCGCAGTTCGAGCCAGTACGGGGCGGGCAGTCCGAACGGGAGGTCGGTGGCTGGGGTCGAGGAGGTGAGCGCGGCGCTGTCGACGAGGGCGGCCTGCTGCCGGAACGTCTCGACGGCGGCGGGCGGGACCTGGTCGGGGAGCATGTCGGCAAGGTGCTCGACCACGCGGACCGCGGCATGCTGCATCGGCTGCGTGTCGCCAGCCATGATGATCAGGCCGGCGACGGTGGGGGCGGCAGCAGCGATCGCGGGTGCGATCTTGCCGCCCATGCTGTGCCCGAGAACGAAAACTCGCTCCGGGTCGACCGACCGGTGGCGACGTAGCAGGTCGATGGCGTCGAGGGCGTGCGGCACGTACTCCTTGGTCATCGTCAGGTCCGGTGCCGCGGCGAAGTCGCGATGGGTGTGGGTCGGCTTGTCGAAACGCACTACCGTTGCCCCGCGGCTCGCCAGCCCCCAGGCCAGGTCCTTGAGCGGCTTGTTCGGCCCGCTGGTCTCGTCTCGGTCGAACGGCCCGCCACCGGCGAGCAGCACCACGCCAGCACCGGGCGTCTGCTCCCGGGGGACGCTCATCGTGCCCGGAACCGTGAGCTCGCCGGTGCCGAGGCTGACCTCGTACTCGCTGAACCGCCCCGGCTCGACGTAGGCCGGTGGCACCCAGCCAACCTCGGCCTTGCTCGTGGACTGGGCCGCGGCACCGTCAGGCATCTCGTCACAACCTTTCTCAAGACTTGCGAACGGTATCATGTGTTGAGATCATTGCGGGATGGATGCCTTCGAGCTCTTGGCTCACCCGGTGCGGTTGCGGGTCGTGCACGCGATGCGTGGCGGCAGGCAACTGACCACCGGGCAGCTGTGCGACCGCATCCGGGACGTCTCGAAGGCCACGGTCTACCGGCACGTCGAGCTACTTGCCGAAGCTGGAATCCTGGAAGTCGCGGAACAACGACGCGTGCGCGGCGCGGTCGAGCGCCGCTACCGGCTGCGTCGCGACCGGGCTGGGATCTCCCCGGACACGGTCAGCGCGCTGTCGGCCGATGACCACCGACGCGCCTTCGCCACCGCGCTGGCGGCGCTTGCTGCAGAGTTCTCCGCCTACCTCGATCGCGACACGGCCGACCCGGTCGCCGACCTGGTCGGCTACCGGCAGCACGCCGTCTGGCTCAGCGACGGAGAACTTCGCGCGATGATCGACGGAATGCGCCAAGCCATCGCACCTCGCCTGGACAACCAACCGTCGCCCGACCGCACGCAGTACCTGATCAGCCCGATCCTGTTCCCCATCGAGGCGCCGCCCACGACCGAGACCGGCACCGATCAGGGTGCCTCCGGCCAGGGATGAACCGATCGCCGAAGGTCCGGCGACCGACGAGAGCCACTCTTCGGTCGCGGGTTGACGTCCGGCGTCCCTGGGTGGCCGGCATGATCAGCCAGGCGCAGTCAGCGGGGCCGAAGCCGCCGTACGGTCGAGGCGGGATGATCTGGAAGCTCGACATCTCCTTTTGCGCCAACGGGAGTCCGGCCACGGCCGTTTCGGCGTCGTTCAACGACTGCGCTTCGAGAAGGAAGCAGGTGCCTCGGGCATCGTCGCGGAGCCAGCTCTGGCGGAGTGCGCCGCCGGCATAGAGGTTGCGAACCACCTTGGTCTCTTGCGGGATGACCGCTGCGAACGCCATCGGTCGGACAACCACGTCACCGTCTACGACCCGGAACGCGCCCTGGCCCGTGCCACCGCAACACCCGGCGGCGCCGTCTTGCGGGGACCTGGCGGTACGACCTCGAGGCGGTCCGGGCAGGACGCGGCGATCGGGGCAGGCGGCGGGAAGCAGCAGAGCCCATCGTCCGCGCAGCTCGGCATGAAGGCGGGTTCTGCTGCCGTCAGTGCGCCGGCAGGTCAGGTCCGCGACGCGGTCACCGGGCCGCGGCCGGGTGATACTGCCGAGCTCATCGCGGAGCGTAGGTGGATCCGCGCCGGGGCAACGAGCGGCGCGCAGAGCAGGTTCAGCCGGGTCTCCAGGTGGCTGGCGCAGCTGGTTGTGTTCTTCCCGTGTGGTAAGACACGAGGGTGATGATTGTCGGCCGCCTGGGAGCGATGACGCCGCCGGTCGTCTCAGCACGACCGCGGCTGCACTGGGCTGCCCGCCGGGCCGATTCGACGGAGTCAACTCCCGTGTCCGATGTCGTGGCCTCCCCGAGCGGGCCGTCAACCTTCACCGCACCGGGCCCGTTCGGTCGGATCTGGCGCCGGGTTCGGCTGTTCGGTCCGTGGCTGATGGTGGTACCGGTTGCGGGCGCGGTCGGGTGGGTGCAGACCTTCGATCCGACCAGCGGTAAGGAAGGCCCGCTGGGTCCGTGCACCTGGCACATGCTGTTCGGGGTCAACGGTCCGAGTTGCGGCGGCACCCGGGCGTTCTACTACCTGATCCACGGTGATCTGATCGACGCGGTGCGGATGCATCTGCCGTTCGTGCTCGCGGTGCCGTTCCTGCTGTCCGGGTGGCTGGCCTGGGCGCTGTCCACGGTCGGGGTGCGACTGCCGATGCGGCGACCTGGCAAGCGCTGGCTGATCGCGTACGCGGTGTTCTTCGTGCTGTTCACCACGGTGTTGCGCAACCTGCCGATCGAGCCGTTCGCCTGGTTCGACATCCCCAACACCGCGCACCGTCTGTGGTAACCACCATCGCGTGCTGCCCCAGCCCGCACCCCAGCCCGCGAGTGGCGCGACAGGGGCGGCGCAGGGCCTGAGCTAGGCGCGGCCGGCCATCTGGTTGGCATGCACCACGCCAGGCGCACAGGTAGTGGGTTCGGGTGCGGCCTCGCCATCGCTGGCAACCTTGACTGCGACGACCGGACGGGACATGCCGCGCGGACGCCGGCTATCGCAGGCTGTGCCATAGCCGGCAGTGGTGGCGCGTCGCGGTTGGTGTCGGGTGCTGGCCTTCTCGCCGCGGCGTGAACTGGTGCAGTGCCGGGGGCGCGGTCCGGATGCGGGGCCAGTGCGGTCGACCGGTGCCGTTGGGGTTGCCGGTCGTGGCGAAACCGCCGAGGTAGCCGATCATCTGGTCGGCCAGCATGCGTTGCGGCGCGGTGAGCCGCACCGGGTGGTGCGGGGTGTCCCACAGGTACGGGACATCGGAACCGTGGTAGGCGCCGAGGGGGAACGTCGGGTCGACGTCGAAGATCAGCGGTGGGTGCTGGTCGGTGAACTCGTATCCGTAGGTGGGCGTGGTGCGCGACAGGATGGTCTCGGTCTCCTGGTTGGGGCACACGTACCCGCGGTCGCCGACGATCGCTGACCATGCCCGGGTGGGGGAGCCGTAGCTTTCCAGCGGGTACGCGGCGGACACCTGGTCGGCGTCGGCGCCGAATGCGCGCCCGAGTAGTTGACGGTACGTGTCGGCGTCGATCGCCTGGTAGCTGGTGGCCACCAGCAGGCTCGCCTCGTCGCTGGTGGTACCCATCATGATCGGTACGTGCGCAGCGCGCCCTCGGGCGATCGCGGTCGCGGGAGGCTCGGGCAGCACGCCGGTGCCGTAGGCGGGGCTCCAGTACGTGGCGGTCACGGCAGGGTCGGCGAGTAGCTTCGCCGCCGGTATGGCGCGCAGGCAGGCGAGTGTCGTGGTTGCGCATCCCAGCTTCGCGGCAGCCCGGTCGCCAGCTTGGTCCACTGTGGACAATGACTTCCAGGTGGCGACCGCTGGTCCCGCACCCGGGTACAGGTCATCGACGGGGTTGGCGTCGGTGCAGGTACCGCTCTGGATCAGCGCTTTGTCGAACAGGCCACGGGCGGAGGGTGAGACCAGTTGGGCGCACACGCTGTCCCCGCCGCCGGACTCGCCGAACAGGGTGGTGTTGCGGTCGTTGCCGCCGAACCGGGCGATGTTGCGACGCACCCAGGACAGCGCGGCCTGCTGGTCTTGCAGCGCGAAGGTGCCGGAGCCGGGAAGCCCGGTGTGGCCGAAGAACCCGAACACGCCGAGGCGGTAGTTGAGGGTGACCACGATGGCGTGGGCCTGGACCGCGAGGCGGCGAGGTTCCTGGTCGCTGCCCGCTCCCGAGCTGAGCCCGCCGCCGTGCAGGTACACCAGTACCGGCAGCCGGCGCCCGGCCGGCTCGTTCGGCACGGTGACGTTGAGGTAGAGGCAGTCTTCGCTGGTCGACCCGGCGGTACCGGACACGGGGTTCGCGGCCTGCGCACACCGGTTGCCGGGGTGGGTCGCGTCGCGGACGCCGGCCCAGCGCGCGGGAGGCCGGGGAGACCTCCACCGCAGCGGGCCCACCGGCGGTGCCGCGTACGGGATCCCCTGGAAGCTGCGAGAGGCGGGCGAGGACGTGCCGCGCACCAGTCCGGCGCTGGTACGCACGATGGTCTGGCTCGACGGGGCCCGGCTGGGTGCCGCGGACGGCGGGGGTGCGCCGGACGCGGTCGCCACCCCGGCGGTCCCGAGGGTCGAGGCCAAGGCAAGGACCAGCAGTCCGCGGCCGAGTGCTCTCATGGTGATGCCCCTCCAGATTTATCTGAGCACGGTAGAATTTATCCGGCTGAATAAAATCGGAGCCGAGAATAGCATGAAACGGACAGTGACCAACGAGGCGCGGCGCGCGCAGATCGTGCAGGCAGCGATCGACACGATCGCGGAGCTGGGGTACGCCAAGGCGTCGTTCGCGCGGATCACCCAGCGCGCGGGCTTGAGCAGCCCACGCATGATCTCGTACCACTTCGCGGACAAGGACGACCTGCTCCGGCACATCGCCCTGACGGTGTTCACCGCCGGAGCCGACGCGATCGCCGAGCGGATGAGTGCGGAGACGACGGTCGCCGGCAAGCTGCGCGCCTACATCGAGGCCAACCTGCGCTTCCTGCGGGACCATCCGCGGCAGATCGTCGCGCTGACCGAGATCGGCCCGTACCTACGCACCGACGCCGGCGAAGGCTACACGGCCGAGACCGCGCAGGAACCCAGCGTGCAAGGCCTGGAGGCACTCCTGGTCGCAGGGCAACGCAACGGCGAGTTCCGTGACTTCGACGCCCGTTCGATGGCCGTACTGATCCGGGGCGCGATCGATGCCGCGGCCCAGCGACTCGGCGGTACCACGAACTTCGACTTCGACAGCTACACCCGCGAACTGGTCACCACCGCCGGCCTCACCACCCGCTGTCCGTAGCCGAACGGGCCGTTTTCGATGGCCAGTACGGCCCGCGCTGCACGTGCTGCCGTCGCCGTCCGAGCCCCGCAGGGCGCGCGCCGCAGTCGAAGCGGCGCCCTTGTCGGTGCGCCGGTACCTGCACGCGCCGGGTGGCGACGGCGAGGCAAGACGCCGACAGCTGTCGCCCAGGTGGCCAGCGGCCCGAACCGGGGGGGGGGGGGGGGGGG
>NZ_BOPO01000003.1:0-51004 GCF_017312725.1 Actinocatenispora comari | reverse complement strand
GGGGGGGGGGGGGGGGGGGGGGCGACAGTCTGCTTGCCGGACCGGACGGCGTGAACCCGAACGACGCGGCCGCGACTTCTACGCCCACTTGCTGCGGGGACTGCCGCTGTCCTCGACCGTTGGCGCGCCGACCGCGGCGCTGCCGGTGACGGCGGCTGACGATGCCAACCGACGTTGCCGGTCGATACGGCGATCAGAACCAGCCGCGCCGATGACAGGCGGACCGCCGCGACACCCTGTGAGTGCCAGCACAGTCGGTTACATTGCGGACGCCGGTTCCGTCGGAGTCGCGTGACCAACACACAGCAGACCTCGGTACCGATCACCGGTGGCAACCAGGGACTCGGGCCCGACGCCGGCCCGTCCGACCGAGTATGCGCCGGCGCGACCGACCTGAGAGATGGCGGTTGAGAGAGCCCGCCGCCGTTGCGCACGCCCGCGACCTCGTCGAGACAGCGAAACAACCGACCTCAAGGAGCATGACCATGGAAGCACGTATGGGCCTTTTCGACAACTCGGTCACCATCGACTACATCAAGGCTCTCATCGGCGCCGGCCGAGCCGTCACCCGCTCGACGCTGCCGGCCACGACGGCCATGCTGGTGGAGATCCGGGCAAGCCAGATCAACGGTTGTAGCTACTGCGTCGACATGCACACCAAGGACGCGGCAGCAGCCGGCGAGAGCGACCAACGATTGCACCTGGTCGCCGCTTGGCGCGAGGCGGCCGTGTTCACCGAGGCGGAACGTGCCGCCCTGGAACTCGCCGAGCAGGGAACGCGGATCGCTGACGCCGCCGGCGGTGTCAGCGACGAGGTATGGGCCAACGCACGACAGCACTACGACGAGGAACAGCTCGGTGCGCTGGTGTGCTGCATCACCGCGATCAACGCATTCAACCGGCTCAACGTCATCACCCGACAGCCAGCCGGCGACTACGTCCCCGGCCAGTGGAGCTAGATTCTCACGACGCGACCGGCCCGTGGGCCAGGCACGACCGGCCGTGTCCAGCACGGTCGACAAGAGCGTCGGCAGTCCAGCCCGAGGCGACCAGGACTAGGCCCGGCTGGGACGGCCGGCCGTGGCCACCGCAGGTGCGATGCGGGCCAACAGCATGGCGCCGACCGCCCGGGAGCCCTGGCCTGGTCGTCGACCGGACCGATTCGGCGCGTCGCGCTCGGGGCCGCACTCGATCGACAGAAGAGCAACGGCGCAGACGAGCCCGGACGTGCTCTCCCGCCGCTGTGACCGAGGGTGACACCAGTTCACGGATGGGGTCCAGTAGCTGCTCGTATCGTGTGAGCCCGGCCGTGACCGGGATCGAGACGTGTTCATGAGTGGCTGGCGGGTGCTGGGAGGTTGAGCAGGGCCAGCATCGCCGGGAGCAGGTCGTGTGCCAGCGGGTCGGGGTTGCTGCTGTCGATCGCGCCCTCGAGGGCGAGCGTCGTGTAGCCGTGCACCAGCGACCAGACCGCGTAGCTGGGCACCAGGGCCGGATCGGTGTCGTCGTCGGGCAGCTCGGCATCGCCGCCGCGCAGGCCGCGGTCCAGTGCGCGGAGGGCGCGGTGCTTCTGCTCGGCCAGCTCGGGGTCGGTGTAGTCGAACTGGCTCATCCGCCACATGAGATCGAACAGCGCCCGGTTCTGGCCCGCGAAGGCGACGTACTCGGCAGCGAGCGCACCGACCCGGTCGCGCACGTCGTGCCCGTCGAGTTCGAGTGCCTCCAGCCGGTCGCAAAGCTGTCGGTACGCGCGCGTCGCGAGCGCTCCGAGCAGACCGCGAGCGTCGCCGAAGTGGTGCTTGGGGGCGGACTGGGAGACGCCCGCGCGCCTCGCGGCCTCGCGCATGCTGAACCCGGCGACACCGCTTTCGGTGAGTACCTCCAGGGCGCTGTCGAGCAGCGCCGTGCGCAGATTGCCGTGATGGTAGTGATCGCCGGTGGTCGTCTCATCGCCCATCCGTACATCTTGACAGTGAGTAGATCGGCCGTAAACTGCTCACTGTCAAGATGGCGTTCGAAGGGGAGCGGACATGGCGGACACGGTCCTGGTCACGGGCGTCTCGGGGTTCATCGGCGGCCATGTCGCGGCTGGGTTGCTGCGGCGCGGTTACCGGGTGCGCGGGTCGGTGCGCTCGGAGTCGCGCGTCGCCGAGGTGCATGCCGCGATGGCGGCTGCGTCCGCCGACTCCAGCCGGCTCGAAGTCTGCCGGCTCGACCTGCTGTCTGACGAGGGGTGGGCGGCCGCGACCGCCGGATGTCGGTACGTGGTGCACGTGGCGTCTCCGTTCGTGCTGGCGAAGCCCGAGGATCCGGACGAGCTGATCCGCCCCGCCGTCGAGGGCGCGACCCGTGCCGTGACAACGGCGCTGAACACGGGTGTGGAGCGGGTGGTCATGACCTCGGCCCTGGCGACGATCCAGTTCGCCCGGGCTCCTCGAACGCATCTGTACTCGGCGGCCGACTGGACCGCTGCGAGCGATCCCGGTCTCAACGCCTACACCGTGTCGAAGGTCAAGGCCGAACTGGCGGCACGAGACATCGCGGCCCGGCACGGCGCACCGGATCGCCTCGCCCTGATCAATCCCGGCGCGGTCATCGGACCGCTGTTGACCGACGATCCCGGCACCTCGGTCACGGCGATCCAGCAGCTGCTTGCCGGTGCGCTGCCGATGATCCCGGATCTGCGGCTTCCCTGGATCAGCGTCGACGACGTTGCCGAGGCGCACATCGCGGCAATGACTTCGGCAGCCGCGGGCGGGCACCGTACGATCGTCGCCACCGACCCGATGTCGATGACCGAGGTCGCCAAACTGCTGCGTACCCGGCTTCCGGAGCAGAGCCGCAGGCTGCCGAAGTGGTCGATGCCGACCTGGCTCACGTGGCTGGCCAGCGCATTCGAACCCCAGCTGCGCGACAACCGATGGCTGATCGGCCGGGCACAACGCTTCGACCGCGCGCCGGCCGAATCTCTGCTCGGCCACCGGCTTCGACCCGTCCCCGAGGCGATCGAGGAAACCGCCCGCAGCCTGGCCGAACACCAACTCGTCTGACTCCTTGCCGGCAGCAGCCGGCGATCGTCGCCGACCATCCACTCACCGCTGGTGTCGATCAACGGCATCGCCCGCGCCCTGACCGCGATCGCGGGGCTGTCGGTCGACGCGTCGCTGCAGCCGGTCCCGGCCCCGCCGCGTCTCCGGGGGTTCCCACGCACATGGGCTCTGTCGTCATCGACCGGCTTCGGCAACGACTCGACAGCTGACCGTCTCCGCCGGGTCTCGATGGTCGCCTGGGCGCTGTACCGCGAGGCACTCCGTGGGCAGCTTTGAACCTGACCAGGATCGTTTGGTGTAGTGACAGGCACTTGGGGTATCAGACGGCCATGTGGTTACTCATCGCGGTTCTGTTGTTGGCGCTGATTTTCGGTGGAATCGGGTTCGCGGTGCATGCCTTGTGGATCGTGGCAGCCGTGATCCTGGTGGTATGGATCATCGGGTTCTTTGCCCGGTCCGGCGGTGGACATCGCTGGTACCGGTGGTGAAGCTGGCGTCGTCTCGTCGGTGTTGCCCCCCAGCTCTGGCGAGACGGCGCCCTCCGTGCCGGCTCATGCCTGCTGGGGCAGTCGACATGTTTGTCCTGCCCGCAGAGCGGGCATAGCCACAGTGATGGGGGTTGGGGGAAAGAGAGCGGCCCGGTTTCTGCGGAGACCGGGCCGCTCCTGTATCTGCCGGAGCGCCGGCCGGGTTCACACGGTCGGCAGGGCGACCGGATCCAGACCAGTCGCTGGTGGTTGGTGAACGGCTGGCGACGCAGCCCGACGGCACCCGCATCCTCCCCGTACAGGGGCAAGATCTCTGGAGCCGCCCGGCTCAGCCGAAGGTGGACGTGGCAATCGAGCCGGCCGGGGCGGCAGCCGGGGCGTGACGGATCGTGCTGGCTGCGGAGTGTGCGCTCGGTGCGTGGGCAGCAGCGAGGGACGGCAGGTTGACGTCCCGGCCAGCCGTGGCGGGAGTCTCAGGCCCGATGGAGACAGCCGTCGTCAGCGGCGGTCGTCGGTCATACGGGCGCCGTCGGCGGTGTACTGGTGTCGGCCAGCGTCCAGGCGGTCAGCGGCCGGCGTCGGGCCGGGTCTGCGGTGACCGCATCGGCGACGGTGTCGTAGACCGGCACGGTGTCGGCAGCATCAGTGAGCAGCATGCCGGTCGTGACCAGGGGTTGCAGGTCGGCCGCGGCCAGCGCAGCGCCGGTTTCGATGGCGATCCGGTAGGCCTGTCCGATCGCATGGATACCGGCCGGGTCGCAGCACACCAGGCGCCCGGCGTCGAGTACCACGTGGTCGGCGCCGTCGGCGATTGCTTGCCGCACGGCATCGATCAGCCGGTGGGTGCAGGCTACCGTCAGCTCGCCCGCCAAGCCGATCACGGCGACGTGGCCACGGTGGGACATCGACACTTCGAGTTCGGTCATTCCTGTTCTCCCGGGGAGTCGAGCGTCGGCCATCGGCCGGCACTGGTGCCTCCGGTCGCCGCCGCACACCTGCCGACAACGACCGTTCGGGCGCTGCCGCGGCAGACCACCGATACCGGCTCTACCCCCATCCCCGCGTTTCATGCCCGGCGCCGAGGGTGACGCCGGCGGCAGGTCCGCTGCGTCGATCCGCCGGCGTCTCTCGGCTGTACGGGCGGGGATGGTGTTCGGCAGCCGCGCGCATGCCGTCCGGCCGTCATCGCGGCCGCCGGTCTCGCCCGCCACGTCAGCCGCGACTGATCCCCGGCACCGCCAGCGGCCCTCGAATCGGTGTCAAGGGACATCGATTTGGTTGCCCTGGGTCAAGTGATCTTGAGGAGCGTGCCGGTGGGCCCGTCGCCACCACCTCGAACCGCGCCTCGCGGCGCTCACCGACGTGGCGTGGCAGGCCATCGACGACGGGTCGTTCCCCGGCCGGTACCGGTCCGGCGGCAGGCGTGACGCGGTCGCTGGTGCGGTCGGGCTCGTCGTGCTGCGGGGCTCTCCGATGATCGCGACGCAGGTCGAGCAGCGGGTGCGGCGGATGCTCGAGCAACTCGGCTGTCGACCGCCGGCGGCCTGACCACCCACCGCCGAACCCGCCGGTCGCCTGCTCGCCGACACCCCGCCGCGATGATCACGCGGTTCCCGCCCGTGATCGGCTCACCGCATGACGGAAACCCCTCGTGCTCGTGCGCGGGTAGGCAGGTCCGCGAACCATTCGAGCGGGATCAGGGCGCCGGGTCGCTGCTGGCCACGATCTCGTACGCTGCGCGCGTGTCTGCATTCCGGCTCGGCATCGACTACGGGACCTCCAACACCGTCGCGATGCTGCGGTGGCCAGACGGGCGCACCCGTCCGTTGTTGTTCGACTCCTCGCCGCTGCTGCCCTCGGCCGTCTACCTGACGCCGGAGGGCACGCTGCTCAGCGGCCGAGACGCGCAGCACAGCACCCGGCTGGACCGACGCGCTACGAGCCGAATCCCAAGCGGCACATCGGTGAGGGCAGCCTGCTGCTCGGTGGCGACGACGTGCCGCTGGTACGGGCCATCGCCGCGACGCTGAGCCGGGTGCGCGACGAGGTGGCCCGCACGGCCGGCCCGGCGCCGCTGGATGTGACGATCACCTACCCAGCGGCGTGGGCGGCGCTGCGCCGCGGCGTGCTCGTCGAGGCCGCCGCCCTCGCCGGCCTCTCCACGCCCACGCTGGTACCGGAGCCGGTCGCCGCGTCCGCGTACTTCGCCACGATGCTCGGCCACCGGGTCGCGCCGGGCGATGTCGTGGTCGTCTACGACATGGGCGCCGGCACGCTGGATGTCAGCGCCGTTCGGCGGAGCCCGACCGGGTTCGAGGTGATCGAGGTCGACGGGCTGGCCGACTTCGGTGGCCTCGACCTGGACGCGCTGGTGGTCGAGCAGGCCCGGCCGGCGGTGGACGACGCGACCTGGCTGCGGCTCACCGCTCCCACCGATCCGGCAGACCGGCGGTACTTCCGGGCGCTGTGGGACGACGCGCGCACGGCCAAGGAGATGCTGTCTCGTACCACCAGCGCCGCGCTGCCGCTGCCGCTGGTCGACCGGGACGCGGTCGTCAGCCGCGAGTCGTTCGAGGCCACCGCCCGACCCCACCTCACCCGCGCTGCCGAACTGACCACGTCCGTGCTCGGCCGAGCCGGCGTGCCGGCCGATGCCCTCGCCGGCCTGTTCCTGGTCGGCGGTTCGTCCCGGGTGCCGCTGGCCGCCACCGTCCTGCACCAGGTCACCGGCATCGCGCCGACCGTACTGGAACAGCCGGAGCTCGTCGTGGCCGAGGGCGCGTTGCATGCCACCCCGCAACGGTCCACTCAGCTGTTGGCGCCGCCAGCGTTCCCGCCCGCCTCCACGCCGGGACCGGATGCGGCACCGAATGCCGCACCGATCCCGCCTGCCTCTACTCCGGGGCCGGATGCGGCACCGGACGCCGCACCAGCCGCAGTGCCGCCGGTATCGACGTCGGCCTCGGCGGCTCCGGCCGGCCCACCGGACTCCGCGCCGCCGCCCCCGGTGCAGCCGTCGCAGGCACCGCTGCCACGGCCGGCGGCGACACGACGACGGTGGGGCGCGCCGGCGGTGGCCGGAGTGGTGGCGCTGGTGGTGGTGGCCGTCATCGGGTTCTCGCTGCTAGCCGACAAGTACGGCCAGCACGACACCGGGGGAGGAGCGGGCGCAGGAGAGTCGACCACAAGCCCGACGGTGAGCGCGTCGGCCAAGAGCCCGACGGCGAGCCCGACCCCCACCGGCCCACCGGTACTGTTCACCAGCACGCCCAGCGCCGCCTCGCTGCTCACCGCGAGTGAGGTCCGCCGGTACGTGTCACCGGTCGCGTGGTCACACCAGGAAACCGTGAAATCCAACGGCGGCGACCTCAGCATCGCCGGATACGCCTGGGGTGACGACAAGAACCCGAAGGACTCCGCAGAACTCGAGATCGGCGTCAAGCGCTACAGCGTGAGCCGGGGGACGTGCGCAGACGAGGTGAGCTGCGTCTATCACGCCGAAGGTCTTGTCCAGGGGTTGAACTACTGGGGCGACGAGCAACCCGTCCAGATCCGGGGCATGGACAACGCCATCGCCGGACAGTTCGAGGCGGGAGTGCAACTAGCCAACCTGGTCGTCGTGATCAACTACTCGGGCCACTCGTCGGCCAGCAAGGCGACGCTGGTGGCCATCGCCCGCCTCGTCGCCGCCCACCTCACCACGCTGCCCCGGCATCACTGACGAGCGAGACGACGGCGCCCGAGTCGCTCGCCACGCGGGCAGGGTGCCCGGCGGCGCCCACGTCGTCGGGTGGGCGCCGCCGGGTCGGTCATGGTCAGCCGCGCGGGCTGCCGACCGGGTGGTAGGTGTTCGGATGGCCGGTCGCGGCGAGGTCCTCCGGGCCGGGCTGCGGCTCGGCGGGTCGCAGCTTGTCGAGCCCGACCGTGACCCACGGCAGCGGAGCGAGCCGCGGTGGGTTCAGCGCTGCGTACCGACCGGTGGGTCCGGAGCGGGGCGGCGTTTCGGCGCCGCCGAGCACGTTGTCGGTGACCACGTTGGTCCCGGTGTTGCAGTTGGCGGTCGGGCCGAACACGTTGACCGGGCACTGCGCCATGTCCCGGTCGGCGACGTTGTCGGTGACCGTGTTGTCGTGCTGACTGGTGGTCCAGATCGACAGCCAGTTGTGCGCATCGCGGACCACGTTGTGTTGCGCGGTGTAGTAGGCGGTGCCCTCGTCGAGGTAGATGCCGTTGCTGACCCGGTCGTCGTCGTGCCCGACCCCGTCGATCACGTTGCCGGTGATCACGGTGCCGGGTTGGGCGCTGAGCGTGTAGATGCCGCCCATGTCCCACAACACCTGGCCGGCGTCGCGGATGTGGTTGCCCCTGATCGTGTTGTTCCTGGCGTACGAGGCCTTGCCCCAGCCCCAGCCGATCGAGATGCCGGTGTGGGACAGTTCGGCCAGGTCGTTGTCGGCGATGGTGGCCGAGTCGGAGTAGCCGAACCAGATCCCGGCCGCGTTCGGGTACTCCGCGCCGATGTTGCGCAACACGTTGTCGCGCACGGTGTTGCGGGCGTTCTGCTGTCCCGGGTCGGTTTGCGCCGAGTCCTCCGAGTCGCCGATCTGGATGCCGCTGTGCGAGGTGTCGGCGACGATGTTGCCGACCACCGTGTCGTCCTGCGAGCCGGTGTCCAGCGTCAGCCCCGCCGCACCCAGGTGTACGAACGTGTTGCCCTCGATGCGCACGTGTGTGGCGTGCGCGAAGCTCACGTTCGCCGGGGTCTTCTCCCAGACGGGATGTGCCCCGCCGGTCACCGCGTAGACTCCGGACTGCCCGCCCGGGTAGCCGACGTCGGTGTTGGGTCCCAGCCAGGTGGCGTTGGCGAAGGTCAGGCCACGGATGACGAGGTTGTGCAGCGGCGTGGCGGCCGTCCCGGTACCGGTCAGCAGCGACTGCGCGACAGGCGCCTCGACGTCGGCGGTGGCCAGGTCCTCGCCGGGGCGCGGTACGTAGTACAGATCGCCGGCGGCGCGGTCCAGGTAGAACTGGCCGGGTGTGCCCAGCAGCTCGTACGCGTTCTCCACCCAGGTGACGGTGTGGATGCCGAAGCTGCCCCGATTGGCGTTCTGCCAGCACGGTTGCTGCATGGTCACGTCCTGGCCGCTGATCGACTCGACCGGGCAGCGAAACGCCTTCCACCGGTAGAAGCCGAGGATCTCGACGTCGGTCGGGTTGCGCCAGCTCGCCATCGTGGCGTCGGGTGCGGTCCAGCCCGCTGCAGTCTTCACCCAGCCGTCCGGGTTGACCGTGCCGTGATCGCGCACCGCCCGTACGCCGTTGACGTACAGCTGCCGGGTCGCCAGATCGCCGACGTGGGCGCGCCAGACGTTGTTCGTCGCGTCCTGCAGCGACCAACCGGTGACGCGCCGGCCCCCGGACAGCACCGGATGCGCGCCGGGCGCTGCCTCGTACACCACGTCGAAGCCGTTGCTGCCGGAGTCGTGGGTGGCCCCGTCCTCGGTCAAGGTCAGTGGCCCGGTCTCCGGATAGGTCCCGTCGAGCAGTCGTACGACCAGATCACCGGTCATGCCCGCGGTGTGTTGCCGGACGAGGTCACGCGCGCCCGTCAGCGAGCACGGATCGTCGTGGGTGCACGCTGCGCCTGCACCGCCCGGCGCCGCATAGTAGACGGCCTGTACCGGATGGGTGTCGGCCCTCGCGGCGCCCTGGGGTACCGCCACGACGGCGGCCGCGACTGCGAGTCCCGCCACCAGCCCCGACAGGGGGGTCTGCCTGTACCGGTCCATGTTCCTCCCTGCTTGCGTCCACGGATGGAGCGAAAGCTCCCATCCATGGAGGAAGAGGGAGACAGGGGCGACTTTCGTTCAGGAAAGTGATATTCGCGACGTTCAATGCGCCACCGCCTGCGGGCCGAGAGGCAGCACGTGTGCCACGGCCCGCCGCAGCTCCGCCGTTCCTCCCAGCGCCGCGCGCGACCTTGGGCATGATCGATGCCTGTCAGAGACCACGCCGGCCGTGTCGCAGGACGGGCCAATCAGGCTGGACAGCCCCCGGCCGCGGCGAGGGGCAGCGCGTAGGAGACCTCGGTGACGGAAGCCCCGTCGATGTTCTCGACGCGGGCGCCCTCGGGGACAGGTGCCCATCCTGAGTTCCGGTAGAACTGCTGCGCACCATGGTTGTCGGCAAGCACCCAGAGCACGGCACGGTCGCATCCCCAGGAACCGAGTGTCTCCAGGGCACGACGCATCAAGAGCCGCCCGATGCCCTGCCCCTGGGCTCGCGGGTGGACGTGGATGGCGAATATCTCGCCCTCCTGACCCGCCGCTTGCAGGAAGACAAACCCCTGTGGATCGCCGCCGGCATCCGCTACGAGCAGCGTGTTCGGGCGTGGCGCCTTCGGCAGGTACGCACGCCACCAAGCTGCGACAGAGGCGGGTGTCATGGCGTCCAGCACCTCGTCCGGGAGCATCCCTGGGTAGGTGGCTCGCCGCGTTGCCAGGTGAATCCCGGCCACGCCGACAATGTCTCGCGGGCTACCGCTCCGAACGCGCACGGTTGACATCTCGATCACTGTAGCCGCATCCCGCGGATCCGTGATCCTGGTAAGGGTTCGTGCCGTCAGCGGCTTCTCGACGCGAGTGGTGTGTCGTTCAGGCATTGGCCCGGCGCCGTTGGGCCAGCAGGGCCCACCCGATGGCGGCGATGCTGGCCGCCGCGGTCACGGCCGATGCCACGACCGTCATGAACAACCCGGGCCCATTGGCGCCGACGACGGCACTGTTGACCGTGACGGGATCCCCACCGAAGCTGGTCAGCAGTACCGGGGTCAGCAGGGCGCAGAGCACGGCGAGCAGGACCGGCAGGCGCCGCGCGCTTGTCGCGACCCGGGCTCGTCGCTGGAGCAGATGGCGGCTGACCAGCAGAACGGCCGACACGACGGCGAGGGTGACGCCGATCGGCAGCAGGTAGCCGGTTTCGCCGGCCACGTCGCACGGCGAGGAGGCCACACAGTCGCCCCAGGACGGTCCGCGCGCTGCCTCCCACAGCCGATCTGCAACGGTGAGCAGGACCGAGGCAGCCGCTGCCGCGCAGGCGAGCGCGACGACGAGCCAGGCGCTGGATGCGGCCGCCGCCCGCCGCGCCTGCCGGTGGCCGGCACGGAGACGACGAGCGACCATCCTGACGTCGCCGAAACTCGCGACGGCCGAGCGCTCGGCATCCTCGTGCGACATGCCGTGGTCGACGCGTTCAGCGACGGAGGTACGGAGGTGGTCCTCGACCTCGACCAGGGCGCGGCGGCCGACCCCACCCGTGCCGGCGAGTCCATCGAAGAGGCGGTCCAGGTAGCGATCCACGTCGCTGTCGGTCATGCCAGTCCCTCCGAGGCAGTCGGTGCGATCAACGCCCGCATCCCGTGTGCGAACGCGTGCCACTCGCGTTGCTTGGCAGCAAGCGCCGCCGTCCCGTCCGTGGTCAGCCGGTAGACGCGGCGACGACGGGCGCCGCTGGTGTCCCAGTCGCTGTTCACCAGGCCGGCGCGCTCCAACCGGTGCAACGCCGGGTACACCGTGCCTTCCGGCAGATCGAAGACACCGTCGGACCCGTCCCGCAGCGCCACGATGATCGCGTATCCGTGTGCGGACCCCAGCTGTCGCAGGCTGCTCAACAGCATCAGGTCCAGATGCCCCCGAAGCTCCATACCCAGTAAGCTAGGTATCGATGCCCGGGGAGGTCAATGGGCGCTCGGATTCGTCGCTCGACCGTGACCAAACCCACCGCGTCATCAAGGGTCGGGGGCTTGCTCGTCGCAGAACGCCGAGCCGCGGGCCTGAGGGCGGCCGACGCTAGGATCTGCCGTCGTGGACACGACAGGGTTGACGGTTCGGGCGGCGACCACGGCGGACGTTTCGTCGCTGGTGGAGTTGCGGGTGGCGAACGCCGAGGCGCACCTGGCTCTCGCACCGGACACCTACCGCATTCCAGAGCGCGACGTGGTGACCCAGCACTTTGCCTCGATGCTGGCCGGCGATTCGGGTCAGGATGCTGTCTTCGTTGCCGAGACCGCCGAGGGTCATGTGGTCGGGATGGTGGAGGTGCTGCGGCGCCCCGAACCGCCCGATCATCAGATCCTGCGCCCGGTGGCGTCGGCGGAGGTGCACACGGTCGTGCTGCCCGATGCGCGTGGGCTGGGGGCTGGCTCGGCACTGCTGGCAGCGGCGAGACGATGGGCGACCGATCACGGGATCGGGTTCCTGTCGGCCGGCATCCATCACCGCAACGCGGGTGCGGTCCGCTTCTACAGCAGCAACGGTTTCGCCGAGTCCGGGCTCAGCCTGGTCAGGCGCCTGGCCCGGTAGCAGTTGCCGCCTGCGACCGACGAGAAGGGCCGGTGCAGGTGTCGGTCCACAAGGGATGGACCGCCCGTCCCGTGGCGCGCCAGCGGGCGGAGCCGCCGGGCCGTTGCGGCGCGGACGACCCGGAGCTGGAAGGCCCCCGGGCCAAGGTCAGGAGGCCACCGTGATCAGAGCGACGGCACATCCTGCGGCGACCAGGCCGACAGCCTGCTGCCACCGGAGACGTTCGCGCAACACGGTGAGGCCAAACAGAACGGGGACCGCCGGATACAGCGACGACAATACGACG
Organism: Actinocatenispora comari; assembly: GCF_017312725.1. Lineage (GTDB taxonomy): Bacteria > Actinomycetota > Actinomycetes > Mycobacteriales > Micromonosporaceae > Actinocatenispora > Actinocatenispora comari. Next base: position 38,820 of record NZ_BOPO01000003.1, on the reverse strand, counting down.
GCAACGGTCGTCAGCTGCTGCTTGGCTGCGAGCAGGTAGCAGACCAGGGCAATGGCGGCGGTTGCGCCGCTGGTGAGAGCCCCCAGCATCACGCGAGGCGAGGGGAGACGGCGCCGCGTTTTCGGGCCACGCAGCACGACAAGCACGAGAACGGCCGTGGCGCTCACTCGGCCGGCAGTGACCGGCCAGATCCCGGATTGGCCGCTGGCTTGAGCGAGCGCCAGGTACTGAACGGCGATCCCGACACCAGCTGCCAGCCCATCGGCCATCCCGGTGTCCGTGGTGCCTGTCTGGTCGGTGCGCTGCCGAGCAACCATCCACAACGCGGGCAGCGCCAGGGCAATGCCCAGCCACGTGAGGGTCGCGGGCCGTTCACCGAGGAACGCGACGCTGACCAGGACGGGAAGCGTGACCCCACCCACGGCGCTGACCGGGACGACGACACTCATGGTGGCTCGACTCAGCCCGCGAAACAGCATGAGCATGCCGAGACCGGTGCCGAGCCCGGACAAGCCTCCCCAGCCGAGGTCGCTGAACGACGGCGGCTGCGCGGTCGTCAGCGGCGCGGCTGTCAGGGTCAGAACCAGGGCCGTGAGCTGGCCGAGTGCGGCTACAGTGGCGAACGGTGCCCGTCGTGCGGACAACCCGCCGACGACATCGGACAACCCGTAGCAGCCTGCCGAGGCCAAGGCGAGCGCCACTCCGGCCATTCGGTTACCCGCCCGCGAGCGATCGCTCGGCCTGGCCGACCGGGCACAGCGCATCCTGGACGCAACAGGAACGGTGGCACAGTCGGCAGACGCGTTCTGCGTCGCCGATCTGCCGGTAGAGAGCGGTGAGCAGGGTACCGAGCAGCGGCTCCAGTTGCTGCTTCTGCCGCGCGGTCAAGCTGCCCAGCACGTCGACCAGTTGGGCCGACCGCGCCGCCAGCAAGCGCCGCGTCGCTTCGCGCCCTCGTCGTGTCGAGCCGACATGGACGACGCGGCCCGTCCCTTTGCGCCGCGTGACCAGACCCTGCTCTTGGAGCGAGTCGACCATGCGGGCAGCGGCGGGCTGGCTGAGGCCCAGACGCCGGCCGAGCTCGCTGACGCTCAGACCCGGATGAGCACCCAGCACCACGAGTGCGGCGGAGGCGGACACGCCCACGCCGCTGCTGTCGACAACAGCGGGAAGCATCACATCGTGGATCGCCAACGCCATCGCGCCCAGCAGGTTCGCCAGTCTCTCATCATGCATAACTCATGCATAGTCCGGTTCGGGTGGCGCCGCAACCGCAGTCGAACGACCGATCCGATGCGTCGGTGCCCGCTGCACCGCGACCCTCGTAGTGGTGCGATCCAGATCGCGTATCCGCTGGTGCCGGCGCTGTGCGGCCGCCGACCCTTGACTACCTAGCTTTCAATGCATAGCTTCCTAGGTATGAACCTCCACGGGTGTCTCGACGTGCCGGTGCTCAGCACCCCTGCACGAGCTCGGCCGAGTCCATGGCTACGGCGTGATCCTGCATCGTCGGCAGCGCTCCGACGCCGCGCTCGATCTGCTCGACGGCTCGGTCTGTCCGGCGCTGCACCGACTCGAACGCAACGGTCTGGAGGCACCGGGATGACCGCACGCGACGACGTCGAGCAGCCTGGTCGGCGCGGGCCACGTGCGGCTAGGCGGACCTAGATCGGTGGGGGAGAACGACGACGCGCCCGGCGATGCCTACGAAGCCCTCTACCGACGCCGTGGGCGGGCCCTCCTGCGGTATGGCCATGCGCTGACGGGAAACCCGCACGACGCCGCCGATCTGGTGCAGGAGGCGTTCGCGCGGCTACGAGCAGCGTGGCATCGACTCGGCAACCACGCCAACGCGGAGTCGTACGTGCGGACCACCATGATGCGGCTGCAGGTGAGTAACTGGCGCCGGTCGCGCCGCGAACAGGTCGTTGCCGATCTTCCCGAGGTGGGTGAGGCGGATGCGGCGCTACAGCGGGTGTGTGATGCCTCCGGCCTGTGGGAGCAGCTGTGGATGCTTCCTGCACGCCAACGCGAGGTATTGCTGCTCAGGTACGGCTATGACCGCTCGGACAAGCAAATCGCAGACATGCTCGAGGTCACCGCAGTGACCATCCGCAGCCACGCGCGCCGTGGCCTCACGACGCTGCGAGAGCGCTGGTGCTCCAACGAACAGTCGCCAGCGTGGGCCGCCGGCGAAGCGCATGAGGCCGCGCGCTCACCGACGTTGCCACCGCCACACGACGAAGTCGTCAACCATCCCTCGAGACCTGGGACCGGATCTATGGCTGATACAGCGAGACATCGTAGGGCTATCGTGCTGGGGCAAGGACTTCGGTCAGCCCACAGTGGGAGGGTTACTGCTGTCGCGAGCCTCGCGGCCGCCGCCGTGGTCAGCGCTGGGGCGGTCGTCCTGCCGGCTGTGGCGTTGCCGGCCTCGGCTCACGACTCGACCGTGCAGCGCAGCCACACAATCGATCGCGGCACCGCCGGTCACGCGCGATCTCGCACCCTGACGCTCCCGACGGGAGACGGGGTGGTCGTCGGCACGGATCCGCGCGGACGGGTGCGCACGGTGCGTCCGACCGGGACCGTGCACCGCACGTACCTGACCCAGCAGTACGGCGCCGACACCTACGTGGTGCCGGCGACCGCGCTGCACGAGCTGGGTACCGGCAGCTACCGGCTTGCGCAGTTCGACGTGTCGGCACTGGTGGCGGGGCGGCCCGGGGTGACGCCGGGCAGCGGAGTCGCGCACCCGGACTTCCCGATGCGTACGGCCACGATCAAGGTCACCGACCCGCAAGGCGGGCCAGCGCGCCAGTCGATGCTCGTGGTCATCAACGTCGACGAGTCCCGCAAGTACGCCGCAGTCCCGGTCGCGCTCGACGGCGAGGCGCGGATCAGCGTGCCGGACGGCCACTACGCACTGATGGCGCACTACCAAACTGGCGATGGGCCCGGCAACACCACTGCCGAGTGGGTCGCCTTCGGGCAGTTCACCGTGGCCGGCAAGGCCACCAGTACGACGGTCGACCTGCGCCGGGCCACCCACGAGGTGTCGGTGACGACGCCGAGGCGGGCCGAGGTGCAAGACGTCGATGTCATGTGGGACCGCGGCTCGGCCGAGGACGCGGCGGTGCAGGCCGGATTCAGTACTTTCGGCGATCATCCGCTGTACCTGTCCAGCAGCCCGGCCGGGGTCGGCATCCAGCACTTCTACGTGCACGAGACGTTGACCTCGCCGGCCTCGGCCACCACGCCGTACCTGTACGACGTGATCTTCCCGAGCGACCGTGCGATCGGTGCGAACCAGCACTACCAGGCCACCGCCGGCAGCCTGGCCACGCTGAACACCAGCTACTACGCCGACAAGCCGCGCACCGGCAACAGCGTCTGGTTCGCCGCACCACGCTGGCAGCCGGAGGTGCTGCGTTACGGCACGCCGTTACCGCAACCGATGCGGCGCACCGAGTACCTGACCGCCGACCCGGAACTGCCCTACTTTCAGTCTGTCGACGCCGTGCTGGCCGACGGAGGTCCCGGCGGAATGTTCCAGTCCGGCTCGTACGTGTTCCGGGGTGGCCAGCACGAGAGGGTCGACTGGCTGCGCGGGCCGCTGGCGCCGACGATCCCGGCCGACACCGGCGTCGGTTGGTACGCCTGCGGCGCCTGCCGGATCGACGACACGCTGTCGATCAGGTTGGCCCCGGTCGGGGACTCCACCCCCGACCACGCCGGAGACTTGGACGACCCGAGCCAGGCCGGTACCGTCTCCACGTCGCGCTTCCAGCTGTTCTCCGGCGGTACCCGGCTGGTCGACCAGAAGGACGTGACCGGCGCGGACGTCGCGGTGCCGGCGGGACGCAAGAACTACCGGATCGTCTACGACCAGACCCGCAAGGCGCCCTGGACCAGCCAGTCGACCTCCTCACACAGCGAGTGGACGTTCAGCTCCGCGCACTCCGGCACCACCACGGTGCCCACCGACCGGTGGGGCTGCGGCGCGGACGGCGACACCACGCACTGCTCGCCGGTGTCCCTGCTGCTCCCGCACTACCAGCTGACGCAGGGCCTGGACGGGCGGATCCCGCTGGGCCGCAACACCCTCACGCTGACCGTCGACCACTCCGCCGGTGCCCCGCGGGTACCGGTCGAGTCGGCCACCGTGTCGGTCTCGTTCGACGACGGCAAGACCTGGACCACGGCCAAGGTCAACGACCTGGGCGCCGGCACCTTCCGCGCGCACTGGAACAACCCCGCCACGACCGCCGGACACCCCATGACCCTCAAGGCCACCGCATCCGACTCCACCCACGTCACCGTCACCCAGATCGTGCACGCCGCGGCCACCGTCGCGCAGTCCTGAGTTCGAGGAGGGACCGCTAGGGTGAGCGCACTGCGTCCCGCTGGCCAGCAGCCTGCCGGCCAGCGGGACGCCCCTCTCTCACCGATCCTCTCGCGCCGGTCAGCGCGAGCGCGGGACAATGACCGGCCGGCGGCATAGAGTGACCGGAGGCGGCGGGTGCCTGCCCTCTCCCTCGGCGATGCCGAGACGGTGAACTCCCGTGCTGTGCAACTGGTGATCGACGCGACGAACCCGCCGGCGGTCCCGGGCAACGGAGAGCCCCGTTCGACACGTCGCCGGCCGAGGAGCGCGTCATGGCCATCGTCCCCGACCCGAAGTCCCTGGCGTCCCGGCTGCGGGCGCGGCTCGCCGCGGACGGCATCGACATCGCGCGCAGCCAGGCGTTGGAGATCGTCGCCGGACAGTTGGGCTACCGCGACTGGAACACCTGCGTGGCAGCGTGGCGTCCCGATCCGGGCCCGGTCGCCGTGCCGATCCTGCGGACCTTCCCGGGTGCCGAGGCGCGCCGGTTCTACGTCGAGTTCCTCGGCTTCACGGTGGACTGGGAACACCGGTTCGAGCCAGGATCGCCGCTGTACCAGCAGGTGTCCAAGCAGGGCTGCGTACTGCATCTGAGCGAGCACCACGGCGACGCCACCCCGGGCTCGGCGGTGCGTATCGAGGTGCCGGACGTCCGGCGGCTGCAACGTGAGCTGGCCGACAGCCCGGTCTATCCACTGCGCATCGGACTCGACTCCCAACCCTGGGGCGACGACCTCGCCGTACCCGACCCGTTCGGCAACCGACTGATCTTCCACACCCCCCCGTCACGCCGTTGACCACTGAGCCGAGCCAGCAGCGCCCGCGGCGCCCAGCCGGTGAAGCAGCCGGATCGCAGGATCACGATGGGGGCGACCCGGCCACTGTCGGCTCGCTCGTCACGGCATCAACTGCGCGTACGTCCGTGCGGCGAGATCGCGGTGCGCGTCACTGCCTGTTGCCCCACCTTGTGGTCGCCATGGTGGGCGCCCGGAGCGGAGCGAAGCTCAGCGCGTGCAGTCGTCACTCGTGGGTGACGGCATGCGCAGGCGTTGGTCCTCACGGAGACGTGAGCGTGATCAGTGCTGCCGCGAACGGGGCCGGGTCGAGGTCGCCGCGGACGGCGAGCTGTCCGAGATAGCCCTGGCACAGTGCCACGAAGGCCTCCGCGACCTGCTTTCTGCGCTCGTCCGCGTGGTGTGGGAGGAGTGCCTCGATCGCGTCGCGGAGTTCATCGAGCTGGCTCACGACGAGCTGGGCGAGCGCTGGAGTGGCGGCGGCTTCGGCGTAGATCTGCATGATCAGCCGGGCGTGATCCTGGGTTCGCGCCTGGGTGCGGATGTGCTCGAGGAAGCCGCTGATCGCCGCAGGCGTGAGTTCGGCCGGCAGGGCCTGGCTCGACTGCTCGCAGATGGCGACGATCATCTCGTCCTTGCTCTTGAAGTACCGGTAGATCGACCCCACCGAGAGGCCGAGCGTGTCCACGATGTCGGCCATCGAGGTGCGGGCGAAGCCGCGGGAGGCGAACAGAGAGCGCGCCGCGTCGAGGATCTGCTGACGGCGGGCGTCGAGATGGGCCTGACTGACCTTGGGCATAATGAATGAGCCTTCATTTTATATGCTAGTGTCGTCAGCATAGCCGAACACCCGACCCAGAAGGCAGCCGCGATGCGCTACCAGATCTTTGGACGACGGACGGGCCTGCGGGTCTCGGAGTACGTGCTCGGCACGGCCAACTTCGGCACCGCCCCCACGGCGACAGGAGCCGATGGGGCACGGGCGATCTTCGACCGGTTCGTTCGGGCTGGTGGCACGACCTTCGATTCGTCGAACATCTACCAGGCGGGCAGGCCGAGACGATCCTCGGCGAACTGCTCGGCGACCAGCGCGACCACTTCGTGGTGATCACGAAGTACAGCGGGAGTCGCAGCGCCGAGGTACGGCCGGGCACGACGGGCAACAGCCGCAAGACGATGATCCGCTCGGTCGAGGAGAGCCTGCGCCGGCTGCAGACCGACTACATCGACGTGCTGATGCCGCACTTTCCCGATGGCGTGACACCGATGCCGGAGATCCTCGCCGGGTTCGAGGACCTGATCCGGGCCGGGAAGATCCGCTACGGCGGACTGTCGAACTTCCCCGCCTGGCGCATCGCCGGCGCTGCCGTGCGCACCGAGCTGAACGACCGCGCTCTCTTGGCGGGCATCCAGACCGAGTACAGCCTCGCAGAGCGCTCCGCCGAGCGTGAAATCCTCCCGATGGCGCAGGCGCACGGGCTGGGTGTGGTGCTCTACTCGCCGCTGGCCGGGGGCCTGCTGACCGGCAAGTACCGTCGCGGCGAGCAGGGACGTCTCACCGCACGGGGCGTGCCCGCGGAGGGCGGGCAGCGTGCCGCCGTGCTCGACGCGGTGCTCCGGGTCGCGGACGAGGCCGGGGCCAGCCCGGTCCATATCGCGCTGGCGTGGCTGCGCCAGCGCGCCAGCCTCGCCCAGACGTCGCTTGTACCCATCGTGGGGCCGCGCACCATCGATCACCTGGAGAGCTATCTCGGCGCGTTGGACCTCGCCCTCGATCCCGGCCACTACCGGCTGCTCGACGAGGCGAGCGCGATCCAGCTTGGCACGCCCCACGAGGATGTCGCCGCCGCGCTGGCAGCCGGCACCGACGGCGACCGTTCTCTACTCGACACGCCCGTCGTCCCGGTCGCCTGACCGCACCGGGCACCGCCGACGGCGACTGGGTCACCGCCCCGGATCTAGGCCGGAGCGAGCAGGGACCAGCCGTCCAGGTGAAGATGGGTGCGGTGGGTGGGGTGCCAGCCGCGGGCGAGCGCTTCGTCGAGGAGAGCGCGTACCACGCCCGGCTCGTTGAGGTTGCGCACCACGCCGTCCGCCGCAATGACGGCGCCGGCGTGCAGGCGGCCGTCCGGGACGGCTCGCCCCTTGCCGGCCCGGAAGACCACCTCCAGCCGTCCGGGCAGACCCTCGCGCCAGATTCCGACGACCTCGCGGCAGTCCGCAGACCCCGGCACCGCATCAGGGGCTCGCTGCTCGTGGCGATGCCGGAGGGACCATCGGTAGCGTTCATCGCCGACGATCAGCAGCCGGCTGCCGGCACGGCGCACCATGCCGGAACCTTACAGCCGAGCTCGCCAGCGCGACGAGCATCGCCAAGGTGCGAGGGCCGGAATCGACGCGGGGCACCCCATGCGGCGGGAGGCGGACACGAACCCGCGCCGTCCCGGTCGAGTCGCTGGCCGGTGGACTCAGCCGAATCGGCGCAGTACCGGGCTTGCTGTAGAGACGGATGCCGTCGCCGACGCACACAGCTGACAGGCCACAACGGCCGACAGCTGCTGATTACCACGAGGCTGTCGGTGCCGCAGCGGAGGGCCCCAACGTGCAGATGGCAGAAGAGCACGGCCCGGCCGCCGCCTCAGTGCCTGTCGCGGATCACCGCTAGCCCGCCGACGCGGGTCGTGATGCCCTCCGGTCCGCGTCGGGCCGAGGCGAGCACGCTGGCCGGTCGGCCGAGACTGTCGCCCTGCTCCACCTCGATCGCGACCGTCTGCGCCCCTGCCGTGTCGAGCAGGTGGGCGGCAAGGCAACCGGTACTGTTGGCGTTGGCGACGTCCTCGTCGACACCGATCGCCGGCGCGAACATTCGCGCCGCACCCGGTCGGTCTCCGACCGGCGGTACGTACACGAAGCAGCCGAGCAGCCCGTACCGTTGGCATGCGGCTTTCAACTCGTCGAGGTGTGGGCGGACTCGGAGCAGCGCCGAACGGTCGTGGACGGCTACCAGCATGCGTGGTGCGCCGGGTGCGGCGATGCGTGGTGCGTTGGTCGGATGCAGATCGCCTGCGGTGAGCCTGAGCGCGGCAATGATCGTGGCGCGCTCGTCCGGTGCCGGATGGCGCAGCGCGACGAGGCCTTGGTCGAACCACACCTCGATACCGGCGGGTCGCCGGATCGCGATGGTGTCGAAGGTGCGCCCGCCGGTGTGTTGGCGGTCGTTCAGCTCGCTCAATGCGGTACGGGACAACCGGACCGCCTGCGCCGCGACGGTGCCGTGGCCACAGCCGGTCAGTTCGGCGGTGGCGGTGAAGAACCGGACCGGCCAGCTGCCGTCCGGTGCCCGCCCCGGGCCGAGGAAGGCCGCGTGCGAGGTGCCGGCCGCAGCAGCGACCGCACGCCGGTCCGCGTCCGTGGCCGCCGGGTTGTCGTCGGCGACGGCCGTAGGGCTGCCGCCTCGACCGTCGCGTCGCACGCACGCATCAACCACCGTGACATTCGGCCAGAGCATGGGCCCACCTTATGGCCGGAGAGCAGGGTGAGGCCGGTGTGCAGGCGTTCCACCGGGCTGCGGTGCGGGTCGGTCAACTCGTCCAGCATCGCCTCGGACACGCCCGGCCGCCCGTCGATCGCGTCCAGCAGCACCTCGTAGGGCCGGGACAGCGAGCCGGGCTCGGCGTGCCCGATGAAGATCTTGGTGTCGGTCGGCAGGCCGAGGGTCAGCTCGGCGACCAGCCGGGTCTTCCCGATACCGGGCTCCCCAGCGATGACCACCACCTCGGGCCGGCCTGCTGTGGCGAGCTCCGCCAGCCGACGAAGCTCGCCGTCCCGGCCGACCATCATCGGACCGTTGCCATCCCACCCGCGCACGGATCCACAGTAGCCGTGCTCCGCGCCGCCGGCTGCCGGCGCGTACGACGGTGAGCGCCCCGCTTGCGCGCGGCCAGGAGGCGGGCCCGGCCGGCGGCCTCCAGATGATCCTGCTGGTAGCCGTTGGCCAGGTCGAGCAGTACTTCGGGGTTGCTGAACATGGTTCCTCCCACCAGTCATCAGGTACGTGTCGATCCTGCGCTGGTAAGGAGCCACCCACATCGGCATCGATTACCTATCTTTGCCCCGGCCGGATACCTAGATCCACACCACGACGCCGCTAGGCATACCTACCGCCACCCACCGAGCCCTAGGTATACCTAGCCGCCCGGATACAACGTCGAGATCCACACGTGGTGCAGCGTGTCGACCAGCACCACGCCGATAGCTGCCCTGACGGTCACTTCGTCGACGCGGCGGTGACGATGAGGCTGTCCGGTGCGTACCCACAGGATCTCCAGGGGCGCGGGAGCGTCGAACTCCAGCGGGTCAACCGGGTCGACCGGCAGAATCTCGGCGGTGCGGGTGATTCCGCTTGCGGCGGTGGCACCGGTTGTTGATTGGTTCTCCTACCACGCAGGGTCGGAAGCCACGACCGATGTTCGCGCGAAGTGACCGCACCTGATGGAGGTTGGGGCCGGCGTGGTCAGGCGGGGTGGCCATCGGCGCGGGCGCTGCTCAGCCCTGTGACACCGGTCGGTTCTGTCCAGCCTCCCGGTAACGCTCGTGTGCGGGGCTGGATGGCGCGCGACTGGTGCCGCTCCACGTGAACGAAGCCGTGCGGGCGAGGGTCGCAGTCGTAGGAGCCGACTCGGACCGCTACGAGAGGTCGAAGGGTGTGGGGTAGTGGCCTTCCCAGATCTGGCGGGACGCCTGTTCGGGGTAGGGCAGCGTCTTCGACTCGGTGTCCAGGACGCGGGTGAGGTGCCCGCCGGGCTGGTGGGCAGGCCAGCCCGCGTCGCCGGTGGTGACGAAGCGGACCCATGCCTGCTGGAGTTCGCGGGAGAGCGCGACGGCCTCGGGGGTGGGCTGCTCGCCGATGAGCTGGATGCCGACGGGGCTGTCCAGCGTGCCGAACGCCAGGGGCACGTCGAGGCTGTGGCAGGCGCCCAGGATGCCACCGAGGGCCGGGGCAACCCACCGCAGTTCGAACAGGTACGAGGTGCCGCCGGCTGCGGCGTTCGCCTCGGCGAGCTGCTGTGACGGCATGCGGAACAGGGCGTCGGAGTACACGGTCTCCACCAGCTCCTCCGGGCTCGCCTGCGGGAACGCGGCACGGTAGGCCCGCGCGCCGTCCGGCTGCGGGGCGTGCCGCGCCAGGGCCGCGCGGGCGTCCTGCTCGGTGAAGGTGCCGTACTTCCCGCTCACGACGCTGAAGTACCGGAACTCGTCCCGGGTGTGGCCGACGAGCAGCTCGGTCCCGTTCGCGCGCCCGCCGGTCAGCGCGGGCCAGGGCGTTTCTGGCAGGACCTCGCCGTCGACGACGGGGCACAGCGCGGTCCCGGCATCCGTGATGCGTCCCCAGCTCTCCCGGTACGCGTGCAGGCCGGCGTTGAAGGAGGTGAGCTCGGCGGCCAGGTGCCAGGGGTCGATATCGCGCAGGGCCTCGGCGGTGGGGGTCGGCGCGCCGAGCCGGGCCGCGAACGCGGCGGTGACCTGCCGTGCCAGCGCGGGGGTGCTGTGCAGGCCGGGCACCGAGTGGGCGATGGCTCGCCGGAACAGGCCGCGCGCGGACTTCATCGTCAGCAGGGCGGCGACCGAGCCTGCCCCGGCGGACACTCCGGCCACGGTGACCTGGCCGGGGTCGCCTCCGAACGCGGCGATGTTGCGCTGCAACCACTCCAGCGCCGCGATCTGGTCGAGAAATCCGCGGTTGGGCGGCACGTCATCGAGGAACGCGAATCCTTCCGCTCCCACGCGGCAGTTGATGGTCACCACGACAACTCCCGCTTCGGCCAGCGCTGCCGGGTCGAGCATCGGGTCGTTCGACGCCGCCGAGAGATAGCCGCCCACCGGGATCCACACCAGTACCGGCAGTCCCACCGCGCCGGGATCGGGAGTGCCGACATTGAGCGTCAGCCAGTCGGTGCCCTGCGGGGGCACATCGATCGGCAGCGACAGCGGTACCACGGGGCCGAACTCGACCGCCTGCCTCGTCCCGTCCCAGTGGCGCGGCGGCGCGGGCGGGGCGAAGCGGAGCGCTCCGACCGGGGGCTGGGCGTAGGGGATGCCGCGGAACACCGCATGCCCCTGCCGCCAACGCCCCTGCACCACGCCTTCCGCGGTCCGTACCTTCGGCTGTTCGGACATGACGATTCCTTCCCTCCAGCGGCCACCAGGTACCCGGGTCACTTGTATTATGTCACGTGTATTGGAATAGTCCAGCGGTACGAGGGAGCGGCAGACGATGCCGGAACAGGTGGAGCAGGCGCACCGCGGCCCCGTCCAAGGACGGCCTTCGTCGATCGGTTGGTCCGCACAAGAGCCGATGGACATGATCCGAGTTCATCGTCGATCGCCCCACCGACCGTGATCCGAACAGCGGCGACAGTGGCTGCGGCCCCCCCACGACGAGTCTCTCGCTATGCCGGATACCAGACTCGCACCGCGCGGCCGCGAACATCGGCCATGCCAACGGCGAGGGCGACCTGCTCGTACGTGAAGACCCGCTTGCGGCCGACCCGGTCGGACGGGCAGCCGAGCTAGAGCATCAGCGGGATCGCCAGGATCGGCGACAGCAGAGCAGTCAGGCCGGGTTACGAGGGTGGCCGAGCTCGTCTGTCAGGTGCTCGGGATCGAGGTGATCTGTCCGGTGCTGCCGCGAGGTCGGCACGCCGCCGGCAGGCGCCTGTGGCAGCAACAGGATTGGCGGCGCGGTCGGCGACCTCGCCACCGTGGTGTTGGCCGAGTGCCTCCGCCATGTCCGACGTCCCTGCCGGTGATCGGTTCGCCTGGCCTGGGGCCGGCGGGTGATGAGACGACCCTTGCGCGGCGCGCGGCGGCCATGGTAGTCCTTAGATTCAGTAAATCGAATATATATTCGAAATATCGAAAAGAACGGAATCGGTCGGCGCGCGGGAAGAGGCATCGTGAGCACGGAGCAGACAGTGGTACGGCGCAAGGCCGCGCTCGCGGCCTCCGTCGGCACCCTCCTGGAGTACTACGACTACTACCTGTTCGGGCTGTCCGCGGCTGTGGTGTTCCCGAAGCTGTTCTTCCCCGACTCCAGCCCGCTTGCCGGGCAGCTGTACTCCTTCGCCGCTTTCGCGGTCGGGTTCATCCTGCGGCCGATCGGCGGCATCGTGCTCGGCCACATCGCCGACCGGGTCGGCAGGCAGAAGGCGCTCGTCCTGACGATCATGATGATGGGTGTCTCGACGTTCCTGATCGGCGTGCTCCCCGGGTACCGCTCGATCGGTGTCGCCGCGCCGATACTGCTCGTCGTCCTCCGGCTCGCCCAAGGGTTCTCGACCGGCGGCGAGATGGGCGGCGCGACCGCGCTCGCCGTCGAACACGCGCGCGCAGACCGGCGCGGCCTGTTCGGTGCGTTGCTGCTCAGCGGCTCGGGTGTCGCGCTGTTCATCTCCTCCGGGCTGATGAGCCTCGTGTCGTCCCTGCCCGGCGATCAGTTCCTCACCTGGGGTTGGCGGCTGCCGTACTGGCTTAGTGTCGTGCTGCTCGTCGCCGGGCTGATCATCCGGTCCCGGGTACCGGAGACGCCGGTGTTCGCCGCTGACCGGGAGCAGGTGGTGAAGCGCCGGCTGCCGCTGTGGGAGGTACTGCGTCGGCCCAGGCCGCTGGTGCTCGGCGTGCTGTTCGGTTTCGCCAACAGCATCGGCGGCTACGTGCTGACGGTGTACGGGCCAGCGTTCCTGAAGGACCGAGGCTCGCCGGCGTCGGTCGCGTTGACCGCGACGATGATCGCGTCCGGGGTGCAGATCGTGCTGGCACCGACCTGGGGCATCCTGTCCGACCGGGTCGGGCGGAAACCGGTGTTCCTGGGCGGCTGCATCGCCCTGGCGGTGCTGATCTTCCCGATCTTCGCGATGTTCTCGTCCGGGAAGCCGGCGCTGATCTACCTCGGAATGACGCTCGGCTTCTCGGTGTGCGTCATCTCCATGTCGGCGCTGTCCCAGACGATCCTGTCCGAACTGTTCGGCACGTCCGCCCGCGCTACCGGGGTCGGCCTCGGCTACCAGCTGACCGCGGTGCTGGCCGGTGGCTTCGCCCCGATGATCGCAAGCGCGCTGACCGCCGCGGCCGGCGGCGCGTCGTGGGGCGTGTGCCTGTACATGATCGGCGGCTGCGTGCTGAGCGCCGCGGCGATCATCGCGGTACCGGAGAGCGCAGGTCGGTCACTCGCCGCGCGGCGTGCGGCGACGGTGGAAGCGGGGAGTTGACATGGATCCGATCGGATACGTCAGCGACGAACGGGACCTGGCGCTCGCGGGCGTCGCGGTCGAGGTGAGCGACGGGACAAGCACCTGGGTGACCTCCTCGACCGCGTCCGGTGCGGTACGCCTCGACATACCGCCGGGCGGCTACCGGGTGACCCTTGCCCGGGACGGCTACGGCGCCAAGCACGTCGACGTCGAGATCGGCGACCGACCCCGCCGGTTCCGGCTGCTGGCGGACAGGATCTACGGGTACGTCTGGCCGAAGTGGACGCTCGCCGGCGGCACCGGCGAGTTCCGGATCCACAGCCCCGAACCGTATCGGTTGAGCCTGCGACGTTACGGCGCCGAGGTGGGGCCGGAACGCATCATCGGCTGGTTCGACGAGCACGCACCGCGCTCAACCGTGCAGGTTACGCCGGACGGTGACTACACGCGCGACGGCGTGCACTTCAACGAACGCGGCTATGTCGACCCGAACCACAGGCAGTACGTGGCGGCGCCGGAGCGCGGGGGTCTCTACTACTTCCACGTGGAGGGGGAGTCCGGCGCGCGGTTCTCGTTCCCGTGGGTCGTCGCACCGCGCGTGCCGCGTGCCCGGATCGCGGTACTCGCCTCGACCAACACCTGGAACGCGTACAACAACTTCGGCGGGCGCAGCAACTACGTCAATGCAGCCGGGCTGCCAGCTGAGCCGGCGCTCGTGCCGCGCCTGGAACTGCCGAGATACCAGGAGTCGTCGTTCTCCGAGCATCAGTTCGCCGACGACGCTTATCCGCCGCTGTCGTTCGACCGGCCCGAGCCGCTGAACCAGCTCGGCGCTGACGAGGGACCGCTGGACGCGATCCGCGGCCGGCAGCCCTGCCATCTCGCCTCGGCCGAGTGGCGGCTGCTGAGCTGGCTGGAGCGCAACGGATACGGACACGACCTCTACGCCGACGCGCACCTGCATGACGGCACCCTCGACCTGGACGCCTACCGGGTCCTCGTGCTCAACACCCACCCCGAGTACTGGTCACGCGATATGTACGACCGGGTCTGGTCCTGGGTGCACGAGCGTGGCGGGAAGCTCGCCTACCTCGGCGGCAACGGCGCCGACTGCGAGGTCGAGTTCGTCGGCGACGCGCTGCGGTTCCGGACCGAGGCGGTCGAGAACGGGCCGTACGAGAGCCGGATGGCGCGCAGTTACCGCCCGACCAGCGCCCTGCTCGGCGTCGTCTTCACCAGCGCGGGCGCGATGACCGCGGCGCCGTACCGGGTCGTCGAGGAGAAGCACTGGGCGTTCGCCGGTACCGGGCTGGCGGCCGGTGACCTGTTCGGGACGACGTCGCTGCACGAGCGATGCGCCGGCGGCGCGTCTGGTCACGAGACGGACAAGACCGGGGCGGGCACGCCGGACGGTGCGGTCGTGCTCGCGCGCGGCACCAACGTCGACGACGGCGGCGCCGAGCTCGTGCACCTGACCACCGCGAGCGGCGGCGAGGTGTTCGCGGCCGGTTCCATCACCTGGTCGACCGCGGTACCGGTCGACGCCGCCGCCGCGACGATCACCCGCAACGTGCTGGACCGCTTTCTCGCCTGACCGGCGCACAGCAAGACAACCACGAGACAGGGGATGAGTGGGGCATGACCACGAGCCGGATGCTCAAGAAGCCCGCGGAGACCACGGCGCCCGGAGGCGACGCCGGGGTACGCGAGCGGGTCGCGGCGATCATCGCCGACGTGCGACTACGCGGTGACGCGGCGGTACGCGACTACTCGCTACGCTTCGACGGCTGGTCGCCGGAGTCGTTCCGGCTGTCGCCGGCCGAGATCGAGCGGATCATCGACGGCGTGCCGAGCCAGGTGCTCGACGACATCCGGTTCGTGCAGGACCAGGTACGAACCTTCGCCACCCACCAGCGCGAGTCGCTGAGTGACTTCGAGGTCGAGACCCTGCCAGGGGTTCGGTTGGGGCAGAAGAACATCCCGGTCGCCGCGGCCGGCGCGTACGTGCCGGGCGGGCGGTACCCGCTGACCGCGTCGGCGCACATGACGATCGTGACCGCCAAGGTCGCTGGGGTCGAACGGGTCGCCGCCTGCACGCCGCCGATCCGAGGCGAGATCCCCGCCGCCACCATCGCCGCCATGCACCTGGCCGGCGCCGACGAGATCAACCTGCTTGGCGGGGTCCAGGCGGTCGCGGCGCTCGCCCTGGGTACCGAGACGATCGGCCGGGTCGATCTGATCGCCGGCCCCGGCAACGCGTACGTCGCCGAGGCGAAGCGGCAGCTGTTCGGGGAGGTCGGCATCGACCTGTTCGCCGGGCCGACCGAGATCCTCGTCGTCGCCGACGAGACGGCCGACCCGTTCGTCGTCGCGGTCGACCTGCTCTCCCAAGCCGAGCACGGCCCGGACTCCCCAGCGGTGCTGATCACGACGAGCGAACGACTCGGCACCGCCGTACTCGGCCACATCGACGCGCTGCTTCCGGGCATGCCAACCAACGACATGGCCGCGCCGGCCTGGCGTGACCACGGCCAGATCCACGTCGTCGACGACCCCGACGCGGCGTACGCGCTGGCCGACACGTTCGCCTCCGAGCACGTCGAGATCCTCACCGCCGAGCCGCGCGCGGCGCTCAGCGCGATGCGGGACTACGGCGCGCTGTTTCTCGGCGCTGGTACCTGCGTCTCCTACGGAGACAAGGTCATCGGCACCAACCACGTGCTCCCGACCCGCGGCGCGGCCCGCTACACCGGCGGGCTGTGGGTCGGCAAGTACCTCAAGACCGTCACCTATCAGGAGATCACCGACCCGGCGACGAGCGCCCGGCTGGGCGAGGTGTGCGGCCGGGCCGCTCGGGTCGAGCTGTTCGAGGGGCACGCCCGCAGCGGCGACGTGCGCGCCGCGGCGCACCACGGTACGCCGCTGCCCTGGAGCGACCACGTCTTGGATCGCGCGTGACGGCGACATCCGGCAAGCCACCTGCGGCTACGGCGGCGCCCGGTCGTGGGAGGGCCGCCGTGCCGCCGGGCGACACTGCCGCAACCGCACCGTTGGCCGGGCGTACCGCGTTGGTCACCGGCGGCGGCCGCGGACTCGGCTACGCGATCGCCGGGGCATTGAGCCGCGCCGGCGCGCGGGTCGTGGTCACCGGCCGGAACCGGGACACGCTGGATGCGGCGGTCGCCGACGGCACGGCGGCCCGCGGCGTGGTGTGCGACGTCGCCGACCCGGCCCAGGTCGACGCGCTGACCGTCGATCTCGCCGCCGAGGACGTATCGATCCTCGTCAACAACGCCGGCATCCCGGGGCCGGTCGCGCCGCTGGCCGAGGTGACGCCGACGCAGTGGGACGAGGTGTTCGCGGTCAACGTGCGCGGCACCTACCTGGTGTGCCGGGCCTTCCTGCCGGCAATGGTCGAGGCTGGTCGCGGCGACGTGATCAACCTGGCGTCGGTCTCCGGTAAGCGCCCGCTCGCCGGGCGCAGCCCGTACTGCGCGGCCAAGATGGCTGTACTGGGCCTGACCCGCACGCTGGCAGTCGAGGTCGGTGAGACCGGAGTACGGGTCAATTCGCTGTCGCCCGGCCCGGTCGACGGGCCGCGGATGGACCGCAACTTCCGGCTGGAGGCGAACCGGACCGGGACCAGCGTCGAGGCCGCGCGGGATGCGTTCGTTGGCCGCGCTGCGCTGCGCCGGCTGCTCACGGCAGACGAGGTCGCCGCCGCAGTGCTTGCGATGCTGGCCATGCCGGGACTGAGCGCGGCCGACATCGACCTCTCCGCCGGGATGGTGGCGCCATGACCAACCAGGAACCTGCCGCCCGGCAAGGGAACCCAGGCACGCCGCAGCCCGACCAGACGGACGGCCGGGTCGTCCGGCCGAACCGCGGCGGCGCCGCAGACGTGGCTGCCGCGGCCGGACAGACACTGCCGGAGTCGGTCGCGGTCGTCGGGGCCGGGACGATGGGGCACGGCATCGCGCGGGTGTTCGCCTCTGGCGGCGTGCCGGTGCGGCTGGCCGACCGCACCCTTGAGCTGGCCCGCGCCGGCCGGGACGCCATTGCCGACGGGCTCTCCGACACGGCGGCGGCTGTGGTCGATCTCGTCACGCCGGTCGGTGACACGGCCGACGCGGTGGCCGGCGCCGCGCTCGTGATCGAGGCGGTGCCGGAAGACTTGGCGCTCAAGCGCGCCGTGTGGCAGGCGATCGGAGCGCACGCACCGCGTGGTGCGACGCTCGCGAGCAACACCTCCTCGTACGACATCGGGTTGCTCGCTGAGGCGGCGGGGGCACCGGCACGAGTACTCGGGATGCACTGGTACAACCCGCCGTACTTGGTGCCGTGCGTCGAGGTGGTGCGCACTGATGCGGTCGCCCCGGATCGCGTCGCGGCGCTGCTGGGTTGGCTCACGGCGCTGGGCAAGCGGCC
Organism: Actinocatenispora comari; assembly: GCF_017312725.1. Taxonomy (GTDB): domain Bacteria; phylum Actinomycetota; class Actinomycetes; order Mycobacteriales; family Micromonosporaceae; genus Actinocatenispora; species Actinocatenispora comari. Next base: position 20,962 of record NZ_BOPO01000003.1, on the reverse strand, counting down.
GGCGGTGACCGCCAACACGGCCGGGTTCGTCGGCAACCGGCTGCAGTTCGCGATGGTCGCGGAGGCGTTTCGATGCCTGGCCGAGGGGGTCGCGACCGCGCCGGACATCGACGCGATCGTGCGTGGCTCGTTCGGCTTCCGGCTGGGCGACTACGGGCCGTTCGAGATCGCCGACCTGGCTGGACTCGACGTGTACCGGGCGATCCTCGACTATCTCGCCGAGCACCTCGGAGAGCGGTTCGCCGCGCCATCGAACCTGGTCGAACTCGCCGCGGCCGGAAGGTGTGGGGCCAAGTCCGGCCACGGCGTGTACGAGTGGCCCGGCGAGACGGCCCGGCGTGCCCGGGCGGATCGGGACCGCCGGCTGGCGGCCCGACTGAACAGCATCGATGCGGGAGGGCAGAACCGATGACGGACGCGGCGGAGCTGATCAGGGGCGTGTCGCCGGTGCTGGAGGTGCCGTTCCACGACGACGGAGCGCTCGACGAGACCGGATTTGCGCGCGTCGTGGACTACGTGCTCGGCTGCGGGGTGAGCAGCGTGATGTTCCCGGGGTACGCCTCGGAGTTTCTCAAGCTGACCACCGACGAGCGGGACCGACTCAACACGATCCTGCTCAAGCGCACCGGACCTCGAGACGATGTGGCCGCCGTGGTCGCGGTCCAGGACCACGCCACGCGGCTCGCCGCCGACCACGCGCGCCGGCTCGTCGACGCCGGTGCCGACGCTGTCAACCTGCTTCCCCCCTACCAGCTCGGGCCGTCGGTGGCCGACATCCATGCGCACGTCCAGACGGTCGCCGCGGCGGTGCCGGAAACTCCGATCGTCGTGCAGTACGCGCCGGAGCAGACCGGCACCGCGCTCGACGCGGCGTCGATCGCCGCGATCGCTGCCGAACGCCCGAACGTGCGGATGGTGAAGGTCGAGTCGACCCCGCCCGGCCCGTTCATCGCCGACCTGATGCGTCAGGATCCGGTCCTTCCGGCGATGGTCGGGTACGCAGGCGTGCAGCTACCGGACGCGTTGCGACGCGGTGCGGTCGGTGTGCAGCCGGGCTGCTCGTTCACCGAGCTGTACCTCGACGTCTGGAACCTGTACGCGGCCGGTGATGAGCAGGCGGCGTTCGACCTGCATCGCCAGTTCCTGCCGTACATCTCGTACTGGATGCTCGGCTCGGAGCTGATCGTCGCGGCCGAAAAGCTGATCTCGCAGCGGCGCGGCCTGTTCGGTAGCGCGTACTGCCGGGCGCCGGCACACCGCCTCGACGCGGAGGAGGTCGCGATGGTCGACCGCTTCCTCGCTGAGTTCGCCGACCGGCTTCCCGACCTGTCCTGAGCATGCCCTGGCGGCCGCCCGACCGGCGGCCGCCCTCGACCTTCGGAGGAGCCATGGCAGCCGTCCCGCTGGCCACCACGGCGGCGCCCGCCCCGCGCGGCGCGTACGTGCAGGGTGTCGTCGCCGGTGACTACGTCTACACGGCCGGGCTCGGCCCACTCGATCCGGCCACTCGGTCCATCGTCGGTACCGAAGCCGGGGAGCAGACCCGGCAGGTACTACGCAATCTCGCCGCGATCCTGGCCGCGGCGGGCGCGACGCTTGCCGACGTGGTCAAGGTGACCGCACACCTGGCTGACAGCGAGCGCGACTGGGACGCGTTCGACACCGCCTACCGGGAGTTCTTCGTCCCGCCCTATCCGGCGCGTACAACGGCCGGGTCGCAACTCGGCGACATCCTGGTCGAGATCGACGTGGTCGCCTACCGCCCCCGCGGTGGCGGGGCGCACTAGGCTCTGCATCGGACAGGTGTAATCGGTGAGGGGTGGCATGGCCGGCTCGAACGGTGAGGGCAGGACCTCCGGTGATGGCAAGGCGCCGTCGCCCGCGGTGGATCGGGCGCTGACGGTGCTGGAGACGTTGGTGGCGGCCGAGGAGCCGATGACGCTGACGATGCTCGCGCAGGTCACCGACATCCCACTGGCGACGTGCGCGGCGATCACCCGCACCCTGGAACTGCGCGGGTATGCGGCTCGCCGGGTGATCGGCCGCAGCCATTTCTGGCGACCGACGCTGCGACTCAACGGCCTTGCCGCGCAGCTGGTCAAGAAGGTCGACCTGATGCGTACCGCGCGGCCGTTCCTGAAGCGGCTGGTCGACTCGATCGGCGCGCACGCGCACCTGGGCGTGCTCGAGGGCGGCGAAGTCATTTACGTCGCCAAGGTCGCCGCGCCGGGCATGCTGCAGTACGACACGTATCCGGGCAAGGCATCGCCGTTCAACCTGACCGCGCTGGGGCGGGCGATCGCCGCCCAGCTGCCGGTCGACGCGGTCGACGCGCTGGTCAAGAACGCCGCCGTGGGGCGCGGGCCGAAGGCACACCCGATCCAGGTCGCCGAGCTGCACGCCGAACTCGCCGCGGTTCGCGAGCGCGGGTATGCCACGGAGGACGAGGAGGAGGACCCAGGAATCGCTTGCGTTGCCGCGCCGTTCTTCGACGTCGACGGTGCGGTGGCGGGCTCGATCGGGGTCACCGGTTACGCGGAACAGTTGCGGTCGACCGGATTCGAAGAGATCGGCGCGCAGGTGGTCGCCGAGGCGAAGGCGCTGGGCCGGGAGTTGCAGGCCGGTACGGTCCAGCTGCCGTACGGCATGTAAGCACGCCCAACGTCTTGCCATGACCTGTAGCCGGGGAATATTATTTTCCAAATCTTGAATCTATCTTCGAAATACGGAAGGTAGGCTTCGTGAAGATCATGCGTTTCCCCCTCGTTTCGGTGTGTGGCCTGATGGTCGGCGCGCTCGCGCTGACCGGCTGCGGCGCCGGGAACGGCTCGGCGGCCACCGTGCACAAGGTCGGCGCCACCGCCGGCGGTCCGATGCGGACCGGCGGGACACTCCACTTCGGACAGTCTCAGGGCATCACCCAACTCGACCCGAACACGATCGCGAGCAGCTCCCAGACCCAGCTGCAGACGCTGCTGTGGGACGGGCTGACCACCTACGCACCGGACATGTCGGTGCGACCCGACCTCGCGACCTCCTGGACCCACTCCGGCGACTACCGGCACTGGAGCTTCCGGCTGCGCCCAGGCGTCCGGTTCGACAACGGAAAGCCGTTCACCGCAACGGACGCGGTCAAGAACATCAAGCGGGTACTCGACCCGAAGACCGCCGCGCAGGCCGCCGTCAAGATCTCGATGATCGACACGGTCCGGGCCGTCGATGCGGCCACGCTCGCGATCGACCTGAAGACGCCGAACCCGCAGCTGCCCAACGGGCTGGTCGACGTCAAGATGACCGACGTCGACCACATCGCCGACATCAACCGCACCGCCAACGGCACCGGCCCGTACAAGCTGGCGAGGTTCGTCCCGAACCAGTCGGTCACCGTGGTGCGCAACGACCGGTACTGGGGACCGCGGCCGAAGTTCGACCGGATCGAGATCCAGCGCTACGCCGACGCGACCGCCGCACAGAGCGCCTTCCTGTCCGGTGAGCTCGACGTACTGACCGAGCTGGCGCCGGACACGGCAAGCTACCTGGCGGTCGGCAAGACGCTGCTCGGAGCACCGCAGCCGGCCGGCGTCGCAGTGTGGGAACTCGACACCAAGTCCAAGCCGTTCGACAACCCGAAGGCGCGTCTGGCGCTGTCGTACGCCGCCGATCGCGCCGCGATGAACCAGGCAGCCTACGCCGGCAAAGCGGTCCTCAACGACACCGACCAGCCCGTCAATCCGCAGAGTCGTTACTATGCGAGCGATCTGCCGCACCACGCCTTCGACCTGGCGAAGGCCAGGAAACTGTTCGCCGAGGCCGGCGTCAAGCCGGGCACCACGCTGACGTTCTGGACCACCGCCGGGGCGAACCTGGAGTGGACCACGATGGGTCAGATCCTGCAGGGCGACCTGAAGAAGATCGGCATCAACCTGCAGATCCGCAGCAACGAGGTGGCCACCTGGGCCGCGAAAGCGTACCCGAAGGGCAAGCGTTACCCGGGCCTGATCTACCCGAACTTCCTGTCGTTCCCGCCGCCGCCCGCCGACTACTCGATCAGTTGGTACTCCAACGAGGGCACCTGCGAGTGCAACTGGACGGCACCGGACTCTTACGAGCAAGCCGCGGCCGCAGTCTCGCGCGGCAGCGGGCAGGACCGGGCACGCGGCTTCACCAACGCGCAGCGCGTGCTCAACGCCAACGCACCGATCATCACGCTCGCCAACACGTCGCCGCTGTCCGTGGCGCAGACCAACGTACGCGGGGTCTGGGTGCAGAGCGAAGGAACGCTGCACCTGGAGCACGCCGGATTCGCCGCGGGGGGCCGATCGTGATCGCCTACATCTTCCGCCGCCTCTGCCTGTCGATCCTGATGATCGCGCTCGTCTCGGTGCTCGTGTTCGTCGTGCTGCGGCTGCTGCCCGGCGATCCGACGATCACCCGGGTCGGTGCCGCGCAGTCGATCGACGCCAAGACGCTCGCCACGATGCACCACCAGCTCGGCCTCGACGACCCGATCATCGTCCAGTATGGACGGTGGATCGGCGGGCTGTTCCACGGTGACCTGGGCAGCTCGTACTTCAGCGAGTACCCGGTCGGTGAGCTGATCGGGCAGCGGGTCGGTGCCACGCTGCTGCTCGCGGTCGCCGGCCTGATCCTCGGCGTCCTGATCAGTCTGCCGCTCGCGGTGCTGCCGGCGATCTCCCGGCGCAGGATCTTCGGCCGGCTCGTCGGCGGCTATGCCACGGTCGGGATGGCCGCGCCGCCGTTCGTGTTCGGCATCATTCTCATCGCGGTGTTCAGCGTCGGCCTCGGCTGGATGCCGACCGGCGGGTACCAGTCGCTGTTCGCGGCTCCGCTGACCAGCCTGCGGTTGCTGGTGCTGCCGGCCCTGACGCTCGGCATCACGCTGTCCGCACCGCTGGTGCACTACCTGCGCACCTCGATGCGGGAGGTCGACTCCGCCGCTTTCGTGCGCACCGCCACCGGCAAGGGGCTGCGCCGTCGGCAGGTCGTGAACGGCCACGTGCTGCCCAACGCGATGTTGCCGACCGCGACCGCGTTCGGCGTCATGATCGGCTCGGTGCTCGGCGGCGTGGTCGTCGTCGAGTACGTCTTCCGCTGGCCCGGTCTCGGCTCACTGATCGTCGACGCGGTCCTGCAACGCGACTACGCGGTGCTGCAGACCGCAGTGCTGCTCGTCGCCGCCGCGTTCGTGCTGGCCAACCTGGTCATCGACATCCTGCTCGGGGTGCTCGATCCGCGGCTGCGGGTCGGCGGCGCTCGTACCCGGCGCCGCCCCCGCACCGCAGTCACGGCCGTAGGAGGTGTCCGGTGACCGTCCTGTCGGTACGCCCCGAGGCGGCCACCGCACGAGCCCGCGCCGGTGTGTGGCGCCGGCTGGTGCGCCGGCCGGCCAGCGCCGTGTCGCTCGCGATCCTCGTACTGCTCGTACTGCTCGCGGTGTTCGGCTCACTGTTGTTCGGCTCGCCGGACACGATCGACGTACCGGCCCGCTACGCGGCGGCATCCTGGTCGCATCCGTTCGGTACCGACGAGCTCGGCCGCGATCTGCTCAGCCGGATCGCGGCGGGTGGCCGGGTGTCGCTGTCGATCGGGTTGGCGGCGACGGTCATCGCGATGATCCTCGGTACCGTCTGGGGCGCGGTCGCCGCCGCCCGCCACGGCTGGCTGGACGAGGTCCTGATGCGCATCGGGGACGCGTTCCTCGCGATCCCGATGATCCTGTTCGCGCTCATCTTCGTCGCCGCGTTCGGCGGCGACGCGGTGACCCTGGCACTGGTCGTCGGGCTGCTGATGGCGCCGCTGACCGCCCGGATCGCCCGGGCCACCGTACTCGGCGAGATCTCGACCGAGTACGTGCGCGGGCTGCGTGCAGTCGGCGCCTCCGAACCGCGCATCCTGTTCCGCGAGATCCTGCCGAACACCACCCCGGCGCTGATGGCCCAGGCGTCGTTGAACATGGCCACCGCGTTGATGGTGGAGGCCTCGCTGAGCTTCCTCGGCCTCGGCGTCCAACCGCCGACCGCGTCCTGGGGAACGCTGTTGCAGCAGGGATACACGAAGTTGTTCGAATCGATCTCCTACCCGCTGGTACCGGCGCTGGTCGTGGTGATCGCCATCGCCGCGTTCAACACCGTGGGCAACGGCCTGCAGCGGATCCTGATCGGGGACGACCGTGACTGACACACCGGTACTGGACATCCGCGACCTGACCGTCGGCGTACCCGGGCGAGACCTGGTACGCGGCGTCCACCTGACCCTGTCCGCCGGCGAAAAGGTCGGACTGGTCGGCGAGTCCGGCAGCGGCAAGAGCCTGCTGTCGCTTGCCGTCATGCGGCTCAACCCGCCGCCGACCCGAATCACGTCCGGCTCGATCCGGCTCGCCGGCCGCGACCACGTGACCGCGTCGGAGAAGGAACTGCAGCAGGCTCGCGGCGCGGCCGTCGCGATGGTCTACCAGGACCCGCTGACGAGCCTGAATCCGGTTCGTACCGTGGGACACCAGATCGTCGAGGCGGTCCGGGCGCACGCCGACGTGTCCCGCGCCGCCGCCCGGCGCCGGGCCGTCGACCTGCTCGGCGAGGTCGGTATCCCGGACCCGGCGACCCGAGTCGACGCCTACCCGCACGAGTTCTCCGGCGGGATGCGGCAGCGGGTCGTGATCGCGATGGCCCTCGCCGCCGAGCCGGCCGTGCTGATCGCCGACGAGCCGACCACCGCGCTGGACGTCACCACCCAGGCGCGCATCCTCACGCTGCTCGACCACATCGCCGACGAATACGGCACCGCCGTCCTGTTCATCACCCACGATCTGGCCGTCGCGGCCGGGTTCTGCCGTCGCGTCGAAGTGATGCGGCACGGTCGGATCGTGGAAAGCGCTCCGACCGCCGAGATCTTTGCCCGCCCGCGGCACCCCTACACCCGCGGGCTGCTCGACGCGCTGTGCACGCTCGAGGTCGACCCGGCGCGTCCGCTGGCGGTACTCGACGACATCGAGGAGGACCCGCGATGAGCGAGCACCGAAGTCGTGCCCCCGAACCGGATCAGCGGCCCGAGGTGGGACCGCCGGCGCGGGAGGACCATGTCCTGCTGGCCGCCGATGGTCTGGTGATGGACTTTCCCGGCACCCGCGCGGTCGACGAGGTGAGCCTGACGGTGCGCAGCGGTACCACCTTCGGCTTGGTCGGCGAGTCGGGGTGCGGCAAGTCGACGCTGACCTCGCTGCTGCTCGGGCTGCTACGCCCGACGGCCGGCACGGTGCGGTTCCGCGGCACGGAGCTGACCCGCCTGCGCGGCCGGGAGCTGCGGCAGCAGCGGCGGCACATGCAGGTCGTGCTCCAGGACCCGGTCGGCTCGCTGAACCGGCGCAAGAGCGTCGCGCAGATCATCGGCCTCCCGCTTGCCGTACACGGTGCCGGTGACGTCACCGCGCGGCGGCGCCGGGTCGACGAGTTGCTGGAGCTCGTCGGCCTGCCCACCTCGTACGCGTCGCGCCGGCCCACCGAGCTGTCTGGCGGACAGTGTCAGCGAGTGTCGATCGCCCGCGCCATCGCGCTGCACCCAGACCTCGTCGTACTCGACGAGGCGGTGTCGGCGATCGACGTGGCCACGCAGGCGCAGATTCTCAACCTGCTCCGCTCGCTACAGGCCGAACTGGGCCTGACCTACCTGTTCGTGTCGCATGATCTTGCTGTGGTCCGGTACATGGCGCCGGAGATCGCGGTCATGCACCGCGGCCGCATCATCGAGCAGGCGCCGCGGGACGAGCTTTTCGCCCACCCGCGCGAGGAGTACACCCGCACCCTGATCGACGCGATCCCGCGGGTGCCTGCCCGAGCGGCTGCACCGGAGTCGAGGGAGGCGACATCGTGATCCGGCTGGCGCTCGCCGGGCTCGGCGACATCGCCACACACGCCCACCTGCCGGCGCTGCTGCGCTCGGAGAGGGTCGAGGTGGCCGCACTCGTCGACCCGCTGCCGGAGCGGCTCGCCGCGGCCGCCCGCCTGGTACCGGAGGCGGCGACCCACGCCAGCCTGACCCCGGTGCTCGCAGATCCGAGCCTCGTGGCGGTCGTTGTCGCCACACCGCCGTGGGTCACCACCGGACTGGTCCGCGACGCGCTGGCGGCCGGCAAGTACGTGCTGGCGGAGAAGCCGCTCGGCACCAGCGTGGCCGAGGTCGAACAGCTCACCACGGCACCGCACGAACGGTTGCAGGTCGGGCTGACCTACCGGCACGATCCTGCGCTGGAACGGCTGCGGGACTGGATCACCGGCGGGCTGCTCGGCTCACCGCTGCTCATCCGGGCGCACATCTACGACGAGCCGCGCGCCGCCGACGGGCGGTATGCCCGCCGAATGCTCGGCACACTCGAGCATGGGGCGCCGGTCGTGCACGAGGGCGCGCATCTGTTCGACTGGCTGGCCTACCTGCTCGGTGGCGGGCCGAGCGAGGTGGCCGACGCGTGGGCGCTCGCCACCGAGCCGGGGCTCGGCGCGCCGAACCTCGGTGGCGCGCGGCTGCGCTGGCCGGACGGGACGACCGCGCTCACCGAGTTCGGCTGGTGGACCGACGCCCTGCCGCGCTGCGAGGTCAGCGTGCTCGGCGCCGACGGGTACGCGGTGCTCGACGGGTTCACGTTCGACCTCCAGCTGCGCACGCGGGACGAGACGCGGGTGGCACGGTTCCCCGGCGACCGCACGACTCGTTCCTTCGACCGCCAGCTCGACGCCTTCGCCGACCTGGTGACCGGCCGGCGCGACACCGCGGTGCCCGGCCTCGACGAGGGACTGGCCGGACTGGCGCTGAGCGAACGGATCGTAGCCATGGCGGGAGGACACGAGTGACAGCGCTGAGCTGGCAGCGGATCGCGACGAGGGTGGGGGAGCGCGCGTGAGTACGTGGATGTGGGAGCGCACCGATCGGGAGCGGCTCGCCGCGGTACTGCCGGAGGCGCTCGTCGTGCTGCCGGTCGGCACCGTCGAGCAGCACGGCCCGCACCTGCCCACCGGCACCGACGCGATGCTGGCCGAGGCGGTCGCAGCGGCGGCCGTGCATCGGGCGGCGGAAAGCTCGGCGCGTGACCTGGTACTAGCGCCGACCCTGCCGTTCGGCGCATCAGACCACCACTTCGCCTTCGGCGCCACCCTGTCGCTGTCCCCAGAGACCACGACGGCGGTACTGAACGACCTGGCCCGCTCGGTCGCCGCCGACGGCGGGCGCCGGCTCGTGCTCGTCAACGGGCACGGCGGTAACCGCGGGCCGTGCCACTCGGCTGCGGCAAGCGCGGCGACCCGGCACGGCCTCGCCATTGCGTACCTCGACTACTGGGAACTCTTCCCACACCACACCTTCGCCGCCGACCGACCCAACGTGCCGGGACACGCCGGGCGCTTCGAGAGCGCGCTGATCGCCCATCTGCACCCGGAGCTGGTCGGCACGCTGCCGGACCGGGTCGCGCAGCCCGCGGTACCGGAGGCGGCGAACGTGACCGTGCACACGCCGCAGCTGTGGCACACCATCGACGGCTACACCGACCGCCCCGCCGACGCGGCCAGCGCCGACGGGGCAGCCTGGTTCGGCGCGCTCGCCGACGCCCTGGCTGACCGGCTCGTGACCCTCGCCCGCGACCTGTAGGGAACGCTTCGTGGACATACCGATCATCGACTTCCACACCCACACCCCGGCCTGGGACCACGCGTCCTGGCTGGCGGGCGCGGCGTTCACGCCGGCCGACTTCACTGCGTTCCTGGACTCGGCCGGCATCCGCGCGGCGGTGGTGCTCAGCCACGACGGGCTGTTTCACGCTACGCCGGAGGCCAACGACCGACTCGCCGAGTTCGTCGCCGCCGACCCCGACCGGATGGTCGGGTTCGGCACCGTGAACGCGCGCTACCCGGGTGCCGCCGAGGAGATGGAGCGCTGCTTCGGCACCCTGGGCATCCGCGGGCTGAAGATCCACCCGTGGCTGCAGGGCGTGTCGATGCACGAGCCGAGCCTCGACCCGATCGCCGAGGTCGTCGCAGCGCACGGCGGGAGCGTGCTCTGCCACGACGGCACCCCGCCATACGCGACGGCTACCCAGATCGCCGCGTTCGCCCGCCGGCACCCGACGGTACCGGTGGTACTCGGGCACGCCGGGCTGCACGACACCTGGCGGGAGGCGATCGCCGCGGTCACCGAGACCGCGAACCTGTACATCTGCCTGTGCGGGGTGCCGCCCTACGCCGGTCGACACATCATCGATCGCTGCCCGCCAGAGCGGGTGCTGTTCGGCTCCGATGCGGGGCTCTCCGACCAAGTCGGCCAGGCGTACGCGGTGGCCCGCGCGCACGAGATCACCCGCTGGGGCGTCGACGACACGACGCTGCGCCGGGTGCTGTACGACAACCCCCGCGACCTGCTGGGAGGGTGGCCGCAGTGACCTACACGATCCGCGCGGTGCAGACCGCACCAGTGAGCCTGACCGCCGACCCGGCCCTGACCGTGCACGGCGCCAAGGGCGCGCACGACCGATCCGACTTCCTGCTGGTCCGGATCATCGCCGGCAACGACTCCGGACGCGAGATCACCGGGTACGGCGAGGTGAGCGCCACACCGCTGTGGAGCGGCGAGGACGGCACCACCGCCGCGCACCTGATCCGCACCGTGCTCACGCCGGTGCTGATCGGCATGCCGCTGGCGCCGGTGGGCGCCGCGGAGGCGGCGATGGACCGGGCGCTCGCCGGCAACCCGTTCACCAAGGCAGGGGTGGCCACCGCGTTGTGGGACGCCTGGGCCCGGGTACTCGACGTGCCGCTGGCGGTGGCGCTGGGCGGCCCGTACCGCACCGAGGTTCCGATCAAGCTGTCGCTGTCCGGCGACGGCGCGGTGCTGGAGACCGTGTACCACGCCGCGCGTGCCGCCGGGTTCGGCGCATTCAAGGTCAAGGTCGGGCTCGGCGTCGACGGGGACCTCGCGCGGGTGGCCCGGGCTCGCGAACTCGTCGGGCCGGACACGTTTCTCGGCGTGGACGCCAACGGTGGCTGGAACCGCGCCGAGGCGGCACGCGCGGTGGCCGGGCTCGCGCCGTACGGCGTGGCGTTCGTCGAACAGCCGGTCGCCGCCGACGACCTGGACGGGCTGCGCGCCATCCGGGCGCTGGGCGTCACGGTCGTGGCCGACGAGTCGGTGTTCGGACTGGCCGACCTGGTCCGGGTGATCCGCGCCGACGCCGCGGACGTGGCGTCGGTCTACATCGGCAAGGCCGGCGGCCCGGGGCGCGCGGTGCAGCTGGCCCGGATCGCCTCCGCGTTCGGGATCCGCTCACTGCTCGGCTCCAACGGCGAGCTGGGTATCGGCGCCGCCGCCCAGCTCCACGCCGCCTGCGCCATCCCCGACCTTGCCACCGAACTGCCATCCGACATCATCGGCGCGCACTACTACACCGACGACATTCTCGCAGAGCCGTTGGACAGCAACGGTTCCCGAGTCCGGATCAACGACCGCCCGGGGCTCGGTGTCACGCCGCGCCCCGACCTGCTCGACCGATTCTCCTGACCCCTCTAGAGAAGGAGACCGTTCATGCGCAGAGCACCCCTGGCCGTCGCCGTCGCGACGATGCTCGCCCTGATCGCGGGCGGTGCCGCACCGAGTGCGGCCCGCACCGTATCGCCGGCGAAGCATCCGGCCGCACACACCACCGCACTGCCCGCCTCTCGGGACGCATCCCGGCCGTGGGTACCGGCCGACGGCGTACGCGCCACACACCCCGGCGGCAACACGATCGGCACCCAGGTACGAGAGGCCAAACCGCGTTCCGACGGGTACCGGCACATCGACACGCCACGGCTGATCAAGAAGCTGAAAGCGCTGCACGTCAACACGTTCTACTACACGGTGTGGGACGAGCCGACCGACTGGCCGGACCTGGTCAACGAGTTCGCGCCGGCCGCACAGCGGGCGGGAATCCTGGTCTGGGTTGGGCTCGCGCCACCCAGCGAGTGCTTCCCGAACAAGGATGCGCACCTCGCCGGGCGCTGCTCCCGGCCGTACGAGACCGACTTCCTGACCTGGGCCAAGCAGGTCGCGAACCTGTCGATGAAGTACCCGAACGTCGTGGCATGGGCGATCGACGACTTCCTGATCGGAGACAACGCCAAGCTGTTCACCCACGACTACCTGACGCAGATGCGGCAGATCACCAAGGCGATCAACCCGAAGCTCGGGCTCTACACGATCGCCTACTACGACACTGCGGTCGACCCGTCGTTCTACGACAAGTACGGCGACGTCATCGACGGCGTCGTCTACCCGTACCTCGGGCACGACAACAACACCAACGACGCCTCGGCGGTCAGCGAGAACCTGAACAAGATCCTGCCGCTTGCCAACGCGAAGAAGCTGAGCGTCGTCCTGCTCGACTACTCGGGACGCGAGCTGGACAGCACGCTTGCGCCAACCGCACGGTACGTCAACGACATCCTGAACGTGGGCATGCGTTACACGCGGCAGCACAAGATCGACGGGGTGATCTCCTACGGCACCCAGTTGACTGGCCAGAACCTCATCGACCCGAGCCAGGGGCCGAGGCAGGGCGATGGGCGGCTCGCGCTGACCGTGCAGGCGCACGTGGGTACCAAGACCGGTGACTACGCCGAGGCATCCCAGGAGGTCACCGTCGATCCGAAGTCGCCGCGGTACGAGTTGTCCTGGTGGCAGCGCGACCCGTACTACGGCGGGCTCGGCGGCTACCACTTCATGCAGGTGCTGATCGATGATCAGGTGGTGTGGCAGTCCGACGTGACCAACTGGTTCAGTTTCATGTGGGTCAACGGTTCGGACACCCAGGGACCGGTGGACGTCACCCAGTTCGTCAAGGGCAAGAAGCAGGTCAAGATCGCCTTCCGGCTGTACGAGAAGCAGGGTGTCGGTGACTACTACGTCGACGCGACGTTCGACGACCTGTCCTCGATCGGACTCGGCATCAAGGACCCGGGGTTCGAGGACCCGTCCGCCTGGACCATCAGCGGCAACAGCCAACATGTCAACGCGACGGTGTTCGTCTACCACCGGGACGAACCGACCCGCATCTTCCGCACCGTCGCGCGCCAGTTCGCCCGGCAATGACGTGCCGCGCAGCCAACGCGGCACGCCGATCCTCCGACTGACAAGACTCTGACCGACAAGGCAAGGAACCCGTTGTGATCGTTGACGTCCACGCGCACACCCCGACGCACACCGGCCCGGTGCCCGACGCCGACCGGCTGACCTACCAAGGGTGGCGCACCGACCGACCGGTGACGACCACGAACTCGTGGGACGACTACGACGCCGCGATGGCCGACGCGGACGTCTCCATCGTGTTCAACATCGCGGTCGACGACCCGTTGGCCTCCACCGGACTGGACTACCGGCCGGAGGAGACCAACCCGGCGACGCTGGCGTTCACCCGGGTCGCACCGTCGCGCCGGGTCGGGTTCATGTCGGTGAACCCGACCTGGCCCGACGCGATCGAGCAGGCCGACCACTGGTACCAGGAGGGCCTGGTCGGCATCAAGCTCGGCCCCAACTATCAGGAATTCGACCCGCTCGGCGAGCCGGCGCTCGCGCTGTACGGCTGGGCCGAGCGCACCGGTGTGCCGATCCTGTTCCACCAGGGCGCCTCCCCGATCCGGCACGCACCCCTGCGGTACACCTACCCGCTGGTCACCGACGAGGTGGCGCTGCGGTTCCCGGAACTGCGCATCGTGATGGCGCACATGGGGCACCCGTGGGGCAAGGAAACCGTCGTGACCATCCGCAAGCACCCGCACGTGTACGCCGACGTCTCGTCGATCTACCTGCGCCCGTGGGTGTGCTACGAGTCGCTGCTGGCCGCGGTCGAATGGGGCTGTACGCACAAGCTGCTGCTCGGCTCGGACTTCCCGATCGCCAACACCGGCGAGGCAATCGCCGGCATCAGGCGTGTCAACGACATCCTCGAGGGCACCGCGCTGCCGCGGGTACCGGCGGAGCTGATCGAGAACATCATCCATGCCGACGCGCTCGGCGCGCTCGGTCTCAGCGACGCGATCACCAGGGAGCCGTGGTGACGATCTCAGGGGCGCGGGTGGTCGACGCGCACGTGCGGGTGGGGGAGTGCCGGGAAGCGGCGCTGCCGCTTCACACGCTGCTTGCGACCATGGACCGACTCGGCATCGACGCAGCGCTGATCTCCCCGCCGGAGCGGTGCATCGCCTACCACAACGCTGAAGGCAATGCGCTGACCACGGGGGCGGCGGCCGCATCCGGCGGGCGGCTGTACGCGTACGCGGTGGCCAATCCATGGCGCGGCACCGACGCCCTCGCCGAACTGGACCGGGCCCGCTCCGCCGGTGCGGTGGCGCTCGCGGTCGATCCCGTGCTGCAGGGCTTCGACCTGCACGACGGACTGCTTGATCCGCTGCTGCGCAAGGCCTGCGACTGGCGATGGCCGGTATACGTGCGGACCGGTACGCCACCGACGGCGCTGCCGCTGCCGCTCGCGTCGTTGGCCCGACGCCACCCGGACGTCACGTTCATCATGGGCCGCAGCGGCGCCACCGACTTCTGGATCGACGCCATACCTGCGCTGCGGTACGCGCCGAACCTGCTGGCGGACACGAGCTACGCGCCGTGGGACACCGTCCTGTCCGGCTTCGGCGCCGATCCTTCAGTCGGACCGGAACGCGTCGTGTTCTCCACGGATGCGCCGTACACGGTCCCCGAGGTGGAACTGGAGCGCATCCTCGATTGGCCACTGCCGGCCGCGGACCGCGCCCGTGTCCTCGGCGAGAACCTCACCCGCCTGCTGCCGTGAGGCGACGAGCCTGCACTCTCCTCCAACGGCAATCCATCGCTGAAATCATCAGATAGATTCCGGTACTGGTATGACCCGGGCAACGGCTCGGTCGGTGGCTGCGAGCAAGAGTGCGGGGGCCGACACCCGTGTGCTGCGACGATGCCAAGGGCAAGCTCGAGTCAGGCGCCCACGCCGCACCATCGAGTACTCAAGGAGAGCAGCCGTATGCCCGACGCCACCGACCGCTGCTCTGGCTCCGGGCGTGAAGCCGTGGCCTCGGCCCGGGACGAGACGGACCGGATTGCCGAGGTGCTGGCCGACCGGTTCGGCCCGGCGCCACGGGAGCTGGTGCGGTTGCCGATCGGGCAGGGCACCGTCAACTACAGGGCGACGTGCGCCGGGCGTGACGTGTTCGTCAAGTACGCTCGCTGCATGAGCGCCAGAACGACGCCGGGCAGCTGGGACGGACCTTGGTACCGTGTCCGCACAGAGCAGTTCGAGGCCGCGTTCCTGCCGAATGCCGACGAGGACGTGGAGTCGATGGACAACGTCGATGTCTTCGTGGACCTCAAGGACGGCTCCCGGTGGAGCGCGACCATCATCACCCTCGCCCAGGTCGAGATCCTCCTGAAGCGATGGGCCGCCAGTGGGGAAGCCCTTGAAGGCCGCTACTTCTGGTGCTCGGACGGGCTCATCGTTCGCGATGCCGGCGTCAGCAACATGACCCAAGTCCTCGACGGTCTGATCCAGAACGGCGAGTTCACCCAGATCCTTGAACGCCTCGACGACTGACATCTGCCCGGCCTGCACCTCGACAACCGGAACGGCGGTGGTACCCGAAACGTCGATCGCGTCGAGGTTCGACCACTCCGCGCAGGTCAAGGTGCTCGCAAGGCACCAGCCGTTGACGCACCAACTCTGTCCGAGCAGCAGCTCAACCACCGGCGACGTGAAGCCGGTGCTCTCCCGAGACGGCAATCGGACCTCCACCCTGCCCACAACCAACAGGCCAACGCCCACGCAGCACCGAGCAAGATCACGAAGAATCGAGGTTCATCGGCCGATCGGCTGGACGGTCAGCGTGCTCGCGTCCGCATCCAGTATCGCCGGTACGCCAAGCGCGATGGCAGTCTGCTGGTCACCGTGACCAATGGGCAAGCCACCGAGGACGGGGATGCCGAGTGCACCGAAGTGGTCCAGCAGGATCTCGGGCACGGTCGGGCCGGGAATCTCCTCGTCACAGTCGGTGAACTGCCCGACCGCCACACCAGCCAGACCGTCGAACCAACCCGACCGCTTCAACTGCACCAAGGACCGGTCGAGTCGGTAGGTCTGCTCACTCACCGCCTCGATCAGCAGGATCTTGCCGGTCATCTCCGGCTTGTGCCGGGTTCCGGCTGTCGCGGCGAGCATGGTTACATTCCCGCCGAGAATCGTCCCTTCGACCCGGCCCGCGACCCGGACGCCAGCGGTGGTCTGCGCCGGATCCGGGACCACGATCGCCGGGTCGGCCGTCATCACCGCTCGCTCGGCCGCCCTGTTGGTCATGCTCTCGGCCGACGGGTTCAGATTTGCTCCGGTCGGTCCGTGCACGGTGGCGAGCCCGGCTTCGCACCAGAGCGCAACGTGCAGTGCGGTGATGTCCGAGAACCCCATGACCAGCTTGGGATCAGCGCGTACGGCCGCATAATCGACGTCATCGACGATGCGCTGCGATCCGTAGCCGCCACGCAGACAGATCACGCCACGGACCTCAGGATCGCGCAGCGCGTCGTTGAGGTCGGCCAACCGCTCTTCATCGGTGCCCGCCAGGTAGGTGTGCCGGCCCAGGGCGTGACGCCCCAACCGCACCCGCAATCCCCACCCAGCAACCACGCGCGCCGCCGTGTCGGCCTGCTGCTGCCGGGTCGCGCCGGCCGGAGCCACCAACGCAACAAGGTCACCGACACGCAGCCTCTTCGGCCTGAGCGGCGAGCACTGAATCACTGCACGAGTCTACGGACCATGGGTCAGGCGGCCTCGTCCCACTCCCGGCTCCTTGGCATGCACAGCCCTCGTGGGCGCCTGTGCAGTGCAGGGCTCCGAACGGCAGTGCTCCGCTTCATGTCCGGTGGCTGTCGCGGTGATCGCCGCGGTCCTGGCCTTTCAGCGCCGTCGGGGCGGCCAGCCGGCGGCAAAGACCGTGCGGCCGCAAGGCCGGACCCGGTTCCGCGGCGGCGCGACCCGAGCAGGGGAGGGAAGCTGGACTGCGGACGGGCGCCGGCCGCGTTCAGTCGCCGACCGCGACGAGCCGCTGGCGGAACCACTCCGGCATGTACTCCTCGGCGCGGGGAAACCGCTCCTGCTCGATCGCGAACTGCTCGGCGGCCGGGTACGGGTCGAAGTCGGGTTCGTTGCGCCAGTTGTACTGGATGGTGAACCGGGTGGGTGGCTCGATGCCGAACCGCGCGGAGAACCAGGTGCCCTCGCCGTCCCGGTACATCCCGCCGCGCAGTCGCTGGAACATCTTCCACACGTCCACCGGCGGCTCCCAGCGGCGGTACGTGCCGCCGGTGTCCTCGACGCCGACCGCGACGTCGACGGTGCGGCCGACCATCCGGTAGTCGATCATCACCCGGCACCAGCCCGGCGGCAGCGCCTCGACCACGGCGGTGGTGATCGTGCCGAGCAGCTCGTTCTGCTGGACCGGATCCAGCCGCGGCCACCTGAACGGCATCGGTGCTGCCCTCCGTTTCGAGCGGTACGGACCGGCCCATCATGGCACTCCGCTGATGCACCCCGCGCCCGGCCGACCCCGACCGGACGCCGGGCCGGCGGTGCCCCCCACGGCGCGGGCCTGCGCGTCGCATAATTGGACGCCCGTACCGAGGAGGGTTCCGTGAAGCTTGCCGAGGCCCTGGCCGAACGTGCCGATGCGGTACGCCGGGTCAGTCAGCTGCGCGCCCGGATCGTCGGGTCCGCGCGGTACCAGGAGGGCGAGACTCCACCGGAGAACGCGGCGGAGCTGCTCGCCGAGGCTGAACGGGTACTCGACGAGCTGGAGGCGCTGATCCGCCGGATCAACGCGACCAATGCGGCCACCCGACTCGACGACGGTACGACGGTGACCGACGCGCTGGCTCGGCGCGACGTGTTGCGGCTCCGGCATTCGATCCTCACCGCTGCTGCGGACGCCGCCGCCGGCGCGGACCAGCGCGGCGTCGCTCGGCAACTGCGCTCCGAGCTGCGGATGCTTTCCGCGTTGCCGGTCGCCGAGCTGCGCGGCCAGGCCGACCGCCTGGCCCGCGACATCCGTACCGTCGACACCCGGATCCAGCGGGCGAACTGGGAGGTCGATCTGATCGACTGACCATCCGCGGTAGAGCAGGTAGCCGTTTCGGAGGCGTGCACGAAGCCGTGGCCGGCGGTCAACCCGGCCCTCCTGGCGCACGGCGGGCAGTGCGGGGGTTCGAATCCCCATCGACAGGGCAGCCCAGCACGGCGTACAGGTGACGGCGTACGACGCACCACGCATCACCGCGTGCAGATCCGATCCGGCGAGGGTGGGGAAGGGGCACTCACCGCGGCAGCACCGCCGACCGGACCGCTCACGACGATTGTCTGGGCCGTGGCCTGCTGGCGGCTGCCTCCGGTTCGTCACAGCCGGACGAGGCGGCTCGCCTGCGCAACGCGCTCGGTGGCGCCGGCCGCGGCGCCGCGAGACTGCCGGTAGAAGTCGGGAGGACTTCCCTGGGCACGGCCCGCGTCGGGAGGCGGCCGTGGTGGTCAGGCTCGATCGGGGGTCATGGCCTGCACGCCGACGACCGACAGCAGGTCGAGCTTGGCCGCGCCGTCGGTGCCGACAGCCGGGGTGAACCACAGCAGCCGCTGCCGGCCGTCCTCGCTGAACAGGTTGAGGCAGTTGACCTCGATCAGGCCGAGGCTCGAATGCAGGATCCGCTTGCGGTCGTCTCGCCGGAACGCCACCTCGTGCTCGGCCCACAGCCGCGCGAACTCCGGCGATCGGTGCGACAGTTCGCGGACCAGGTTGGCTGCCTCGGTGTCGTTCGCATCGCGCCGCGCTGCCGCCGCGCGCAGATCCGCGGTGAACGACCGGGACTGCGTCTCGTGGTCTTCAGCCGGGTAGATCGAGCGGGCCCCGGCATCGGTGAACCAGCGGTAGACGAAGCTGGCCGACCGGCCCTGGAAGCCGAGCTGGTCCCCGAGCAGCGCGACCGCCAGCGGGTTCTGCACCAGCGTCACGTGCAGGTCGGTGATGACCTGCGCCGGCGTGGTCTGCAGCCGGTCGAGCAGGTCGAGCATGCTGGGATGGACGTGTGAGGCCGGGCCGCCCTGCGCCGGCACCGGCTGGTCGGCCAGGTGGTAGAGGTGGTTGCGCTCGTCGGCCGTCAGCCGCAGCGCGCGGGCCAGCGCGGCGAGCATCTGCTTGGACGGCTGGGCGCCGGCGCCGCGTTCCAGCTCGGTGTAGTACTCCACGGACGCTCCGGCGAGCACGGCCACCTCGTCGCGCCGCAGCCCCGGCACCCGGCGCCGTGGCCCGTGCGGCAGCCCGACGTCGGTGGGCCGGATGCGGTCCCGGCGGGAGCGCAGGAACGCGCCCAGTTCGGCAAGCTTGTCGCTACGAGCCATTCCAGCGTTCATCTCCTCCGTGCCGGCTGCCTCCAGTGTCACCCGTCGACCGGCGCCGAGCCTGGGGTTGCCGTCACCACCTTCGGCGGCAACTGGTCCGCGGCGTCGCGCTGCCGCATCGTCGGGTCATGACCAGTTCGAACATCGCTCCTCGGGTCGCGATCGTCACCGGGGGATCGCGCGGCATCGGCCGCGCCGTCGCGCTTCGACTCGCCGCCGGTGGTCTGCCGGTGGTCGTCGGGTACGCCAGTAACCGGAAGGAAGCGGAGGAAACCGTCGAAAAGATCGGTGCCGCGGGCGGGCGGGCCATTGCGGTCGCGGCCGACGTCGCCGAGCCCGATGCCGTCGCGGCGCTGTTCGACGCCGCCGAGCAGACCTACGGTGGCGTCGACGTCGTCGTACACGCCGCGGGGCGGATGGCCCTGTCCACCGTCGCCGAGCTCGATCTCGACCTGCTCGACGACCTGCACCGGACGAACATCCGCGGCACGTTCGTCGTCGCCCGGCAGGCGGCGCGGCGGCTGCGACCCGGCGGCGCGCTGATCACGTTCTCCACCTCGGTGGTCGGGCTGCAGTTCCCGAGCTACGGGCCGTACGCGGCCAGCAAGGGCGCCGTCGAGGCACTGACCCTGATCCTGGCCCGCGAGTTGCGCGGACGGGACGTGACGGTCAACGCGGTGGCGCCCGGACCGACCGCGACCGACCTCTTCCTGGACGGCAAGGACCAGCAGACCATCGACCGGCTGGCCGACCAGGCGCCGCTGGGGCGCCTGGGTACCCCGGCCGACATCGCGGCGGTCACCGCGTTCCTGGCATCGCCGGACGGGCACTGGGTCAACGGCCAGACCGTGCGCGCCAACGGCGGAATCATCTGACCCGGACACATCGGCACATCACACATCGACGGAGGAGAAGACCATGCCGTTCGCGAACTTCAAGGTGCCGGCCGGCACCATCACCACCGAGCAGAAGCAGCAGATCGTGCAGCGCACGACCGACCTGTACGCAGAGATCTACGGCGAGCGCGCCCGAGCCACCACCGTGGTCCTGGTCGACGAGGTCGCCGACGGCGGCTGGGGCGTCGGCGGCACCGTGCTGACCGCCGCCATGCTCAACGGTGAGCACTGAGCGGCCGGCACCGCCGGCCACCTGGTCGTGGCGGCGCCGATCCTGCCAGTCAAGGTGATCGGTTCCGCCTCGCGTAGCGCCGCCGCTAGGTGTTCTGGGTCATGACGTTGGTGACGCCTGCGTGCAGCCGTGAGGCTGGTGGGCGGTCTCCGATGGCGGTGTGTGCTCGATGGTAGTTGTAGTGAACGTTCCATACGTCGATGGCGGCGGCGCGTTCGGCTTCGCTGGACCACGCTCGGGTGTAGAGCAGTTCGTCGGCCAGGATGCGGTTGTAGCGTTCGACCTTGCCGTTGTGTCGGGGTGTGAACGGTCGGATGCGTTGGTGGCGGGCGCCGTGGCTGGCCACGATGCGGGTGAAGCGGTGCGCGCGGTAGTTGGCGCCGTTGTCGG
>NZ_BOPO01000002.1:190720-209580 GCF_017312725.1 Actinocatenispora comari | reverse complement strand
CGGGAGCGGGCCGGCCGGCGGGAGCGGGCCGCCATCCGGCGGGCCCGGCCCGGCTGCACGGGCGGGCACGGCCCGGCGGCGCCGGTGGGGTCAGTGCTTGCTGGCGACCGCCTCGCGCCACATCATCGACGCGAGGCTCGGGGTGCCCTCGGTGGTCAGTACGGCGACCGCCTGCCGGTGGTGGCCGCCCTCGCCGAGCTCGCGCAGCAGGCAGTCGGCCAGGTCGACGCGGGCGGTGAACCGGCCGATGCCGTGCCCGGGCGCCACCGTGTACCGGCTGACCGCCGGCGCGGTGAACAGGCCGGACGGCCGGACGACCGTCCAGTCCAGGCCGCTGTTCCGGATGATCGCCTCGCACCGGCGCATGTCGTCGTAGAGCGTGCGGCCGAGCTTGTTCACCACGTACGGCTGGAGTACCCGTTCGAACAGGAAGCCGCCGACCCGGTTCGGGTTCGGCTCCACCACGCTGGAGGTGACGGCCACCAGCCGGTCCACCCCGGTACGGTGCATCGCCGCGGTGACGTGCTCCGCCCCGACCGAGTACACGGTGATCGGGTCCTTGCTGTACGGCACCCCCAGTACCGACAGGACCGCGTCCTGGCCGTCGACCGCGTCGGTGACCGCGTCCGGGTCGGCCACGTCGCCGCCGGCGACCCGTAGCCGCGGGTGCTCCAGCGGGAAGTCCGCCGGGTGCCGGGTGAACGCGGTGACCCGGTGCCCCTCGTCGAGCGCCTGACCGGTGACCAGCCGGCCGGTCGGTCCGTTGGCGCCGAACACGCAGAGCCGCATGGTGACCATCCCCTTCGTCTGCCGGGCCGCCGTCGCGGACCGCGGTGCGCCGGGGCCGCTGCCGGCCGCCGGATCGACGTCTCGCGTCGACACCAGGCACCGACGAACGGCCGGTGCGGGATGTGACATCGGGTGGTGTGGGCCACCTCGACCGGCCGAACGGACGACCCGCGAGCCGCGGCGATGGGTTACGGTGAGCATCTGCATCGATCCGGTGAGCAATCATGCGGCGCGGGTGGTGACGACGCGCCGTCGCCGCGGACGGATGCGACAGCGCCGGCCGGCGGTCCACCCGCGGCCGGCGGCCACTCCGGTGCCCGGCACCGGCGGTACGAGGTGGCGCCTGGAGCCTCGCGGCTGACGCGCAGCGGCGCGGGCGGCGCGAGGCAGGCGGACGGCCCCGGCGTTGCGCCGGGGCCGTTTCCACGTCCGGCGGCACCCGGATCGCCGGTGCCACACCGCCGCCGCATCTCCCGTGCCCCGGCGGACGCCGCATCTTCCGTGCCGCCCCGGCGGAGGCTGCTCGGTGCGGAACCGCCGCCCGGCGGTGCGGCCCCGCCGGGGACGAGACGCGGCCGGAGCGGTCAGTCGTCGGTGGTGGGGCTGCCGGCGTGGCCGGTGCGCGCATCGACGGTGACCTCCTGCTCGTCGTCGTGCGCCCCGAACGAGACCTCCCAGACCAGCCGGCTGCCGTCGAAGTCGGCGTCCGCCTCGGTGGCCGCGCCGGCGTCGGGCGCCGCGCGCTGCGCCGTGCGTACCGCGGTGAGCAGGTCGACGTGCGCCGCGGCCGCGGCCCGGTCGTCCCGGTCCAGGGTGTCCCGACCGGTCCGCCGGACCTTGCCGTCGTCGGCGCCGACGTACACGGTGCGTGCCGTGTCGCCGGTGACCAGGTCGATCTCCCAGTGCGCGGCGCCGTTGTCGTCGTCCAGGTCGGCCTCCACCGCGACGCCGTGCGGCACCTCGCCCTGCGCGGTGCGTACCGCCTCGGCGAGCGACACGGTGGCGCCCGAGCCGCCGCCGGTGCCGGTGACCTCGGTGGTCCGGCTGTCGGCGGTACGGGTCGGCCCGCCGTCCTGCTGCGCCGCCAGCACCGTCGCGGTACCGCCGCCGACCACCAGGACGCCGGCCCCGACGGCGATCGCGAGCTTGGTGAACGTCCGCATGGTTCCTCCCGGGTTCGGTTCGTCGATGACCCGACCACGGTCGCCCGGTCGCGGCTAGTGCCGCGCTGTCGTCCCGCTAAGCCGCGGCTAAGAACCGCGCCCGCCGGGCCCGGCGGGGCGGCAGCGGTGCGGTGCGGGAGTGCCGGCCCCGGCGCACCGGGGAGATGCGGATCTCGGTGGCGGGTGGCCGGGACGCTGTTACAGTTGACCGCTGTGTGCCGCGGGCGATCGGAGCCCGGGCCCGACGAGGAGCGCAGACATGGCGGGTGACGACGACATCTCCGGGTGAGCCCCGGGCGTGATCGACCGACGGCAGGCGTGCGCCGCCGCGGTGATCGCGAGTCGTCCACCTTCCCGCCGCATCCGGCACCGCGGTGACCGGATGCCTTGCACCCCAAGGATCTGCGCATGTCCGACGCTTCCATCGTCTGCACTCGGCTGCACTTCTCCTGGCCGGACGGCACCGTCGTGTTCGACGAGCTGTCCGCCTCGCTCGGCGCCGGCCGTACCGGACTGGTCGCGCCGAACGGCGCCGGCAAGAGCACCCTGCTGCGGCTCATCGCCGGCGAGCTCACCCCGTCCGCGGGGGCCGTGACCGTCTCCGGCGTACTCGGCTACCTGCCGCAGAACCTGCCGTTCCTGGCCGATGCGACGGTCGCGGAGGTACTGGGCGTCGCGCCGGTGCTCGCCGCGCTGGCCGCGGTGGAGTCCGGCGACGCCAGCGAGGCGCACTTCACCACGATCGGCAACGACTGGGACGTCGAGGAACGTACCGCCGTGGAGCTGAACCGGCTGGGGCTCGGCGACGTGACGCTGGACCGGCCGCTGGCCAGCCTGTCCGGCGGCCAGGTGGTGTCGCTCGGGCTGGTCGCGCAGCTGCTGAAGCGGCCCGACGTGCTGCTGCTCGACGAGCCGACCAACAACCTGGACGCCGACGCGCGGCACCGGCTGCACGACGTACTGGCGGGGTGGAAGGGCTGCCTGCTCGTCGTCAGCCACGATCGCGCGCTGCTGGACCGGATGGACCGGATCGCGGAGCTGTCCGCGACCGAGCTTCGTTCGTACGGCGGGAACTTCACCGACTACGAGCAGGCGGTCGAGGCCGAGCAGGAGGCCGCGCAGCGGGCCGTGCGCAGCGCCGCGCAGGAGGTCAAGCGGGAGAAGCGGGAGCTGCAGCAGGCCCGGGAACGGGCCGCCCGGCGGGCCGGGAACGCCAGCCGGCACCGCAAGGACGCCGGGCTGGCCCGGATCGTCGCCGGCGGTCTGCAACGGCACGCGCAGGAGTCGGCCGGCAAGGCGAACGAGACGCACGCGGCCCGGCTGGGCGAGGCGAAGGCGAAGCTGGACGAGGCGGGCCGCGCGGTGCGCGACGACACCCGGATCGCGCTGGAACTGCCGGACACCACGGTACCGGCGGGCCGCACCGTGTTCGCCGGCGAGCGGCTGCAGGTGCGCCGCGGCGACCGGGACCTGTTCGCCCCGCCCGGCCTGGACCTGACCGTACGGGGCCCCGAACGGATCGCGCTGACCGGCGCCAACGGTACCGGCAAGACCACGCTGCTGCGGCTGATCGGTGGCGACCTGGCACCGTCGTACGCCGGCGCGAGCCCGGATCCGTCGGACGCCGGCGCGAGCGGGGAGCTGGGCGGCGAACCCTGCGCACCGCCGGTGGTGCGGCGGGCGGACGGGCGGGTGGCGTACCTGTCGCAGCGGCTCGACCTGCTCGACGAGGACGCGACGGTACTGGACAACCTGGCCCGGTTCGCGCCCGAGCTGGCGCCGGCGAAGCGGATGAACCTGTTGGCGCGCTTCCTGTTCCGGGGCGCTCGGGCACAGCTGCCGGTCGGGGCGCTGTCCGGCGGTGAACGGCTGCGCGCGACGCTGGCCTGCGTGCTGTACGCGGAGCCGGCGCCGCACCTGCTGCTGCTCGACGAGCCGACCAACAACCTGGACCTGGTCAGCGTGGCCCAGCTGGTCGGCGCGTTGAACGCCTACCGGGGTGCGTTCGTCGTGGTCAGCCACGACGAGCGGTTCCTGGCCGAGATCGGCGTGACCCGCCACCTGCACCTCGCCGCCGGCCGCCTCACCGAGTCCGACCGGACCTGACGGGCGGATCGCGCCGGTCGAGGGCCCGGGCCGAGCCGGGGTCACGGGGTCGGCCCGGGCCGGGCCAGGGTCACGGGGTCGCGAGGTCGAGGGTGACGCGGGCGCCGCCGCCGGGGGCGGTGTCGAGGGTGAGGCGTCCGCCGGCGCGGTGCGCGGCGCGACGGGCGATGTCGAGGCCGAGCCCGGAGGAGTCGGCGGTGCTGGCGCCGCGTTCCAGCACGTGCCGGGCCGATGCCGCCGGGTCCGGGAAACCGGGCCCGGCGTCGGCGACGACCAGCCGGGCGCCGGTACCGGTCGCGGTGACCGTGACGGTGAACCCGACCCCGCCCGGGGTGTGCGCGAACACGTTGCCCAGCAGGGCATCCAGCGCGGCGGCGAGGTCGGCGGCGGGCAGCGCCACCGGTACCGGGGAGTCGGGTGCGGACAGTTCGCTGGGCCGGCCGGTCTCCTCGGCGAGCACGGTCCAGAACGCGACCCGCTCGCGGACCACCGCGGCGGCGTCGCAGTGCCCCTCGGCGGGGCTGCGGGCGTCGGCGATCGAGGCGGTGACGGCGCGTTCCAGCGCGTCCACGTGGGCGGTCAGCCGGGCCGCCTCGGCCGGGTCGGACAGCGCCTCGGCGTCCAGCCGCAACGCGGTCAGCGGGGTACGCAGCCGGTGCGACAGGTCGGCCGCGGATTCGCGCTCGGCCTGCAGCAGTACCCGGATCCGGCCGGCCAGGTGGTTGAGCGCGCCGGCCACCTCGCGCACCTCCGGCGGGCCGGTCGGCCGGGCCCGGGCCGACAGCTCACCGGCGGCGAGCCGGTGCGAGACGGTGGACAGCGCGCCGATCGGGGCGACCAGCCGGCGGGCCAGCAGATCGGCGGTGAGCACCCCGATGCCGACCAGCGCGATGCCCAGCGCGAGCAGGATCAGCCAGGCGCGGGTGACGCCGCGGTGCATCTCGTCGGCCGGTACCAGCGTGACGACGGCGACCGGTCCGCCCGCCAGGCCCTGCACCGACACCAGGATCTGCCGCCCGGCGCCGGTGTCGACGGACAGGCTGCGACCGCGCAACGCCAGCCGTACCGCGGGGGTGCGGTCGGCGGCGGCGCCGAGCACGGTGCCTTCCGGCAGGAACACGGTGACCGGGTGCCGGCGGTCGGCGTTGGCCTGCGCGACGGTGGCCCGGACCGCGTCCAGGTCGCCGCTCGCGACCACGGCGCCGATCGACTGGGCCCGCACCGTACCGGCGTTGACCGCGCGGTCGGCCGCGACGGTGCGCACCAGCAGCGCGAGCGGCGCGAGGAACGCCACCAGTACCAGCGAGGTGGTCGCGGCCACCAGCAGCGCGAGCCGCCGCCGCACCGCTCAGCCCTCCGGCGCGGCGAGGCGCACCCCGACGCCGCGCACCGTGTACAGGTAGCGGGGTGCCGCGGCGGTCTCGCCGAGCTTGCGGCGCAGCCAAGCCAGGTGCACGTCGACCGTCTTGTCGGCCCCGCCGTACGGGACGTGCCACACCTCGGTGAGCAGTTCCCGCTTGCTGACCACCGCGCCGGCGCGCTCGGCGAGGTAGTGCAGCAGGTCGAACTCGCGGGGCGCGAGCTCGAGCGGGGCGCCGTCCAGGCTGGCCCGCCGGGCCCGCGGGTCGGCGGTCAGCCCGCCGACGGTCACGGTGGCATCCGCGGGGCCGGTACCGGTGCGGCGCAGCACCGCGTCGATCCGGGCGTCGAGCTGGGCGGTACCGAACGGCTTGACCACGTAGTCGTCGGCGCCCTGGCGCAGCGCGGCCACCACGTCGGCCTCGTCGTCCCGGGCGGTGGCCACGATCACCGGTACCCGGCTGACCGCGCGCAGCATCCGCAGCAGTTCGGCGCCGTCCAGGTCGGGCAGGCCGAGGTCGAGCACCACCAGGTCGGGCCGGTCGGCGACGGCCTGGCGCAGCCCGGCCATCGCGGTCGACGCGGACGCGACCGCGTGCCCGCGCTCGCCGAGCCCGCGCATCAACGCGGACCGGATCGTCGCGTCGTCCTCGATCAGCAGTATCTGCGCCACACCGGCCAAGCTAACCGACCGACGAGCCGCGGCCGGGCCGCGCCGGGAAGGTTATCGGCGCCTTAGCGGCGTCTTAGGGTGCCGGCCGGCACACTGGGTGGCATGTCGTCGGGACTGCGTTCGGTGCCAGGGCGGGTCTGGCGGATCTTCCGGCCGGCTGCGGCTCGACCAGGGCCGGCCGGCTACGTCCTGGGGGTGGCGGGGTGGCTGGTCGCCGCCGCGGTGGCGATCGCGGTCGGCGTCGTCGCGGTACGGGCGATCGGCTCGGGCATCGCCGGCGACACCACCCGGCCGCTGAGTGACCAGCAGGTGCGGCGGGCGCTGGCGACCGCGACGCCGGCGCCGACCTCGTCCGCGGCCGGTACCGGCGGGGGCCCGGTGACGGCGCTGTCCACCGCCGGCGGCGACCTGACCGTACGGTGCACCGGCGACCAGGCCACGCTGCTGTCCTGGACCCCGGCGCAGGGGTACCGGGCGGACGACGTGGAGCGGGGCCCCAGCGACGACGACGCCGGGCTGAAGTTCGAGTCCGATCGGCGCGAGATCAGGGTGAAGCTGACCTGCACCCGCGGCGTCGCCACCGCGCACACCACCACCTCGACCGACGACTGAGCGGTTCGGCCCCGGGTCGCGATCTCTTTCGCGCAATCCGGCAAGCCACGCTTTTCCGACTCCTAGACTGGCCGGCGGGTTCCCGTACCGACGGCGACGCACGCCTGCCCGGTCGTGGTCGAGGAGGGCGAGGGCGTGGCGCTGCTGATCGTGGTCGGCCTCGCGGTGCTGGTGCTGTGGGCGCTGTCCGAGCGCGGCGTGGAGCGCGCCCGGCTCACCGGCCCGATCGTGATGGTGGCGTCCGGTGTCGTGGTCGGGCTGTTCGTCGCGAAGGACTTCAACGACCACCTGAACACCGCGCAGGCGGAGAAGCTGGTCGAGCTGATCCTGGCGCTGCTGCTGTTCGTGGACGCCACCGAGGTGCGCGGCGGGCCGTTCGGCGGTGAGGGCCGGATCGTCTCCCGGCTGCTGTTCCTGGCGATGCCGCTGTCGTTGCTGGCCGCGGTGGTGACCGGTGCGCTGCTGCTGCCGTCCGTCTCCGGTCCGGTGCTGGTCGTCCTGGCCTGCATCGTGATCCCGACCGACTTCGCGCCGGCGTCGCCGATCCTGCGCAACACCGGGATTCCGGCCCGGATCCGGCACATCGTCA
Organism: Actinocatenispora comari; assembly: GCF_017312725.1. Taxonomy (GTDB): domain Bacteria; phylum Actinomycetota; class Actinomycetes; order Mycobacteriales; family Micromonosporaceae; genus Actinocatenispora; species Actinocatenispora comari. Next base: position 202,289 of record NZ_BOPO01000002.1, on the reverse strand, counting down.
ACGTGGAGAGCGGGTACAACGACGGGATCGTGTCGCCGATCTTCGTGTTCGCGCTGTCGCTGGCCGGGAAGCGGGCGGACATGGACGCGTTCGAGGCGCTGCTGGACGGGCTGTGGGCGTTCCTGTTCGCCGCCGCGTCCGGGCTGGTCGTCGGCGGCGCCGCCGGGATCGTGCTGCGCGGCACCCGGCGCATCGGGTTCACCTCGGCGCGCTCCGGCCGGTTCGTGCTGGTGCTGATCCCGATCCTGACCTACGTCGTCGCCAACGGCCTGCAGGCGAACGGGTTCGTCGCGGCGTTCGTTGCCGGCATCGTCTACCGGGTGGTCCGGGGCGGTTCCCGGCACGCCGATCTGGACCCGGCCGAGACCGCGTTCGCCGACGACGTGGGGCAGCTGGTGTCGATGGCGATGTGGTTCGGGTTCGGCGCGGTCGCGGTCCTGGTGTTCAGCAACGGGTTCGAACCCGAACTCGTCCTGTACGGGGCGATCGCGGTCGTCGTGCTACGCCTGGCGCCGGTGCTGCTGTGCCTGTCGCGCAGCTCGCTGGGCTGGCGCGAGCGGTGCGCGGTGGGGCTGCTCGGCCCGCGCGGTACCGCGTCGATCGTGTTCGGTTTCCTCGCGTTCAACGAGCTGCCGGCGGGCCCGGACCTGCCCCCGCTGTACGCGATGACCGTGGTGGTGATGCTGAGCATCGTGCTGTACGGGGTGGCCGCGCCGCCGCTCGCGGTGCGGTTGCTGCGCGGCCGCGGCTGACCGGACGGCGGGACCGCCGGCGGCCGGTCAGGCCGGGAGGATCTCGTCCTCGCGCGGGCGGCGGGTGCGGGACCGCTTCAGCTCGAAGAACCCGTCGGTACCGGCGCACAGCAGCACGCCGTCCCACAGCCGGCCGGCGGCCTCGCCCCGCGGTACCGGCGTGACGACCGGGCCGAAGAACGCGACGAGCCCGTCCGGCCCCGGTACGTGGATGGCGGGGGTGCCGAGGTCCTCACCGACCGGGCCCAGCCCGGCGCGGTTCGCCTCGACCAGGCCGGCGTCCAGACCGGGGTCGTCGGCGGCGTCGGCCAGCTCGACCGGCAGCCCGGCCTCGGCCAGCGCGGCGACGTACAGCTCGCGGCCGAGCGGTTCGCGCTTGCGGTGCAGGTGCGTACCGAGCGCGGTGTAGAGCTCGCGCAGCGACTCGGCGCCGTGCGCGCGCTCGGCGGCGAGGCAGATCCGGGCCGGGCCCCAGCCGGCGTCCAGCCACTCCCGGTACCACGGCTCGACCTCGCGGTCGGCGTTGAGCGCGGACAGGCTGAGGGTGTGGAACAGCACCCGGATGTCCCGGACCTGCTCGACCTCCAGCAGCCAGCGCGAGCCGTTCCATGCCCATGGACATTTCGGGTCGAACCACATCTCGACGGTGGTACTCATGGCCTGATCTCCTTGCCTGCCAACGGTCGTCGCCCTCGACGGTACGACCGCTGATTGGTTCGGTGACAGGGCCGATCGGCGCCTTGTCGAGCAGACCAATCCGGCGTGGCGGGTCGGTGCGCAGTGCCGCCGCCGGTCGGTCCGCGGCCGGCTCCCGGCCGGGTCGGCCGGTGCTCAGCGGCGGAGCAGTGGCAGGACCCGGTCGACCGGCAGCGCCTCGATCACGTGGCCGTGCGCGCCGGCGGTACGCGCCCCGGCGAACAGCGAGTCGACCACCGCCTCGGCGGTGGCCTCGGCGACCGCGGTGAACAGCGCGTCGAACACCGGCCCGTCCTCGGCCAGTACCGTCGTCGCGCGGGTCGGCCCGGCCGGCGCGTGCGGCACCCGGTTCGCGGTACCGAACGCCACCGCGTACTCGCCGCTGCCGTGCTGCATCACGCTGCCGCCGCGGGCCAGCCCGACCGCGGCGCGGCGGGCCAGCCGGCCCAGCTGCCGGGCGTCGGCCGGCGCGTCGGTGGCCAACACCACCACGCAGGAGCCGGCGCCACGGGTCCACTCCGGCGCCTGCCGGGCGGGCTCCGGCCGCACCGTGTCCCCGACCGGTACCCCGGCGATGGTCAGCTCCGCCGGCCGGCCGTGGTTGGTCAGCACCAGCGCGCCGACGGTGTACCCGGCGGCCTGCCGCGACGCCGTGCCGATGCCGCCCTTCCAACCGAAACAGACCATCCCGGTACCGGCGCCGACCGGCCCCGCGGTGACCGGGCCGGGCGCCGCCGCGGCGAGCGCGCGGGCCACGTGCTCCGGCCGTACCGGCAGGGCGCGGATGTCGTTGAGCCAGCCGTCGTTGCACTCCAGTACCAGCGGGTTGACCGTGCCGGTGGACACCCCGATCTCGGCGTCGCCGGCCAGCGCGTGCCGGACCAGCCCCTCGTGCGCGGCGCCGACCGCGAGCGTGTTGGTCAGCACGATCGGCGTCTCCAGCACGCCCAGCTCGGCGATCTGGCTCAGCCCGGCCGCCTTGCCGAACCCGTTGAACACCGCGACCGCGGCCGGGAACTTGTCCCGGAACGCCGAACCGGGTCCCGGCACCACCGCGGTCACGCCGGTGCGTACCGCGTCGCCGGCGTGCAGCGTCTCGTGGCCCACCAGTACCCCGGGCACGTCGGTGATCGCGTTGTGGGTGCCGGTCGGCAGCCCGCCCAGCGCCACCCCGGCCTCCCGCGCCCGCCCCATGCCGTACCCCCGCTCGATCGCGACCGCCGCGGCTCGGCGCCGCGACCGAGCGGAAGTGTAGAGCCACGCCGCCGGCGCGCCGGTCGAGGCTTCCGGCGTCGATCAACGGATTCGCGGCAGGCGGCCCAGGTGCCGCGATCCCCTGATCGACGCGCCGGTGCCCCGATCGACGGCGGTGGTCAGCGGTGGAAGACGATCTCCGGGTCGGCCGGGCTCGGCCGGTCCAGCATCGGTTCGTCGTGGCCACGCAGGTGGCGGTCGGCGAACGCGGTGACGTACCGGCGGGTCAGCTGCACCGAGCGGGCCCCGGTGACCGCACCGAGCGGCGGCTCGCCGAGCTGGTCGTTGAGCAGCGCCAGGTCGGTGAACGTGAAGTGCTCCGAGCCGCTGATCGTCAGCCACCGGTGCCAGCCGGTCAGCTTGCCGGCCAGCGCGTCCCACTTCGCGTCGTCGCCGGGCAGGTGGTGCGCCGACGACCCGAACAGCAGGAACGGCCGGTCCAGGCCGCCCTCGGGCGCCGGTACGTGCGGGGTGCCGTCCAGGTTGATCCCGGCGTCGATGCGGCGGTCGGCGGCCATCGCGGCCGACGCGGTCGCGCCGCCGACCGAGTGCCCGACCATCGCGATCCGGGACGGGTCGATCCGCTGCGACCAGCGCCACGCCGGGTGCCGACCGGTCAGCTCGTCCAGGACGAACCGCACGTCGGCGACCCGGCTCGCGACCACGTCGGCGCCGGGGGCGCCGCAGGAGCGGCAGGTGTCCAGCTCACCGCCCGGGTAGGTGGTGGCGACCGACTCGTACCGGTGGTCGACGGCGGCCACCACGTAGCCGTGGCTGGCGAGGTCCTCGGCCACCGCGGTCAGCGTCGCCACCGGCTGGGTGTACCCGGGGGACAGCACGACGAGCGGCCGCCGGCCGGGCAGCGGCGGGGCGTCCACGATCGAGTGCGTGCGTACCGTCCTCAGCGCATCCGGTGCCACATCGTCGAGGTGGTCCTCGGTGAGCAGCGCCGCCGACTCCGCCGGCGACAGGTAGCGCGCCGCGCTGCCGTGCCGGTGCGCGGTCGGGTACCGCATCGTCACGACCAGCCGCCGCGGCCCGGCCGACGGTACCCATGGGTCGGTGCGGTCGGGGTCCGTCAGGTCGAGCCGGTCGACCCCGACCGGGTACCGGCCGCTCGGTGCCGGCAGCGCGAGCTGGCTGCCGCCGGTGTCCCGGTGCGCCGGTGCCGCCGCGCTGGCGGTCGGTGCCAGCGCCGCGGCCGGCGCGGCGAGCAGCGCGGCGACCGCCAGCGCGCCGATCGTCCGCCGGGCGCCGCGGGCCCGCCCGGCACCGCAGGGTCGGTCGGCCCGGGGGTGTCCGGTCTCGGCGGAGCCGGCGGGCATGGGGTGTCCGGCTTCCGATGGCCTCGCGGCGCCGGGCGTGCGGGCGGGCCGGGGGTCGTCCGCCGGCCTCGGGGCGGCGGGCTCGGGGTCGAGCGGTCGGGTGGTCGTGGCGCGGCGGAACGGGCCGGGCCGGTCGGGTCGCGGTCGATGCCGTGGTGTGTTCATGCCGGGATCGTCGATCGGCGGGCCGCCCGGTGTCGTCGGCCGGAAGCCGGCGGCGGTGCCACTTTCGTCGTAGCCGCCGGTTGCCGATCGGCCTACGCCGAGCCGCGTTCTCGTCCGTACGCTGGGGCGATGCAGTACGTGGCGGGGCGGGCGACGGGCGGGGCGATCTTCGAGGCGGTGACCCGGGCGCTGGTCCGGTGGTCGCCGGTACTGGTCGGGCTCGGCGTGTTCGCGTTCTCCACCGCGGGCCTCGACCTCGGGCCGATCCCGGCGGACGTCAAGCACGGTTGGCTGCTGGCCGGTTGCGCGGTGTGCGGTGCGGTGGCCGGCCTGGCCCGGTGGCGGCTGTGGCCGCTGTTCGTGCTGGCGCCGATCGCGCTGGTCGGCGCGCTGCTGTGGCCGCCGGCGGTGATCGCCGCCTTCTACGCCGGGTACCGGCTGCGGGGCCGGCGGCTGGTCGCGTTCGGTGCCGCTGCGGTGGCGGTCGAGGCGGTGTCGGCGCTGGTCAACCAGCTGGTCGGCGGCTACCGGGCGGTGTGGGGGAGCGTCTCGAACACGCTGCTGGAGGTGATCGTGTTCGTGGCGCTGCCGATGGTGCTCGGGTTGTGGCTGGCGGCCCGCCGTGGCCTGCTCGACGAGCTGCGCGACCGCGCCGACCGGGCCGAACGCGAGCAGGCGGCGCGCGAGCAGGCGGCCCGGTCCACCGAGCGGGCCCGGATCGCCCGGGAGATGCACGACGTGGTGGCGCACCGGGTGTCGCTGATGGTGCTGCACGCCGGCGCGATCGAGGTGACCGCCGCCGACGGCGCGGTGGCGGCCGAGGCGGCACTGATCCGTACCACCGGGCGGGCGGCGCTGACCGACCTGCGCGCGGTGCTCGGCGTGCTGCGCACCCGCACGGGGGAGTCCGGTACCGCGCCGCAGCCCGGGCTGGCCGAGCTGCCGGCACTGGTCGAGCAGTCCCGCTCCGCCGGGGTGCCGGTGACGCTGCGGGTCGACGCGGCCTCGACCGGGGCGGCGGACACCGTGCAGCGCGCCGCGTACCGGGTGGTGCAGGAGGCGCTGACCAACGTGCACAAGCACGCCGGCCGGGTCGCGACCGCGGTACGGGTCGGCTGCGAGGCCGGCGCGCTGACCGTCGAGGTCCGCAACGAGCCGCCGGTCGAGCCGGTGGAACCGGCGGTGTCCGGCCGGCTCGGCCTGGCCGGGCTGCGCGAGCGGGTGGCGCTGCTGGGCGGCGAGTGTCACGCCGGCGTCGACCCGGACGGCGGGTTCACCGTCCGCGCGGTCCTGCCGGTACCGGCCGGGACGGCGGCGGCATGATCCGGGTGCTGATCGTCGACGACGAGGCGCTGGTGCGGTCCGGGCTGCGACTGATCCTGTCCGCGGCCGAGGACCTGCTGGTGGTGGCGGAGGCGGCGGACGGCGCGGCGGCGGTGGCGGCGGTGCGCCGGCACCGGCCGGACGTGGTGCTGATGGACGTCCGGATGCCCGGCACCGACGGGCTCGCCGCGGCCGAGCAGCTGCGTGCGCTGCCGCAGCCGCCGTACGTGATCATGCTGACCACCTTCGACGAGGACGAGTACGTGCACCGGGCGCTGCGCGCCGGCGCGGTCGGCTTCCTGCTCAAGGACACCCCGCCGACCGAGCTGGCCGGCGCGGTCCGCACCGTCGCGGCGGGCAACGCGATGCTCGCGCCGACGGTCACCCGGCGGCTGCTGGACGCCTTCGACGACCGGTACGCGGGGCAGGCCGCGGCGGCGAGCGCCCGCCTCGACGTGCTCACCGACCGGGAACGCGAGGTGGCCGACGAGGTGGCGGAGGGCCGCTCGAACGCCGAGATCGCGCGCCGTCTCGGTACCACCGAGGCGACGGTGAAGACGCACGTCAGCCGGATCCTGGCCAAGCTGGGCCTGGACAACCGGGTGCAGGCCGCGATCCTGGTCCGCGACGCCACCCATCGCTGACCCCGCCGCCGGATGGGGCGGGGATAGGTTGGGGCGGTGCGGGAGGCGGCGATGGTGGCGGCGGAGCTGGTGCCGGACCGGCCGGTGACCGCGTGGCCGGTGCGCAAGCTGTGGGTGCGCGGCCGGGCGACCCGGATGCGGGTGATCGGCGAGCCCGGCGACACCCCGATCGCGTACGTGCACGGGCTCGGCGGCTCGGCGCTCGACTGGACCATGCTGGGCGGCCTGCTCGCCCCGCGCCGGGGGTACGCGCTGGACCTGCCCGGGTTCGGCGGCAGCGCGCCGCTGCGCCGGTGCACGCTGCCGGCGCTGGCCGAGCACGTGGCGGGCTGGCTGGCCGGGCTCGACGGCCCGGTGCACCTGGTCGGCAACTCGCTCGGCGGCGCGGTCACGGTGCGGGTGGCCGCGGCCCACCCGGAGCTGGTCCGCAGCCTGACCCTGATCTCGCCGGCGATGCCGTTCCACCGGCCGTGGCAGTCGCAGCTCGGCCCGCTCGTGCCCGCGGCGTGGCTGCCCGGCGCGGCGCAGGCGCTGTCGGCGTCGATGCGCCGGCTCGGTCCGGTCGGCCTGACCCGGCAGTCGCTGGACAACTGCATGGCCCAGCCCGGTACGGTCACCGCCGACCTGCTGGACGCGTTCGTCGCCGAGGCCGGCGAGTGGCTGACGACGCCGTGGCACGCCGACGCGTACCTGCGGACGTTCCGGGCGTTGCTCACCGAGTTCCTGCGCGGCGGTACGGACACGCTCTGGTCGGCGGCCGCCCGCATCACCGCGCCGACGCTGGTGGTGTGGGGCCGCGACGACCGGTTGGTGCCGGTACGGCTGGCCGAGCGGCTGGTCGCCACCATCCCCGGCGCCCGCCTGCTCGCCCTCGACGGGGTCGGTCACGTCGCGCAGCTGGAGAACCCGCGGACGGTGGCCCGTGCCCTGCTCGCCCTCGTCTCGACCCCGCTGGGCTGATCGAGCCGCCCAATCCCGTCGATTCGGTGAGAAACGTCGCTGCTTCGTGTCACGGCGCGTTGACGCAGGTCGTTCGTGGCACTCTGAGCTGCAATGTCAGCACCGACGCGTCCACGCCCACGCAGCGGGACGGCAGCCCGGGTCGACGCCCGGCTGCTCGCCCGGCAGCGGATGCTGCGCCGGCGTCGCCGGACGTTCCTGCTGGTGGTGCTGCTGGTCGCGGTGGTCCTGGTGGCCGTCGACCTGGTGCAGGGCGGGACGAAGGATCCGCAGCACAGCGCCGCCGCGGTGGCGAAGTCGCCGAGTACGGTGCCGAGCGAGGCGCCGGTGAGCCGGCACAGCGCGGCACCGACGCCGAGCGCGTCGGCGGGCACCGAGACGGTGCGGTACCCGAAGGACGGGTCGGGGAAGTTCGTCACCGCCCCCGGCAGCAGCAAGGTGTACGGGCACGCCGGCACGTTGCTGCGCTTCCAGGTCCAGGTGGAGACCGACATCAAGGGCATCGACGTGTCGGCGTTCGCCGACCGGGTGGTGTCGATCCTCGGCGCGAAGCAGGGCTGGACGGCCGGCGGCGACTGGCGGTTCCAGCGGGTCGGGCCGGGCACCTCGACCGACTTCGTGTTGCACCTGGTCACGCCCGGTACCCGGGACTCGATGTGCCACGACGACCCGGACGGCTACACGTCCTGCCGGTACCAGGACGACGTGATGATCAACGTGTCCCGCTGGGTGCACGGGGTGCCCTACTACGCCAACCTGAACGACTACCGGGACTACGCGATCAGCCACGAGGTCGGGCACCGGCTCGGCCACGGCCACCAGCTGTGCCCGGGCAAGGGCAAGAAGGCGCCGACGATGCAGCAGCAGACGCTGGGCCTGCACGGCTGCGTGCCGAACCCCTGGCCGTACCCGGACGGCAAGCTCTACCAGGGGCCCGACGGTGACTACTCGCAGGCGGACATCCCGAAGGACCCGGCCAGCTACTACACCGACTGATCCGCACCGACCGGTCCGGCTCGACCGGCCACTGGGACGGGTGGCGGAGGTCATGGGCGACCACCGTGCCGGCGAGCAACAATGTTCGATGAACGTCAACCCGTACCCGAGCCACGGAGGAGACCCGTGTCGCTCCCACCGCTCGTCGAGCCCGCCGCGGAGTTGTCCGTGGACGAGGTCCGGCGCTACTCCCGGCATCTGATCATTCCGGACGTCGCCATGGACGGCCAGAAGCGGCTGAAGAACGCGAAGGTGCTGTGTGTCGGCGCGGGCGGGCTCGGCTCTCCGGCGCTGCTCTACCTGGCCGCGGCCGGCGTCGGCACCCTCGGCGTGATCGACTTCGACACCGTCGACGAGTCGAACCTGCAGCGGCAGATCATCCACGGCGTGTCCGACATCGGCAAGTCGAAGGCGCAGTCGGCGAAGGAGTCGATCGCCGAGATCAACCCGCTGGTCGAGGTCGTGCTGCACGACGAGCAGCTGACCATCGACAACGTCATGGACATCTTCGCCGGTTACGACCTGATCGTGGACGGCACCGACAACTTCGCCACCCGGTACATGGTGAACGACGCGGCGGTGCTGCTCGGCAAGCCGTACGTGTGGGGCTCGATCTACCGGTTCGACGGGCAGGCCAGCGTGTTCTGGGCCGAGCACGGCCCCTGCTACCGCTGCCTCTACCCGGTGCCGCCGCCGCCCGGGATGGTGCCGTCCTGCGCCGAGGGCGGCGTGCTGGGCGTGCTGTGCGCCTCGATCGGTTCGGTCCAGGTCAACGAGGCGATCAAGCTGATCACCGGCATCGGTGACCCGCTGGTCGGCCGGCTGATGGTGTATGACGCGCTGGAGATGAGCTACCGCGACATCAAGGTGCGCAAGGACCCGAACTGCCCGCTGTGCGGCGAGCACCCGACCCAGACGGCGCTGCTGGAGGACTACGAGGACTTCTGCGGCGCGGTGTCGGACGAGGCGTCCGAGGCGGTGCAGGGTTCGACGATCACCGCCACCGAGCTGAAGGAGTGGCAGGACGCCGGCAAGGACTTCCTGCTGGTCGACGTGCGGGAGCCGGCCGAGTTCGAGATCATCCGGATCCCGGGTTCGGTGCTGATCCCGAAGGGCGACATCCTGTCCGGCGAGGCGCTCGCGACCCTGCCGCAGGACAGGCAGATCGTGCTGCACTGCAAGTCGGGGGCGCGTTCGGCCGAGGCGCTCGCGGCGCTGAAGGCGGCCGGCTTCCGGGATGCGGTCCACGTGCAGGGCGGGGTGCTGGCCTGGCAGGCGCAGGTCGACCCGAGCCTGCCGACGTACTGACCTGGCGGAGCATCGCGCGGGGCCCGGATCCGATCGGATCCGGGCCCCGCGCCGTTTCGGCCCCATCATCCGCAGTGGGCCACGCTGCGTGGTGTGACCGTGCGTTAAGCCCTGTTCGTCTGCTCTGTGCTCGCTGTATGTCCGGTTGATGCTGGGTGAGGCGCAGTTAAAACTCCGACCAACTGGCGATTAACACTGATCCCCGGACCCTGGCGTCGCCCGCGCCGCACACTAGTTTTCGAAAGATGGCGTCGTCCGGCGCCGGGAACCGCTAGGGAGCGTTGCGTTGCACGCGTCGCAGTACAACCACATGGCCGAATCGATGGCGAAGTACCTGCCGAAAGGGCGGCACCTGGACGTCGTCGAGCTCGGTTCGGCCACGTCTCCGAACCAGGTGATCACCCATCGCACCCTGTTCGAGGGCGTCGACCACTCGTACTTCGGGGTCGATGTGCGGGACGGCAACAACGTCGACGCGGTGATGCCCAAGCCGTACACGATTCCGGTCAAGAGCGGCAGCGCCGACGTCGTCGTGTCCGGCTCGGTGTTCGAGCACATCCCGATGCCGTGGGCGTCGATGCTGGAGGTCGCCCGGATCCTCCGGCCCGGCGGGCTGTTCTTCTTCACCGCACCGTCGCGCGGGCACAAGCACACCGGCGTGGACTGCTGGCGGTACTACCCGGACGCGGTTCGGGCCCTGGCGGCGGCGGCCCGGCTGACGCTGCGGCACGTGCACACGCACTATCCGCCGAAGAGCGAGGGCCGGCTCGACTACGCGCGGATCGACGCCGCCGAGGACTACTGGGGCGACACCGTCGCGGTCCTGCAGAAGCCGGTCAGGTACGCCCCGACCATGCGTTTCATTCGTCCGGTGGTGCGCTGGTGGGCAAACCGCGCGTCGCGGCAGGGGCCGCTGGGTGACACGCCCGATCCGGCGACGCGCTGTTCGGTGGTCCGGGACCGTGCGGCCGGGCCCTGGGACGAGGTGTTGAAGCAGGCCCGGGCGCGGAAGGAGAAGGACCAGTCCACGGACGAGGCCGCGACCGCCGGCCGATCCTGACCGTACGGGCGCGCCGGCCACGGTGCTCGGCGCACCGGCACCCCGGTCGCCTGTCCGTACCGCGTCGTAGGTTCTCGACGGCCGAACTCACACCCGCTTGACACCCGCCGGCATGATCATGTCGTGCCGCCGAACCTGCCGACCGCCTGCCGGGCGTTGACCGCCGCCGACCAGCCCGGATTCGCCGCCGCACTGTCCACTGTGTACGGACAGGTCGCCGTCGCCACGCCCGCCGACCGGGAGGCCGCGATGGCCCACCTCGGCGGCCGGCTGGAGCTGCTCGACCCCGCCCCGGCGAGCTGGGCGGCCACCGTCGTCGCCCTGCTCACCGAGTACGGTGCCGACCCCGCGCCCGCGGTGCCGCCGGTGCTGGGCTGCCTGAAGACGGTCGCCGAGGGTGCCGGCTACTTCGCCGACGCCTGGTACGAGGTGACCGACGAGCCGCTGCCCGATCCGGCCGGCGTGCCCGACCGGCGCGTGCGGCGGCTGCTGGAGCGCGGCCTCGGCGACGCGACGGAGGTGGTGCTGGAGGCCTGGGCGAGCCTGCCCCGCTGGGCCGCCGCCGCGCTCGCGGTGCTGCGCGTGGTGGTACCGCCGGACGGCCCGGACACCGCGCAGCTGGTGCGCGCGGTGACCGGCGCCGAGCCGTACTGTGCGGATCTGGCCCGGGTCCGTCGGCTGCTTACCGAGCCCGCCACCATCCCCATCTGACCGCCTGGCGCGGCGCGGGCAGTACCTTCTGGGTATGGAGCTGCCGGACCACGCGGACGCGGTGTTGAGCGTCGTCGAGGCGATCCCGCCCGGCCGGGTCATGTCGTACGGGGCGATCGCCGACGTGGTGCGCGCGCACGGCGGCGTGGCGTCGGCGCGCTCGGTCGGTACGGTGATGGCCCGCTACGGCGGCATGGTGTGCTGGTACCGGGTGGTCAACTCGGTGGGGCGCACCCCGCCGGGGCACGAGCTGCGGGCGCGGGCGCTGCTGGTCGCCGAGGGGGTGCCGTTTCGCGGCGACCGGGTCGACATGCGCGCCGCCGCCTGGTACCCGGAGGACTGACCGTCCACTATGGACAGCGGTACTCGCCGCGG
>NZ_BOPO01000002.1:0-190457 GCF_017312725.1 Actinocatenispora comari | reverse complement strand
GCCGCGGTGTCGGTTCGGTGCCTACTTCTTGACCGCCTTGTTGTAGTCGGTGATCGGCTTGGCCAGCGAGTCGGCCGACGCCTTCATGTTGGCCGCGGCGGTGCTCGGGTCGCCGGAGGTGATGGTCTTCTCCAGCCCCTCCTCGGCGGCCTGCCGAGCCTGCGGCATGACGCCGAGCGCGCAGCCGGAGGTGGCGGTCGACGGCTTGGTCGAGTGCAGCTGCTGCACGGCGACGCTGAACTGCGGGTACTGCTTGACCCACGCCTTGTCGGTCGGCTCGTCCAGCGCCTTGCTGTTGACCGGGAAGTAGCCGGTACCGGTGTGCCACAGCGCCTGGATCGCCGGCGACGAGGCGAACTTGACGAACTCCCAGGAGGCGCGCTTCTGCGCGTCGGTGTGGCCGATGCCGTCGATCCACAGGCTGGCCCCGCCGATGATGGTGCCGCCGTCGGGGGCGCCGCTGCCGGTCAGCCGCGGGAACGGCGCCGCGGCGACGCTGAACTTGCCCTTGGCGCTGTTGATGAAGTCACGCAGCTCGCCGGTGGACTCCAGCTCCATCGCGACGGTACCGGACTTGAACGCCTGCTGCGCCGCGTCGGTGGTGCGGCCGGTGTTCGAGGCGTACCCCTTCTTGACCATGCTGGTCCACCACTGGGCGAGCTTGACGCCGTCCGGGCCGTCGAAGTTCACCTTGGTGGCGAGGCCCTTGCGGCCGTTGGAGTCGTTGCAGTACTGGTCGCCGTTGGTGGCCATCAGCTGCTCGAGGTACCAGCCGTAGATGGCCGCGTTGAAGCCGACGATGTTCTTCTTCTTGTTCGTCAGCTTCTTCGCGTACGCCTCGATCTCGTCCAGGTTCTCCGGCGGCTTGTTCGGGTCCAGGCCGGCCTTCTTGAACAGGTCCTTGTTGATGTACAGCAGCGGCATCGAGGAGTTGAACGGCATCGACCACTGCTTGCCGTCGAACTGGTAGTAGCTCGCGATGTTCGGCTCGATCGCGGACGAGTCCCACTTGTCCTTGTCGATGAACTTGTACATCGGCACCGTCTGCTTCGAGTCGATCATGAAGCGGGACCCGATGTCGTACACCTGGATCAGTTCCGGCGTGTTCTTCTGCTGCACCGCCGTCTTGTACTTGGCGATCGCGTCGTCGTACTCGCCGACGAACACCGGCTTGACCACGATCTTGCCCTTGTGCGCGGCGTTGAACTTGTTCACGATCTGCTTCAGCGCGGCGACGTTGGCACCCTTCATGCTGTGCCAGAACTCCACCGTCACCGGCGACTTGACGTTCTTGAGCGCGTCGGCGCCGGGCGCGTCGGTGGAGTTGCCGCCGGAGTCGCTGCCGCCGCAGGCGGCCATCGTGGCGGTCAGCGCCAGTGCGGCGGCGCCGACCAGGGCACGGGCCGCCAGCCTGCGCCGGAACTTGCCTGATCTCATGGTGTCGTTACCTCCACAGGGGTGAGGACTTCTCAGCGCACCGCGCCGGCGGTGAGCCCGCGGACGATGTAGCGCTGACCGAAGATGACGATCAGCAGGGTCGGGATGACCGACAGGGCGGCACCGGCCACGACCAGGCCGAGGTCGCCGACCTCGGCGTTGCGCAGCTGGGTGATGCCGATCTGCAGGGTCTGCTGGGAGGCGCTGCGGGTCACCAGCAGCGGCCAGAAGTACTGGTTCCACGCGGTGAGGAAGATGTACACGCCGGCGGCGGCGATCGACGGCCGGGCCAGCGGTACCAGGATGCGCCACAGGAACCGCAGGTGGCCGCAGCCGTCCATGGTCGCGGCGTCCCGCAGCTCGGTGGGGAACTGCAGGAACGCCTGGCGCAGCAGGAAGGTGCCGAACATGTTGGCCAGGAACGGCAGCACCAGCCCGATCACCACGCCGAAGCTGGACGAGAGCAGGTGCCAGTCGCCGATGTGCAGGTAGTTCGGGATGATGATCGACTCGGCCGGCACCATCAGCGTGGCCATGAACGCGCCGAACACGTAGCGGCGGCCCCACATCGGCATCAGCGCGAACGCGTACGCGGCGAAGATGCTCGTGATCAGCTGCGCGATCGTGATGATTCCCGCCTGTACCACCGAGTTGAGGTACTGCCGGCCGAGCGGGATGGAGTCGAACACGCCGGTCACGTTGGACCAGTGGAACCCGCTGGGGAAGATCCGCGGCGGCGAGGAGGCCAGGTCGCCGCCGGGCATCACGCTGCCGACGAACGCGTAGTAGATCGGGAAGATCACCGGGATCAGCGCGAGGATCAGCACCACGTACACGGCGATCTTGCCGGCGCTGATCCGGCGCCGCGGGGTGCGACGGTCCGCCGCTCTGTCCACGGTGGAGGAACTCGGCTCGGCCATCAGTAGTGCACCTTCCGCTGCAACACCCCGAACTGGATGCCGGTACAGGCCAGCACGATCACCAGCAGCACCATCGCCTGCGCGCTGGCGGTACCGAAGTCGCTGGAGCCGAACGCGAACGCCTTCTTGTAGATGGAGTAGACCAGCGTCGTCGTCGAGCCGTCCGGGCCGCCCTTGGTGAGGATGTGGATCTGGCCGAAGCTCTGCAGTGACTGGATCGTGGTGACCACCACGAGGAAGAACAGCTGCGGTGACAGCAGCGGCAGGATGATGCGGCGGACCAGCTTGAGCCCGCTCGCGCCGTCCAACCGCGCGGCCTCCATCACCTCGGCCGGGATCGAGCCGACCCCGGCGGAGAGCACCAGCACGTTGTAGCCGAGGTTCATCCACACCGTGGTCAGCGCCAGCGCGAACATCGCGACGTGCGGGTCGGTGGTCCAGCCGACCTTGCCGATGCCGAGGAAGCCGAGGATCCCGTTGGCCAGGCCGATCTGGTAGTTGTAGATGACCGAGAAGATCACCGACGCGGTCGCCACGCTGAACGCGAACGGCAGCGCGAACGCGGTGCGCAGCACCCGGGTGCCGCGGATCTGTGCCTCCAGCAGCAGCACCACGACCAGCGCGCCGAGCACCCCCGGGATGACCGTCAGCAGCACGAACTCGAGCGTGTTGAGCAGCACCTTGCCGAACTCGGCGGAGGTGAACATGTCCCGGTAGTTGTCCAGCCCGACGAACACCGACGCGCCGCCGAACAGGTCGCTGCCGTGCAGCGACAGGTAGACCGAGTCGCCCAGCGGCCACACCACGAACAGCGCGAACACGATGGTCGACGGCACCAGGAACAGGTACGCGAGGGCGTGGTCGCGGCCGTGCCGGGGGGTGGGCCGGGCCGGTCGGTCGGCGCGGGAGGCGTCGGTGGCGGTACCGCGGTCCGCAGCCTCGGCGGGACCACGGGTCTGTGCGGTCACTCCAGATTCCTCCCGTCCAACGCGGGTCACGGCGTCGTGGCCGGCTGGAGGGCCGGTGCGCACCGTTGCGGATTGATCTAGCGCTCGGATTCTGCCACGCCCGACATGTCCCCGCTGTACGCCTGAGGTTGACCTACCGGCTGTACCTGCATGAACAGGCGGTTGCTGGAGAGCCGTTCCGGGCGTGATGTCGGATCTGTGCCCGGACTGTCAGTGGTTGACGCCAAACTGACTTGACTGACGTCATGAATGCAGTCACCATGGCGTCGTACGGCCGACGCCGGCCGCCGACCACTGGGGGAACCAGACATGATCATCGAAACCACCGCGCTGCGGAAGAGCTTCCGGTCCCGCAAGGGCACCGTCGAGGCGGTCCGCGGTGTCGACCTGGCCGTGGCCGAGGGGCAGGTGTTCGGCTTCCTCGGCCCCAACGGCGCCGGCAAGACGACCACCCTGCGGATGCTCGCCACGCTGCTCGCGCCGGACGGCGGCAGCGCCGTCGTCGCCGGCGCCGACCTGCGCCGCGAACCCGGCGAGGTGCGCCGCCGGATCGGCTACGTCGGCCAGAACGGCGGCACCTGGCGGGAGGCCACCGCGCGCGAGGAGCTCGTCCTGCAGGCCCGGCTGTACGGGGTGAGCAAGGCCGACGCGCTGCGGCGCGCGGCGCGCTCGATCGAGGCGTTCCAGCTCGACACGTTCGCCGACCGCAAGACGGTGACCTACTCCGGCGGCCAGAAGCGCCGGGTCGACATCGCGCTCGGCCTGGTGCACGACCCGCTGCTGGTGTTCCTCGACGAGCCCACCACCGGCCTCGACCCGGCCAGCCGCAGCCACGTCTGGGACGAGGTACGCCGGCTGCGCGGCGAGGGCATGACCGTGTTCCTGACCACGCACTACCTCGACGAGGCGGACGCGCTCTGCGACCAGATCGCCATCATGGACGGTGGTCTGATCGTCGCCGAGGGCACCGCCGACGAGCTCAAGCAGCAGGTCGAGGGCGACGTCATCACGCTCGGCTTCGGCCCGGACGGCGCCGAGGCGGTCGTCGCCGCCGAGAAGCTGCTCGCCACCGAGCCGTACGCGCGCCGCGCCGAACGCGCCGACACCGACCTGCGGCTGTACGTCGCCGGCGGCGCCACCGCGATGCCCCAGCTGATGCGGGTCCTCGACGGCAACGACCTCACCGTCGAGTCGGTCGAGCTGCACCGCCCCAGCCTCGACGACGTCTTCCTGGCCCGGACCGGCCGCTCGCTGCGCGACTGACCCGGCGCCACCCGAGCGCACGACGCGGCGCCACCCGACCGCACGACGCGGCCGCCCCGCGGCCGAACCCTTTGCCTGCAAGGAGAAACGTGATGCCCTCGCTCTTCCGGGACACCTGGCTGGTGTTCCAACGATCGATGCTGCTGACGCTGCGCAACCCCACCTGGGTCGCCGTCGGCCTGGCCCAGCCGCTGTACTACCTGCTGCTGTTCGCGCCGCTGTTGAAGAACGTCCGCGCGCCCGGGATGGCCGGCGGCAACGCCGCCTTCGCCTTCTTCATCCCCGGCCTGCTCACCCAGCTGGCCCTGTTCGGCACGCTGTTCGTCGGGTTCGGGCTGATCGGCGAGCTGCGCGACGGCGTGATCGAACGGATGCGGGTGACCCCGGTCAGCCGGTTCGCGCTGCTGCTCGGCCGCGCCCTGCGCGACGTGGTCACCCTGGTGGTGCAGGCGATCGTACTGGTCGTCATCTCGATCCCGTTCGGCCTGTCCGTCCACTTCGGACCGCTGCTGCTGGTGCTGTGCCTGATGGTGCTGCTCGCGCTGCTCGGCGCCTCGGTGTCGTACGCGGTGGCGCTGATCCTCAAGAGCGAGGACGCGCTGGCCCCGCTGGCCAACGGCGTCGCGATGCCGATCCTGCTGCTGTCCGGCGTGTTCCTGCCGATGGCCGCCGCACCCGGCTGGCTGCAGGGCATCTCGCACGCCAACCCGCTGCGCTACGCCGTCGACGCCTCCCGCGACCTGTTCGCCGGCCACATCACCACCAACGCGGTGTACGAGGCGGCCATCATCCTGCTCGCCCTGACCGTCGCCGCGGTCATCTGGGCCGCCCGCCGCTTCGCCCGCAGCGTCTCCTGACCGCACCACCCAGCGCGGCGCCCGGCCGGCACGAGGGGTCCGCCCGGCCGCCGCGCCGCCCCACCCGATCCTTCCCGGTACGGCGCCTTCACGCGGCAGGACGATGCATTCAGCCGAAATATCGGATCGGGGTCGATGCCCGATGCGCGCACCTTCCGCGGCCACGAGGTTGGCTCTCATCAACTGAGCTGCGACTTGGCGGAAACGTGTCGACCGGCTAGACTGAATCAGCTGTGCGGATCTTGATTCAGCATGGGGGTGGCGATGGCGACGAGCGATGTGGGTGTGCTGATCGAGCGCGCCCGGGTGTCATCGGGGCTGAGTCAGCGTGGTCTCGCCGACGCGACGGGCATCTCGCAGTCCACGTTGTCGCGGATCATCTCGGGTCAGCGGCCGGCGAAGATGCCGGAGGTGGTGCAGATCGCGCATGCGACCGGGCACACGGTGGCTCAGTTGACCGGGGAGGGGACGGTGGCCGACCGGGTGCAGTGCGCCGCACGGGCCACCAACGACTGCGGGATGGAGCGCATGCGGGAGGCGCTGCTGCACTTCCTGGAACTCGACGACTACCTGGACGACCAGGCCATCCACGGCACGGTCTGAAAGGTGCCGGGGACGATGGTCGACGTCGAGGTCGAAGGCCGGGCGGCAGCCGAGCGGTTTCGTCGTGAACACCGGCTCGGGGTGCAGCCCTTGGGCGATCTGGTGACGATCATCGAACACACGACCGGGATCGACGTGGCAGTCTTGGACGCCGGGCCGGACGAGCACGGTTTGACCATGCGCGATCCCGACCGCGACGCGGTGTTCATTGGTGTGGCGCGCACTCGTCATCCGATGCGACAACGCAGCACGCTGGCGCACGAGCTGGGGCACGTGCTGTTTGGTGACTGGGTTGCGCCGGGGGACGTGCGCACGTGGAGCGATCAGACTCCGCAGGAACTGAGGTGTCGTGCCTTCGCCCGGCATCTGCTGGTTCCGCTGGAAGGGCTGCGACAGTTCCTTGAGGGGCACCAGGAAACGACGCTGGCGACGTTGTCGACGGTGGTGCAGCGGTTCCTCGTCTCGCCGGCGATCGCGGTCATCGCGTTGGAGCAGGCTGGCTACCTCGACCCCGCGACCCGGCAGGACTGGGACGGCATCTACACGCCACAGCTGGCGGCCCGGTTCGGTTGGGACGACCAGTACCGGGCACTGCAGGCGGACTCCGATCAGCGCCGGGCGCCGCAGCGGTTGCTTGCTCGTGCGATCGCCGGCTACGTCGAAGGGGTCCTTCCCGCACAGGCCATCGCCACGCTACGTGGGGTTGGCCTCCAGGAAGTCGAGAGGCATCTGGCCGAAGCGGGAATCGTCCAGGTCGAGCAGCCGGACGCGTGGGCAGGGGCGAGTGAGCTGCCACCGGTCGAGGTCGATCTGGCCGCTCTGGACGAGGACCTCGGCACCTCGGACAGTGACCGAGACCGCCCGAGGGGCGGCCCCTCCCGGTGAGTCATCGGCCGATCATCGATGCGGGACCCGCGCTGAACTTTCTGTCCATTCACAAGGAACGACTTCTCATCGGCGTGCTGGGAAGGCTCAGCGCACCCGAGATCGTTCAGGACGAGGTGTTCCGCAAATCGCGCCAGGACCGACGATTCCGGGATGCTGAGCAGGTGTGGCGCAGGCTGACTCCCAACTGGATGCAGATCCTTCCCGATGACCACACCGCCGAGCTGGCTGCGGTCGTCCATCGCATCAGCGGCCTACCGATGCGGCAGCGGTTTCAACGCTCCAAAGACCTGGGCGAGACGATGGTCATCGCACATGCCGTCGTCATCGCCGAATCCGGAGCCGACGTGTTCGTTCTCATCGATGACGGTGCGGGCGCGAAGACCGCGACCATGGAAATCAACCGGCTCCAACGGCTACGTGCCCAGGGACGCGCAGTGGGGACGATCCGGCTCGTCAGCACTCCGACGGTGCTGGCACGCGCCGCCGGCACCGCCCAGCTGCCCACCAAGGCCGACATGCGCGAGGTCTACGCACGGCTCCGCGGCCTCGATGACGGACTGCCACCCATGGAAGCCACCAATCTTCTGTCCCCCACGATCTGGACTTGACCGGCAATCGCATCAGCGGCGTTCGCGTGGCTGTCGATGAGACGGTTGCCGCGCATCGGGCGGTCGTCGTCCGGCGTTGCGTGGCCCGCAGGCCGGGGGAACGGTTCGGACGTGGTTGCTGGTCGATCCGGGACGATGACCAGGCTCGTTCGGCGGGCGGAAAGGGGTCGACCGGGTGGGTGGGGGTCGGGGAGGGTGGGGGGATGGTGGCGTTCGTGGCGGGGTTGGAGTTGGCTCGGGGGTTCTGGCGGGATGCGGTGCGGCCGATCCTGGACGACGTCCTGCCGGGAGTGGCGCACAGCGCGGGCCGGCTGGGGAGCGGGTCGGAGGTGCTGGGGTTCGACACGGCGCGGTCGGCGGATCACGAGTGGGGGCCGCGGGTACAGCTGTTCCTGAGCGAGCGGGACCTCGCCGCGCACGGGCAGCGGCTGGACGCGGCGTTCGCGGCGCGGCTGCCGAAGACGTTCCGGGGCTACCCGACGCACTTCGAGGCCACCGGGGAGAACGGCATCGGCACGATGCGGGAGACCGACGGGCCGGTACGGCACCGGGTCGAGGTCACCGATCCGCACGGCTGGTTCGTCGGGCAGCTCGGGTTCGATCCGGCCGAGGGGGTGACCACGGCGGACTGGCTGGCGGCGCCGACGCAGCGGCTCGCGGAGGTGACCGCCGGCGCGGTGTTCCACGACGGGCTGGAGCTGCTCGGGCCGGCCCGCGCGCGGCTCGACTGGTACCCGCACGACGTGTGGCTGCACGTGCTCGCCGGTCAGTGGCAGCGGATCTCGCAGGAGGAGGCGTTCGTCGGCCGCTGCGGCGAGGTGGGCGACGAGCTGGGGTCGGCGGTGGTCGCGGCCCGGCTGGTCCGCGAGCTGATGCGGTTGTGGCTGCTGCTGCACCGGCGCTACCCGCCGTACGGCAAGTGGTTGGGCAGCGCGTTCGCCGCCGTGCCGGGCGCCGACGGAATCGCCGCGCAGCTGACGGCGACGCTGGCGGCGACCGACTGGCACACCCGGGAGCGGCACCTCGGCGCAGCCTACGAAACCGTTGCGGCGCAACAGAACCGGCTCGGTCTCACCGATCCGGTCGATCCGGCCACCCGGCCCTACCACAGTCGCCCGTTCCGGGTGCTGCACGCGGAGCGGTTCGTCGCGGCGCTGACCGCCCGGATCACCGATCCGGAGGTGTCGGCGCTGCCGCCGGTCGGTGCCGTCGACCAGTTCGTCGACAACACCGACCTGCTCTGCCGCCCCGCCATGGCCCGCGCCGTCACCCGGGCCGCCACCACCGAACCCGTGGACCGTCCGCCGGGCGCGGCCTGAGCGCCGGGCCGGCACCGCGATCCGTGGCGCGGCGGCGTCGACGGGCAGGCGGCGGGCCCGAGCACGCTGCCCAGCAGCTCGACCAGGGTGTCCATGAAGGACAGTCCATGATGGACACTGTCTCAGCAGCGGCGGCGGACGATGATGCGGTCGAGCCAGACCATGACCCGGCCGGCGTTGCCGTTCCGCCAGGTGCCGACCAGGTACGCCCAGCCGGGTGTCTCGCACGGTTGGGTCCAGCGCACCGTCAGCACGTCGGTGCCGACGGCGAGCGGTGCCACGGCCGGGCTGATCGGTACCTGATCGCCGGGCAGCGGCAGCACCCCCGTGGCGTACACGGCGCTCATGATCGGTCCTCCGGCGCTCCCCACACCGGGTCGGGCAGCTCGCGCAGCCGCTCGACGGGTACCAGGACGCTGCGTTCGGTCACCGCGAAACCGTCGAGCAGGTAGCCGTCGAGCCACACGTACCCGTGGATGCCCGGATCGCGCACGCCGAGCACCCGGTACGGCAGGTCCGGCAGCCACGCGGGCAGACCGAGCAGGTCGCCGATCCGGGGCCGCCGGTCCATCAGCGTCGCCACGCGGCCACCTGCGCACCGTCGAGCCGCTGCACCAGCTCCGGCGGGGCCCAGGTGACGCCGCCGGCGGTGTCGGTGATCTCGACCAGGCGCTCGTGATGCAGGTACGCCTCGGCCACGGTGACGGTGCGTCCGCCGATCAGCGCCAGGTCGCCGGGGATCACGACCACGGCGCACCGCCCTGCCCGCACGCATCGACCGGCACCCGCTCGCGGCGGCGTGCGGCCAGCTGCTGCGCCTGGTGGTACGGGTCGCGCACCGGCACGGACGGGCGGCGTGCCCGGCCGGTCCGCTCGTCGCGCCGGTCGAGCAGGTACCCGAGGAGCACGGCGATCGCGACCGCGCCGGCGACGAACGCGGTGCCGAGCACCGCCGCGTAGCTGATGGCGTTCATCGCCACCACCCGTCCGGGCCGACCGGCCGCGCGGCAATCTCATCCCGCCAGTCCCGCAGGCGCGCGCGGACTCGCCGCAGCGCTCTCACGGTACGGTGATACAGCTCCATCGGTAGGGCTCCGATCCGTCGATGGGGTGGGGGCGCGGTGAGGTTTCCAGGCCAGACACCGCGCCCCCTTTCTCTCGACCCACCGGGTACGGCGGCGGGCCGTCTTGGCGGTTTGGTGCGTGCTTGTGTGCCTGCACGCAGACCGAACCGAGCGTTCGTCACGCTCGGTCTTGAAGAAGATTGACCGAGAGTGACTCCCGACTCTGAGGACAGTAGACGACGAATCGGTGCTACGCAATATCCCGCACTCAAGTGCGAGGATCAAAGTGGAGTACCGGCAGATCGGCTACGGTGGTACAACTTCCGTCATGCCCAACAAGAAGGCTCAGCGCGCTACCCGTCCTTTTCTTCGGCGTCGCCTTGGGCGTGAGCTGACGAAGCTGCGCGAGGATCGTGGACTGCTGGCGGAGGCGGCCGCGAAACTTGCTTCCGTCTCGCAGTCGACGATCAGTCGGGTTGAGAGCGGGAAGCTCGCGGTCCGCGTCAACACGATTCGGGGCATGCTCGACGCCTACGAAGTCGTTGGCGGGAAACGGGATGCGCTGCTGGAACTGGCTGGGCAAGCCAACACCGGAACGGCATGGTGGCACTCGTACCGGGGTGGACCGCTGCCGGACTGGTTCGAGATCTATGTCGACCTGGAAGGTGAGGCCGACTCCCTGCAGATCGTGGACATGCAGTTCGTGAACGGTCTGGTGCAGACGCCGGAGTACGCACGTGCCGTCTACCGTGCCGCCCGGCCCGACGCTGACGCCGACCAGATCGAGACGCTCGTTCAGCTGCGCATGGATCGGCAGAAGCGGCTTACCAGTGGAGGGCAGGACCTGACCCTCGTCATAGACGAGACCGCCCTGCTCCGTCAGTACGGCGGCCCGGATGTCATGCGAGACCAGTATCGGCATCTGGTGGAACTCGCTGAGCGGCCGAGGATCTCCGTCGCTCTGGTACCTGCTGATGCACAAGCAGGAGTGGTCGGCTCGTTCACGATCCTGGACTTTCCCGAGGAAGACGATCCGTCGGTTGTCTACATAGAGCACGATGCGGGCGCTTTGTACCTGGAAGACCCCGCTGAGATACGGCAGTACGCTCGGGCCTACGGCCGACTTCAGACCGCCGCTCTGGATCTGAAGTCGTCGGCCGCCCGGATCGCCAAGATGATCAAGGAGACTTAGGCGATGTACTCCGTCAGTAGCGCAACGCTGTCCGCCGCAGTGTGGAGGAAGTCCAGCCGATCTGGCGGCAACGGCGGTCAGTGCGTGGAGGTGGCGAGCAATCTGCCCGGCATCGTTGCCATTCGTGACAGCAAGGATCCGAGCGGCCCCGTGCTGGTCGTCGAGACGACCGCCTTCCGGGCGTTCGCGGCGACGGTGAAGTCGCTGTAGCAAGCAACGGAACGCGGCTCCGGCGGTGGCTGGGGCCGCGTTGCTGTCAGCGGGTGGTGGGTGGGTCGCCGGCGGGTGGGCGGGGGACCTCGTGTTGCGCGTCGGCCTCGATGACGAAGCGGAACTCGCGGGCGTTGGGGTGCCAGATCTCCTCGGCCGGGCCCATCAGCGCGCCGCCGACGCCACGGCGCCGGGCCCACCCGGCGAGCCGCATCAGCGCCCAGGCGGAGCCGCCGGCCACCACCGCGAGTATCGCGAATCCGATCAGGTCCCGCATCCGTCGAGCGTAGCCGCCGCCGAGCAGGCACCGACAAGCTCGGCGAGCATTGTCGGTGGGTCGTGACATCGTGTCGGGATGAGCATCGAGGTACGGGCGGCGTCGGTCTTCGCCGACGTGCGGAAGGTGATCGGGCCGAAGTCGCCCACCGCGACGGTGTGCTGGTGCCTGAGCCACCGGATCCCGGCCAAGCTCGACCACGAGCTGCGCGGCCCCGACCGCGGGGCATACGTGGAGCGGCTGTGCCGGGCCGATCCCGCGCCGGGCGTGCTCGCCTACGACGGCGGCGAGCCGGTCGGCTGGGCCGCGGTCGCGCCGCGCGCGACCACGTCGTACGCGCGGAGTCGGGTCATTCCGCACCTGGACGACCTGCCGGTGTGGTCGCTGTGGTGCATCCGGATCCGGCCCGGCCACCGCGGGCAGGGCATCTCGCACGCGCTGATCACCGGCGCGGTCGAGTTCGCCCGCGCGCACGGTGCGCCGGTGCTGGAGGCGTACCCGGTGGACAACGGCACCGCGCGGGTCGAGACGACGATGGCCTACGTGGGGATGCGGGCCAACTTCGAGCGGGTCGGCTTCGTGCACGCCGCCGACACGACCTCGGTGCTCGCCGGTCATCCCCGCATCCTGATGCGCCGCGACCTGCGGGGCTGACGCCGCGGCAGCCGCTCGCCGGGCGCCAGAGCGGCGTCGTGCCCGGTGCCGGCGGGGGTCAGCGCACCCCGTGCAGCGCCCTGACCTGCGATTCGTCGAGGGAGCCGGCGACGGCGGAGTTCTCCCCGTAGGCCTGCACGACGACGAACCGGCCCACCCGGCTCCAGCAGGTGGTGCCCTGCTGCCAGTGCAGGCCCTCGGCGCACAGCCGCTCGTCGCTCTCGCCCCGGTCCACCGGGTGTGGCGACTCCCGGTACCGGCGGTCGTCGTCGGTCAACCCCGGCAGCCGGCCCAGCACCGCGTGCGCCGCCGCGGGGCTCGGATAGGCGTACACGGTGTTCCTGGCGTAGTACACCGTGTCGACGCCGCTGCCGGCGAACGGCTCGTCCAGCAGCGGATCGACATCGAGCCCGTCGGGCCGGTCGGCGACCTGCAACTGCGACTGGTGCCAGCTGCCGGAACTGACGATCGGCACCCGCGCGGTGCCCGGCATCCAGCGAGCGGGGACCGGCTGGGCCCGTACCGTGTCGATCGCCTGCACCGCCTGCTCGGCGAGCGCGAGCAGCGCGTCGGTCGGCTCGCTGCCGTCGGCGGTACTCGCGCAGCCGTCCAGGATCGACACCGCGACCGTGCCGTCCACGACGGCGTCGACCGCCAGCGCGATCGGCCGGCCCTGCTCGGGGCGGCACGGCAGCGACAGCGACCTGCCGCGGCGGACCGAGACCGTGTCGGCGCCCTCGATCGCCGGCGCCGACACCTGCCGCATCGACCGCCGGGCGTGGTAGCCGCGCAGCATCGCGGCCGCCTCGTCGGGGTCCTCGTACTCGGCGACGTCGATCTCGTAGCTGTCCCCGGTCGCGGCGGAGTAGTCGTTGGCGTAGACCGAGATCCCGGCCAGGTAGGAGGGCAGCCGGTGGACGCTCGACGGCTTCCCGCGGCGCTGGTCGGGATCGAACGTGTACTCCCGCTGCACCTGCTGCTGGTCCGGCGTGGTGACCAGGGTGCGCCAGGCGGTCTCGTACTGCTGGGCCCGGAGCACGCTGCGGACCTTGGCGTCGCTGCTTCGTACCGGCCGGATCCTGTCGCCGTCGTCCCACGGCGCCGGGTTGAGCGGCGGATGCAGGGCGCCGTCGAGCGCCCCGGTGACCGAGCCGACGCCCAGCGCGGTCAGCCCCAGGACCAGCACCGCGAGCCCGGCGGCGAGCACGATCAGGTTCCGGCGCAGCGTGCGCCGGCGCGGTGGCCGGTCCGGTGCCACGCTCATCGCTGCCTCCTCGCGACGTTCCTGGACTGTCTCGACGTCCCCGGTACGCGGGCTTCGAGACCGGCCCTGGGCCGAGTGTGCAGTGGCGCGGCCAGCCCGCCGGGATCGGTACGACCCCCCGTTGCGCTGCGTTCGCGCAGGTCACGCGGGCCCGACCGGGGCCGGTCGCGGCGCCGGCCGGCGGTACGGTCCAGCCATGACCGTCGCCCGATCGTTGTCGTTGTTCGTGCTGGCCGCGCTCGCCGAGATCGGCGGCGCCTGGCTGGTGTGGCAGGGCTGGCGGGAGCACCGCGGCGTGCTGTGGATCGCCGGCGGGATCATCGCGCTCGGCTGCTACGGGTTCGTCGCCACGTTCCAGCCCGACCCGCACTTCGGCCGGATCCTCGCCGCGTACGGCGGGATCTTCGTCGCCGGTTCGCTCGCCTGGGGCATGGTGGTCGACCGGTTCCGGCCGGACCGGTGGGACCTGATCGGCGCCGGCATCTGCCTGGTCGGCGTCGCCGTCATCATGTACGTGCCCCGGCGCTGAGCGGCGCGGCTGCCCGGAGACGCCGGTGCCCGGCCGCCGTGGCGACCGGGCACCGAAGGATCGTGCGAGGGCTGGTGGATCAGGCCGGGTAGATCTTGCGGGACAGCCAGCGCCGGCCGCGCTTGATGTTGTCGCCCAGCTTGCCCGAGTCGGCGGTCCGGGTGTACTCGACCATCTTCTGGCCCATCGGGTGACCCCAGTCGCCGATGTAGCGGAACTTCCAGGCGCCGAAGCCGGCGACCCACTGCAGGTCGGAACGGAAGTACCAGAAGACGTTCTGCTCGCTCATGACCGCCTTGCCGCGCTTGCTCAGCGAGGTGATCATGTCGAGCTTGGTGCCCGGCGGCTGCTCGAAGAACGTCACGTAGAACTTGCCGCCCGGCCGCATCACCCGGGAGACCCGGGCCAGGCACAGCCGCATGTGGTTGAGCGAGACGTGGCTGAACACCGACTGGGCGATCGCGTAGTCGAACTTGACGCCGAAGTTGACGTCGAAGCGGTCGTTGGCGCGCAGGTTCTCGACCGGCAGGCGCTTCCGCTGGGCGTCGGACAGTTCGACGCCGTACCCGGTCTCCATCAGCGACAGGTTCGCGTCGACACCGTAGTAGTTGCCCGGGTCGAGCATGTCGATGAAGTGCCGGCCGGCGCGGAACGCGCCGCAGCCGACGTCGAGGAACCGGTGGTCCGGGCGCAGCCCGTGCTCGGTGAGGAACTCGACCTGGTGCTCGCCGTGCCCGTCCCAGTGGCCACCGATGAACTTGCGGTGTACGCCGTTGGCGATCTCCTCCTCGGTGAACTCCCTCCCGGAGTAGTCGGGCGTGACGGCACGCTTCGTTTCGACGCGGTGTTCGATCACGGTCATCGTGGGGGTCGGCCCTCTCTTCCGACGGTCCGTCGGGGCTCGTGCCGTACCGGCGATCGAGAGCTCTCCGAAGCGGGCCGTGACAACTTGTAGAACTTCTGCCAGATATTCGGTCCACCCTAGGTAACGACGACCCGATGCGCCAGTGATTGCGCCGCCGCGGGGCGGGTGGGCAGGCACAACACGTCCGAAGACCGCTGCCGGTTGCTGGCCGTTCAACTCTTGTGTCGTGCGGTTGTGTGTGTTTAAGTGCACATACCCAACGCCGCTACGGCGATAACCACACATACCTCCACACGCTTGATCGTCGTCAGTGGCAGCGGATCCCAGCACTGGTACGCGAAAGGACGGCTCATGCGAAGACTCCTCGCGTTGGCAGCGGTCGCCGCGCTCGCCATCGGCGGTGCCGCCGTCGCCGGCACCGTTTCCCACCCCACCGAGGCGAAGGCGCTGGACAACGGCCTCGCGCTCACCCCGCCGATGGGCTTCAACGACTGGAACTCGTTCGGCTGCAACGTCGACGAGCAGCTGATCAAACAGACCGCCGACTTCTTCGTCACCAGCGGCCTCAAGGACGCCGGCTACGAGTACGTCAACATCGACGACTGCTGGTCGGAGAAGCAGCGCAGCGCCGACGGCCACTTGGTACCCGACCCGGTCAAGTTCCCCGACGGGATCAAGGGCACCGCCGACTACGTCCACTCCAAGGGGCTCAAGCTCGGCATCTACTCCAGCGCCGGCGACAAGACCTGCGCCGGCTACCCGGCGAGCTTCGGCCACGAGACCACCGACGCCGACGACTTCGCCGCCTGGGGCGTCGACTACCTCAAGTACGACAACTGCGGCAGCCGGAACACCCCGGAGACCGAGGCCGGCTACATCGACCGGTACTCCCGGATGCGCGACGCGATCGCCGCCACCGGCCGGCCGATGGTCTACTCGCTGTGCGAGTGGGGCAACTTCGACCCGGCGAACTGGGCCGGCGACGTCGGCAACCTGTGGCGCACCACCGGCGACATCAGCGACAACTGGAACAGCCTGAAGAGCATCATCCGCAAGAACATGGGCCTGTACGCGGCGGCCAAGCCCGGCGCGTGGAACGACCCGGACATGCTGGAAGTCGGCAACGGCGGCATGACCGACACCGAGTACCGCACCCACTTCGGCCTCTGGTCGATGATGGCCGCGCCGCTGCTGATCGGCAGCGACCTGCGCGAGGCGACCCCGGCCACGATGGAGATCCTCAGCAACTCCGAGGTCATCGCCCTCGACCAGGACTCGCTGGGCAAGCAGGCCAAGCCGATCGCCGACGGCAACGGGCACGTGGTGTTCGCCAAGCCGCTGGCCAACGGGGACGTCGCGGTCGCGCTGTACAACGAGTCCGACAGCGCGGCGACCATCTCCACCAGCGCCAGCGCGGCCGGGCTGCCGGCCGCCGCCGCGTACAAGCTGCGCGACGTCTGGCAGCACAGCAACACCGAGAGCGCCGGCACCATCAGCGCCTCGGTACCCGCACACGGCACGGCCATCTACCGGGTCTCGGTCGACCACCAGTGGAACTCGTACCCGCCGAGCACCTCCGCCGGTGTCGACGCCGGCACCGTGTACGCCGGTGCGCCCGCCGCGATCCTGGACCCGGGCAAGGCGAACCCGGTGACCACCTCGGTGACCAACAGCGGTCGCGTCCCGGTCCTCTCGGCACACGCGACGCTGACCGGCCCGGACGGCTGGCAGGTCAAGGCCACCTCCGGCACCTCGGCGGCGGCACTGCCCACCGGCACGTCACTGAACACGAGGTGGCAGGTCACGCCGCCCGCGGACGTGTCGCCGGGCACCTACACCCTCAAGGTGCACGGCACGTACCGGTGGAACGGGCACGCGTACAGCGCGGACGGCAGCACCTCGGTGCTGGTCGCCGTCGCACCGACCGCCGGGACGCACTACCTCAGCGACCTGGACTGGCTGTCGGCCGACAACGACTGGGGCCCGGTGGAACGCGACTCCAGCAACGGCGAGACCGCCGCGGGTGACGGGCACACCATCACCATCAACGGCGTCACCTACGCCAAGGGGCTCGGCACCAACGCGCCCGCGACCATCACCTACTTCGTAGGCGGTACCTGCACGGCGTTGAACACCGACGTCGGCATCGACGACGAGAAGGACGGCAGCGTCGCGAACGCGTCGTTCGAGATCTGGGTGGACGGCACCAAGGTCGCCGACTCCGGTCCGATGACCGCCGCCGACGCGGCCAAGACGCTGACCGCCGACCTGACCGGTGCGCACGTCGTGCAACTGGTCGCGAACAACCAGGGTGACTCCAACTCCGATCACACCGACTGGGCGGGCGCGGCCGTCACCTGCTCCTGACCCGTCCGGCGCCGGCGGGCTCCCTCACCCGCCGGCCCGCAGCTCGGGACCGTCGATGCGGCGAAGCCGGTCGGCGGTCCCGACGCCGTTCAGCGCCACAGCGTGGTGATCGGGACGTCCAACCCGGCCAGCAGGGTACGCAGCAGCGGCAGCGAGACGCCGACGACGGTGCCGGGATCTCCGTCCACACCGGACACGAACGGCCCGCCCCGGCCGTCGATGGTGAACGCGCCGGCCACCTGCAACGGCTCCCCGGTCGCCACGTACGCCTCGATCTCGTCGTCGGTGACCTCGGCGAACCGTACCGTGGTGGACGCGACCGCGCCGACCGCGGCGTCGTTGCGGGTGTCGATCAGCCAGTGGCCGGTGTGCAGCACGCCGCTGCGGCCGCGCATCCGCCGCCAGCGCGCGATCGCGTCGGCCGGGCCGCTCGGCTTGCCCCACGTCTGGCGCTCGAACTCCAGCACCGAGTCGCAGCCGAGCACCACCGCGCCGGATGCGGCGTCGCGGCCGGCGACCGCCTCGCACTTGAGCCGGGCCAGGATGCCGGCGAGCGCGGCCGTGTCGGCCGCCTGCACCGCCGACTCGTCCACGCCGCTGACGATCACCTCGGGGTCGAGCCCGGCCGCGCGCAGCGACGCCAGCCGGGCCGGACTCTGCGACGCGAGGACGAACCGCACCTGATCAGCCATGCCGCCTGTCTACCCGATCCGGCGGCGGCCGGGCGGGCCGGGGTGGACCGGTTTCGCCGTTCCGCCCGGTCGGTACGCGAACGCGCCCTAGGATCGGGCGCGAGGCCCCGATCGCCGTTCCGGCCGGAACCTCCACATCGGACACGACGGAACCGCGGAGGCCGACGTCGTGGGATCGTCAGCACCACGGCGGCGGTTCGCGCCGGTACCGCAGGGTCGCGCGCCGTGGGTGCTGCGCCGGCGTCGCCGGCGGCTGCGGGCCAGCGCGGTCGGGCTGCCCTACGCGGCGGCCGGCATCGTGCTGGGCGTGCTGCTGCCCACCATCCACGGTGGACCGATGGTGGACGCCGACAAGGTGTCCGGCCTGCTGCAGGCGATGGCCGCCGGCCTGGTCGCGCTGACCGGCCTGGTCTTCTCGCTGCTGTCCACCGTGGTCCGGGCGGTCAGTACCAGCCTGTCGCCGCGGCTGATGCTGTTCCGCGACCACCCGCTCGTCTGGCACGCCCTCGGCCTATTCGTCGGCGTGCTGCTGTTCGCGGTGACCGCCTCGCTGCAGGTCAGCCACGACCGCCGGATGTCGGTGGTGGTACCGGTCGTCGCCGTCGTGCTCGTCCTCGGCTGCATGGCGGTCGGTGGCCGGCTGCAGCTGCGGGCACTGTCCGAGGTGCAGTTCGAGACGGTGCTGCAGCGGGTCACCGGGCAGGGCATGCGGGTGCTCGCCCGGCTCTACCCGGACGAGTACCGGGCGGCGCCCGAGCCGGTGTCGCTGCCGCTGGCGACGCGCGCGGTGGTCTGGCCCAACCGGTACGCGCTGCTGCAACAGGTCGACCTGCCGACGCTGACCGCGATCGCCGTCGAGCACGACTGCACCATCTCGCTAAACTACCTGCCCGGGGCGACGATCCCGTTCCGCGGCACCGCGCTGCGGGTGCACGGCGAGGACCCCGGCCTGCCGGACGCGGCGCTGCTGGCGGCCCTGGACGTGGGCGTGGACCGTACCTTCGACCAGGACCCGCTGCTCGCCTTCCGGCTGCTCAACGACATCGCGCTGCGGGCGCTGTCGACCGCGATCAACGACCCGTACACGGCGGTACGCGCGGTCGACGGGCTGGCCGACCTGCTGCGCGCGGTCGCCGACCGCAACCTCGACATCGGTACCGTCCGCGACGACGACGGCCGCCCGCTGGTGGTCGCGCCGTTGCCGGGCTGGTCCCGGTTCGTCGCCGCCGCCACCGAGATCCTGCCGTACCTGGGTGGCGCGCCGATGGTGCGCGACCGGGTACGGCGGATGCTCGACGAGGCCGCCGCGGCCGCGCCGCCCGACCGCCGGGCCGCGTTGACGGCCGCGGCCGACCCGCTGCGATGACCGGGCGCGGTCCGCCGCGGCCGGCGCCGACCCACCGGGCCGGCGCCGGAACGGGCGGCGCCGCGACACGTTTCGCGGTACCGCTCGGTAGTTCGTCGGGGGTCACCAGGTCCGGCGGATCGACGGTCGGCGGTTCGCCGGACGCCAGGAGCAGTCGCGACGACGTCGCGGCTGCCATCGACACGAACGCATGGGGGATTCGATGAGAGCACGTACCGCGTCGCGCTTCGCGATGGTGGTGTTGGCAGCGGCGTTGATCGGTGCCGGGCTCGGTGCGCCGGGTGCGGCGCTCGCCGCACCGGGCGACAACGGCGACGTGAAGATCCACAGTTCCGGTACTCCGGTGGATGACCCGCGCGACGAGCCGCAGGTGTGCGAGTTCTACCTGGACGCGTTCGACTTCGACGGGTTGCAGGAGGTCAGCTGGCACATCGACCAGCAGGAGCCGACCGGAACCGCGCAGGTGGCATCGGGCACCATCACGCTCGACGCGGACGGCAACGGCCACACGGCGGACATGACCCTGCCGAGCGGCCACTACAAGCTCACCTGGAACTGGGAGGGCGAGCAGGGCGCCGGCAAGTCGAAGGTGTTCACCGTCGAGTGCGCCAGCCCGTCACCGTCGACCAGCCCGTCGACCGGCTCGGCAAGCCCGTCGGCGAGTACCAGCCCGTCCGGTTCGGCGAGCCCGTCGACGTCGGCGAGCCCGTCCGCTTCGGCGAGTCCGACGTCGGCCGCGCCGGTGTCGCCGCACCCCAGCGGGTCCGGCTCGGCCGGCCCGACGCTGCCGGTCACCGGCATGCCGCTGGGCGTGCTGGCCGCGATCGCCGGGGCCCTGGTGGCCGGTGGGGTGGCACTGCGGATCCGGATGCGCCGCCGCAGCTGAGCCCGGCCGGTTCCCCGCGGTGATCCCGCGGGGAAGCGGCGGTTCCCGGCCCCCACCCGGTGCGTCGGGGCCGGGAACGGCCGTCGTCGGGCTACTCGCGGCTGGCGATCGCGACCGCTTCCTTCTCCAGATCGACGTACGGCTCCCCGGACACGTCGACGACGGCCTGGTGGATGGTGCCGCCGACGAACTCGTACGGCGAGACGCCCGGGTAGTCGTCGGTGACCGGCTCGGCCGGGTCCCGTCCGACGTTGAGCCCCTCGCCGACCAGCGAGAAGTTGCCGGGCTGGGTGGTGATCCGGCCCTCGCCGACCTTGCGGTCGCCGACGTAGAGCGTCAGCGTGCCGGTGGCCGGCATCTGCTCGCCCTCGCGTTCGAACACCGCGCCGAGGACCACCTCGCCGGTGGGCAGGTCGGTGTCGGCCTCGACGACCTGCAGGTTGCTGCCCACGAAGTTGTACGCGTACTTCAGCCGACGGTCCTTGACGTAGAGGCTGTGCCCGCCGAACCGGGCGCCGTGCGAGAACAGCACCCCGTTGGCGTCCGCCGAGTCGACGTGGACCGACACCGCGATCTGGTAGCTGCGGTTGCGGATGTTCACCGCCGCCGACTCGGGCACCTCGGCCGCGTCCGGGTAGTACACGTACCGGGACCGGGGCGGGGAGATCTGCGGCCGGGTCGGGTCGGCGAGCACCTCGACCGCGGTGCGGTCGTCCAGCGGCAGGCCGTGGTACTTGCCGGCCTCGTTGAACCAGATGTTGATCATCTCGCGCAGCTTCGTCGGATGCTCGGCCGCCAGATCGTGCATCTCGGTGGGGTCCTCGTCGGTGTGGTAGAGCTCCCAGCGGTCGTGCTCGAAGTTGCGCCAGCCCGACAGCGTCGGGTGCACCGAGACCGCCTTCCACCCGCGATGCCAGATCGCCCGCGAGCCGAGCATCGAGAAGAACGCCGTCTGCTTGGGCGTCGGCGCGTCCGCGTCCTCGAACGTCGAGCGCAGGCTGACGCCCTCCAACGGGACCTGCTGGAACCCCTTGACCTGTTCGGGCAGCTCGACGCCGAGGCAGTCGTACACGGTCGACACGATGTCGGTGGCGTGGCAGTACTGGTGGCGCAGCTCGCCGTGCGCCCTGATGCCGCGCGGCCACGAGATGATCAGCGGATCGGCCACCCCGCCCTCGAAGTTGTACCGCTTCCACAGCTTGAACGGCGTGTTGAACGCCCACGCCCAGCCCGACGGGTAGTGGTTGTACGTGGCCGGCGAACCGATCTGGTCGAGGTAGCGCAGGTTCTCGGCCATGTCGTCCGGGATCGAGTTGAAGAACTTGTTCTCGTTCACCGAGCCGTTCGGCCCGCCCTCGCCGCTCGCGCCGTTGTCGGACACGAACACCACGAGCGTGTTGTCCAGCTCGCCGGAGGACTCCAGGAAGTCCAGCAACCGGCCGATCTCGTGGTCGGTGTGCGACAGGAAACCCGCGTACACCTCGGCCATCCGGCAGAACAGCCGCTGCTCGTCGGCCGACAGCGAATCCCACGGCCGCACCACGTCCAGCGCCGGCCACTGCGCGCCGTCGACGCTGGTCTCCTCGACGTACGGGTTGATCGGGGTCAGTTCGGCGTCGGCCGGTAGCACGCCCAACTGCTTCTGCCGCTCCAGCACCAGTTCCCGGTACCGCTCGTAGCCCATGTCGAACTTGCCCGCGTACTTCTCGATCCACTCGCTCGGCGCGTGGTGCGGGGCGTGCGTCGCGCCGGGGCAGAAGTACATGAAGAACGGCTTCTCCGGCGCGATCACCTTGGCGTCCTTGACGAACTCGATCGCCTTGTCGGTCAGGTCCGCGGTCAGGTGGTAGCCCTCCGCCGGTGTCGACGGCTGCGACACCGGGTGGTTGTCGTACACCAGGTCCGGGTACCACTGGTTGGTCTCGCCACCGAGGAAGCCGTAGTAGCGCTCGAAACCGCGACCGATCGGCCAGTTCCGCTTCGAGGACGCCAGGTTCATCTCGTCCGACGAACACAGGTGCCACTTCCCGAGCATGTACGTGTTCCAGCCCTGCTCGCCGAGCACCTCGGCGACCGTGGCGCACTCGAACGGGATGTGCCCGTTGCCGTTCGGGAAACCGCTGGTGGCCTCGGCGATGCAGGCCATGCCGTTCGTCGTGTGGTTGCGTCCGGTCAGCAGGCTGGACCGGGTCGGTGAGCACAACGCCGTCGTGTGCCAGTTGGTGTAGGTCAGCCCGGACCGGGCCAGCCGGTTGATGTTCGGCGTGTCGATGAGCCCGCCCCACGGCTGCGCGGCCGAGAACCCCATGTCGTCGAGGACGATGTAGAGCACGTTCGGCGCGCCCTCCGGGGCGACCGGTTGCCGGTACGGCTCCCAGTCCGGCTCGGAGTCCCGGATGTCGACGTTGATCACACCACTGAACTGTTTGGCCACTTCGCCCTCCCCAGGACGAGGCTCCGCCGCAAACCGGCTTGGTCGAAGGGACCGCCGCCGGAGTGGATCCGCGGAGGTCCCCCGGCGGACGCAGGTGCTGGCGGGCAACGAAAGACCGCCGGTCGCAGGCGTGCGACCTACCCGATCGACTGTAGTTGAGCGAGGTTCGCACCGGAGCGGAACTCCCGAACGCGCCGCGAGGTCTCGGCCCCCATCGCCGACCAGAACGTCCACTGTGGAGTTTCCGGCGGTCCCGGTCAGATCTCGACGGGGAACAGCGCGAGCGTGACGATGCAGCCGAGCAGGGCGATCCCGGCCAACACGGTGAAGAACAGCTGGATGCGTCGGCCGTTGGCCTTGGTGGCCATGCCGGAGAAGAACAGCACGGTGGCGAACACGACCGCGGTCAGCACGTAGTTGTCCGACCGCTGGTTCGCGGCGCGGGCCGTGGCGGACAGCTTCTCCGCCCGGTCGACCAGGTGCTGCGCGCGCTGGTCGGCGGCGAGCCGGTACTGCGGCAGGTCGAACGGGGTCGCCGGGGCGTCCGGATCGATCAGCGGATGGGTGGCGAGCCAGGCGTCCACGGCCGGCCGGAACTCCGGCCGGAAGCGTTCGAACAGGAACCCGGAGACCATCTTCGTGTCCGGCGTGTAGGTGCCGTTCGGCCGGACCGACGGGTCGGCGACGATCTCCGCGTTCAGCGCGTTGAGCCAGGCGGTGAACGAGACGACGTCGATGGCACGCTGCTGGCTGGCCAGCGTCGTGGCGCGGCTCGCCTCGGCCCGGTCGGCACCGGCCGACGCGTACGAGTTGGCCTGGACCCCACTCCACTTGGCGCTCTCGAACCCGGCCCAGGCGGTGCCGACCGCGGCCAGCGCCATGAACAGCGCCACGATCAGGTCGAACCGGGAGGTTCGCGAGTCGTCCGGCATCCGCGCCTCACCTCACGCCGGGTCCGGAGTCGGCGCCGCGGCCGGCGCGGCGGGCGCGCCGGCACGGGCGAGGATCTCCACCACCAGCACGAGCGCCAGCAGGCCGAGGCCGAAGCCGATCGCGCTGTTCACCCCGGCACCGGTGAGCACGAAACCCAGCAGTGCCAGCACGAGGGCGACGATGTCGATGGCCACGTGGTACCGGCGCAGCACCCGCGGCACCGGCCCGAGCGGCACCCCGGTACGGCCCAGCGCGGCGCCGGTGGCGTCCAGGCCGCGGCCGGTGACGTGCCGCAGCGCGACCGCGGGACGCGCCGGTCCGGCGAGCCAGCAGACGATCGCGAGCAGCGCCCCGAGCACCGCGATCACCCGGTACGCCTGGTGGGTACGGCCCAGCACGTGGTCGAGGATGTGCGCGACCGCGGTCGGCGAGTGCACCTGCGGCGGCAGGTTGTTCAGGTAGTACGCGCGCAGCACCGCCATCGCCGCCAGGACGAGCAGCGCACCGACCGCGAGGAACACGCCGACCACCAGCAGCCCGCGGCGGTGCGCCGGGGCCACCGCGACCGCGATCGCCAGCAGTACCAGGCAGACCCAGGGCAGCCAGGTCGCCACCGTGTCCAGCAGCGTCACGTAGTTGCGCAGCTTCGGCAGCTGTGCCGAGGAGAACAGCACGAACTCGACGTTCACCGCCGGGATCTTGCTGGCCAGCCCGAATCCCTGCGCCTGCAACCGCTGCTTGACCGTGGCGATCAGTGCACCGAGGTCGACCGACACCGTGGTGCCCTCGCTCTTGATCGCGGTGGAACCGTGCCCGGTGAGCACCGCGTCGAGGTTCTTGTGCGCGGCACGGGTGGCCGCGTCCCAGGCCTGCGCGAACGTACCGCTGTGCACGATCGCGGTGATCTGCCGGGAGATGAACGACTCGGCGCCGCCGACGGCCGGCCCGACCAGCGAGTCGACCGCGGGCGGCGCGCCCTGCCGTTTCAGCCAGTCGGACGCCTCCCGGCCGAGCCGGTCCAGGTCGACCCGGTCGGTCACCTCGCTGGTCAGCCGCCGCGCGATCGCGTCCTGTACCGCGGGATCGCGGGCCAGCGGCGACATGGTGGCGACGAACCGGTCGGTGTCGAGCAGCTGGTTGCGGGCGAACACCGCCAGCACGGACACCATCGCGAGCAGCGCGGCCACGGTCACCAGCGCGATCGCGCCGACCCACCGCCCGGCCCGGGTACCG
Source organism: Actinocatenispora comari (assembly GCF_017312725.1). GTDB lineage: Bacteria > Actinomycetota > Actinomycetes > Mycobacteriales > Micromonosporaceae > Actinocatenispora > Actinocatenispora comari. The sequence continues at coordinate 165,628 of NZ_BOPO01000002.1, read as the reverse complement.
CGGCCCATCGTCCGCGCCGTGCCGGTCGCCGCGCGTGCCTGCTCCCCGGCCATGCCCGCACCCTCCCGCCGCAGCCGGGCGGCGACCGGACCCCGCAGCCACCCGAGCAGGCATTGAGCGTACGGTCCCGGCTTGGTTGCCCAACGTGGTTTCGAGCAATCTGCCGCGTGCGGTCGGCGTCGTGCCCGCCGTCGGGGACGTCCGGCTACGCGGCGTGACCCAGCGGGCGGGAGGGATGCGACCGCCCTTCGCCGGTGGCTCCATCGGCTGGTGGTTGCCGGGTTATGGCCCGCGGGAGGGGGCGTCGAACGTACCGTCGGGGCATTCACGGCGGGAGGGGGAATCATGGCTCGCCAGACCGGATTCGCGGCGCTGACCGGTGCGATGTTCGCCGCGACGATGCTGATCATGGTCGGGGTCTTCGAGATCGTCGCCGGTGTCACCGCGATCTTCCGGGACCAGTTCTTCGTCACGGTCCGCAACTACACGTTCGACCTCGACACGACCGCGTGGGGCTGGGTGCACCTGGTCCTCGGCGCGCTGCTGGTGATCACCGGTGTGGCGCTGATGTCCGGCCGTACCTGGGCGGCGGTGACCGGGTTGGTGCTCGCAGCGCTGTCCGCGATCAACAACTTCTTCTTCCTGCCGTACTACCCGCTCTGGGCGATCGTCGTGATCGCGGTGGACGTGTTCGTCATCTGGTCGCTGGCCACCATGCTCAGCGCGACCGGCACCGCCGACGACGGCGAACTGCCCCCGGCAGCCACCGGCCGCACGCAGTCGGGTCGCGCCGACGTCAAGGCGCCGCCGGCCGCTACCGAGCAGCCGGCCCGGCACGAACCGCCGGTCACCCGCGGCTGACCCGAGGCCTCGGGCTCGTCCCGCCGTCGCCACGGCTGGTCTCGCCCGCGGCCGGTGACGGCGACGCGCCCGGTACGTCGCTGTCACGGGCGGCGCCGCGGGTCGGGCCGTTCCGGCCGTGGCGACCCTCGCCGCCGCCTACGCTGCAGTCGGGGGAAGGAGACCAGCGATGGGCCGTGGTCCGATGGAGTTCGTGGTCGTCGAGTTCCCGACCACCACGATCGATCAACAGCTCGCCGGACAGCTGCGCGAGGTCGTCACCTCGGGGCTGGTCCGGGTCGTCGACGCGATGGTGATCCGGCGCGACGAGGCCGGCACGGTGACGGTCCAGGAGTTCGCCGACCTGGCGCCCGAGGCGGCTCGACCGTACGCGGACGTCGTCGGCACGATCGAGGGGCTGATCGCGGACGAGGACGCCGCCGACATCGCCACCCGGGTGCAGCCCGGTACCAGCGCGCTGGTCGTGCTGTTGGAGCACCTCTGGCTGTCCGGCATCGCCGGTGCGATGACCGCGGCCGGCGGTCGGGTCGTGTTCACCGAACGCATCCCCGCCCCCGTGGTGGACCAGGTCCTCGCCGAACGCGCCGCGAGCTGAAGGGGTCGAGATGTTCATGCGTCCAGGACTGCGCCGCGGGCCCGGCCTGCTCGGCGCCGTCGCTCGTACCGCCGTCGTCGCCGGCACCGCCACCGCGGTGTCCCGCGGCATCAACCGGTCGCTGGACAACCGGGAGCAGGAGCGCGCCGAGGCGGCGGCCTACGAGCAGGCGGCGGCCCAGCAACAGGCACCGGCCCAGCAGCAGGCGCCGGCCCCGCAGCAGGCGCCGGCACCGCAGCAGCCGCCCGGGCGGCAGGACGACCTGATGGCCCAGCTGCAACAGCTCGCCGACATGCGGCAGCAGGGTCTGCTCGACGACCAGGAGTTCGCCGCCGCCAAGGCGAAGCTGCTCGCGTCCTGACCGGCCGCCGGGTCACAGCCAGTCGTGCCGTTTGAAGGTGGCGTACAGGGCGGCGAAGCTGCCCACGAGCACCGCGCAGCACACCGCGAAGCCCCAGACCCGGCCGACGCCCGGATAGGGCACGTTGATGCCGAAGAAGCCGGTGATCAGCGCCGGCACCCCGATCAGCGCCGCCCAGCCGCTGACCTTCTTGCTGATCACGTTCATCCGGCTGTCGGCCAGCGCCATCCTGGTCTGCAGGATGGTGGAGACGGTGTCGCGCTGGCTGTCGGTCCACTCCGAGACCCGGTTCGCGTGGTCGCTCAGGCCGCGGAAGTAGGTCAGCAGGTGATCGTTGATCAGGTTGTCGTTGGTACTGATCAGCCGGTCCAGGCAGTCCGCGGTCGGCAACGTGTACCGGCGCAGCTGGACCACGCACTTGCGCAGGTCGTGGGAGCGCCGTTGCACGTACATGTCGTTCGGGTTGCCGGTGAACAGCTGGTCCTCCAGATCGTCCAGCGCGGCGTCCAGCGCGCTGACCGCCTGGTACTGGCCCTGGACGACCGCCTCCAGCACGCCGTGCAGCAGGAACCCGGGATCGCCGTGCACACTCGCCGACGCGGCGTCGCAGTGCTCCACCGCCGCCGCCCGCGGGAAGTCCGCGCCGTGATGCACCGTCAGCAGCGCCGTCTCGGTCAGGAACGCGGCGAACGGTGCCTGCCGGACCTCCGCCCGTTCCGGGTCGAACGACACGGTGCGCCCGGAGAGGAAGTCGTGCTGCGGATAGTGCTGGTACGAGGAGCGCGGGTGCGCGGCGAGCGCGTCCCGTACGGCGGCGGGGTGCAGCCCCAGCCGGTCCACGATCGCCGGCGGAACCTGCGCGCCGTCGTCGGGGCCGAGATCGATCCAGACGACCGTGCCGGGACTGCCGACCAGATCTAGCCCCGCGTCCAGCGACACGTCCGCACCGTCGTCCGCACCCTCGCGGTACACCCGTAGCTGCGCCATGCCCGGAGCCTAGGAGCCGCGGACCAGCGCCCGGCCGCCAGGCCGCTCCCGATGCCCGCTGTCTACCCGACGTCCCGCCCGGCAGCCGCGCCGGGCGGGATTCGGCCGAGCCTGCCGGCAAGGCGGGCAAACGCCTCGACCAGCTGCGGCGGCTCGGCGTCGGACAGGTCGGCGTCGAACGTGACGAACAGCCCGGCGACCCCCATCCAGGACCAGCCGCCGATCGTGAGCCGGCAGCGGCGCTCGTCGATGCGTTCGACCACCGACCCGCCGGGTGCCCACCGCGCGACGACGTCGGCCGGCAGCTCGATGGTCGCGCTCCCCTGACATCGCCACTGCGCGGCGGTGTCCCCGCGCTCGGGGTTCTGCACGACGAGCCCGGTGAGGTCGTCGTCGGTCAGCGGCCTCGGCGTGAAGCTGGCGCCGGCGGGGTCGCGTGGGGCGATCCGGTCGACCCGGAACGTGCCCCAGGCGCGGGTCCGCGCGTCGCGTGCGAGGAGGTACCACCGGCCGGCCCACACGACCAGGTGGTGCGGTTCGACCGTGCGCGGCGGCCGGAACTCCGGGTGGCCTGGATCCGGGATCGCGCCGTCCGGCGTGCGGTAGTCGAAGTCCAGCCTTCGGTGGGTGCGGATCGCCGAACCGACCGCCCGCAGCGTCGCGACGTCGACCGGCGGTGCGGCGAACTCCCAGTAGTTGCGCAGGGCGGTGAGCTCGAACGCCTCCGCCGCGGCCCGCAGCCGGGCGGACATCACCTGCCGCAGGGTGGTCAGCGCACGGGCGACGGCGTCGTCGATGCCGGTGACCGTCGCCGGTGCGGTCTGCAACGCGATCGCGATGGCGATCGCCTGATCGTCGTCGAGGACCAGCGGCGGCAGCTTCGCGCCGGCCCCGAGCCGATATCCGCCGCCGGGACCCTTGACCGCTTCGACCGGATAGCCGAGCTCGCGCAGCGTGTCGACGTCTCGTCGCAGGGTACGCGCGCTCACGTTCAGCCGAGCGGACAACTCGGCACCGGGCCAGTCGACTCGCGCGCCGAGCAACGACAGCAGGCGCAGGATTCGCGCGGAGGTGTCGGCCATCCCGTCAGGTTGTCATCCGTGGCGGTCACTCCGTGGCCGGTACCGGTGTCACGGTGCGACCATGAGTATCGAGAACCCCGCCACGACGTCGCCCCGCGCGACCTCGTCGACCGTCACCGGTGGGCGAGCCCAGGTCGCGTTGCTCGTCGTCCTGTTCGCGTCGTTCATGGACCTGCTGGACGCCACGATCGTCACCGTCGCGGCCCCGTCGGTTGCCGCCGAGCTTCCTGCCACCCAGTCCCAGCTCCAGTGGATCCTCGCCGCGTACCCGCTCGCGCTGGGGTCGGGGCTGATCACCGGCGGCCGGATCGGCGACGAGTTCGGCCGCCGTCGGGTCTTCCTCGCCAGCCTGGTCGCGTTCGCGCTCACCTCCGCGGCATGCGCACTTGCCCCGTCGGCCGGGATGTTGATCGCGATGCGGGCTGTGCAGGGGTTGGCCGGCGGGGTCATGGTCCCCCAGGTGTTCGGCATCATCCGGTCCTCGTTCGCCCCGGCCTCGATGGCGCGCGCCTTCGGCGCGTTCGGCGCCGTCCAAGGCCTCGCGTCGGTCGCCGGGCCGCTGCTGGGCGGGGCGCTGGTGGCCGCCGACCTGTGGGACCTGGCCTGGCGCACGATCTTCTGGGTCAACGTCCCGGTGGGCGCCGTCGCGCTGGTGCTCGGCATCCGGGTACTACCGGAGTCCAGCGCGCCGCGGCGCGCTCGCCTCGACCTCGCCGGCGCAGCGCTGTCCGCACTCGCGATCGCGCTGATCCTGCTGCCGCTGGTGCAGGGCCGGGACTGGGGGTGGCCGTGGTGGGGCTGGCTGCTGCTCGCCGCCGGTGGCGGGCTGCTGGCCGGGTTCGGCTGGCACGAGCACGCGCTCGCCGCCCGCGGCGGGGCACCGGTACTGCCGCCGGCACTGCTGCGGACCCGGAGCTTCACCGCCGGGCTGGCCGCAGCCGTGCTGTTCTTCGGTGCCCTCGGGTCGTTCTTTCTGGTGCTCTCGTTGTACCTGCAGGCCGGCACGGGGCGGTCCGCATGGCAGACCGGACTGGTGATCCTGCCGTACGCGATCGGGTCCATCGTCACCTCGGGCGTCGGCGTCCGGCTCGCCGCGCGGGCGGGACGCAGCCTGCTGGTGACCGGGTCGCTGCTGCTCGCCGCCTCCCAGGCGGTGCTCTGGGCGCTGGTCCGGGATGGCGGGAGGCCCGGCTACTGGCCGCTCGGCGCCGCGCTGCTGCTCGGCGGGCTCGGCCTCGGGCTGGCCGCGCCGATCCTGGTGAATGTCGTTCTCGCCGGGGTGCCCGGCCGACACGCGGGCGCCGCCGGCGGCGCCCTGTCGACCGTCAACCAGATCGGCGGCGCGACCGGGGTCGCCGTGCTGGGCACCGTCTTCTTCGCGGCGCTCGCCCCGGCCCGATCGGCAGCGGAGACGTTCGGCGACGCGCTCGCCACCGTGCTGCCCATCCAGATGGCCGTCTACCTGGTCGCCGCCCTGCTGATGCTCGCGCTACCCGGGCGGGCTGGCACCCACCGCACCTGATTCCGGCGCTCGTGCCCGGTCAGCGGGGGCGGGCGCTGGTGGCCCAGGCCAGCGGGCCCCGGCGCGGCACGCCCAGCCGGGCCGCCGGGTCGCGCCAGGTCGACGGCGCGGCCGGCGGTACCGGCGGGGCGGGCGGGCGGCGGGTGGCGAGCGCGGTGACGAGCGCGGCGAGCTCCTCCGCGGTCGGCTCGCCGCGCACCACCCGCAGCATCGGTTCCTCCATCATGGACACTCCAGATCCGTTGCTACAGCGGGATGTTGCCGTGCTTGCGCGGCGGGTTGGTTTCCCGCTTGCCGCGCAGCATCGCCAGGCCGCGAGAGATCGCCACCCGGGTCCGGGACGGCTGGATCACCGCGTCCACGTAGCCGCGTTCGGCCGCCTCGTACGGGTTGCAGAGGGTGTCCTCGTACTCGGTGACCAGCTCGGCGCGGGTCGCGTCCGGATCCTCGGCCGCCGCCAGGGTGCGCCGGTGCAGGATGTTCACCGCGCCCTGCGCGCCCATCACCGCGATCTGCGCGGTCGGCCAGGCGAAGTTGAGGTCCGCACCCAGGTGCTTGGACCCCATCACGTCGTACGCCCCGCCGTACGCCTTGCGCGTGATCACCGTGATCAGCGGCACCGTGGCCTCCGCGTACGCGTAGATCAGCTTGGCGCCGCGGCGGATGATGCCGTTCCACTCCTGGTCGGTACCGGGCAGAAAGCCCGGCACGTCGACGAACGTCAGGATCGGCACGTTGAACGCGTCGCAGGTGCGCACGAACCGGGCCGCCTTCTCGGACGCGCCGATGTCCAGGCAGCCGGCGAACTGCATCGGCTGGTTCGCGACCACCCCGACCGGATGCCCGTCGACCCGGCCGAAACCGCACACGATGTTCTGCGCGTACAGCTCCTGCACCTCGCAGAACTCGCCGTCGTCGAGGACGTGCCCGATCACCGCGTGCATGTCGTACGGCTGATTGTCGGAGTCCGGGATCAGCGTGTCCAGCTCCGCGTCCGCCTCGGTCGGCTCGGCCGGGTCGACCACGTCGGCGTACGCCGGAGCCGCGGCGGAAATCGCGTCGACCGGCGGCTCGTCCAGGTTGTTGCTCGGCAGGTACGACAGGAGCTGCTTGACGTAGTCGATCGCGTCCTGCTCGTCGGACGCCAGGTAGTGCGCGTTGCCCGACCTCGTGTTGTGCGTGCGCGCCCCGCCCAGCTCCTCGAACCCGATGTCCTCGCCGGTCACCGTCTTGATCACGTCCGGTCCGGTGATGAACATGTGCGAGGTCTGGTCGACCATCACCGTGAAGTCGGTGATCGCGGGGGAGTAGACCGCGCCGCCGGCCGCCGGGCCGAGGATCAGCGAGATCTGCGGTACCACCCCGGACGCCTTGACGTTGCGCCGGAAGATCTCCGCGAACAGGCCGAGCGCGACCACGCCCTCCTGGATGCGCGCGCCGCCACCGTCGTTGATGCCGACGATCGGGCACCCGGTCTTGGCCGCCAGGTCCATCACCTTGCAGATCTTCTCGCCGTACACCTCGCCGAGCGAGCCGCCGAACACGGTGAAGTCCTGGCTGAACACCGCGACCGGGCGACCGGCGACGGTGCCGTAACCGGTGACCACGCCGTCCCCGTACGGCCGGTTGGCGGCGATGCCGAAGTTGACCGAGCGGTGCCGGGCCAGCTCGTCCAGCTCGGTGAACGAGCCCGGATCCAGCAGCATGTCGATCCGCTCCCGGGCGGTCTTCTTGCCCTTCGCGTGCTGCTTCTCCACCGCCCGGGCCGAACCGGCGTGCACCGCCTCCTCGGTACGGCGGGCCAGGTCGGCGAGCTTGCCCGCCGTGGTGTGGATGTCCGGCCGCGGTTCACTCACGTCTGCACTCACGCCGGGCAGCCTAACGCCGAGGCGCCGGACGCCCGCCGGGCCGGCGGAGCGGGAGTGATTCGTGCCGGAAAGAAGAAGGGCGCCCGAATTCGGTGCGCCCCTTGCCCCACTCTCATTTTATACACGATCAAGGCCGCTCATGAGGCGGCAATTTCTGCGCCATAATCGGCCGCCACGTGCGCAAACACAACAAGGAGCGAGCGGAATTGGCTTACCTGTCGAGCCTTCACGACATCGACCGGACGCAGCTGGCGGTGGCCGGCGGCAAGGGCGCGAACCTGGGGGAACTGGCCAGGATCGACGGAGTACGCGTACCTGACGGCTTCTGCGTGACGACCGATGCCTTCGACCGGGTGCTGGCGACGGCCCCGGCGATCGGGGCCCGAATCGAACGGTTGGCCGGGCTGGACCCGGACGACCGGAACGGCGTTCGCACGCTCGGCGCGGAGATCCGCCGGGCCCTGGCCGAGATCACCGTACCGGCGGAGTTGGCCGCCGCGATCGACGAGCAGCTCGGCCGGCTCGGTGCGCACGGCGCCTACGCCGTCCGGTCCAGCGCCACCGCGGAGGACCTGCCGACCGCGTCGTTCGCCGGCCAGCAGGACAGCTACCTGAACGTGCCGGGACCGGACGTGTGTCGGCACGTCGCCCGGTGCTGGGCGTCCCTGTTCACCGAGCGCGCGGTCACCTACCGGCTGCGCAACGGGTTCGGGCACCGGGCGGTACGGATGGCGGTCGTCGTGCAGCGGATGGTCGTCCCGCGGGCGGCCGGGGTGCTGTTCACCGCCGATCCGGTCACCGGCAACCGGAAGCTCACCTGCGTCGAGGCCGTCCCCGGGCTCGGCGAGGCGCTGGTGTCCGGACAGGCGAACGCCGACTCGTACACGGTGCGTGACGACGCCGTGCTCGACCGGGTCGTCGCCGTCAAGCAGCACGCGCTGCGCGCCGCGCCGGGCGGCGGCACCGAGCAGCGGCCGGTCGAACCGGACCTGCGGCGGCAACCGGTACTGACCGACGAGCAGGTGCTGCGGCTGGCCCGGCTGGGCCGGCGGATCGAGGCGCACTTCGGCCGCCCGCAGGACATCGAATGGTGCCTGACCGACGCTCCCGACCCGACCGACGGTTCCGGCTCGGTCGGCGGAGCCGACAACTCCGGCTCGGTCGGCGGAGCCGACGGTTCCGGCTCGGTCGGCGGTGCCGAGGGGGAGTTCCAGATCGTGCAGAGCCGGCCCATCACCACGCTGTACCCGGTGCCGGCGGTGGCCGACGACGGCGCGTACCACGTGTTCCTGTCCGTCGGCCACCAGCAGATGATGACCGACGCCTGGAAGCCGCTGGGCATCTCGATGTGGCAGGCGACCGCGGCCGGGCCGATGCACGAGGCCGGCGGCCGGCTGTTCGTCGACGCCACGAAGCTGCTCGCGGCGCCGCCCGGCCCCTGGCTGGCGATGGTGACCCGGAACGACCCGCTGACCGGCGACGCGCTGCGCACGATCCTGGGCCGGGGAGACCTCGTCCCGGCGCCCCCCGCGGCCCCGCCGAGCGGTGCGGCGGCGCCGGCACCGGCCGGGCCGGAGCCGCTGCCGACCGATCCCGCGATCGTGGCCGAGCTCGTCGCGCGCAGCAGCGAGTCGATCGAGGCGCTGCGCCGCGACATCGGTACGCACAGCGGGGCGGAGCTGTTCGACTTCATCGTGGCCGACCTGGCGGACGGGCTGAAGCCGACGCTGTTCGGCCCGCGCAGTCACCAGGCGATCATGGCCGGGATGGACGCCGCCTGGTGGCTCAACGACCACCTGGCCGAATGGCTCGGCGTCACGAACGCGGCGGACACCGTCAGCCAGTCGGTGCCCGGCAACGTGACCGCCGAGATGGGGCTGGCGTTGCTCGACGTCGCCGATGCGATCCGCCCCCATCCGGAGGTGGTGGCGTACCTGGAGCAGGCCGGGGACGACGACTTCCTGGCGAAGCTGCCGCAGTTGCCCGGCGGCCGCGAGGCGCGCGACGCGATCCGTGGCTTCCTCGACCGGTACGGGATGCGCTGCCCGGCCGAGGTCGACATCACCCGGCCGCGCTGGAGCGAGCGGCCGAGCATGTTGCTCGCCGCGATCCTCGGCAACGTCAAGGGGTTCGGGCCGGGTGCCGGCACGCTGCGGTTCGAGCAGGGCCGGCGGGAGGCGCGGGAGTTCGAGCGGGACGTGCTGGCCCGGCTGCGCGCGCTACCGGACGGCGCCGGGAAGGCCGCCGAGACGAAACGGATGATCGACCGGGTGCGCACGTTCGCCGGCTACCGCGAGTACCCGAAGTACGCGATGATCAGCCGCTACCAGCTGTACAAGCAGGCCATGATGCGCGAGGCCCGGCGTCTCGTCGAGGCCGGCGTGCTGGCCGACGCCGAGGACGCGCACTACCTCACCCTCGCCGAGTTCCAGGACGCGGTACGCACCGGGCGCCTCGATGCGGAGCTGATCCGGCGGCGCAAGGCGGACTTCCTGACGTACCAGGCGCTCACGCCGCCGCGGGTGCTCACCTCCGACGGCGAAGCCGTCACCGGGGCCTATCGCCGGGACGACCTGCCGGCCGGCGCGCTCGCCGGTACCGCGGTCTCGGCCGGCACCGTCGAGGGGCGGGCCCGGGTGGTGCTCGACATGGCGCGGGCCGACCTCGACCCGGGCGACATCCTGGTCACCACGTTCACCGATCCCAGCTGGGTACCGGTGTTCGTCGGGATCGGCGGCCTGGTGACCGAGGTCGGCGGGCTGATGACGCACGGCGCCGTGATCGCCCGCGAGTACGGCCTGCCCGCGGTCGTCGGGGTGGAGAACGCCACCCGGCTGATCCGCGACGGCCAGCGCATCCGGGTACACGGCACCGACGGCCACGTCGAACTCCTCGACTGACGCCGCCCCTCGATCGAGGACCCGTCCCGGTCCCCGATCGAGGACTCCGGCCCCTCCGCGCCGCCCCGTCCGCGTCGCTTCGTGATCGGCGGGTGGACGCAGCGGTGCCGGTGCGGCTCGGCTGGGTACGCTGGCCCGATTCGGACCGGAAGGTGGCGAGGTGGCCGGAAGGACTGGCAGCGCGCGGCGGCGGCTCGGCTGGGTGATGCTCATCGGCCTGTCCGGAATCGCCGCGGCGCTGCTCGTGATCCATCTGCTGTGGCCGACCCGGGTCGACGCGATCACGCTGGTGCTGCTGGTGCTCGTCGCGTTGCCCGGGCTCGGGCTGGTGCTCGACTCGGCCGAGCTGCCCGGCGGCGTGAAGGTCCAGTTCCGGCGGCTGGAGCAACGCGTCGAACGCAACGAGCACACGGCCGAGGCCGCGATGGGCGCGGCCACCGCCCGGGCGGCCCGGTCCCCCCACCGGCTACCGGCACCGCCGGCCCCGTTCGCACCGCCGGCCCCGTTCGCGCCGCCGGCCCCGTTCGCGCCGGTGGTTGCGGTCGCACCCGTCGCGGCCGAGGGTTCCGCCGGGCTGCCCGGCCATCCCTTCTGCGTCGGCTGCGGTCACCGATTGACCGGCCGGTTCTGCGGCGACTGCGGTACCGACAGCCGCCCGTCGCCGATCCCGGCCGAGACCGGCGTGCCGGCGCCGTTCGAGCCGGCGCCGGTCGCCGACCGCGGACCCGCCTGGCCGGACATCGGTGACCCGATGACCGCCTGGCCACGCCGAGAGCCGTTCGGCCGCCCGGACCCGGGCCCGCCGCCGCCGTGGGGGATCGAACAGACGGGCGCGGCGTCCCTCGTCGAGTCACGTGGCGACTTCGGCCGCCCCGCCACGGGCGTCCCCCAGCAGCCCACCCGGTACCCCGAGGTCGACGCCGCCGTCGGCGCCCGCGCGCACACCGATGACGAGATCGCCGCCGACGGGGCCGAGACCAGCGAACCCGCCGAATCCGACGCCGCCGGGACCGACCACGTTGGCGCCACCGGCGCCGGGGCCGACGGAGCTGGGGCAGTCGGCGAGGGCGCGGTCACCGACGCCGGGGCCGACGTCGGTCGAGCCGACGAGCGGGTCGAGCCGGTGGACGCAACCGAGCCGGTCCTCCCGCTCCCCGATCGGGTCGGGCCACCGTCGTGGCCGGCGGAAACAACGCCGGTGGAGGCAACGTCGGAGGAGTCATCGCCGGCTGATTCAACGCCGGTGACGGCACCGCCGAGGGAGCCGTGGCCGGCCGAGTCGTGGCCGGCGGAGTCGACGCCGGCTGAGTCGTGGGCGGCGGAGTCGACGCCGGCTGAGTCGTGGGCGGCGGAGTCGACGCCGGCTGAGTCGTGGGCGGCGGAGTCGACGCCGGCAGAGACGTGGGCCGCGACCAGCTCGGCGGTCGCCGAGCTGGTCGCCGAGTACGGCCGGATCCGGGCCGACTGGCCGAGCGGGCCCCGCCGTACCTCGCTGCTGACGGAGCTGTGCGGCCGGCTGATCGTCGAAACGGCGGCCGACCCGTCGTTCGAGCCGGTGATCGCGATGAGGTCGCCGGATCCGGGCTGGCGGCTCGCCGGCTACGCCGCCGGCTACGGCCGGCCCCGTGCCGAGTTGCTCGCCCCGCTGACCGTGGCGTCGACGGTCGAATCGGTGGCGTTCAACCGGTACTGGGCGGTTCGGGCGGTCGGCCGGGTGATCGACCGGTGGGACCCGCGGTCGCCCGTCCCGCCCGAGCTGGTGAGGCAACTGGCCGACCTGAGGGGCCGGGTGGGCCCGGACAGCGACGAGTGGTTCGAACTCGACGCGATCCTCGCCGGGCTGCCGCACGGTGCGACGCCGCCGCACGAGGGCGGCGGGCCGGCTGGCGGGAGCGGGCCGTACCGCGGGTCGTAGCCTGGGCCGATGAGTTCGGCGTACTCGGATCTGGGCCGGCCGCCGCTGTCGGCGGGGGCGTTGACGCGGGCGCTGGTGCACCCCGGCGAGCTGTGGACCGAGGTACGGGTGGTGCCGAGCACCGGCTCGACCAACACCGACGTCGCCGCGGCCGCGGCCGACGGTGCGGCGGAGGGGCTGGTACTGGTCGCCGAGCAGCAGGTCGCGGGCAAGGGCCGGCTGGGGCGCACGTGGACCTCGCCGCCGCGGGCCGGGCTGCACGTCAGCGTGCTGCTGCGGCCCGGCCGCGCCGATCCGGACGGGCACCGTCCGGTGCCTCCGGCCCGGTACGGGTGGCTCACCCTGCTGGCCGCGGTCGCGCTGCGCGACGCGGTGCACCGGCTCGCCGCGGTGTCCGCCGCGGTGAAGTGGCCGAACGACCTGCTCGTCGGGCCGGCAGGAGAGCCGGCGACGGGCAAGTGCGCCGGCATCCTCGCCGAGATGGTGCCCGACCCGGACGGTTCCGCCCCCGCGGTGGTGCTCGGGGTCGGGCTGAACGTGACGCTGCGCGCGGACGAGCTGCCCCGCGCCGACGCGACGTCGCTCGCCCTCGCCGGCGGTACCTGCACCGACCGCGATCCGCTGCTGCGGGCGCTGCTGCGCGGCCTGGCCGACTGGTACGGGCGGTACCGGGCGGCCGGCGGTGATCCGGTCGGCAGCGGCCTCGCCGCCGCGTACCGGCGGGTCAGCGGCACGCTCGGCAGCGAGGTGCGGGTCGAGCTGCCGGACGGCGGCACCCTGGTCGGCCGCGCCACCGACGTCGACGACGACGGCCGGCTGATCGTCACCCCGGCCGGCGGCCGCCCGGTCCCGCTGGCCGCCGGCGACGTCACCCACGTCCGCCCCGCCACCTCCTGACCCCGCCCCGGCAGGCCGCCCCGGGCACCGGCTCTGGCAGGTCGCCCCCGGCGCCGCCGGACGCCGCCTCGGCAGCTCGCCGGCCGCCGGACCGCCGGCTCGGCTGGCATTTGCCGGAATCGGCCGCGCTGCCAGCGGAAATGGACCACGCTGGTAACAACCTGCCGTGGCGCTGGCAACGGCCGGGTCGCGGCGGCGAGGAGGAGCGATGTCCCACCGGCAGTACGCCTTCCTGGTCGGGCTGCTGATCGCCTGGCTGTGGGCGAGCGCCGGTTTCCTGGTCGCGGTCGGCGGCGTGGCCGCCGGGCTCGTCGGCTACGCGATCGTGCGGGTACTGGAGGGCGACATCAGCCTGGGCGACCTGACCGACCGGTTCGGCTCGTCGAAACGACAACGCTGACGGCCGGCGGCCCGGCAGAGCTGACGGCCGGGGGTCCGGCAGACACGAGGAAGGGGTCTGGTGATGTCGAGCAGTTCGTCGGCCGCGGCGACGGAACGGGACGGTACCGGCGGCACCGGATCGGGTGCGCCACGGCGTACCGGACCGGCACCCGGCGCGCCACCCAGCCACGCCGCGCTGACCACCGAGCACGGCCAGACCCGGATCGCGGACGCGGTGGTCGCGAAGATCGCCGGCCTGGCCGCCCGGGAGATCCCCGGCGTCTACTCGATGGGTACCGGGTTCGCCCGCCGGATGGGGCAGCTGCGCTCGCTGGTACCCGGCAGCACCGACATCGACACCGTCGCGCAGGGCGTGTCGGTGGAGGTCGGCGAGCGGGAGACCGCGGTCGACCTGGACGTGGTCACCTGGTACGGGCAGAACATCGTCGAGGTGACCGAGGCGGTGCGCAGCAACGTGATCGAACGGGTCGAGGGGATGACCGGGCTGCGCGTGGTCGAGGTGAACATCAACGTCGACGACATCTACGTCGAGGGCCAGGACAGCGGCGAGCCCAGCCAGTCACGGGTGCAGTGAGGTGGGCGGTTCGGACCGGGTCGGGTTGGCCCGCGCCGTCGCCGCCGCGGCCGGTTCGACGCCGGGGGTGTCGCGGCTGGTCGCCGGCGGGCTGATCCCGGCGGTCACGCACGTACCCGGCGGCACCGTGACCGGCGTGCGGCTCGGCGCCACCGCGGTGTCGGTACACATCGCGATCGACCGTTTCCCGCTGGAGCCGGTGATCACCGGCGTGGTGCAGGCCGTCGGCGCGGTGCTGTCCGGCGCCGACGACGAGCGCCGGGTCGAGGTCGTCGTCGAGGACGTGGAGGACAGCGCGCTGCGCTCCGGCCCGTTCGGTACCGGGGCGTCGTGATGCGGCTGGTCAACCGGCTGCTGGCGCTGCTGCTCGGGCTGGTGCTGCTGGCCGGCGGCCTGCTGCTCGCGGTCGAGGCGGTACTCGCCGCCGTCGGTCACCCGCCGTGGCTCGTGCGGTTCGACACCTGGCTGGCGCCGCTGCAGCGCACCACGCTCGGCGATCCGATCGTGCCGGGCATCGCCCTGGCCGTCGCCGCGCTCGGCCTGCTGCTGCTGTTCGTGCAGCTCCGGCCGTGGGCGCCGCGGCTGCTCGTGATCCGCCGCCGGTCCGGGGCGGAACCGGTGCACTGGTCGGTGTACCGGCGGTCGGTGGAGCGCGAGGTGTGCGCCGCGGTCGACGCCGTCGCCGGGGTCACCGAGACCACGGCCCGGTTGCGCGGCAAGCGATCCCGCTGGCGGTTGACCGTCAGCCCGCGCGGCCGCGCCGACTCGCGTCCGCAGGTGCGCGAGGTGGTGGCCGGTCAGCTGGACCGGATCGCCGCGCCGCTGCCGGTCAAGCTGCGGGTGTCGATGCGCCGACCCCGGCGGGTGGCCTGATGGACCGCGGCAACCGGATCCTGTTCGTGATCCTCGGCGCGGTGCTGCTGCTCGCCGGGCTCGCCGTCGGACTCGCCGGCTTCGGGCTGATTCCGGCCGTCGACCCGGCCACCCGGCTGCTGCCGGACCAGGTGCGGGACCGCTGGCACGACTGGGGGACCCTGGCGTGGATCGTCGCCGCCGCGGTCGGCGTGCTGCTCGCCGCGCTCGGCGTACTGCTGGCCCGCGCCCAGTTCGTCTCCGGCCGGGGCCGTCCGATGCCCGACCTGCTGCTCACCGACCCCGCGCTGACCGGCGGCCACGCCGCCCCGCCGCGAAGCGCCGCGGCCGGTCCGGACTCCGCGGGCGGTGCGGACTCCGTGGCCGGTGCGGGCTCCGCGGGCGACGCCGAGCCGGGGCCCGCCGCCGGCCCGGGGCGTACCCGGGTGCGGGCGGCGGCGCTGGTGCACGGCATCGAGCGCGACCTGGCCCGGCATCCGAAGGTACGGCGGGTCAGCGTGCTGCTCGCCGGCGACGCCGCCGACCCCCGGGTGTACGCCCGGCTGGAGCTGCGCGCCGGTGCCGACGTGCCGCACGTGCAGGCGTACGTGTCCGAGAGCCTGGCCCGGTTCACCGAGACGACCGGGCTGGCGCCGACCGACGTCGACGTCGTCGTGCAGCTCACCGACCGCGACCAGCTCCGGGTGCGCTGACCGGACGGCGGCGCCGGCCGGGCGGTACTGGCACGAGTCGACTAGATTGCCGGGGAATCGGTCGGTGCTGCAGGAGGTCGTCGTGGGTTTCCCGGAGAACTTGCTCGTCGCCGAGGAGCGGGTCGCGCTGAGCCTGCACCCGCACTGGAAGCGGCTGGTCGGCGCGTTCCTGTTCACGCTGCTGGTGGTGGCCGCGGCGATCGCCGGCGTGGTGTTCACGCCGTGGCAGATCGTGCGGTACGTCATCCTCGGCGTCGCGCTGCTGCTGCTGATCATCTACCCGCTGCGGCGGCTGATCGGCTGGGCCACCACCCACTACGTGTTCACCACGCACCGGATCCTGCTGCGTTCCGGCGTGATCTCGCGCAAGGGCCGGGACATCCCGCTCGATCGGATCAACGACGTGTCGTTCCAGCACAACCTCTTCGAGCGGATGCTCGGCTGCGGCACCCTGGTGATCGAGTCGGCCGGCGAGCACGGGCAGATCGTGCTCAAGGACGTGCCGCACGTCGAGCGCACCCACGGCACCCTCTACCAGCTGGTCGAGCAGGACGACAGCCGCGCCGGCGCCTGACCGCCAGCCGTCGAACCGACGCCGGCGCCCTCGCGCGGGCGTCAGGCGTCGGCGAGTTGGCGGGCGATCAGGTCGATCAGGGCCGCGTGCGTGTCGGCGTCCGCGGCGGCGACCAGGCCGCCGATGCCGCTGCCGAGCGGCGCCCCGTCCAGCTCGGTGACCACGCAGCCGGCCGCCCGGCAGAGCGCCGCCCCGGCGGCGCCGTGCACCCCGAGCGCCAGCGCCCCGTCGGTGACGTACGCGGCGCGCCGGCCGGCGGCGACCCAGGTCAGCGGCAGGCTGGTGGACAGCACCCGCGGGCGGAACCGGTCGGCGAAACCGGCATCGGCGAGCAGCCGGACGGCGCGGAACCGCGCCCCGTTCGGGAACGGCGGATCGAGGTTGACGTCCACCAGCCGGGAGGCGCCGGACGGGACGAGCGGTTCGTCACCGCCGGCCCGGCGCACCGCGGCGCGGCTGCCGTCGGTCCAGAACACCTCGTCGGTGAACGGGTCGGCCACCGCCGCGACCGTCCCGCCCGCCGCCCGCAACGCGACGTTCACCGCGACCAGCATCGTGCCGGCGGCGTAGTTCAGCGTGCCGCACAACGGATCCACCAGCCAGCGGCGGTCGGCGTCGGCCGGGCCGCTGTCGCCGTACTCCTCACCGGTCACCGCGTCGGTCGGCCGGGCGTCCCGCAGTACGGCCAGGATCGCCCGCTCCGCGTCGAGATCGGCGGCCGTCGCGAAGTCGCCGCCGCCCTTGTCCTGCCGGGCCAGCGCCGTCCCGTACCGCTCGCGGACGATCGCGGCGCCGGCCCGAGCCGCCGACACCGCCAACTCCGCATCCCCCACTGCCATCCGTTCACCCTATGCGCGCGCCGCTCGCGTCGGTCCGGGGCCCGGGGCCGGGCAGAACCCGCCGACCCGGGGGATCGGGGTCAGGTGGGGCGGCGGGCGAACCAGCCGCGAAAGCGCAGTTGCAGGACGGGGACCTCGCCGTCGGCGCCGCGGCGGGACAGGGAGCCGGCCAGGTGGACGGTACCCAGGCCGGGACGGGTCGCCGACGGCGCGCGGTCCAGCACGTGCAGCTGACCGGTGAGCGTGTCGCCGGCGCGTACCGGTGCCTTCCAGCGCAGCTCCTCCAGCCCCGGCGAGGCCGCGGCCGCGGCGCGGGACAGCACCCGGTCGACGTAGCCGCGCATGAACAGCGAGGCGGTGAACCAGCCGCTCGCGATCAGCCCGCCGTACTCGCTGTCGGCGGCGAGCCGCTCGTCCACGTGGTACCACTGCGGGTCGAAGCGCTGCGCGAACGCCAGCATCTCGGTGCCGTCCACGACGGTCTCGCCGAGGTCGAAGCTCCGGCCCGGAGCCAGGTCCTCGTAGTACCACTGTGGCACCTCGCCGGTGCCGGAACGCGCTGCGGTCACTGCCACTCCGAACGGTTGGCCTGGGGCCGTGCCCTAGGGCCGGTCGCCGTCGGCCGGCTCCGGCAGGCCCGTCGCCGGGTCGACGCCCGGATCCTCCGCCGGCAGGAACACCCACTTGCGGTAGGCGAAGAACCGGAACAGCGTACCGAGCGCGGTTCCCACGATCGAGCCGGAGATGTTGTTCGCCAGCGTGGTCTGGAACACCGCCGGCCACTGCTCGCCGAGCACGTAGTAGCTGAATCCCAGGCACAGCAGGGAGATCAGCAACCCGACCGCGTTCATCACGAAGTAGAGGAAGTACTCCCGGGCCAGGTTGGTGCGCGGCCGGTTGCGCCACGTCCAGTACCGGTTGCCGACGAACGCGAGGGTGGCCGCCACGGTCACCGAGATCGTCTTGGAGGTCAGCGGACCGAGCCCGAGCAGCGACTCGCACACGTTGTAGATGCCGATGTCGACGAAGAAGTTGATCCCGCCGACGATGCCGAACTTGGCGACCTCGTGGATCAGCTGGCGGAACCGGGCATACAGGCCGCGCAGCCCGCCGACACCCGGGGCTGCGGCCGCGCTCTCCGCTCGCGACTCCGCCACCCGGCCGAGAGTACCGACCGGCCCGGGCCGCCCCGCCGCGAGCACGGGAATCGTGCCGCCACACCGCGGCAGCGTTCACCCGCCTGGCCGACCGACCAGGGGATATCGCCCTCGGTGCCGGTGTCGCCGCCCTCGGCGACCTGGCTGTACCCATCCGGCCGTCGGGTCCGGGTCGCCGGTCGACCAGCCGAGCCGGCCCGCCGAACGACCGGCGGGCCGGCTCGCCGGCGTCCGGGTGGCACGGGCGTCGCCGGCGGGCCGGTCAGCCGGCGGGGCCGGCGATGGCGAGGGCGCCCACGTAGTACTTGTCCTGGCCGCCGGTGCTGAAGGTGAGCTGGCCGTCGCCGGACACCGAGGTGGCGCGGGTGGCGACATCGGTACCGAGCAGGTTCCAGCTCGGGTCCGCGGTCGACTCCGGTGCGCTGGTCGAGGCGCTGTGGCCGACGTCGGCGACGGTGCTGGAGCCGAACCGCAGGGTGTCGTCACCGAGCTTGCCGTCCTCCTCCCGGTCGCCGTCCCACAGCGTCGCACCGACCTGCGCGGTACCCGCGGTGCCCACGCCGAGCCGCGCCACCAGCTGCGACCCGATCTGCTGCGCGCCGTCGAACACCGCGACGTTGCGGTTCGGCCCGCTCGGCAGCGTGACCACCACCTGCAGGCTCCACCCGTCGAACACCCCGCCCACCGCGCTGCCGGTGAGCAGATCGTCGGTGGCGAACGTCCAGGTGCCACCGCCACCGCTGGCGAGCAGCGAGGTGACGTTCGCGCTGTACTGCCGGCCGTCGGTGAGGGCGGTCTGCGCGCCGGTGACGCCGTGCGTGCCGCCGGACGGGTCGATCAGCCGCACCCCGGCCGGCAGCGAGCCCTTGCTGCCGCGGCCGGCCCAGGTCAGCTGCGCGTACGCGACGTGCGCGCCGGCCGGCAGGCTCACCCGGGCGCGGCTGCGGGCGCCGGAACTCGCCCCGTACGAGCCACCGTCGCCGTGGTACGGGACGACCGTGCACTCGTCGTTGATCTCGCACGGCTTGCGCTGCCCCAGCGGCAGCGGGATCGGCAGCAGCCCGCCGCTGGTACCGCGGATCAGCGTGTTGCCGGCCGACACCAGCTGCGCCCGCCCGGTGGTGGCGTACGCGGTGCGCATCTGTTGCGGCGCGACCACCACCGGGAAGCTCTCCGACACCGCCTGCCCGGGTACCGCGACCCGCACCCGGACCGGCTGGAACCCGGCCACCGAGCCGACGTCGACGTGCGGTTTGAGGGTGCTGCTGGCGCCGGCCGCGAGCAGCGCGTGGGTGCAGGTGATGGTGGTCTGGTGACCGGTGCAGTCCCAGCCGCTGCCGGCCGCGCCGGAACTGCCGGCGGTCATCGGCGCCGGCAGCGTGATCGTCACGGTCAGCCTGCCCGCCGCCGACGGGCTGGGCGACGCGGACGGCGACGGCGAGGCGCTGGCCGACGGCGTACCGCCGGGGGTGTCGTACCCGCCGGCTGGTCGCTGCGCGGGTGCGGGGGCCGCCGAGCCGACGGACGGCGCCTCACTCGGTACCGGCGGGCCGGGTGCCGGATGCGGCGTGGGCCGGTCGGTGGGCTGCGGCGCGGACGGCAGCAGCGGCGGCGCCGTCGGGTCGGCGAGCGGGATCAACCCCTCGCCGTCGCCGCCACCCCCACCGCCGGCCGGGTTGCTGATGGTGATCGGCAGCGCCGAGTCGGTGTCGCCGACCGACAGCGTGCCGGTGCTCAGCTTCGGCGGCGTCACCCGGTACGGCGGCTGCCCTGGGGCCGGCTGGCGTTTTTTCGGCGGCGCCGGGTTGTGGTGCCTGGTGGTCGGCCCGGCGGTCGGGTGCTGGGCCGGTGGCGTGGCGGCCGGCGGCTGGTGCCCGGGTGGTTGCCCGCCGGGCGGGGCGCCGGGCGGCGCGGCCGGCTGCGACCCGGCGGCGCGCGGCTGGTGCCGCGGTGGTGGCGCCGACGACGAGGTGAGCAACAGCCCGATCACCACGGCGACCGCGACCGCGGCGCCGCCGCCGATCGCGGCGTTGCGCGGGCCGATCTTCGTCCACAGGCCCTTGAGCCACAGCAGCATCGCGTGCCAGGTGTGCTGGAACCACACCACGACCCCGGTACCGGCGACGGCGGCGGCCTTGGTGGCGCTGCCCAGCCCGAGGTAGGCCGACCAGGTCGTGCCGGCGATGACCGGTGCGATCAGCTCGCGCAGGCCGGAGTTGATCTCGCCGAGCTCGGTGTAGAGCAGGGTGCACTTGGCGCAGTCGGCGAGATGCTCGTCGACCTTGTGCCGCTCCCGCCGGGACAGCCCGTCCCGTACCCGGGTGCCGAGCCGCTCGGCCGCCCACCGGCAGGCGGCGTCGGTCTCCCCGGCGATGTGCTCCTGCAGGTACATCTGCTTGAGCCGTTCCCGCGCCCGGTAGGCGAGCGCGGACACGCCGTTGGCGGTCAGGCCGAGCAGCGGTGCCACCTCGGCCGGGCTCTCGCCCTCGATCTCGGTGTGCCACAGGACCGTCTGCCAGCGTTCCGGCAGCCGGCGGAACGCCCGCGCGGCCAGGCTGCGCTCCAGCCCCTCGCTCGCGGTGTCGGTGAACGGCACCCCGGTCTCGTACTGCCCGATGTCGTCGGTCACCGTCAGCCGCCGGTCCCGGCGTACCTGGTCGTAGAACAGGTTGCGCAGGCTGGTCAGCAGGTACGCGCGGAACGCCTCGGTCGGGCCGTGCCCGGCCCGCAGCGTCGACAGCACCTTGGCGAACGCCTCGGCGACCAGGTCGTCGACCGCCGCGGAGTCGCGGACCAGGGTGCGGGCGAGGCGCTTCGCGGCGTCGACGTGGCGCAGGTACAGCAGCCCGAACGCCACCGCGTCGCCGTCTCGGGTCGCGGCGATCAACTCGGCGTCGCTGCGGTCGACCGAGGCCGCCGCGGTCGACCCCGGATCGGGTGAGGTTGTCATTACCGGCCGTTCTCTGGGGGGAGCGGTGCGTTGACCGACAAAACACGCTTACCGATTCAACGGCCCAGCTCGATCTTGGTGACGGAGCGGTCGCGCACCGTCTGCGTCCTTCTGTGACGACAGTCCCAAAATTGCTGTCAAATTCGCGTCATGAACCGGGCCCGGCGGAGTCACTCCATCGGGGCCACGCGCGCTGCGGCGGGGGGCTGTCGTCCGGACAGTTGCCAGCAGCGCTCCGCGTGGCCCGACAGGTGCCGGTCGACGAGGGAGACGGTGTGGCAGGCAGCCACCGCAGGTTGACCAGCGTGCCCGGGGTGCCGGGCAGCTGGAGTTTCGGGCGCAACCTGGAGCAGATCCGCCAGACCTGGCGGCGCGAGTCGGTCGCGTCCGGCTGGAGTCGCCCGCACGACTGGTGGGTACCGGAGGTCGACGTGCTGGCCGCGGCGCTGAGCCGGGCCAGCACCACGTTCGCGCCCGGCCCGGGGCGGGCCCCGCTCGTCGACACCGCGGGCCGGCTCGGCGCGGCGGTACCGGCATGCGCCGGGCTCGGGCAGGCGCGCGCCGAGGCGGGTGTCGGCCTCGCCGAGGCGCTCGACGACCTGGCCGCGCTGTACCGCACGCTGCCGGTCGGCACGCCACCGCTGCCGGCGGTACGGGCGTTCGTGGAGGCCTGGGCGGACGTCTGGCTGCGGGTGGTGGCCGACGCGGGCTGCGTCGACCCGCTCACCGAACTGGCCAGCCGCGGCTACCTGCGCGCCCGGCTCACCGAGCTGTACCGCGCCGCCGAGCAGACCGGCGAGCGGGTACCCGACCGGTACCGGCTGGTGGTCGTGACGCTGGGGGCGGCGAGCCGGCCGGAGGGGCGGCCCGGCTGGCGGCTGCTGCTGCGCCGGGTGGCGGTCGCCGAGGCGCTGCGGGAGGCGTTCCCGGGTGGCGAGACGCTCGCCGCGGTCGCGCCGGATCGCGCGGTCGCGATCGTCGACCAGCGGCTGCCCGACCCGGTGCACCGGCTGCGCGGTGTGCTGGCCGGTCGGCCCGGCATCGCCCCGGTCCGGGTGACCACGGCCGAGTTGCCCGAGCGGGTGGTGGGCCTCGCCGAACTGCTGACCGAACTCGGCGAATGACGTTGTTCGACCCCTGGGGGCGGGGGTGGGTGGTGTGGGGTGGCCGGTGGCTGCCCCACACCACCCGGAACCGATCCGATCTGGGCAAACGCCGGATACCGCGGCCCGATCGGTCCTAGCGTTCGTGCGGAGGGTTCGTCGACGGGGGGACCGGTCATGGCTGGTATGGAGAGCAAGCTCGACAAGGCGTGGGAGAACAAGAGCGTCCAGGAGATCGCGGACGCACCGGTGGCGGCGTTGCAGGGCGTCAGCGACTCCGACGCCGAACTGCTCGGCAAGGCGTTCAACATCAAGACGGTGCGTGACCTCGGCACCAACAAGTACTTCCGCTGGGCGCAGGGCATCGCCACCCTCGCCGACTGACGGCGGTTCCCGGCGCCGACCGGCGGGCACCGCGGTCGGCGCCGATCCGTACCCCGGGGCAGAGCCGGGGACATACCCGGCGGCCGCCGGAGCCGCCGACCGGCCGGTACGGCGGGGCCCATAGGCTGGGCGCGATGGACACGCGCACCAACCTCCCCGTGGTCGGCATGGTCGGGGCCGGGCAGCTCGCCCGGATGACCCACCAGGCCGCGATCCCCCTCGGCCAGTCCCTGCGGATCCTCGCGGCCGACGCCGACGACGGCGCCGCGCTCGTCGCCAGCGACGTACTGATCGGGTCACACACCGATCTGGCCGCGCTGCGCGAGCTGGCGGCCGGCGCCGACGTGGTCACGTTCGACCACGAGCACGTACCGACCGAGCACATCCGCGCCCTGCTCGCCGAGGGGCACACGGTGTTCCCCGGCCCGGACGCGCTGATCTGCGCGCAGGACAAGCAGGTGATGCGGGAGCGGCTGGGCAAGCTCGGGGCGCCGTGCCCGCGCTGGGCGCCGGTCGACACGCCGGCCGACCTCGACGCGTTCGCCGGCGGCAGCTGGCCGGTGGTGCTCAAGGCCGCCCGCGGCGGGTACGACGGGAAGGGCGTCTGGCTGGTCGGCTCGGCCGACGAGGGGCAGCGGCTGGTCACGCAGTTGCGCGCCGCCGGTACGCCGCTGATCGTCGAGGAGCGGGTCGCGCTGCGCCGGGAGCTGGCCGCGGTGGTGGCCCGGTCACCGTTCGGGCAGGTCGCCGCGTACCCGGTGGTCGAGACGGTGCAGCTGGACGGGATCTGCGTGGAGGTGATCGCGCCGGCGCCGGGGCTGCCCGAGCAGCGCGCGATCGAGGCGCAGCAACTGGCCATCCGGATCGCGAACGAGCTGGGCGTGGTCGGCGTGCTCGCGGTCGAACTGTTCGAGACCGGTTCCGGGGACGAGGCGGACGGCGGGCTGGTCGTCAACGAGCTCGCGATGCGGCCGCACAACTCGGCGCACTGGACCATCGAGGGCGCCCGTACCTCGCAGTTCGAGCAGCACCTGCGGGCGGTGCTGGACTACCCGCTCGGCGCCACCGGGCTGACCGCGCCGTGGGTGGTGATGGCCAACGTGCTCGGCGGCGAGCCCGGCGGGATGGGCATCGACGAGCGGCTGCACCACCTGATGGCCGAGCTGCCCGACGCGAAGGTCCACCTGTACGGCAAGCAGGTGCGGCCGGGCCGCAAGATCGGCCACGTCACGGTGCTCGGTGACGACCTGGCCGCGGTCCGCGACCGGGCCGCGCGCGCCGCGGCCTGGCTGCGCGACGGCAGTTGAGAGACTGGCGGGGAACCTCCTGATCGGCTCGCTCGATCGAAGGCCCCCCCACGGTCTCCGGGACGACCGGCGGGACGCCCGCCGACCCCGGACGGCCGCCGCGGGACGGCGGTATGGCCGAGACTCCGGCGGCGAGCGTCCGCCGGACCGACGACAGGCGAGGTACTCGTGGCGGAGCAGGCACCGACGGTCGGCGTGATCATGGGCAGCGACTCGGACTGGCCGACGATGCAGGCGGCCGGCGACGCGCTGGCCGAGTTCGACGTCGACTTCGAGGTACGGGTGGTCTCGGCGCACCGCACCCCGGCGCTGATGCTCGACTACGCGCGGCAGGCCGCCGACCGCGGCCTGCGGGTGATCATCGCCGGCGCCGGCGGCGCGGCGCACCTGCCGGGCATGGTCGCCTCGGCGACGTCGCTGCCGGTGATCGGGGTACCGGTGCCGCTCAAGCACCTGGACGGGCTCGACTCGCTGCTGTCGATCGTGCAGATGCCGGCGGGCATCCCGGTGGCGACCGTCTCGGTCGGCGGCGCCCGCAACGCCGGCCTGCTCGCGGTACGCATCCTGGCCGCGTCCGACGCCGCGCTGCGGGACCGGATCGTCGCGTTCCAGCGTGACCTGGAGCGGATGGTCGCCGACAAGGACGCCAGGCTGCAGGAACGCCTGCGCCCCTGACGCCCCGGCCGGGCCGGTCAGTCCAGGACGGCGGTGCCGGCGCGTCGCCACCACTGCGCGGCCGTCCGTACCGCCGGGTCGGCGGCCGGGTCCGCGGCCAGCTCGGCGACGAGCGGATGGCCGGTCATCCCCGCCGCGTAGGTCGCGGTGCTGCGCAGCGGACCGTCCGCCGCGATCAGCGGGGCCAGCAGTTCGCGGTCGAGCGGGAGCTGGCAGTGCGCGCTCGCCACCAGACCGGCCCGCCGCATCTGCTCGTCGTCGGACCGGACCAGTCGCAGCACCGTGTCGGGCGACCGGAGGTGTCCGAGGTTGAGGACCGCCCGGACCGCCGCCCGGCGCACCTCGTCGTCGCGCGCCGCGTGCGCCAGCCGCGTCACGACCTCGACCACCTGCCGCACGTAGGGCACCGCCTGCAGCACCGAGACGGCATGGAACCGGCGGGTGGGCCGCGGCTCGAACAGCGCCTCGTACAGCAGCCGGGTCAGCATCGGTTGCTCCCGGTCGGCGCCGATCGCCTCGACCACCCGCCGCTGGGCGCGGGCGGCGACCGTGCACAGCGCGGCCCGGTGGTCGGTGTCCACGGGCGCCTCGACGGCGCGGAGCTGTTCCCGCGCGCGCTGGTCGAGCCGGTCCAGCAGCTGCGTGGTGCGCGCCGCCGGCAGCGATCGGATCACCGCGACCAGCGCGTCCCGGGTGCGGTCCTCCGCGGCGGCGAGGTACGCGTCGAGCACCCGTGCGGCGACCGTGTCGAGCGTCTGCTCCGGCAGCCGGCCGGTCTCGCACGCGACGTCGAGCGCGTACGCGGCGCCGAGCACGACCTTGGGTCGCGGGTCGGCGAGCAGCTCGGCGAGCCAGCCGATGCGGTCCGGGACCGGCGTCTCGGCGAGCACGCAGATCGGGTCGAGCAGCACCTGGGTCCGTTCGTCCAGCACGGCGTCCTGCACGAACGTCTGCGCGCGAGCGCCGTACGGGCTGTCCAGGATGCTGGCGAGCGCCTCGTAGCGGGTCAGGTACGCGGCCGCGACCGACCGGCTCATCTCCGAGACCAGCCGCGTCGTCGGCTCGTCCACCAGGAAGGCCGGCAGCACCACGCGTTCCTCGTTGAGCAGGTCGGCGAAGTGCAGCCAGTCGATGCCGCGCGGGCTGCCCCGCAGTACCACCTCGCAGCGCGCGGTCACCTCGGCGAGGTCGAGCCGGCGCCGGTCGACGCGGCGCGGCGGCAGCCGCCCACCGCGGTAACAGCGGCGCAGCGTGTCGATGATGCCGCGCAGCAGGCCGGGCGGTGCGCCGGTGATCTGCTCGTACGCCTCGATGACCGTCGCCGATGCGGGCGTGACGCCCTTCTCCCAGTGCGACACGTCGGCGTTGGACGATCGGACGCCGAGCCGGGCCAGCGCGGCGACCATGGCCGAACCGGTCGGCACCGAGCGCTCGCCGGCGAACTCCCGGCCGTGCCGGAGCAGGAAACCGGTGCGCGCCTCGACGTCGATCGTCGGAGCATCCAGCGGGGTGTCGTCCACGGGTGGGTCGGAGCGGCGTCCGCGCCGGCTCGATGGACTCACCCGACCTCCCCCACCTCGTGGTCGCGCCGCGTCGCGAGGATATGCAGCCGATGCAAACCGACGGTCGGAGCCGATGGACGGTATCGTTTCCATCGGCATTCTCGCCGGGTGCCGGAATGGTTTCGATCGCCGCCCCCGGGGTCGGCGATCACCGGTTGTGCAACACCTGGTGACGGCGCCAACCGGCGGCAAGAAGTGGGCGCGCACCGCGCTGAGCTGCGGTTATGCTCGCGCGATTCGACGATACCGACCGTTGTCAAATTTCGGGAATCGGCGCCGGAATCAAATAATCGATTGCCGGGACTTTGGTCCATATCGCGAACCGGCGACCGTCGTTACGTTTCGAGCTGCCCACCGCCGATGCGGTTCGGTGGGCAGTCGCACGACGACGAGGAACCGATGGGAGTACACACGATGCACCGAGTCCTGCGTGGACTTTCCGTGGCCGTGCTGGTGGCAGGTGCGGTCGGGCTGGCCGGCTGTCAGCAGGGCACCGATGCCGCGCGACCGGCGTCCGACGCGAGTACCGAGGTCTCCGCGAGCGCGACCCCGACCGCCGGTTCACGGTCGCCAGGACCGAGTGCGCGCCCGAGCAGGTCCCGGGCAGCGCAGCCGAGTCGGGGTTCGGCGCAGAGCGGCATGCCGCGGTCGACGCCGACGCCGCCGCCCTTCGGGGACAAGCCGCCGTCGAGCATCCGGGCCCAGCACAAGGGCGTCTCGGTGACCAAGGCCGTCGTCTCGTCGGACCGGCGCACCCTGACCCTCACGTACTGGCAGAGCAACCAGTCCTGCGGGGAGCAGTGGCGCGGCCACCACACGCTCGTGAGCGGTCAGTTCGCGGTCTGGATGTCGCAGGACAGCACCGCCGCGCCCGGCCGGGTCACCTGCGCGCACACCCCGATCCTCTGCCGGGCCCACTGCGACCACACCGCGACCCTGCGGTTGGCGAGCCCGCTGGGCGAGCGCGCCGTCTACGACGCGTACACCGGCAAGCGGCTCGTCTGAGCCGCCGGCGGGCGGCGATCGGGCGGTTCTCGGGGCCGCCGAGGTCAGCGGAACAAGCGGGTACGCCGCGGGGCCGGCCAGAGCTCGGCGAGGTCGGCCGGCCAGGCCGCGGCGCCCCGGCGGTCCCGCAGCGCCAGCGCCGTCGCGTACAGCTGGACGTCGCGCAGGTCCAGCCCGTACCCGGCGGCGCGCAGCCGCTCCAACACCGGGGCGACCTCCTCGGCCCACCAGTCCGCGGCCAGTTCCTGCCGGTCGGCCGGCGGTCGACCGGCCAGCGTGCGATCCAGCGCCCAGGACTGCGCGGCGTCGGCCAGCCGCAGCCACTCCGCCGGGGTGTCCAGCCACAGCTGGGTGCGTACCGGCTGCGGCAGCGGGATCCGGCGCAGGAACGCAAGCTCCGCCCGCTTGCTCGCCAGGTCGGCGGCGCGCAGGCAGGCCATCCCGTACGCGATGGTGCAGATCCGGCGGATCCGGGCGGTGATCACCAGCCGGCCCAGCTCGCGGGCCACCGAGACCCGGTGGTGCCCGTCGGCCACGAAGTACAGCTCGCCGAGCTGGATCAGCTCGACCGGCGGCGGCTCCACGCCGGTCGCCATGGCGTCGGCGAGGCTCCGCCAGCGCCGCTGCAGGTGGCTGCTGACCAGCCGGAACTCCTCGTCGAAGTCGTTGGCCCGGTCGACCGTGCCGACCACCTGGGTCAGCGGCACGTCGGCCACCCGCTGCTCCATCACGCCGTCGGGGCCCAGCGCGGTCAGCACGTCGTCCAACCGCATCAGCCCGGCCCGGGCCCGCCCGCCAAACACCCGCATGTAACCACCAACCCGCCAACACCGGTGCCCATTCCGCCCCGGAACGCGACCCGGAACACACCGCCGCGCAGCCATGGAAGGGCAGGTATCGGATGTTCGGGACCGGGGCGCTGCTCCGGTTACGGCGGGGCGACACCCGCGGCGGGTCCGGCCCGCCGCGCGAGCGTCAGCGGTGCCGGGACCATTCGATGGCGGGGCAGGTGTCCATGACGACGGACAGGCCGGCCGCCGCGGCCCGGCCGGCGGCCGCCTCGTCGATCACGCCGAGCTGCAGCCAGACCGCGCCGGCGCCGGCGGCGATCGCCTCGTCCACGTGCGTACCGGCCTGCTCGGAGCGGCGGAAGATGTCGACCACGTCGATCGGTTCGTCGATCTCGTCGAGCGAGGTGACCCCGGGGCAGCCGAGCACCGACTCGCCGCGCGGGTTGACCGCGATGACGTGCTTGCCGCGGTCGAGCAGCACCTGCGCGATCCGGTACGCGGTGCGGGCCGGGTTGTCGGTGAGCCCGACCACCGCCCAGGTGTTCGCGTCGAGCACGCGGGCGATGGTGGCGGGGTCCTGGTAACGGGAGGTCACAGGATCGGGCGGCCCATGCCGCGGTAGTCCCAGCCGGCGGCGATCCACGACGCGTGGTCGAGGCAGTTCATCCCGTCGATGATCCGGCGTGCGCTGGCGAGCTCGCCGATCGCGTGCGGGTCGGCCCGGCGGAACTCGTCCCAGGCGGTGACCACGCAGGTCAGGTCGGCGCCGGTGACCGCCTCGGTGAGCGAGGTGACGTACTCGACGTCGGGCAGCTCGCGGCGGGCGTTCTTGGTGGCCTCGGGATCGTAGATGACGATGTCGGCGTTGGCCTTGGCCAGCGCCTTGGCCACGGCGAGGCCGGGCGAGTTGCGCACGTCGTCGGTGTTGGGCTTGAACGCCGCGCCGAGCACCGCGATCCGCACGCCGGCGAGGTCGGGGCCGGCCGGGCCGAGCGGCCGGTCGAGCAGGTCCGCGGCGAGCGCGAGCACCCGGTTGCGGCGGCGCTGGTTGACCAGGTCGACCTCGTGCAGGAAGCGCAGCGCCTCGCCGGCGCCGATCTCCTGGGCGCGGGCCTGGAAGGCGCGGATGTCCTTGGGCAGGCAGCCGCCGCCGAAGCCGATCCCGGCGCGGAGGAACTTGTTGCCGATCCGGGAGTCGTACCCGATCGACTTGGCCAGCAGCGTCACGTCGGCGCCGGCGGCCTCGCACACCTCGGCCATCGCGTTGATGAACGAGATCTTGGTGGCGAGGAACGCGTTCGCGGCGACCTTGACCAGCTCGGCGGTGGCGTAGTCGGTGACCACGACCGGCACCTCGCGGTCCTCGGTGGCGGCCAGCTCGAACAGCGCCTTGTGCGCCGCGTACAGCATCTGGCGGGCCCAGTCGGACTTGACGCCGAACACGACCCGGTTGGGGCGCAGCACGTCCTCGCAGGCGAACCCCTCGCGCAGGAACTCCGGGCTCCAGGCGATCTGCACGTCGACCCCGTCCGGTGCGTGCTTGCAGGCCAGCTCCTCGACCCAGTTCGCGGTACCGACCGGGACGGTGGACTTGCCGACGATCAGGGTGCGGCGGGTCAGGTGCGGCGCGAGCGTGGTGACGACCGACTCCACGTACGACAGGTCGGCGGCCTCACCGTCGGCGCGCTGCGGGGTGTCGACGCAGATGAAGTGCACGTCGCCGAACTCGGCGGCCTGCGCGTACGAGGTGGTGAACTTCAGGCGGCCGCTCTCCAGGTTGTGTTTGAGCAGCTCGTCGAGGCCGGGCTCGTGGATCGGGTTCTCCCCGGCGGACAGCTTGGCGATCTTCGCCTCGTCGATGTCGACGCCGAGCACCTCGTAGCCCAGCTCGGCGAAACACGCCGCGTAGGTCGATCCGAGGTAGCCGCAGCCGAGGAAGGTCAGCCGCGGCTTGGGCGCGCCGGACGGCGGGGTGCTCGTCGCTTGCGGCTGCACCGGTGACGTGCTGGGGTACTGGACGGTCACGTTGTCTCCGCTCCGCGAGGGCGCTCCGACGCCGGGTCATCGTGGCAGATCGTTGCTGTTTTTCGGATATATCCTGGCCGTTTCGGCCCGCTTCGCGCTGCCTCGGCGAGGATAGCGCCCTGGCCTCGGTGCTGACCGACGGCGGATGCTACTCGTCGGTATCCTCACAGGGGTCAATGTGGATGCGGTGGCCTGCGAACGCCTCGGGCCAGTCGGGAGCGAGTCATGAGCCTGAACAATCCGGATTTCGCGGTGTACGAGCTGCCCGAGGAGCACCAGACGATCCGCGAGGCGGTGCGTGCCGTCTGTGACGGCAAGGTCGCGCCCCACGCCGCCGAGGTCGACGAGAAGTCCGTCTTTCCGCAAGAAGCGTACGACGCGCTGCGGGCCAGCGACTTCCACGCGCCGCACATTCCCACCGAGTACGGCGGGGCCGGTGCCGACGCGCTCGCCACCGCGATCGTGATCGAGGAGGTGGCCCGCGCCTGCGCCTCGTCCTCGCTGATCCCGGCGGTGAACAAGCTCGGCACCATGCCGCTGCTGCTGGCCGGCAGCGACAAGCTCAAGCAGCGGTACCTGCCGCCGGTGGCGCGCGGCGACGCGATGTTCTCGTACTGCCTGTCCGAGCCGGAGGCGGGCTCGGACGCGGCGTCGATGAAGACCCGCGCGGTGCGCGACGGCGACTTCTGGGTGCTCAACGGCGCCAAGCGGTGGATCACCAACGCCGGTGTCTCCGAGTACTACACGGTCTTCGCGGTCACCGACCCGGAGAAGCGCTCGAAGGGCATCTCCGCGTTCGTGGTGGAGAAGGGCGACGAGGGCGTCAGTTTCGGCGCGCCGGAGCACAAACTGGGCATCAAGGGCTCGCCGACCCGCGAGGTGTACTTCGACAACGTCCGGATCCCGGCCGACCGGATCATCGGGGTCGAGGGCGAGGGGTTCAAGACTGCGATGCGCACCCTGGACCACACCCGGGTCACCATCGCCGCGCAGGCGCTCGGCATCGCGCAGGGCGCGCTGGACTACGCCGCCGGCTACGTCAAGGAGCGCAAGCAGTTCGGCAAGCCGATCGCCGAGTTCCAGGGCGTGCAGTTCATGCTCGCCGACATGGCGATGAAGCTGGAGGCGGCGCGGCAGATCACCTATGCCGCGGCCGGCAAGTCCGAGCGTGGCGACGCCGACCTGACCTTCTTCGGTGCCGCCGCCAAGTGCTACGCGTCGGACGCCGCGATGGAGATCACCACCGACGCGGTGCAGCTGCTCGGCGGGTACGGCTACACCAAGGACTACCCGCTGGAGCGGATGATGCGCGACGCCAAGATCACCCAGATCTACGAGGGCACCAACCAGGTGCAGCGCGTCGTGATGGCCCGCCAGGTCCTCGCGCAGCACTGATCAGGTCCTCGCGCGTCAGGTCCTCGCGCGTCAGGTCCTCGCGCGTCAGGTCCTCGCGCGTCAGGTCCTCGCGCGGCATCGAGGTCCCGCCGCCGGCGGCCGCACCGGATGCGGCCGCCGACGCCGCTCGCCGTCGCGCCGGCCGGCGATCAGGCCGGCCAGGTCGGCGCCGGGGCGACCGGCCGGGGCGCGCGGCGGACCAGCCCGGCGATCGCCACGGCGGCCGTCGCCAGCCCGACGCCCAGGCCCAGGACCAGCCCGAACAGGAAGCCGGTGCGGAAGCTCAGCTGGGTGGTGAACAGGCCGCCCAGCACGACCCCGAACACCGCCGCGAGCACGGCGCCGACCCCGGCGACGACGGCCAGCACCGTCCGGGTGGCCGGCGCGACCCCGACGACCAGTGCGGCCGCGGTACCGACGAGCGCGCCGGCGCCGAGGCCGGTCAGCACCCGGGCCACCGTCAACACCGTGGCACCCGGGGCGAACGCGGTGACGGCGACGCCGAGCACCAGCAGTACGACGCCCGGCAGGGCGACGGCGTTCGGGGCCCGCCGGCCGAGCAGGTACCCGACGGGGATCAGCAGGACCGCCGCGACCAGGTACGGCAGGATCACCCGGGCCAGCCCCTGCCCGCTGGACATCCCCAGGTCCCGGGTGATGGTCTCCAGCGTGCGTCCGGTCGCCAGCGTGCCGGCGAACACCGCGAGCCACGCCGCCGGCACGATGCCGGCCAGCGCCCACACCGGTCGGGCCGCCGGCGGCTGCGTCCGGCCGGCCGTCGGCACCTGGCCGGGCGCGGCGACCGGGCCGGGAGTGGTACCGGGGGCACCGGGGCCGGGGCCACCGGGGGCGGGCGGGGTGCCGGGATCGCCGGGTGTGCCGGGCGCAGGGGGATGCACGGCGTGAGCGTACAAGGCGGCCACAGCGCCGACAAGGCGACGCTGACCGGCACCCGGGGCCTGGCGGGCGGCCCGTGATCGCGCGCTGTCCACCGGTGGCGCCGCGTCGAGGTGTCGCTCTCCGGTACGGGTCGCGAATGGCTCCCCGGTACGACGACCGCGGCGTCCGGCGGCCCCTACCGTCCCGGTCATGACGACGACGTACTCGCCCGCCCCGGTCCGTGTCCTGCGTTCGGTACCGGCCGCCGCCGGTCGCGGCGCGCTGCTGTTGCCGCGGGGGCTCGTGGCGCTGGCCGCCACCCTCGCCGGACGCTCCGCCCTCGCCACCAGGATGCTGCGTCCCGGTGCTACAGAATCCGGTGTGGGGCAACGGATCTGGGCGAGCCTGACCGCGGTGGTGCTCGGCGTGCTGGCGCTGATCCCGGTCGGGGCCGAGGTGCTGTGCGTGGCGCGCGGGCTGTGCTACGGGCTGGTCGACCGCGGCCCGTACGACCACTCCTGGGGTGGTCCGACGCTGGCCGGGGCGTGGGCCGCGCACTTCGCGATCGGCCTGCCGTTCGTGGCGCTCGGCCTGCTCGTCCTCGCCGGCCTCGACGGCCTGCACCGGCAGCTCGCCGCGCCGCTGGCCGGACGGCGTACCCCGGTCTGGGCGGTGCCGGTGGCGCTGGTGGTCTGCGCGGCCGGCGCGTTGCTGTTCACCGCCTGGCTGCGGCAGATCTGACCGGGCGCCCGGGTTCCGGCACGCGGTCCTGGAACGGGGCGCAGGGCGATCGACGCCGGGACGGGCTCGCTGGCAGGATCCGTGGCATGGCTACCTTCTCTGCGGCGGACGGGACCCGGCTCGCCTACCGGGTGCTCGGCGACGGCGATCCGGTGGTGTGCGTGCCGGGCGGACCGACCGACTCGGTCTACCTGGGCGACCTGGGCGGACTCTCCGGGTACCGCCGGGTGATCGTCCCGGACCTGCGCGGCACCGGCGGTTCGGCGATCCCGGCCGACCCCGCCTCGTACCGGTGCGACCGGCTGGTCGACGACCTGGAGGCGCTCCGCGACCATCTCGGGCTGGACCGCGTCGACCTGCTCGGCCACTCGGCCGGCGGCAACATCGCGGTGCAGTACCTGGCTCGGTTCCCGGCGCGGGTGCGGCGGTTCGCGCTGGTGTGCCCGAGCCCGCGCGCGGTCGGCCTCGACATCACTCCGGCGATGCGGCTCGACCTGGCCCGGCAGCGCAGCGCCGAGCCCTGGTACCCGGCCGCGTACGCCGCGCTGACCGTCGCGGTCGAGGGCGGCGAGCCGGACCGGGACGCGATCGCGCCGTTCTTCTGGGGCCGCTGGGACGAGGCTGCACGCCAGCATCCGGGAAACCGGCCGCACACCAACCCGGACCTGGTCGAGGGGTACCTCGCCGACGGCGCGTTCGATCCGCCGGCCACCCGGGCGGCGATCGCCGGGTACGGCGGGCCGGTGCTGGTGCTCGCCGGCGAGTTCGACATGAACAGCCCGCCGGCGCCGATGGCCGAGTACGCCGGGTTGTTCCCGCACGGCGCGCTGGCGGTGCAGCCGGGCGCCGGGCACTACCCGTGGGTCGACGACCCCGACCGCTTCCTCGCCATCCTGAACGGTTTCCTGGACTGAACCGTCGTCCATCCACAGTGGACAGACCGGAACGGTGCACTGTGGATGGTCGGTTCGGTGTCGCGACGCCGGGCGTCCGCGTACCGCTGCGGACCGTTGCGGGCGCGCGGGTCCTACCATGCCGCCATGGACGAGGGAGTTCCGGTACTGGTCCACGCGATGGATCCGTACCGCAGAGTGGCACGGCGGCCGGCCAGCTACTGGCTGTCGGTCGACGACGGAGCACCCACGGCGCTGCCGTTCGGCGGTCCGTGCCGGCTCACGCTGCCGCGCGGCCGGCACGAGCTGCGGTTCGTGTACACCATCCCCTACCAGCACGACGCCGGCTGCCGGATCCTGATCGACACCGCCGCGGGGCCGCCGGTCGTGCTGTACTACTCGGCCCCGTTCTCCCGCTACCAGCCGGGCGTGGTCGGCTTCCAGCCCGACCCTCGGGCCCAGCGCACCGGCCGCGGGCTGCGCGCAGCCAACCGTGTCGTGCTCATCGTGAGTGGCGCGCTGGCGCTGCTGGTGATCGTGGCGGTCCTCGGGTTCCTGCTTCAGCTGGGGTAGCCGACGGCCGGCTCGCGGGTGTCCGGGGCAGCGCCCACCGTACGGCCGTGCCGGGCACGGCCGTACGGTGGGCGGACGCTCAGCGCGGCTCCGGTGGGCGGCCGATGGACGGGCCGCCCCGCTCGTCGGTACCGGGCTGCACCCGGGTCGGCTGCTCCTCGCCGGCCTGCTGGGTCGTGCCGGCGTCGGTGGTCAGCGAGCCGGGACGGCTGCCCGACAGCGGGAACTGCCCGCCGGCCGCCTCCCCGGTGCCGGTGGCCATCCCGGTACGGCCCGGCGCGACCTGCTCGGCGTGCGCGCCGGCACCGGCCCGCGACGGCCAGCGCTGCCAGCGTCGCACGCTGGCGACCGCGACCAGCATCGTCAACCCGAGTACCGCGAACAGGCCGCTGCGGGCCGGTCGGGTCCAGATGTCGGTCTGGCCGACCACGCTGTGCGGCAGCCAGTTGAGGAACCCGGGCCACTGCACGTACAGCGCCTGCAGCACCAGGTAGCCGATGCCGGCGATCAGCGGACCGCTCGGCGAGATCCGGGTCGAGGCGATCAACCCGATCAGCAGGCCGCCGACCGCGAGGAACAACAGCGGCCACGAGTAGGTGCCCCAGTTGTGGCTGGAGATGCCGGAAACCGCCGTGGCGCCGAGTTTGGCCTGAGCCCAACCCAGCACTCCCCAGGCGACGATCGCGATCACGATCCCGGCGATGAAACTGCTGAGGTGTCGCATGTCTGCCTCCCTCGACAGCGAGCCGAGGCGATAACCTCCCGGGCCGATGGGATTCGACCCGCCGGGTCGGGCGGTGTGGCGGCCGTCCGGCGCCGGGCGGGACGAGAAAACCGGCCCCACGCTCGACCGTACCGTGTCAGGCATGAACCTGCTCGCTGGCAAACCGACGTCGTACTCCCGGGTAACCCTCAGTCGGATCATGACCGCCGCCGACGTCAACCTGTACGGAACGGTGCACGGTGGCGTGATCATGAAGTTCGTGGACGACGCCGCCGGCGCCGCCGCGGCCCGCCACTCCGGCGGCAACGCCGTCACCGCGGCCATCGACGAGATCGTCTTCGCGGCACCCGTACGGGTGGGTGACCTGGTGCACGCGCACGCCGCGGTGAACTGGACCGGCAGCTCGTCGCTGGAGGTCGGCGTCCGGGTGGTGGCCGAGCGCTGGGACACCGCCGGTACCGAGCCGGTCGAGGTGGCCACCGCCTACCTGGTGTTCGTCGGCATCGACGCGGACGGCAGGCCGCGGTCGATCCCGCCGGTACTGCCGGAGACCGCCGACGACGAGCGCCGGCAGCGTGAGGCCGAGATCCGCCGCAAGCACCGCCTCGCCCGCCGCGACGCCATAGCCCAGTCCCGCACCGCCTGACCGCCCTATCGCTGCCGATGTGCGCAGCACATGCCGAGAACGAAGGCTAGTACCAGTGAAAACGTCCAACCCAGCGCGATCGGGATAGTCACGGCATCCGCCGGACCAGCAAGCCGGAGATCCGCGCGTAGAAGACCTTCGGCGTCGCGGTGCCGGTCTCGATGTCGTCGACCGGCACGACGCGCAGATAGACCGCACCATTGACCAGTGCGGGCATCGTGGAGACGACCATCGCCCACCAACATCCGTGTCCATGAATCCCGGCGCGGGGGGCGATGAAGACCTGATCGCCTGCTCTGATGTCGTCCGCCGAGAGCACGTACGTGGCCGTAGGCTTGGACATGTCCGCTCCCTTCACGAGCGGTCAGACCCTCGGGCGCCCCGACCGGTGTCCGAGGGTCGCTTTGTGCGCTGACGCCATCACGATAACCAACTCATCTGTAGACGTCTACTCCGGGCTCATGACAGATCTAGAGATCATGGCATCGATGTACGCCATAGCCTCGGGGCATGGTCGACTTCTCGGGGGTGGATCCCGATCGGGTCGAGCCCCTGTACGAGCAGGTGGCCGACGTGCTCCGGTCTGCGATCAAGGCCGGTGAGGTGCAGCCCGGCTATCGGTTGCCGTCAGAGTCCGGCATCGTGCAAGCGAGCGGCGTCTCGCGGCTGACCGCTCGCCGCGCCGTCCAGTTGCTCGTCTCGGAAGGTTTGGTCACGGTGGTGCAGGGCCGGGGCACCTTCGTCAAGAAGTAGCGTGATCCGGGCCGCGCGGCGTCGGTCCGGACGTGTCGGCCACTCTCAGCAGCGCGAGATCGATGCCTTCTCGGATGAGTTGGTTTCGAGACCGGCCGGTCGAACGGGCCATTTCCTTGAGTCCATCCATCTGCGCGCGACTGAGATAGACGCTCGTGCGCACCTTGTCCATGTGCCCAGCCTAGGCATAGCCGGGGGTGACGGGGGAGGCGTGGGTGGGCAAGATGGGGGCCGGTCACGACGGGGTGATGCGAGGAGGCGGTATGGGCGGGATCGACCAGGACGCGACCGGCGCGGCGGACGGGACCGGCACGGTGCTGTGGCGGCCGCCGGCGGACGTCGCCGACCGTACCCGCGTCGGTGACTACCTGCGCTGGCTGCGCGAGCACCGCGGGCACGACTTCGCCGGCTACGCGGAGCTGTACGACTGGTCGGTGACCGATCTGCCCGGCTTCTGGTCGTCGGTCTGGGAGTACTTCGACCTCACGCCCGGCGTGCCGGCCGGCCCGGCGCTGGCCGAGGACCGGATGCCCGGCGCCCGCTGGTTCCCGGCGGCGCGGCTGAACTACGCGCAGCGGGTGCTCGCGATGCCCGGCCTGGCCGACGACGACCTCGCGGTGATCGGCCGGTCGCAGAGCCGCGGCCCGGTCGAGCTGACCGCCGCGCAGCTGCGCGACCAGGTGGCCCGCGCCCGGGCCGGCCTGCAGCGGCTCGGTGTCGGCACGGGCGACCGGGTCGCGGCGTACCTGCCGAACGTGCCGGAGACGGTGGTGCTGCTGCTGGCCACCGCGAGTCTGGGCGCGGTGTTCTCCAGCTGCGCGCCGGAGTTCGGTACCCGCAGCGTCTGCGACCGGTGGCAGCAGATCGAGCCGACGGTGCTCGTCGCGGTCGACGGCTACCAGTACGGCCGGAAGGCGATCGACCGTACCGCCGAGGTCGCGGCGATCCGCGCCGCGCTGCCCAGCGTCCGGCACACCGTCATACTGTCCTATCTGGACGGTGTGGCGCCGGTGCCGGATGCGCTGTCCTGGCAGGAGTTCACCGCCGAGGCCGGGCCGCTGGAGTTCGAGCAGGTGGGCTTCGACCACCCGCTCTACGTGCTCTACTCGTCGGGGACGACGGGGCTGCCGAAGCCGATCGTGCACGGCCACGGCGGCATCCTGCTCGAACACGTCAAGTCGCACGCGCTGCACGTCGACCTCGGCCCCGGCGACCGGTTCTTCTGGTTCTCCACCACCGGCTGGATGATGTGGAACTACCTGGTCAGCGCGCCGGCGGTGGGGGCCGCGATCGTGCTGTACGACGGGAATCCCGGCCATCCCGACCTCGGTGCGCTGTGGCGGCTCGCGGCCGAGACCGGGGTGACGTTCTTCGGCACCTCCGCGCCGTTCCTGCTGTCCTGCCGCAAGGCGGAGCTCGTCCCCAAGGAGCTGGTCGACCTCGGCCGGATCCGCGGCGTCGGCTCCACCGGTGCGCCGCTGCCGCCGGAGGGCTTCCGCTGGGTGTACGACAACGTCGGCGCCGACGTGCTGCTGTCGTCGTTCTCCGGCGGTACCGACGTCTGTACCGGCTTCGTCGGCGGCTCGCCGCTGCTGCCGGTGTACGAGGGGGAGATCTCCGGCCGCTGCCTGGGCTGCGCGGTGGAGTCGTTCGACGCCAACGCAACCCCGCAGCGCGACCAGCTCGGCGAGCTGGTCATCACCCGGCCGATGCCGTCGATGCCGGTCGGTTTCTGGGGCGACACCGACGACTCCCGGTACCGCGACGCGTACTTCTCGGTGTTTCCGGGGGTGTGGCGGCACGGCGACTGGATCACCATCACCTCCCGCGGCACCTGCCTGATCACCGGCCGGTCCGACGCCACGCTCAACCGCGGCGGGGTACGGCTGGGTACCGCCGAGTTCTACTCGGTCGTCGAGGGGTTGCCGCAGGTCGCGGACTCGGTCGTGGTGCACCTGGAGGACGACGAGGGCGGTGCCGGCGAGCTGCTGCTGTTCGTGGTGCCGGCGGCCGGCGTCGAGCTGGACGACGAGCTGCGCCGCACCATCAACACCGCGCTGCGGTCCAACCTGTCGCCCCGGCACGTACCGGACGCGATCTACCAGGTGCCGGCGGTGCCGCACACGCTGTCGGCGAAGAAGCTGGAGGTGCCGGTCAAGCGGATCCTGACCGGCACGCCGGCCGACTCGGCCGCCGCGAAGGGCGCGCTGGCCAACCCGGAGTCGCTGTCCGCGTTCGAGCAGCTCGCCCGGGAACGCCAGGGCTGACCCCGCCGGGCCCGGATCCGGTGGCCGGTGTCTGCCGGCCGCCGGATCGTGCCGGTCAGAACGAGAAGAACATCAGCGCGGGGGCGCGCGCCGCGGACACCGTGGCGAAGAACGCGGTGAGCGCCTGGTAACCCCAGCGCAGCGGTTCGAGGTCGTCGGCCGCCCACAGGTGCCGGCCGGGGTACACCTCCAGCCGGCTCAGCTCGGCCGGGTCGTAGTGCGCGGCCAACTGCTCCCAGCTGGTGTCGCGCAACACCGTCGCCACGTGCTCGACCTCGTCGGGCGCCCAGGCGAACAGCGTGCCGTCGTCGTCGACCGGTTCGCCGCCGGCGCCCAGGATGTCGATGCCGACGCCGGCGCGCCCGAACAGGTGTTCCAGCCCCGGCCAGCTGCTGTCCAGGTCGGCGCCGGGAACGTCGCCGTCCCAGTCCTGGTCCCAGGCCCACTCCGGATCGTCGCGGGCGGTCGCCAGCTGCTCGGGTGTCACCTGGGTGAACCAGATCGTCACGCTCATCGCGGGATGTCCTCCGGTGGCCGCCGTCGCCGTCCGGCGATGGTGACACACCGGTACGACCCTGCCGGCGGTCAGCTCTCGAGGAAGTCCAGCAGGTCGGTGTTGAACTGCTCGCGGGTGCCGGCGACGCTGGCCAGCGCGTGCGAGGCGCCCGGGTACACCTTGAGGGTCGCGTTCGGGATGATCGTCGCGGCCTTCTGCGATGCCGGCCCGATCGGCACGATCTGGTCGTCGTCACCGTGCACCAGCAGCGTCGGTACGTCGATCTTGCGCAGGTCCGGCGTGAAGTCGGTCTCGGAGAACTGCGCCACGCAGTCGATCGCGCCCTTGATCGTCTGTTGCATCGCGATGCGCCAGAAGTCGTCCTTGTTGCCCTGGGTGACCTTGTTCCCCGGCCGGTTCGCGCCGAAGAACGGTTCGGTGAAGTCGCGCCAGAACTGCGCCCGCCCGTTGCGGATGCCGTCCCGGATGCCGTCGAAGACCTCCATCGGCAGCCCGTCCGGGTTGCTGCCGGTCTTGAGCATCAGCGGCGGCACCGCACCGATCATGACCATCTTGGCGATCCGGGCGGTGCCGTGCCGCCCGACGTACCGGGCGATCTCGCCACCGCCCATCGAGTGCGCGACGAGGACCACGTCGCGCAGGTCGAGCTTCTCGATCAGCGCGGCGAGGTCGTCGGCGAACGTGTCGTAGTCGTACCCGTGCCATACCTTCGACGAGCGGCCGTGGCCGCGCCGGTCGTGCGCGACGCCGCGGTACCCGTTCTCCGCCACGCACAGCAACTGGTCCTCCCAGGCGTCCGCGCTGAGCGGCCAGCCGTGACTGAACACGACGGGTTGCCCGCTGCCCCAGTCCTTGTAGTAGATCTCCGTCCCGTCCGCGACGGTCACGTAGCCCATGACGCCTCCCGTTGATGCGAGCCCGGCTCTGTGCAGGCAAGGACCGGCCGCGACACCGTTTCGTACGGCCCGGTGACGACGTGGCGGGGTCCTCTGCCGAGGCTCGCAGCAACGGTGCGCCCGGCCGGCCGGAACGCCGAAATCCGGGCGGGGGTTGGCCGAGCGTCGGACCCGGCATCCCACGGTCGGACGAGCGCCCCCGCGGGCGGGGTCACGCCGGGGTCAGGCCGGCGAGCAGGGTGTCGACGAGGGCCGCGGCCCGGTGCTCGGCTCGGCCCGGGTCGAACTCGCGCTGCGCGAACGTGTCCAGGAACGCGTGGTGCAGGCAGCCACCGATCAGCAGCTGGGCCGCCGCGG
Organism: Actinocatenispora comari; assembly: GCF_017312725.1. GTDB lineage: Bacteria > Actinomycetota > Actinomycetes > Mycobacteriales > Micromonosporaceae > Actinocatenispora > Actinocatenispora comari. The sequence continues at coordinate 125,086 of NZ_BOPO01000002.1, read as the reverse complement.
CGCAGTCGGCGTCGGCGCGGATCCGGCCGGCGCGCTGCTCGGCACGCAGGTACCCGGTGAGGCCGTCGACCGGTTTGTGCGGGCCGGCGCCGCGACGCTCCAGCTCGGCCCGGTGCGCGGCGAGCAGCGTCGGCTCGGAGAACAGCGACGCGCCGATCGGGTAGCTGTCGTGGTAGAAGGCCTGCGTGCGGGCGGCGATGGCGACCAGGTTGTCGCGCAGCGAGCCGTCCGGTTCGGCGGCGAGCAACCCGCCGAGCGGGGGCAGCCGCTCCTTGAGCACCGCGAGGAACAGGTCGGTCTTGTCGTCGAAGTGCTTGTACAGGGTGGCCTCGGAGTAGCCGGCCGCGCGGGCGATCTGCTTGGTGGTGGAGCGGGCGAGCCCGTCCCGGTGCATCACCTGGGCCGCCGCGTCGAGGATCCGGTCCCGGGTACCGCCGCGCGGCCGGGTGCCGGCGCGTTCCGGGGTGTCGCCGGGTGCCCGGGTCTCGCGGTCGGGAGTGCTCGGCACGGTTCCTCCTTGACGGGTTAGTGGTTGCTCACCATACTAGGTGGGTGAGCACTCACTAACCAGAAGGGCGCGCTCATGCAGATCACCGTCTTCGGCGCAACCGGCCGCATCGGTACCCACGTCGTACGGCAGGCGCTCGAAGCGGGGCACAAGGTCGTCGCCGTGGTCCGCGACCCGGCCCGGCTCGACGTGGCCGCCACTCCGGCGCTGCGGGTGCACACCGCCGCGGTGCTCGAACCCGACGGCGTCACCCCGGCGGTGGACGGCTCGGACGCGGTGGTGTCCGCGCTCGGCCCGCGCGGCCGGGGCCCGACCACCGTGTGCTCCGACGGCACCCGCGCCGAGCTGGCCGCGATGGCCGCCACCGGGGTGCGCCGGCTGGTCGTGGTCAGCGCCAACGGCGCCTACGTCGACGCGGGCGACAACCTGCTCAACCGGCTGGTGGTCAAGCCGCTGCTCGGCCGCCTGCTGCGGGAGGGGTTCAACGACACCCGGCGGTCCGACGACCAGGTACGGGCGAGCGACACGGACTGGACGATCGTGCGGCCACCCCGGCTGACCGACGGAGCGCACCGGCCCTACCGCACCGCGCTGGACCGCAACATCGGCATCACCATCGCCCGTACCGACGTGGCGGCGGCGATCCTCGCCGCGCTCGCCGACGACGCGACGATCGGCCACACCCTCGGCGTCGGCTACTGAACCGACCACCGGCCGTGCGCGGCGGCGTGCCGACTCGGCGTCGGTTACCGAACGGACCGGCGCAATCGTCCACAGTGGACGATCAGGTACGGGTGGTGACCCGCTCGGTGGCGGCGATCGCGTCCAGCCGCTCCGCGTCCGCGTTGCGGACCAGCACCACCGAGGCGCCCAGCAGCAGCGGCGCGAACAGCCAGGCGACCGGGTCCGGCTCGGCGTCCACCGGCACCAGCAACCGCCCACCCGGCAGCAGGCCGGACTCGCCGGCATGCCGCCGGGCCCGGTCCGCCAGCGCCGCCTGGCTCACCGGTTCCGGCTCGTACCAGGCGATCCCGCTCGGGTCCGCCGGTGCCGAGGAGAACCGGTCACCGAACGCGCGCACCGCCACCACGTAGTCCAGCGCGCCGTCCGGCACCTCCCGCAACGGCAGCGCCATCGGCGCCAGCCCCAGCAGGTACGTCTCGGCCGGGCGCGCCGCGCGGGCCTGCTCGGCGCGGTCCACCGCGGCGAACGCGACGTCGACCGGCGCCGGCCCGGTGGCCGTGGCACCGAACCGCACCGGTACCCCGGCGGTCAGGCAGCCCAGCAGCACCGCCGCGGTCTGCCAGTGCGCCGGCAGCAGCACCGCGGCGCTGTCGTCGGGGCCCAGCGCCGCGCCGTCGACCAGCAGGTTCGCCGTCTTCGCGACCCAGTTGTCCAGCGTCACCGCGGACAGTTCGGTGCGCTCGCCCAGCCGCTCGTCGTAGTACGTGATCAGCGGCGCGTTCTGGTTCGCGCGCAGCGCGGCGGCCAGCGCCGCGGGCACGGTGGCGGGATCGCTCGACACGGCCACACCATAGCGTCGGCCAGGCGCCCACCCGAGGCCGGGCGCGTCGTGCCGTCGCCGCCGCCGGCCCGACGAACTGCGACGATGCCGCGGTCAGGTGAACGGGGCGGTACCGGGACGTGTCGGTCGTCGTGGCGTCCTTCGTTCGCGACGCTTCCGGCGTACGCTGGCATGCTGGCACCCGGCGCGGCGCGGCCCACCGCGCGGCGGATGCCGGGGTACGAGACGGTGACTTCGCGTCAGCGAAGCGCGCAGCTGCTGGGGAGTGGTCGGGATGGCCGGAGGCGAACTGCCCCGGGTGCTGTTCGACGCGACGAGCGTGCCAGCCGACCGAGGTGGCGTCGGGCGGTACGTGGATGGGCTGCTGCACGCGCTGTCCGGGGTCCAGCACGGCCTGACCGTGGTCTGCCAGCGCACCGACGCCGAGCGGTACTCGCGGCTGCTGCCGCACGCCGACGTGGTGGTCGGCCCGGCCGCGGTGTCGCACCGGCCGGCCCGGCTGGCCTGGGAACAGACCGGTCTGCCGCTGCTGGCGCAGCAGCACGCCGCGCACGTGATCCACTCGCCGTTCTACACCTGCCCGCTGCGGGCGGCCTGCCCGGTGACGGTGACCGTGCACGACGCGACGTTCTTCACCGAGCCGGACCACTACGAGAAGGCGCGCGGCACGTTCTTCCGGTCCGCCATCAAGACCTCGCTGCGCCGGGCGGCGCGGGTGATCGTGCCGAGCAAGGCGACCCGGGACGAGCTGATCCGGTTGCTGGACGCCGATCCGACCCGGCTGGACGTCGCCTACCACGGCGTCGACCCGGAGGCGTTCCACCCGCCGTCGGCCGACGAGCAGGCCCGGGTGGCGGCCCGCCTCGGCCTGGCCGACACGCCGTACGTGGCGTTCCTCGGTGCCAAGGAGCCGCGCAAGAACGTGCCCGAGCTGATCCGCGGCTGGGTGCGCGCGGTGTCGACCCGGGAGAACCCGCCGGCGCTGGTGCTGGCCGGCGGCACCGGGCACGACGAGGAGATCGACAAGGTGGTCGCCGAGGTGCCACCGCACCTGCGGCTGCTGCGGCCGGGCTACCTGCGCTACACCGACCTGCCCGGCTACCTGGGCGGCGCGCTGGTCGCGGCCTACCCCAGCCACGGTGAGGGGTTCGGGCTGCCGGTGCTGGAGGCGATGGCCTGCGGCGCGCCGGTGCTGACCACGCCGCGGTTGTCGCTGCCGGAGGTGGGCGGCGACGCGGTGGCGTACACCGGCGAATCGGCCGAGGAGATCGGGCACGACCTGGCCGCGCTGCTCGACGACGAGCCGCGCCGCGCCGACCTGGGCCGCCGGGGGTACGAGCGGTCCCGGGAGTTCACCTGGGAGCAGAGCGCCGAGGTGCACATCGCGGCCTGGACCAGGGCCGCCGCGCTGGTCGCCGCCTGACCGACCGGTCCGTTCGGCGTCACCCGATCACTCCCTGGTGCCGTCCAGGTAGCTTTCAGTTCGGCCGGTTAGTCTGCCGAGATGACCGACGAGGGCGGCTTCTACGCGGTGGTACCGGCGGGCGGTAGCGGCACCCGGCTGTGGCCGCTGTCGCGCGCCGGTCGACCCAAGTTCCTGCATCACCTGACCGGTTCGGACCGCACCCTGCTGCAGGCGACGATCGACCGGCTGGCGCCGTTCGCCCCCGCCGAACGCACCTACGTGGTGACCGGGGTGGCGCACGCGGCCGGGGTGTCCCGGCAGCTGCCGGCGCTGCCGACGGACAACATCCTGGTCGAGCCGTCGCCGCGGGACTCGTGCGCCGCGATCGGGCTGGCCGCGATGGTCATCGCCCGCCGCGACCCGGACGCGATCATGGGCTCGTTCGCCGCCGACCACCTGGTCCGCTTCACCGAGCGGTTCCACTCCTCGGTACGGCAGGCGATCGACGCCGCCCGCGCCGGCTACCTGACCACGATCGGCATCACCCCGACCGAGCCCGAGACCGGGTACGGCTACCTGCGCTGCACCGAGACGCTCGACGGCGGGCCGGCGAAGCTGGTCGGCGAGTTCAAGGAGAAGCCGTCGCACGAGGTCGCGGTCGAGTACGTCGAGTCGGGAAAGTACCTGTGGAACGCCGGCATGTTCGTCTGGTCGGTGCGCGCGTTCCTGGCCGAGCTGGCCCGCCAGCAGCCGGAACTGCACGACGGGCTGAGCCGGGTGGTGGACGCCTGGGACTCCCCGCAGCGGGAGGAGGCGATCGGCGAGATCTGGCCGACGCTGCCGAAGATCTCCGTCGACTACGCGGTGATGGAGGGCGCGGCGCGCGCCGGCCGGGTCGCCACCGTGCCGGGCAGCTTCGGCTGGACCGATGTCGGTGACTTCCACACCCTCGGCGTGGTGCTGCCGATGGACGACGACGGCAACGTGGTGGTCCGCGGCGAGGAGCGCGGCGGCGAGGTGCTCGCCATCGACGCGCACGACACGGTGGTGGTGCCGCGTTCCGGCCGGCTGGTGGCCGCCCTCGGCGTGCACGACCTGGTGGTGGTCGACACCAACGACGCGGTGCTGGTCTGCCCGCGCAACCGCGCCCAGGACGTCAAGAAGCTCGTCGACCGCCTCAAGGAACGCGGCGAGCGCGAACTGATCTAGCCCCGCGATCCGGCGCCACACCCTAGGGGATCTTCCAGACTTCCGGCGCGGCGCGGCCTGCCCGGTCCCCGGCGATCGCCGGGGACCGGATGGGCGTCAGGCGTGCGCCGCGAGTGCCGGCTGGCGCACCCAGGTCGCCAGGGCGGCGTCCAGGCCGGTGGTGTCGCCCTCGGTGCTGCTCGCCCAGGCGACGTGGCCGTCCGGCCGGACCAGCGCCGCGGCCGGTGCCGGTACCGCGCCGAGCACCGGCAGCCGCCACGTCGCCGCGGCGCTGCGGGCGTGCATGTGGTCGACCGCGCCGGCCCAGCCCTCCGGTACCGCGAGGGGGGTGGCGCCGAGGTCCAGCAGCACCGGCCGGGCCGGGTGCAACAGCTGGTAGGCGCGGCGGCCGTCGGGCAGGTCGACGTCGGGCAGCCGGCGGCCGACCAGCGGGTGCCCGCCGCCCAGCGGGTAGGCCACGTCGAGCGCGGTGACCATCCCGGCCAGCTGGTCGTTGACCGCGGGCTGCGCGATCATCCCGGCCACGGTGGCCCGCAGCGCCTCGGTCTGCGCGTCGTACCGGCCGAGCGCGACCTGCGCGCGGGTGTTGTCCAGCACCCGGGCGCCGACCGGGTGCCGCTCCTCGTGGTACGTGTCGAGCAGCGTCTCGGCGGCGTCGCCGCGCAGCACCGCGGCGAGCTTCCAGCCGAGGTTGACGGCGTCCTGCACGCCGGTGTTGAGGCCCTGCCCGCCGGCGGGGTAGTGGATGTGCGCCGCGTCGCCGGCGAGCAGCACCCGGCCCTGCCGGTACCGGTCGGCCTGCCTGGCGGTGTCGCCGTAGCGGGACAGCCAGCGCGGGGAGTGCAACCCGAAGTCGGTACCGGCGATCTCGGTCAGGGTGGCGCGCAGCTGGTCGAGGGTGACCGGGCCGTCCTGCGGGCGGACGCCGGTCTGGGTGGTCATCACCCGGTACCAGCCGGCCTCGAAGCCGAGCACGCTGTAGTCACCGCGGGCGGTGCGCCGCTGGAAGACGTTCCCGGCGGGCGGGTCGGCCAGCTCGACGTCGCCGAGCAGCGAGGTCAGCGTGGCGTCGGTACCGGCGTAGCCGATGCCGGCGAGGTGCCGCACCACGCTGCGGCCGCCGTCGCAGCCCACCAGGTACCGGCCGGTGACGGTGCCGCCGTCGCCGAGCGTGACGGTGACCCCGTCGGCGTCCTGTCGCAGCTCGGTGACCTCGGCGCCGCGCCGGATGGACACGCCGAGGGTCGTGGCGTGCTCGGCGAGCAGCCGCTCGACGTGCGCCTGCAGCAGCACCAGCAGGTACGGGTACCGGGTGGGCAGGTCGTCGAGCCGCAGCGGCAGCCCGGAGAAGTGGCCGGCCGGAAGCGGCCGCCCCTCGGCGAGGAACGGTTCGACCATGCCGCGCTGGTCGAGCACCTCCAGCGTGCGGGCGTGCAGGCCCCCTGCCCGGGACTCGCCGGTGGGCCCGGTGCGCCGTTCCAGGATCAGCACGTCGGCGCCGGCGAGGGCGAGCTCGCAGCCGAGCATCAGGCCGGTCGGGCCGGCCCCGGCGATCACCACATCGGCCATGACGACTCTCCTTAACGTTGTTAAATCCAACGCTGTTAAGGATGGCTCGAACGCTGTTAAGCTGTCAACGTGCCGAAGGTGCGAACCGGATCACGTCTCAGCCGGGAGACGATCGCCGCCGCCGGGCTGCGGCTGCTCGACGACACCGGCCTGGACGGGCTGACCATGCGTGCCGTCGCCGCGACGCTCGACGTGCAGGCGCCCGCGCTCTACTGGCACATCCGCAACAAGCAGGAACTGCTCGACGCGATGGCCGAGCGCATCTTCGTCGCCGTCGCCGACGGGGTGCACCCACCCGCCGCCGGCGTCGACTGGCGGCAGTGGTCCGCCGACGTGGTCCGGCGGCTACGCCGCGAGCTGCTCCGACACCGCGACGGCGCCCGGGTGCTCGCCGGTACCGACGTGTCCCACCCGGCGGTGCACGGGGTGATCGAGCTGACCCTGCGCACCCTGACCGACGCCGGTTTCGCCACCCGGCAGGCCGCCCGCGCGTTCCCGACGCTGCTGCACTACACGATCGGCTTCACCATCGAGGAGCAGGCCCGCGCCGGCGAGGCGTACCCGGAGAACCCGTACGAGCCGGAGCGCATCGCGCGGACCATCGATGCGGCCCGGTTCCCGCTCACCGCCGCCAGCATCGGCGACATGTTCGACCCCGACCCCGACGCCGCCTTCGACGAGGGCCTGCAGGTCATCCTCACCGGCATGTCCGCCCTGCTCCCCGCCGACTCCTAGCCGGTCACCCGTCCGACCGGCCACGGCGGTCGGATGCCGCCGGCCGTCGCCAGGCGACGCACCCGGTCAGCGGAACGCGGCGAGAGCGGGGGCGATCAGGTGCTCGGTGGCGGAGGCGAGCGGGGTCGGCAGCTCGTCCGGGCGGAACCAGCCGAGCGCGTCGGACTCGGCACTGACCCGCTCGCGGGCGTCGGGCGGCGCGAGCACCGCGTAGCGCACGTCGTGGTGGTACGAGTCGCGGCCGGCGCAGCGCACCGGATGGATGTCCAGGTCGATCGGCTCCGGGTGCAGCCGCAGCCCGTCGATGCCGGACTCCTCGGTCGCCTCGCGCAGCGCCGCGGCGGCGAGCGACGGGTCGTCGGCCTCGACGTGCCCGCCCAGCTGCACCCAGCGGTGGAACCTGCCGTGCAGGCACAGCAGTACCCGGCTCAGGTCGGCCGAGACGACCAGGGCGCTCGCCGTGACGTGGCCCGGGTCGTACCCGCGGGTCAGCGCCACCGGCCCGGCGTCCAGCAGCGCCAGGCTGCGCTCCCGCGACTCGCCGGCGCGCCAGCCCGACAGCACCTGTACCGCGTCGTCGTACAGCGCGGTCATCACCGCTCCAGGTAGGCGTCGCCGGGGTCGTCGTCGGCCGGTACGACCGGGTGTGCCGGGAAGCCGGCGGCGGTGGCGCCAAGGAACTGCCAGCTCGCCGGTACGTCGAGTGCGGCGCCCAGCGCCACCGGATCCGGCGGGTCGATCAGGCCGGGCGTGACCATCACGTGTACCAGGCCCTCGGCGGCCAGCGCGTCGGCGGCGCAGGCGATCCCGTCCATCTGCCGCAGGACCGTGGCGATCGTCTCCGGGTCCTCGTCGTCCAGGTCGAACGCGTCCATCGCTTCGGTGCGGAACGCCACCAGCAGCACCGGCGCGCGCGTCACCAGGTCGGTGTCGACCTCGCCGGGCAGCAGCTCGGTCAGTGCCCGGCGCGCGGCCGGTGAGCTGACCCGCACGTACCGCCAGAGGCCCGGTTCGCTGGCCTGGCCCCGCATGACGGCGACGGCCCGGCGTACCGCGGCGTCCGGGACGGGCTCGTCGGACAGCTCGCTCGCGGCCAGCCGGGTGGCGAGCACCTCGCGCCGGCCGGCGTCCCGCGCCTCCGCGGTGCCCAGCGAGAACATGTCCTCGGCCGACGGCCGTACCAGGGCGGCCGCGCCGGGGCCGTCGTCGGCGGCGACCGGGCCCAGGCCGCGTACCACCGCGACGGGCACGCCGGAGGTCTTGCCCTTGACCAGGTCGGCGGCGGCGGCGAGCTCGTCGATCACCGCCGCGGCGGTCACCGACAGGTCGTTGCCGTACGGGTCGGTCTGGCCGCGGTGGTCGCGCAGCGGCGCGAGCCCGGCGGCGCCGATCGCCACGTCGGTCTGCCCGTTGCGCCAGGTGCGGCCCATCGTGTCGGTGACGACGACCGCGACCCGGATGCCGAGCCGGGCGCGCAGCCCGGCCCGCAGCGCGCGGGCGGACGCGTCCGGGTCGACCGGCAGCAGCACCAGCTGCGAGCTGTCCACATTGGACGCGTCGACGCCGGCGGCGGCCAGCACCAGCCCGTGCCGGGTCTGCACGATCCGGGTGCGGCCCCGGGCCGCGACGACCCGGACGGTCTCGGCGGTCACCGCGTCCTGCCGGGCGGCCTCGCGGGCCTCCGGGTCGCTCGGCGCCGGGACCAGCCGGCCCTCCGCCTTGCTGACGATCTTGCTGGTCACCACCAGGATGTCGTCGTCCCGCAGGTCCGCGCCGAGCTCGGCGATCAGCGCCGCGATCTCGTCGCCCGGCGTCACCTCGCCGATGCCGACCAGCGGCAGCACCTCGATCCGCGCCGGCACCGCCTCGCCGGACTGGTGGTCGGTGGCGTCCGGGGTCGCCGGGTCAGACATCGGCCAGGCCGATCGCGTCGGTGACGATGGCGGCGGTCTCGGCCTCGTCGGTCATCAGCAGCGGGCGGGCCAGCACCCGCACCCCCGGTACCGTCGTGGCGGCGTCGGCCGGGTCGACCAGCCAGCCGGACAGCAGCCCGCCGTCGCCGGCCGCGCCGAACATCCGGCCCACCCCGGCGGCGCTGACCTCGACACCGATCGCGGTCAGGCACTTGTCGGCCATCCCGCGAACCGGGGCGCCGCCGATGATCGGCGCGATCCCGACGACCGGCGCGGTGCCGGCGACCAGGGCGTCGCGCAGCCCCGGTACGGCGAGGATCGGGCCGATGCTGACCACCGGGTTGCTGGGCGCGAGCATTACGACGTCGGCGGCGGCGAGCGCGTCGAGCACCCCGGCGGCCGGCTTGGCCTGCTCGGCGTCGACGAACACGAACCGCTGCGCCGGCGGCTCGGCGTGGTAGCGCACCCACCACTCCTGGAAGTGCAGCGCCCGCGGTGCCGCCTCGCCCTCGACGGTGGCGACCACGTGGGTCTCCATCCGGTCGTCGGTGGCCGGCAGCAGCCGGATGCCGGGCTGCCAGCGGGCGCACAGCGCCTCGGTCACCGCCGAGAGCGGGTAGCCGGCGGCGAGCATCCGGGTGCGAACCAGGTGGGTGGCGAGGTCCCGGTCACCGAGGCCGAACCAGGTCGGTTCGGCGCCGTACGCGGCGAGTTCGTCCCGGACCGCCCAGGTCTCGCCGGCCCGCCCCCAGCCGCGTTCCGGATCCGCGCCGCCGCCCAGCGCGTACATCACGCTGTCCAGGTCGGGGCAGATCCGGACGCCGTGCAGGGTGACGTCGTCGCCGGTGTTGACGATCGCGGTGACCTCGTGGCCGCCGGCCGCGGCGAAGGCACGCACCCCCGCCAGGAACCGGGCGCCACCGATGCCACCCGCGAGTACCACGATGCGCATACCGGCAATCCTCCCGCATGCCCCCGGCGCTGCACCGATGCGGTCCGGCGGCGGCGCGGTCGAGCGTTGCGCGCACGTCCCGGTACGGTGCGTGTACCACCGGCGTGGCGCCGCGCTGGCCATGCTGGGTACCGCGTGATACCACGGGGGGCGCGCCGCGGTTAGTCTCGTCGGGACACGGATGCCCACGAAACCACTGCGCTGTGCTACCCGAAGGGGGAGCTGTGACAACCCAGACGGCGGCCGACGAGAAGGACCCGACGGCCAGTCAGTACACGAAACCCATCCGGCTCATCGCCGCGTTCATTCTGCTCGGCGCCGCTGCTCTGCTGCTGCTGGCGAACATCATCCAGCTCGTCCCGACCGACCAGACCTCGTTCACGGTCCGGGCCGGCAGCGGCGTGTCCGGCTTCCTCGGCTGGGCGACGGTGCTGCCGCCGGTGCTGGCGGTGCTGCTGGTCAGCCACTGGCGGCCGATGCTCGCCCAGACCAAGATCGTCGCCCTGATCGCCATGATCGAGTACGGCGTGATGCTGCTGCTCGGCCTGATCGGCACGATCGCCGGTGCCTACCACAACTTCACCAACACCGGGGCGTACGCGGGCATCGGAGACGCGGCCGGCATCCTGCTCGGTGACCTGGCACTGCTCGCCCTGGGCGGCGCCGGCGGGCTGGTGACGTTCCTGGTGTTCCGCGGCCTGGCGGCGCCCAAGCCGGCGGCGCTCGGGCAGTACGGACAGGCCGGCTACGGCCAGCAGGGCTACCCGCAGCAGGGCTACGGCCAGCAGCAGTACGGCCAGGCCCAGCAGCAGTACGCGCAGCAGCAGGCCCAGGCCGCGCAGTACGGCCAGGCGCAGCAGGCGGCCGACCCGGCGGCGCAGCAGGCGGCGGCCCAGCAGGCGGCGCAGCAGGCCGCCCAGCAGCAGGCCGCCCAGCAGGGTGCGGCCCAGCAGTACGGCCAGCAGGCGTACGGCCAGCAGGCCCAGGCCGGGTACGGCCAGCAGGCCGGCTACGGCCAGCAGCAGGGCTACGGCCAGCAGCAGTACGGCGCGGCGGCGCCGACCTCGGGTGCGGCCGCGCCGACCTCGGGCGCCGCGGCCCCGACCTCCGGTGCCGGCCAGGCCCAGCAGGGGCAGCACGCCCAGCAGGGTGGGTACGGCTGGCCGAACCAGTCCGGCGGCGCGTCCTGGCCGGCGGGCCAGCAGGGCCAGCAGGCCCAGCAGCAGCCGCCGGCCGCGCAGGGCCCGGCGACCGCCGCGTGGCCGACCACGCCGGCGGCCGGCAACTGGCAGCAGCAGGCCGAGCCGGCGGAGCCGGAGAACCCGGACGAGGGGCAGCGCACCCAGCTGATCACTCCGGAGATGCGGCAGCGCCAGCAGAACCAGTGACCTGGGGCGGGGCGGCCCGAGGCCGTCGCGTCGAACCTTCGTGGCCCGGCCGGGATCGGCCGGGCCACGCTCGTTGCCGGCCGGACCCGGTGATCCGCGCCAGCCGTTGCCGGCCGGACCCGGTGATCGACGATGCTGACGGCCGGACGGGGTCCGCGGCCGTCCGTTGCCGGCCGGTCCGCGAACTCGGTGAATCTCGTCCGGAAACGGCCGCGACTGGGTAGCCTGGTTGCCGCTCCTACCCCAGTTCCTGTCGGTCCGCACGAAACGCACGCCGAACGGGCCTATTTATCAGGTTCGGCTTGACGACGCACGCATTACACGCGTGTAATTTTGGTGGCGGACATTGGTTGGCCCGGTGCCGTGGTGGGACGCGGCGTCGCGTCCGGCGGCAAAAGTCCGTGCGCAACAACTGAACGGGGCCTTCCGCGTGGGGGGTGAGCATCGGTGTTCGTGGCCGATGCGCGGAGCTAGGAGGCACGTAGATGGACGGCCGGGAGACGGTGGCCGACCTGATGGAGGACGCACCGGAGTGGCAGGAGCGGGCCTTGTGCGCGCAGACCGATCCGGAGGCGTTCTTCCCGGAAAAGGGGGGGTCGACCCGGGAAGCGAAGCGCATCTGCTCGCGCTGCGAGGTGCAGGCGGAGTGCTTGGAATACGCATTGGGCAAGGACGAGCGGTTCGGCATCTGGGGCGGATTGTCGGAGCGCGAACGGCGAAAGTTGAAGCGCCGGGCCGGCTGAGGTCGACCGCGGCGAGATGCAGAAGGCCCGGTGATGGCGGGGGCGCCACACCGGGCCTTGCCGTATCCGAAACGGCACGGAATCCGAGCCGTGCAATTCCCGGCGCGGCCCGGTCCGGCGCGGCCCGGCGGTCCGGGGCGGCACGTGCCGGGGCGGCCCGCACCAGGGCGAACTCAGCCCGGGGGATCAGTCCGGGTCGACGTCCTCCGGGTCGAGCCCGAGCAGGTTCGCGACCTGCTCCACGATCACGTCCTTGACCAGATCGGCCAGATCCTCCCGGTCCACCGCGCGCAACTCCAGCGGCCGGCGGTACAGCACGATGCGGGGCGGGACGCTGCCGGACCCGCCGGCCCGGCCGGGCAGCAACCGGGCGATCGGGACCTCGCCGTCCTCCAGCACGTCGGCGTCGTAGACGTTCAGCGCCGGCGGCACGTCCTCGACGGCGAACTCGACGCCGCTGAGCTCCTGGGTGAACCGGTGATCGAGCAACTCGACGGCGTCCCGGACCATCTCGTCGAACAGTTGCGCGCGGGTGCGCGACAGCGGCAGCGAGGCCGGCACCAGGCGTCCGCGCAGGCCACGACCGCGCCGGTCCCGGTGCGGGCCGGCCGGCCGGCTGGTTTGACGTGGTCGCGTGCTCACGCAGTCAGCGTAGTGCGCCGGTCGCTCCCGGCGGCACACCGGCACGGCCGGAGCGGGTGGGCATTGTCGCTCGGCGTGTCGAGGGCCAACCGGACGAACGACGCAGCGGCGGGCGTTAACGTGATCGGTCGTGAGGTCTCCACGGCGTTGCACCAGAACCGGCTGCCCCAACCCGGCCGTCGCGACGCTGACCTACGTCTACGCGGACTCCACCGCGGTCGTCGGCCCGCTCGCGGCCTTCGCCGAACCCCACTCGTACGACCTGTGCGAGCAGCACGCGTTGCGGCTGACCGCGCCGCGCGGCTGGGACCTGGTCCGACACGAGGGCGAGTTCGAGGCGCCGGCGCCCACCACGGACGATCTGGTCGCGCTGGCCGAGGCGGTGCGCGAGGCGGGCCGGCCGGTGCGGCGGGAGGAGCCGGAGCGGGACGACGAGCGCGAGGTGGGGCGACGTGGCCATCTGCGGGTGATCCCGCCGCCCGCCTGAGCCACCGTTCCCCCCCCGGCGGCCCCCGGGACGGAATTGCCCGGGCGACAGGGCTGCCCGAGTGGCCCGGGTTCGTGCCACTCTGAATTCATGAGCGAGCGCGAGCGAGCGAATCATGGGCATCGTGTGTCGTGCCTCGTCGGTGTTCCGACGAAGGAGGAACGCCGATGAGTATCGAGCCCGCTCCGCTGACGGTCACCGAGGTGCGGCGCACCGGTCCGCTCGTCGACGCGGTGTACACGGACATCCTGCAGCCCTCGTTCCCGCCGGCGGAGCTGGTGTCGCTGGCCGGGTTGCGGGACGCGATCACGGCCCGGCGGGCCACGCTGACCGTCGCGCTGGACCCCACCGGCGTGCCGTGGGGCGCGGCCGTCGGCGAGTGGTACGAGCCGGCCCGGGTGATGCTGCTCGGCTATCTCGCGGCGCGGCCGGGCAGCCGCGGTCACGGGGTCGGCGGCCAGCTGCTGGAGCAGGCGATCCGCACCTGGTCGCAGCGGTACGACCCGTGCGTGGTGCTCGCCGAGGTGGAGCGGCCGGACCGGCACCGGGCCTCGCTGGCGCACGGCGATCCGGTCGGCCGGCTGCGGTTCTACCAGCGGTACGGGGCGAGCGCGTTGGACCTGCCGTACTTCCAGCCGGCGCTGCGGGCCGACGAGGACCGGGCGTACGGGATGCTGCTGATCGCGCTGCACGTCGAGCAGCGGTACCGGCGGGAGGGGCAGGCGGTCGACGCCGAACCGGTGCGCCGGTTCTGGTTCGACCACCTGAGCGCCACCGAGGGCGCCCCGGTCGACGGCGCGGCCCGGCGGATGGCGACCGCGCTCGCCGCCGAGCGGGTCACGGTGCGCCCGCTCGACGAGTACCGGCACATCCCGGTGGCCGCCGGCTGACCTGCCGGTGCGCCCGCATTCGGCGGTCGGTGCCGCACACCTACGTCGTGGCCGGTCGGCCCGGGTCGGTACCCTTCGGTGCATCCGACTCCGCAGGACGGACGGGAGCGTGCGGTGGACCTGACCGAGATCGTCAAGGCGTACGACGTGCGCGGTGTGGTGCCCGACCAGCTCGACGAGCGGGTCGCGCGGGCGGTGGGTGCCGCGTTCGTCCGGGTGACCGGGGCGGACCGGATCGTCGTCGCGCACGACATGCGTACCTCGTCGCCGCTGCTGGTGGCCGCGTTCGCGGCGGGCGCGACCGGCCAGGGCGCCGACGTGGTGGACGCCGGGCTCGGCCCGACCGACATGCTCTACTACGCCTCCGGGTCGCTCGACCTGCCCGGCGCGATGTTCACCGCGAGCCACAACCCGGCCCGGTACAACGGCATCAAGATGTGCCGGGCGGGTGCCCGGCCGATCGGCCAGGAGACCGGGCTGGCCGACATCCGCGACCTGGCGCAGCAGTTCCTCGCCGAGTCGCCGGAGCCGGCCGCCACGACCGGCACGGTGACCGAGCGCGACCTGCTGACCGACTACGCGAAGCACCTGCGGTCGCTGGTCGACCTGTCCGGGATCCGCCGCCTCAAGGTCGTGGTGGACGCCGGGAACGGGATGGGCGGCTACAGCGTGCCGACGGTGCTCGGTGACGAGAAGCTGGCGGCGCTGCCGCTGGAGATCGTCCCGATGTACTTCGAGCTCGACGGCTCGTTCCCGAACCACGAGGCGAACCCGCTGGAGCCGAAGAACATCGTCGACCTGCAGGCGAAGGTCCGCGAGGTCGGCGCCGACGTCGGGCTGGCGTTCGACGGTGACGCCGACCGGTGCTTCGTGGTCGACGAGCGGGGCGAGCCGGTGCCGCCGTCGGCGATCACCGCGCTGGTGGCGACCCGGGAGCTGGCGAAGGTGCCGGGCGCGACGATCATCCACAACCTGATCGTGTCGCACGCGGTACCGGAGATCGTGCGGGAGCACGGCGGGGTGCCGGTGCGTACCCGGGTCGGACACTCGTTCATCAAGGCGGAGATGGCGTCCACCGGCGCGGTGTTCGGCGGCGAGCACTCGGCGCACTACTACTTCAAGGACTTCTGGTTCGCCGACACCGGGATGCTGGCCGCGATGCACGTGCTGGCCGCGCTGGGAGGGCAGAGCCGGCCGCTGTCGGAACTCGTGGCCGAGTTCAGCCGGTACGTGGCGTCCGGCGAGGTGAACTCGACCGTGGACGACCAGGCCGCCCGGGTGGCCGCGGTCAAGGCGCGGTTCGCCGACGCCGAGCTGGACGAGCTGGACGGGCTGACCGCGCAGTTCGACGACGGGTCCTGGTTCAACCTGCGCGCCTCGAACACCGAGCCGCTGCTGCGGCTCAACGTGGAGGCCCGGGACGAGCAGCGGATGGCGCAGCTGCGCGACGAGGTACTGGCCGTCGTCCGCGACTGACCAGGCGACCGCCGGCCGACCCGGCCGGTGAAGCGGCGGCGCCAAACGGGCCGGCCGAGCCGGTGGTGAGGATCAGCCGGCGCGGCCGGCAACGAGAAGCAGCGGCGCGGCCGGTGACGAGGATCAGCCGGCGCGGCCGGTGAGGACGATCCGCCGGCGGTGCCGGCGGGAACAACGGGAGGTGAGCGTCATGTCCGAGACCACCCCGGCGGTGCTGGACGATGACCTGCTGTCGATCCTGGCGTGCCCGGACGAGCATCACGCGCCACTGACCTACGACGCCGCGGCGCAGACGCTGACCTGCACCGAGTGTCACCGGGTCTTCGACGTGGTGGACGGCATTCCGGTGCTGCTGCTGGACGAGGCGCACGGCGGCCCGGCCGAGTCCGAGTCGTGACCGCGCAGCCTGGTGGCGCGCGACGCCCGCGCGCGGCGGAGGTGGCGGCATGACCGAGCCCGGTACGGAGGGGGTCAGCGGCTACCGCGACATCGACGAGGCGCTGCTGGACGACCCGGCCCGCATCGACGCCGCGGATCCGGGGTTCATGCTGCGGGCGATCGCGTCCGGCGGACCGCAGCTTCGGGAGGCGATGTCGCTCGCGGCCGAGGCCGACCTGGCGTCGCTGGCCGACGAGGGCCGGCCGCGGTCGCTGGTGGTGGCCGGCGCCGGTACCGCCGCGCGCACCGGTGACGTGCTCGCCGCGGTGGCCGGTCCGCGCTGCCCGGTGCCGGTCGTCGCGCACCGCAGCGCCGGCGTGCCCGGCTGGGTCGGCGCCGCCGACACGGTACTGGCGGTGTCGGCGTCGGGCCGCAGCCCGGAGGCGCTGGCGGCGGCCGAGGCGGCGGCGCGGCGCGGGGCCCGGCTGGTGGCGATCGGCGCGCCCGGCTCCGAGCTGGCCGCGGTCGCCGAGCGCGCCCGGGCACCGTTCATCCCGGTACCGCGGCGGGCACCGGCGCGCGCCAGCCTGTGGGCGCTGACCGTACCGGTGCTGCTGGCCGGCCGGGCGCTGGGGCTGCTGCGGATCGCGGAGGCCGATCTGGCCGAGGCGGCGACCCGGCTGGACGACGACGCGGAACGCTGCAAGGTCGGCAACGACGCGTTCACCAACCCGGCGAAGGCGCTCGCCCTGGACCTGGCCAACTCGCTGCCGGTGGTGTGGGGGTCCACCCCGCTCGCCGCGGTGGCGGCCGGCCGGTTCGCCGAGATGCTGGCGGCGAACGCGCGGTACCCGTCGGTGGCCGACTCGCTGCTGGAGGCCGGGCGCGGCAGCGTCGGCCTGCTCGACGGGGTGTTCGGCGCGCTGGCCGAGTCGCAGCGCGACATCTTCGCCGACGAGCCGTCGGGCGGCGGGACCCGGCTGCGGCTGGTGATCCTGCGCGACGACGGTTTCGAGTCCGGTACCCCGGCGGAGGACAGCGACGGCGAGGAGCCGCCGGCGGTGGAGAGCCGCCGCGCGGAGGCGGTGCAGTCGCTGGCGGAGCGGCGCGGGGTGCGCTGCACGGTGCTGCGGGCCGAGGGTGCGTCGCCGCTGGAGCGGCTGGCGTCGCTGACCGCGATACCCGACTTCGCCTCGGTGTACCTGGCGCTGGCGCACGGGTTCGACCCGATGGCGGTGCCGGCGGTGTCGGAGATGAAGGACTTCGTCACGCCATGATTCGTCACCCGATGACTCGTCACTTCGTGGCTCGTCACCCGAGGAGAGGCAGCTCGTGAGCTCGTCCGGCGGTACCAAGGCGGTGTTGGCGGCGCTGGGAGCCAACCTGGGCATCGCGGTGGTGAAGTTCCTCGCGTTCCTGCTGACCCAGTCGTCGTCGATGCTGGCCGAGTCGATCCACTCGGTGGCCGACTCGGGTAACCAGGTGTTGCTGCTGGTCGGTGGCCGGCGGGCGCGTCGCGACCCGGACCCGGAGCACCCGTTCGGGTACGGCCGGGAGCGCTACATCTACGGGTTCATCGTGGCGATCGTGCTGTTCGCGGTCGGTGGCCTGTTCGCGCTGTACGAGGGCTACCACAAGGTGATCCACCCGGAGGCCATCCACTCCTGGCAGTGGGTGCCGATCGTGGTGCTGGTGGTCAGCATCGTGCTGGAGGGCAACTCGTTCCGGACCGCGTTGAAGGAGTCGGCCACCGAGCGGCGCAAGGTCGGGTTCCTCGGCTACATCCGGCGGGCGAAGAACCCGGAGCTGCCGGTCGTGCTTTTGGAGGACTCGGCGGCGCTGCTGGGCCTGATCTTCGCGCTGTTCGGGGTCGGGTTGACGCTGCTGACCGGCAACGGCGTGTTCGACGGCATCGGTACCCTCGCGATCGGCGCGCTGCTGGTGTGCGTCGCCGCGACGCTCGCGGTGGAGACCAAGAGCCTGCTGCTCGGCGAGTCGGCGACGGTGGCGAACGTGCGGGCGATCGAGGCGGCGGTGCTCGACGGGCCGGAGGCCGAGCGCATCATCCACATGCGCACCATGCACCTGGGCCCGGAGGAGTTGCTGGTGGCGGTGAAGGTCGCGGTGCACCACGACGACACGGCGCGCGAGGTGGCCCGCGGCATCGACGCGATCGAGGCTCGGATCCGGGCAGCGGTGCCGATCGCGCACGTCATCTACATCGAGCCGGACCTGTACCGGACGGCCGCCGCGAAGCAGTCGGAACAGTCCTGAGGCCGGCGGCGTCGGAGCGGGTACCGGCGCGGGCGGCGTGGCGGGTCGTGACGTCGGAGGCGTCGAGGCCGCGCCGGCGCCGGGCGGCGTCGGCGTCGAGGGGGAGCGGAACATGCGGGCACTGACCGGCCGGATCCAGCCGTACGCGTGGGGGTCGCGCGCCGCGATCGCCGCGATCCAGGGCCGGCCGGTGCCGTCCGAGACGCCGGAGGCGGAGCTGTGGCTCGGTGCGCACCCGGCCGCCCCGTCCACAGTGGATGGTGGCGACACGCTGGCGGACCTGATCGCCGCCGAGCCGGCCGCGATGCTCGGCCCGGCACAGCGGTTCGGGCGCTTGCCGTTCCTGCTCAAGCTGCTCGCCGCGGACCAGCCGCTGTCGCTGCAGGTGCACCCGAACGCGGACCAGGCGCGGGCCGGTTTCGACGCAGAGAACGCCGCCGGGGTGCCGCTGTCCGCGCCGCAGCGCAACTACAAGGACCCGTACCACAAGCCGGAGATGATCGTCGCGCTGACCGACTTCGACGCGCTGTGCGGGTTCGCGCCGCCGCAGCGGTCGGCGGAGCTGCTCGCCGGGCTGGCCGTACCGGAGCTGGATGCGGTGGTGGCGGCGCTGCGGTCGGACCAGGCGGCGAACGGGATCCGGGCCGCGGTCGCCGCGCTGCTCGCGGTGCCGGTGCGTACCGTCGAGGTGGCGGTGCACGCCGCGTCCGGCCGGACCGACCGGGCACCCGGGTACCGGCTGATGGTGGAGCTGGCGCGGCGGCATCCGGGTGACCCCGGCGTGCTGGTCGCGGTGCTGCTCAACCAGGTGCGGCTGCGCCCCGGGCAGGCGCTGTACGCGCCGGCCGGCTGCCTGCACGCCTACCTTGCCGGGGTCGGTGTCGAGCTGATGGCGGCCAGCGACAACGTGTTGCGCGGCGGCCTGACCCCCAAGCACGTGGACGTGTCCGAGCTGCAGCGGCTGCTGCGCTACGAGCCGGCGCCGCCGCCGATCGCCGACCCGGTGCCGGTCGCCGGCGGGCTGGAGAGCTACCCGCAGCTGCTGCCGGGGGTGGCGGAGTTCGCGCTGTCGGTGGCGCGGGTGGGTGGGCCGCACCGGCGGGTCGAGCTCGCCGCGGACGGGCCGCGGGTGCTGCTCTGCGTGCACGGCCGGGTGATCGCCGACGACGGTGCGGGCGAGCTGTCGCTCGGCCCGGGCGAGGCGGCGTTCGTCGCGGCCGACCACCGCACCGTCCGGCTCTCCGGGTACGGTGCCGTCTTCCAGGCGACCACCGCCTGACGCCGCGCCGGCCGCGGCCACCGGTACCACCCGGGCGGCGGTGCGGGTGCTGCGCGGCGAAGACGGGCCCGACCGGCACGCGACCGGGTCGCGGGCCTACCGGCTACGCCGCCGGCAGCGCACCGGTGACCTGGTACCGGCTCAGGACGACCCCGGCGGGGGTGGTCGTGGTCTCGGCCAGCGCGAGTGACCGGCCCGGCGTGCCCTCGGCGACGAAGCGCTTCCCGGTACCCAGCACGATCGGGTAGACGATCAGCAGCAGCTCGTCGACCAGCCCGTTCCCGAGCAGCGTCGAGGTGAGCGTGGAACTGCCGCAGAGCACCAGATCCGGGCCGTCACTCGCCCTGACCCGACGCACCCCCTCGGCCACGTCCGGCCCCAGCGGCTCGACCGGGCCCCACTCCAGGCTCTCCGGCCGGTGCGTGGCGACGAACTTCGTGGCCGCGTTGATCCGGTCCGCCATCGGGTTGCCCGACACCGTGGACCAGAACCGCGCCCACAGGTCGTAGGTGTGCCGGCCGAGTACCAGGTCGAAGCGGTCGCCGTGCATGGCGAGCACCGCGTCCCGGCCCTCGGGTGTCCGGAACGGCACGTTCCAGTCGGGGTACGGGAAGTCGTCGCCGTCGACGGAGTGCTGCACCACCCCGTCCAGCGAGACGTGTTCGATGACCTTGAGCCTTCGCATGTGAGCCCCTCGGGTTCCGGCATTCGGGTGCGTCCGGCGGGTAGACGCCACGCCGGAGCGAAACTCATCGCCGCTGCGGGCCCGGTGCGGTGGCCGCTTCGGCGCGGGCGAGCAGGTGGAAGACCCGGCTGAGCCGGCGGTACGGGTCGCGCCGGCTCGCCGCGAGCTCCACCTCGGCGATGTCGGGCAGCTCGGGGTCGTCGGCATCGAGCGTCAGCCAGTCGCTGAACAGCCAGAGCCCGTACCAGGCCAGCGGGCTGGCGCCGTGCCCGGTGAACAGCGCGGACAGGCCCTCGACGGTGTCGGCCCGGGTGTCGAGCCCCAGCACGCCGCGCTCGCCGGCGGCGTCGAACGCCGCCAGCGCGTCCCGCCAGCGGTGCGCGAGCGCCGGCCGTACCGCCAGGGTCGCGGCGTTGAGGCCGAGCACCGAGACGATGCCGCCGGGCGCGACGCAGCCGCACAGCGCCGCGATCATCGGCGCCGGGTCGGGCAGGTACATCAGCACGCCGTGGCAGAGCACCGCGTCGTAGCGGTGCGCGCCGGCCAGCGTCACCGCGTCCTCACCGCGGCCGGGCAGCAGTCGGACCCGGTCTCGTACCGCGGCGGGTTCGGCGGCGAGCCGCCGCCGCGCGGCGGCCAGCATGGCCTCGGACGAGTCGAGCAGGGTGATCCGGTATCCCCGGCGGGCCAACGGAAACGACTGGTGACCGGCGCCGCCGCCGACGTCGAGCACGGTGGCCGGTGGCGGGGGCAGGTGGGTGAGCAGGTGCCGGTGCAGCACGTAGGTGCGCACCGTGCCCTTCACCGTCGCGTACGCGCCCTCGACGAACGGATCGGCCAGGCTCGCCCACACATCGTCGACCATCCCGCCATCCTCCCGTACGCGGCGACGGGGTGGCGGTCACGGCGTGGCGGCGAGGCCGGCGAGGGTGGCGCGGACCAGGCGGCGTACCGCGGCGGCGCTTCGGCCGCGGGCGGCCTCCAGCGCGTGCAGGCAGAAGCCGGCGAGCTCGTCGGCGTGCACGTCACCGGGCAGGTCGCCGGCCGCGGCGGCGTCGACGATCAGCTCCCGGACGAACTCGTGCAGGCGGTGGTGCGCGGTGGTGACGTGCGCGCCGCGGTGCAGCATCGCGGCGGCCGGATCGGCCGGCGGGTGCCCGGCGCGGTTCGCCTTCGCGTATGCGGTCAGGACGGCGTCGAGGCGGGGGCCGGCGCCCTCGGTGCGGTCGCGCACCCGGACCAGCTCGGCCAGCTGGGCGTCGATGCGCCGGTCGTGCCAGGCGACGAGGATCGACTCGACGTCGGGGAAGTACTTGTACAGCGTGGCGCGGCCGATGCCGGTGTCCTTGGCGATCTGCGACATCGTGACGCCGCTGAGCCCGTGCTCGGCGACCAGCGCGGCGGTGGCGGCGATGGTCGCCTCGCGCACCGCGTCGCGGTGTGCCTCGATCGTCTGGCTCCAGATCTTCGGCATGCCGGTAGCGTACACGATGGACAGGTAGAAGACATCTGGCTTGACAGAGACAATGTGTATTGAAAAACTGGGGTGACCAGGGCGGTGCGTCGCCGCCGAACCCCGATCGTGCCGAGGTGCCGCCGTGTCCCAGCCCGAACCGCAGATCCCCGACGGCTCCGCCGCGACCGCCTCCCGAGGCCCGAGCGGTGCGGCCGCGACGCTCGTCGAGCGGTTGCTCGCGCCCGCCGGCCGGGCCGACCCGTACCCGCTCTACGCCGAGGCGCACCGGCTCGGCCCGGTGGCCCGGATCGCCGACACGCTGTACCTGGTCACCGGGTACCAGGCGGTCGACCAGCTGCTGCGCGACCCGGGCTTCGGGCTGTACACGATGGCGACCGGGCAGGGCGGCGACGGCCCCCTCGACCTGCTGAACCGCTCGATCCTGCGCGCGAACCCGCCGGACCACCCGCGGATGCGGTCGCTGATCGGGAAGGTGTTCACCCGGCGCCGGGTGGCCGCGCTCGCCCCGCAGGTCGAACGGGCGGTCGACGACCTGCTCGACGAGCTCGCCGCCGAGCGCGGGCCGGTCGACTTCATGGACCGGTTCGCGTTCCGGTTGCCGGTCACGGTGATCTGCGCGCTGCTCGGCGTCGAGGCGCGCGACCACGCCCGGTTGCGGCCGCTGGCCGCCGACCTGACCGAGGTCCTCGAACTGACCGGGCCGACCACGCCGGCGGCCGAAACGGCCGCGAAGGACCTCGCCGGACGGTTCGCCGGGCTGGTCGCCGCGCGCCGGGCCGAGCCGCGGGACGACCTGGTCAGCGCGCTTGTCGCGGTACGCGACGCCGACGACGGGCGGCTGTCGGACGCCGAGCTGCTGGGCAACCTGATCCTGCTGCTGGTCGCCGGGTTCGAGACGACCACCAGCCTGCTCGGCAGCGGCCTCGCGCTGCTGCTCGACCGCCCGGAGCTGCTCGCCACCCTGCACGCCGCCACGTCGGCCGCCGCGACCGCTCCCTCGACCGGCGCCGCAACCGCTCCCTCGGCCGGCGCCGCGACCGAGCCTGGTACCGGCGACGCGGCGGTCGCCGGGTTCGTCGAGGAGGTGCTGCGGTACGAGTCGCCGGTGCAGGTGCTGACCCGCACCGCGCTGGTCGACGGGCGGTCCGTCGCCGACCAGCCGGTACCGCGGGGTGCCGACCTGATCGCCCTGGTCGGCGCCGCCAACCGGGACCCGGCCCGCTATCCGGACCCGGACGTGTTCGACCCGTCCCGTGCCGACGTGCGGCCGCTGAGCTTCGGTGCGGGGGCGCACGTCTGCCTGGGCAACAGCCTGGCCCGGCTGGAGGCGACGGTGGCGTTCACCCAGCTGGTACGCCGGTTTCCGGCGATCCGCGCCGCCGGCGATCCGGTGCGGCGGGACCGGCTCGTGCTGCGCGGCCTGCAGTCCCTGCCGGTCCGGCTCGGCGCCGCCGGCTGACGGTCGGTGCGGCACTGCTCGCCGGTACGGGTCGCGGTGCTCGCCGGCACGCGTCGGTGCCGCGGGCCGACGCTCAGGGCTGCAGCGGGACGCGGCGGGCGCGCACCGTACGGTGGCTGATCCGCCAGCCGTCCGCGGTGCGCACCACGGTGTCCTCGTAGGTGGCGCTGCCGCAGCTGTGGTCGGTGTGGATCGCGATCGCCTTGGACCACGCGCGTACCTGGCCGTCGGCGAACTCGGTGAGCACGGTGTTGGTGACGTGGTGGCCGAGCGGGTTGGCGGCGCCGAGGGCGTACCCGGCGTCGATGACGGCCGTGACGCCGTGCAGCACGCCACCCCCGACGTCGCTGACGTCGTACGCCACGTCGGCGGTGAACAGCTCGCGGAGCCGGTCCAGCTGTCCGCTGTCCGCGTACAGCCCGTGCAGGTTGATCAGGTCGGTGATGGCGACCCGGTCGTCGGTGGTCAGGCTCATCGGCGTTCCTCCTGCCCCGGCACGCCGCCGCGGGCACGACGCACCATGCTGATGATTCGCTCGGTCATGGCTACACTGGCACTATCCGGGGAACTCCCCGTTTCAACGTACTGGGGAGATCCCCACTTGTCCAGGAGGCGCCCGTGGCCGCACGCCGGGTCGACGCGACCCGCAACGCCGAGCGGCTGCTCGCGGCCGCGCGGGAGCTCTTCGACGAGGCCGGCCCGGACGTACCGCTGGACGAGGTGGCGCGGCGGGCCGGCGTCGGCAACGCCACCCTCTACCGCAACTTCCCGACCCGCGGCGACCTGCTCGTCGCGGCGTACGCCGACGAGGTGGCGCAGCTGTGCGCCCGCGGCGACGCGGCGACCACCGCGGACCCGGCGGAGGCGCTGTTCGACTGGCTCGGTGAGTTCGTCGCGCACGTCGCCACCAAGCGCGCGCTGGCGCACGCGGCCACCAGCGGCGAGCAGCGCACCGAACGGTTCGACGAGTGGCACGCGGCGATGCACCGGACCGCGGCCGGGCTGGTCGACCGGGCCCGCCGGTCCGGCGCCGTCCGCCCCGACCTCGACCCGGCGGACCTGCTGGCCCTGGCCAGCGGGGTCGCACTGGCCAGCGGATCGCCCGCGCGGCTGCTCGACCTGGTCCGGTACGGCGTCGAGACCCGGCCGGGCTGACCGGTCGGCGCGCGGCGGCGACGTGCCGCCGCGGTGACCGGTCAGCGGGACAGGCGACGAAGCGGGCAGCGGGTGGTGGCCGGCAGCGCGACCGGCCGGTGCGCGGTCGGGGTCAGGTCGGCGGCGACGTCGAACGGGTCGCGCAGGTGCGCGGGGGCGAGCGGCACGCCGTGCTCGGCCGCGTACCGCAACACCCGGCGCCGGCTGTCGGCCGCGGTGCCGGGCCGCGTCTCGTACCGGTAGGGCAGCTCCGGCCAGCGCGCCTGGGCCGGGTGCACCAGCACGTCGCCGGCCAGTACCGCGCCGTCGGTGAGCACGCTCTGGTGGCCCGGCGTGTGGCCGGGCGTGGGCAGCAGCCGGTAGCCGCCGGGCATCGTGGTCTCGCCGTCGACCACCCGCAGCTGGCCGGCCGCCCGCACCGGCGCGACCAGCCGCGCGTACGTGCCGGTCCCGGCGACGTGGTCGAGCTCGGCGCGCTGCACCACGTACTCGGCGCGCGGGAACAGCGGCCCGCCGGCACCGGCGTCCCCGCCGGCATCCGCGTTCCCGTCGGCGTCGGAGCCGGGGGCGGGGTGGGGAGCGACGTTCCAGCCGGCGTGATCGAGGTGGACGTGGGTGAGGACCACGGTGTCGATCTCGGCCGGGCGCACACCGGCCTCGGCCAGCAGCGCCGGCAGCCGCCCGGTGGTACCCAGCCAGTCCGCGCCCGGTGCGCCGGCCGGCCCGACGCCGGTGTCGACCAGCGCGGCCCGGCCGCCGTCGGTGAGCAGGAAGCAGTGCACGTGCAGTACCCAGCCGGCCGGTGCGGCGTTGCCCGGTGCGGCGCCGGCGGTCCAGTCCCGGTGCCGCGCCGCCCATCCCGGCAGCGCCTCCTCGACCGGCTCGGGAAACACCGCGACCGCGTCGCACAGCATCGTCACGTCCACGGCCCGTTCCTACCGCAGGCGCGGGCGGGCCGGCATCCGCCGTGCGGCTCCTGCCGGACCCCGGGACACGTCCCGGCGGTCAGGTGAGGCGGGTGGTGCGGGTGGCGACCGCGGCCGGCAGCACCGTCCAGAACGCCAGCACCAGGTACGGGCCGGGGCCCGGCGCGGTGCCGGCGGCGAGCGCGTCGGTCAGGCCGTTCGCGAGCGCCCCCGAGGGCAGCAGGCCGACCACGTCGGCCAGCCCCGCCGGCAGCGACGACGCCGGCACCGCGATGCCACCGGCGAGCAGCAGGACGAACCACACCGCGTTGGCGACGGCCAGCACGATCTCGGCCCGTACCGACCCGCCGAGCAGCACGCCGAGCGCGCCGAACGCGAGGGCACCCAGTACCAGCAGGGCGATCGACTCGCCGACCCCGGCCAGCTGCGGGGACCAGCCGAGCAGCGCGGCCACCGCGCCCAGCACGATCAGCTGCACCACGATGACCAGTACGCCGGACAGCACCCGGCCGGCGACCAGCAGCCAGCGCGGCAGGGCGGTCGCGGCGAGCCGCTTGAGCACCCCGTACCGCCGGTCGAAGCCGAGCGAGATCGCCTGGCTGGTGAAGCCGGTGGACATGATGGCGAGCGCGATGACCCGCGGGGTGACCCAGTCGACCCGGGGCGTACCGACGTCGATGATCGGCAGCTCGGTCAGCCCGACCAGCAGCGCCAGCGGGATGATCAGGGTCAGCAGCAGCTGCTCGCCGTTGCGCAGCGCCAGCTTCGTCTCGGTCGCCGTCTGCGCGAGCAGCATCCGGCCGAGCCGGCCACGTCCCGGCGCCGGCGTGAACGTCCCCACCGCGAACCGTGGCTGAACATGTTCGGTCATCGCAGCTCCCGGCCGGTGAGGTCGAGGAAGACGTCCTCCAGGCTGCGGTACGCCACCCGCAACTCCTGTGCCAGCACGTCGTGCTCGGCGCACCAGGCGGTCACCGCGGACACCTCCGCCGGGCCGATCGGACCGACCAGCTCGTATCGGCCGGGGGCGGGTTCGGTGCCGGTGCAGCCGGCCGGCAGCCGGTCCAGCAGTTCGGCGATCGGCAGTCCGGAACTGGCGCGGAACGCCAGCCGCTGCCGGCCGCCGCTCTCGCCGGTCAGCTCGGCCGGGGTACCGGCGGCGACCAGGCTGCCGTGGTCGATGATCACCACCTGGTCGGCGAGCGTCTCCGCCTCGTCCATCAGGTGCGTGGTCAGCAGCACGCCGACGCCGTCGGTGCGCAGCGCGTCGACCAGCTCCCAGACCAGCCGGCGGGCCTGCGGATCGAGCCCGGCGGTCGGCTCGTCCAGGAACACCAGCTCGGGGCGGCCGACCACGGCGCAGGCCAGCGACAGCCGCTGCTGCTGCCCGCCGGACAACCGCTTGTACGGGGTGCGCAGCGCGTCCCGCAGGCCGAGCACGTCGAGCAGCCAGTCGGGGTCGAGCGGGTGTGCGGCGCAGGCGGCGACGAGCCGCAACATTTCACCGGCCCGTACGCCCGGGTAGGCGCCGCCGCCCTGCGGCATCACGCCGATGCGGGGGCGCAGCGCGGCGCCGTCCCGGTTCGGGTCCAAGCCGAGCACCCGGACCCGGCCGCCGTCGGGGCGCTGGAAGCCCTCGCAGATCTCCACCGTGGTGGTCTTGCCGGCGCCGTTGGGGCCGAGCAGGGCGAGCACCGTACCGCCGGGCATGGTCAGGTCGAGCCGATCGACCGCGGTGCTGGTACCGAACCGTTTGACCAGGTTGGACACGGCGAGGGCCGGGGTGTCGGTGGAGTCCGGCCCGGCGTGGACAGTCGCGCCGTGTGGCGTCGCATCCTCGCTCACCGTCGCAGCGTATGCCGGTGCGTACCGGTGACCGGCGTCGGGGAGCGCCGGGTGCCGACCTGGTCACTCGGGGGCCGGCTCGACCGGACCGCCCGGTCGGCGCCCCGTTCGCGTGGCGAGAGTCTGCAATCCGCGCCGTGAGCCGCAACAAATGGTGGAAGATCGGCGAACCCGCTTGACACCATCATGATTCTCAGTAACTCTACGACTACGGAACGTGAATCGGTGGTTCGGGTGCGGCACGAACCACGGTGAAGGCGCGGGGCGGACGAGGTTTCACGGTACGGGGGGCACTGTGAAGCCACGACCGCCCCGCGCGCCGCTCCCCGCCCCGGCCAGCTCGGCCGCCGGATCCGGCGCCGGCTCGGCCAGGATCCGGGCCGCGATGCCCCGGCGCACCGCCTGCCGGTGCAGCGACCGCCGATGCCGCTCCGCCACCACCGCGGCAAGGTACGCCCAGCCCGGGGTGCCGGGCGGCGCCGGCGGCGTCGTCTGCGCCGCCACCTTCGAGGCCAGCGCCAACCCGAGCCTGGTCCGCGCCGGCTCACCGATCCGCCGGTTGCGGGCAAGGTAGTGCCGCACTGTGTTGGCCAGCTGGTCGTCCAGCCCGGTCAGGTCCAGCCGCTGCGCCCAGCCGGCCAGCCGCGGCGGCATCGTCGGCACCCACCCCCACGACTGCGGGCTGCGCTCGTGCACCACCAGGGTGCCGGCGGCGAGATCGCCCAACCGCCGGCCGGACCGCTCGCCGACCATCACCGCCAGGCACAGCAGCCAGCTCAGCGGCGGGACCAGCAGCCCCGGCCACTCCACCGCGAGCCCCACCAGCGCCCGGGTCAGCGCGTGCCGGAACCCGATCGGGCCGCCGTCGACGCGCACCACCCGCAGCCCGAGCGCGAGCTTGCCGACCGACCGGCCACCGGTGAGCGTCTCCACCAGTACCGGCGGGGCGAGGAAGACCAGCACCGTGGCGACCACCACCACGCCGTGCGCGAACGCGCTGGAGCGCGACAGCATCAGCGGCACCGCCACCGTCGCCACCAGCAGAGCGAACGGCACCTGCAGCGACAGGTCGAGCACGAACGCGAGCGTCCGGGACCCGAGCCGGGCCGGCCGCAGCTCGACCGCGACGGCCTCGCCGTCCACCACCGTCCCGTCGCCCATCCGCACATCCTGCGGCATCCCGTCCAGTCCCGACAACCGCCGCACGGCCGATCGGCGGCGGCCCGGCATGGCGGTGCGACCGTATGCTGCCGGGGTGGATCTGGACGCCTTCGTCACCGAGCACCGGGACGAGTGGCGCCGGCTGGAGGCGCTCTCCGGCCGGCACCGCCCGGACGCCGGCGAGGCGGACGAGCTGATCGCGCTCTACCAGCGCACCGCCACCCACCTGTCGATGGTGCGCAGCCAGGCGCCCGACCCGGCGCTGGTGGCGCACCTGTCCCGGCTGGTGCTGCGGGCCCGGGCCAGCATCACCGGCGGCCGCTCGTTCCACCCGAGCGACCTGCTGCGCTTCGTCACCGTCACCTTCCCCGCCGCGGTGTACCGCACCTGGCGCTGGTGGTGCACCGTCGCGGTGTCGTTCCTGGCCGTGTCCACCGCGCTGACCGCGTGGTTCGTCGCGCACCCGGAGGCGCTGCGGGCGCTGATCGGTGACGGCGGCGCGCGCAGCCTCGCCGACCACGAGTTCGCCGACTACTACCGGGCCGCGCCGGCGCAGGACTTCGCGTTCGAGGTGTGGACCAACAACGCGCTGGTCGCCGGGCTGTGCCTGGCCGGCGGCATCCTGCTGCTCCCCGTGCTGCTGGTACTGGCGCAGAACGCGCTGGTGGTGGCCGTCGACGGCGGCGCGATGCTGGGGGAGGGGCGCGCCGACGTGTTCTTCGGACTGCTCGCCCCGCACGGGCTGCTGGAGCTGACCGCGGTGTTCGTCGCCGCCGGTACCGGGCTGCGCATCGGCTGGTCCTGGGTGGCCCCCGGGCCGTACCTGACCCGCGGCCAGTCGCTCGCCGGCGCCGCCCGGTCCGGGATGGTGGTGGCGCTCGGGCTGGTCGGAGTGCTCGCGGTCAGCGGCGCGATCGAGGCGTTCGTGACCCCGTCACCGCTGCCGACCGGCGCCCGCGTCGGCATCGGCGTACTCGCGCTCGCCGCCTTCCTGGGCTACGTGGTGGTGTTCGGCCGCCGCGCCGCCGCCGTCGGCGAGACCGGCGACCTCGCCCCCCACCTCCGCGAAGCCACCGCCCCGGCCGGCTGAGGTCGTCACCGGAGCGGGCGGAAGAACGCGCGGATGTCCGCGGCGAGCAGCTCGGGCGCCTCCCAGGCGCCGAAGTGGCTGCCGCGCTCGATGGTCTGGTAGCGGGTGACGGTGAAGACCCGTTCGAGCCAGGAACGCGGCGGGACCGGCTCGCGCGGAAAGCCCACGAAGCCCAGCGGTGGGGCGACCCGCTGCCCGGATGCGTACCGGTTGGGGCGGAGCCGATTCTCGTAGTAGAAGCGCATGGACGATCCGATCGTTGCGGTGAACCAGTAGATCGAGACGTTGGTCAGGATCTCGTCGAGGGTGAACACGCTGGTCACGTCGCCGTGTGAGTCGCTCCAGGCACGCAGTTTCTCCACCATCCAGGCGGCGAGGCCGCTCGGCGAGTCGGTCAGGCCGTACGCGGCCGTCTGCGGCTTCGTCGAGTGCAGCCGGTGATAGCCCCCTTCGGCATCGAACCACCTTGCCATCGTGGCCGCGAACTCCCGCTCCTCGGGGCTCAGCGGCGGTTCGCCGTCGCCCAGCGGCGGTTGGTAGAAGCCGGGGACGAAGTTGAGGTGCATGCCGGCCAGGCGGTCGGGGGCGCGGCCGGCAATCCACATGGCGACGGCGGCACCCCAGTCGCCGGCCTGCACGCCGAACCGGTCGTAGCCGAGTGCGGTCATCAGCTGCGTCCACATGTCCGCCACCCGTTCCGGGCCGGTTCCGGGCCGGACCGGGGGTGCGGAGAAGCCGTAGCCGGGCAGCGAGGGGGCGACGACGTCGAAGGCGTCGGCCGGGTCGGCTCCGTGACCGGCCGGATCGGTGAGCAGCGGGATGATGCGCCGCAGGTCGAACCCGGTGCCGGGCCAGCCGTGCCCGATGAGCAGCGGGAACGGCCGGGGCCCGGTGCCGCGCTGGTGGATGAGGTGGGTGCGGAGCCCGTCGAGCCGGGCGGTGAACTGCGGTAGCTGGTTCAGCTCGGCCTCGGCGGCGCGCCAGTCGAAGCCGGTACGCCAGTGCTCGGTGAGGCGCTGGAGAAACGCGAGGTCGGTGCCGTCCTGCCAGTCGCCGACGGGCGACGGGTCGGGCCACCGGGTCGTGCGCAGCCGGCGCTGCAGGTCGTCGAGTTGATCTTGTGCGATGGCGATCCGGAACGGTGTCACGTGCATGACCTGGACACTTCGATTCTGTGACGGCGGTGGAACGGGGCCGGTCCGGCGCAGTCGGTGGTCTGGTGCTCTCCCACCAGGGCCGCGGCTAGACTTTCGGACCATGGGTCCAGAGCGTAGCACTGTTTCGGACCGCCGGTCCGAAACTAGGTCGGCCCGCACCGGCCGGCCGCCGGCGTCGCGGGCGGCGATGCTCGACGCAGCGGCCACGGTGTTCGCGACCACCCCCGCGCCGGAGTCGGTCACGATGGGCACGATCGCGGCTGCCGCGGGGGTCGGCAAGGGAACGCTCTTCCGGGCGTTCGGAGACCGGGACGGGTTGCTGGACGCGCTCGCCGCGGAGCGGTTCCGCCCCCTGCGTACCGCCGTCGAGCACGCCGAGGGCGACTTCGCCACCGGTCGTCCCGCCGTACGGCGGATCGTCTCGTTCCTCGATGCGGTGTTGAGGTTCAAGCTGGAGAACCACAACCTGATGCGGGCGCGCGAGGCGGCCTCGGTCACCAGCCGCTCGTCCGACCGGTACCGCTGGACATACGACGTGCTCTGCGGCATGCTCGCCGACGCGCTGCCGGCCTCGACGCACCGATCACCGCACTACCTGGCACACGCCCTGCTGGCCCTGGTGCAGATCGACCTCGTCGACGAGCTGCTCGCCGGCGGGTTGTCCCCCGACGAGCTGCGCCGACAGCAGGCCGCCCAGGTCACCGCGGCGCTCGCCATCCGGTCCTAGCCGCACCACGACCCGCCCGCGCCGCGTCGCCGTCAGCCATCGCCTGCGCCCGGCTCGGCGCCGGCGAACCGTACGGGCGCGGTCGGTGGGCCGCGGCCGGAGAGCGGGCCGGAACGTGCCGGTGGTCAGGTGTCGAGGTAGCGGAGGATGGCGAGGATGCGGCGGCTGTGGGTGGGGCTGTCGGGCAGGTCGAGCTTGGCGAAGATCGCGTTGACGTGCTTCTCCACCGCGCTGCGGGAGACGAACAGCTGCCCGCCGATCGACGCGTTGGTGTGACCCTGCGCCATCAGGTCCAGTACCGAGCGTTCCCGCTCGGTGAGCCGGGACAGCGGGTCGGTGTGCGTGGTGGCGGCGAGCAGCTGACGGACCACCTCCGGGTCGAAGGCCGTGCCGCCGGTGCCGACCCGTACCAGCGCGTCGAGGAACTCGCCGACGTCGACCACCCGGTCCTTGAGCAGGTAGCCGACGCCGGCCGGGTCGCCGGTGAGCAGCCGCGTCGCGTACCGCTTCGCCACGTACTGGGAGAGCACCAGCACCGCGACCTCGGGCCACTGCTGTCGGATCGTCAGCGCGGCGCGCAACCCCTCGTCGGTGTGCGTCGGCGGCATCCGTACGTCCAGCACGGCCACCTGCGGCCGGTCCTCGGCGACCGCGGCGAGCAGCGCGTCCGCGTCGCCGACTGCGGCGACGACCTGGTGGCCCTCCTCGGCCAGCAGCCGGACCAGCCCCTCGCGCAGCAGCGCCGAGTCCTCCGCCAGCGCTATCCGCACGACGGCTCCGCGGTGGGGGTCGGGATCTCGGCGGTGACCAGGGTGGGTCCGCCGGGCGGGCTGGTCACCGAGAGCCGGCCGTCGACCGCGGCGAGCCTGCGGGCCAGCCCGGACAGGCCGGGGCCGGCCGGGTCGGCGCCACCGCACCCGTCGTCGCACACCTCGATGCGGATCCTGCCGGCCGCCTCGGTCAGCCGTACGGTCGCGGCGTGCGCGGCGGCGTGTTTGGCGGCGTTGGTGACCGCCTCGCACACCACGAAGTAGCAGGCCGCCTCGATGCCGGCCGGCGGGCGGGCACCGAGCCGGTGGTCCAGCCGTACCGGCAGGCCGGCGCGCTCGGCGACCGACTCCAGCGCCGCGGACAGGCCGGCGGAGTCCAGCGCCGACGGGTACACCCGCCAGGCCACCTCGCGCAGCTCCACCAGCGCCTGGCGGGACTCCTCGTGCGCGGCGCGCAGCAGGTCGGTGGAGCGCTGCGGGTCGGTGGCGCGGCGGGCCCGGCCGAGCAGCATGCCGAGCGCCACCAGCCGCTGCTGCACGCCGTCGTGCAGGTCGCGTTCGATCCGGCGGCGTTCGCCGTCGACCGCGGCGACCACCTCGGCCCGGCTGACCGACAGCTCGTCGATGCGGTGCTCCAGGGCGGCGCGACCGGGCCGGACGGCCCAGTTCGCCCAGCGCAGTTCCAGCGCGGCGACGGCGATCATCCCCTGTACCGCGAGGAACGCGAGGACCAGCCCGGCCACCGTGAGGTAGCCGACGACCGGCAGGGACGGCGTGATGTCGTCCAGCGGGTGGCCGGTCAGCCAGCCCGTCACCAGCCGCGCGCCGGTCACCAGGCCGGCGCCGAACAGGGTCAGCACGGCGCCACCGAGCAGCCCGAGGCCGAGCCGTACCAGCAGGTAGCCGACGCTGCGGGCGAGGTGCGGCGGCACCGGTGGAGTGGCGGGCCAGCGGGCGGCACGGGACAGCTCGGCGGCGGTCAGCCGGCGAAGCGCGGCGGCGATCGTCCGGCGCGGTGCCGGCCGGCCCAGGGTGACCAGCACCGCGAGCCCGGCCACCGCCAGCGCCAGCGCCTCCACCGGTACGGTCAGCGCGCCGACCAGCAGCGCGGCGACGGCACGGGCCGGCCGGGACAGGTACCGCACGGGGGCAGCCTAGGCCCGGCCGTCGGGCTCGGTGGGCCGGGACGAGCCGTAGACCGTGCCGCGGAACCGCTTCACCAGCGTCGGCTCCCCGTCGGCCGCCGGCCGCCCGTCCGCGGTTCGATCGGAGCCCGGGTACGGGTGGGCCTCCGGCGCCGGGCCGGCCGCGTGGCGTGGCGTGGCGGGGTCGGCCGACGCGTGCTGCGGCGGTCCGGAGGTGGCGCCGGCCGGCGGGAACCCCGCCGGCGAGTGCGCGCCGGAGTAGCCGGACCCGGCGGACGGACCGCCGGACCGGTGTTCGGGCCGCTGGTACCCGCCGCTCTCGTCCGGGTGGTTGCCGTCGCGGCCGTCCGGGCCGTACCCGGCGCGGTACCCGGTGCGCCCGGCCGGCGGTTGCCCGGCGCGGCCGTACGGGTCGGGACGGCCGTATGGGTCGGGACGGCCGTACGGCTCGCGGTGGCCGGCCGGGTCGCGCTGTCCGGCAAGGTCGCGCTGGTCGGCAGGCTCGCGGAGGTCGGCAGGCTCGCGGTGGTCGGCCGGGTGGCCGGTGGGCAGGCCGTAGCCGGCCGGGCCGGGGTCGTCGTCGACCGCCAGCGCGGCGAAGCCGGGATGGTCGTCCGACTCGTCGGGGCCGGCGGCGGCGCGCCGGCGGCGCAGCAGCCGGGAGATCACGAAGTACGCGATGGCGGCCACGATCAGCACGATGATCGCCTTGGAGAAGTAGCTGCCGTACTGCTCGACCTTCTCCCAGTTGGCCCCGAGCGAGTACCCAGCCAGCACGAACACGGTGTTCCAGATCGCCGAGCCGGCCGCGGACAGCAGCGTGAACTTCAGCAACGGCATGCGTTCCAGCCCGGCCGGCAGCGAGATCAGGCTGCGGAACACCGGGATGAACCGGCCGAAGAACACCGCCTTGGTGCCGTGCCTGCGGAAGAACGCCTCGGTGCGTTCCACCTCGTGTACCTGCACCAGCGGGATCTTCGCGGCCCAGCGCAGCACCCGCTCGCGGCCGAACGCCGCGCCGATGTAGTACATCGCGATCGAGCCGACGATCGAGCCGATCGTGGTCCAGACCAGCGCCGCGTACAGGTTGATGCTGCCGCGGCTCGCGGCGAACCCGGCCAGCGGCAGGATCACCTCGCTCGGCAGCACCGGGATGATGCTGTCCAGCGCGTTCGCCAGGCCCGCGCCGGGGCTGCCGGCCACGTCCATGATCTTGGTGGCCCAGTCGGCGACGGTACCGGCGAGGCCGCCGCCGGTGCTGCCGTCCGCCAGCAGGATCAGGCTCACGCGCGCATCCCCCTCGTCGCACCGCCGAGTCGGCGTCGGTTCATGCGGACCAACGCTACGGGGCCGGACTGTGCATCCGCCATGTGGACGCGCTCCCGGTCCACCTGTGGACAACCGCAGTACGCAGCGTTCACCGTGCCCTTGCCGTGCCCGGACACGGGGGCTGACCCGACCCCGGGCGGGGTGAAGGCGTCAGGTCGGGTTGGGGAGGTGACGCCAGGGTGTCGGGCCGCGATCCGGACGAAAGTGGTGGCGAGCCCAGCGAGGAGGAGACCCCGATGAGTCAGACCCAGGTGCGTCCCGCGCCGACCCCGGCCCGGCGCCGGTCGCGCGGCTGGTGGCTGGTGCCGTTCGCGGCGGTGTGGCTGCTGATCCTGTCGTACATGCTGTCGGCCTACCTGCCGCCCGAGATGCGCACCAGCCGGATCCCGGTGGCCGGCCACCCGGTGCACTACTGGCTGCTGGTGGCACACATCGGTACCGCCACCATCGCCACGCTGACCGGGTTCGGGCAGTTCTGGCCGTGGCTGCGGCGCACCCATCCGCGGGTGCACCGCTACGTCGGCCGGGCGTACTTCTTCGCCGGGGTGTTCCCGTCGCTGGTGCTGGCGGTGCCGGTGGCGCTGCTGAGCTCGTTCGGGTTCGCCAACATGGCCGGGTTGCTGGCGCTGGACGCGGCGTGGGCGGTCACCGCGGTCGCCGGGCTGCGCGCCGCCGTGCAGGGCCGGTACCCGGATCACCGCCGGTGGATGATCCGCAACTTCGCGGTGACCCTCGCCTCGCTGGCGTCCCGCCCGTGGCAGCTGCTGATGTCGGTACTGGTGTTCGGGTTCGCCGACAGCCCGATCTACCACGGCAACACGCTGGCGATGATCCACGACGTGGCGAGCTCCAGCGTGTGGCTCGCACTGGCCGGCAACCTCGTGGTGGTCGAGATCTACCTGGCCCGCCGGTACCCGCACCGGGTGGCCCGGGCCGTGCCGCGGGTGCGCCGGGAGAAGGCACCGGTGCTGGAGTCGGTGTCGCGCTGAGGTACCACCGGACGGTCGGACGGCGTCGAGGGGTCGCCGCCCGGCCGCCGCGGCCTGCGGGCCGGCGCCGCCGCCCGGCGCCGCGGCCTGCGGGCCGGCGCCGCGGCCCGGCGGTCAGTGCCCGTGGGCCGGGGTGGGCGCCAGCGCCGGGGCCCAGGCGAAGCCGTCCGGGTCGGCGAAGGTACCGGCGTCGGCACCGATGGTGAGCCGGTGCGAGCCGGTGCCGCCGGCGTCGACCCCGAGGTCCTTGGCCGCCGCGCGCCGGGTGTACAGGGCGAGCTTGATCGGCGCGGTGCCGAACTCGACGTACTTGCTGCCGAAGCTCTTGGTCAGCGGCAGGCCACGGCCGAGGTAGTACTTCTTGGTCGCGCCGACGTCGGAGGCGCCGAGCAGCAGCACGATGTCGTCCACCGCCCGGCTGTCCGGGCCGGTGTTCTTCTTCTCCGAGGTGGCGATCTTCCAGATCACCCCGTACGGGTCGCGCAGCACGCTGCTGTAGCCCCAGAAGCCCTTCGCGGCGGGCTTGAGCGCGGTCGCGCCGCCGTCGATCGCGGTACCGGTCAGGCTGTCCACGATGCTGGGCTGGGCCACCACCAGCGACACCGCGAAGCCGCGGAAGCCGGTCGTGGGCGGCTGCCCCTCGCGTACCCGGATCCGGTCGCCGACGCCGAACGCGGCGGCGTAGTAGGCGTCGGCGGCCGCGGTGTCGGCGACGTCGATGGTCAAGTGGTGAATCGCGGTCATGACAGGCTCTTCTCTGTACGGATCGGGCCGGTCCGGAGGCGAACCGGAAGTGGTTTTCAGCCTCCCGCCGTGGCGGTCGACGCACATCCGTGCTGACCACGGATCCGGCCCGGAGCGGTACGGGAGAATGGCCGGCGTGAGCGCACCGGTGGAGGTCTCGGCTCGGGAAGCCGAGGTGTTGCAGCTGATCGGGCGGCATCTCAGCAACGCCGAGATCGGGGCACAGCTGTTCATTTCGGTGCGTACCGTCGAGAGTCACGTCTCGTCGCTGCTGCGCAAGCTGGGCGCGCCGGACCGGCGGGCACTGGCCCGGCGCGCGGCCGAACCGGCGCGGCCGGCGCTGCCGGCGCCGGCGACCTCGTTCGTCGGCCGGGTGACCGAACGGGCCGAGCTGGCCGCGGCGCTCGCGACGCACCGGCAGGTCACCGCGCTCGGCGCGGGCGGCGTCGGCAAGACCCGGCTGGCCCTGGCGGTCGCGGCGGACGTGGCCGGGTCGTACCGGGACGGGGTGTGGTTCGTCGACCTGGCGCCGACCGGCGACCCGCGGATGGTCGCCGCCGCGGTGGCCGGTGCGCTCGGGCTCGGCGAGCAGCCGGGCCGGGGCATGGCCGAGTCGGTGTCGGCCGCGCTGGCCGACCGGCAGGCGCTGCTGATCCTGGACAACTGCGAGCAGGTACGCGACGGGGTGGCGGACCTCGCCGACCGGCTGCTCGCGGCCTGCCCGCAGGTCACGGTGCTGGCCACCAGCCGGGCCCGGCTGCTGGTGCCGTTCGAGCACACCTACCCGGTGCCGCCGCTGTCGCTGTCCGGCGACGGTACGTCGGAGGCGGTGGCGCTGTTCGTCGACCGCGCGGCCGCGGGCGGTGCCCGGCCGGAGCCGGCGGTCCGCGACGCGGTCGCGGCGATCTGCCGCCGGCTGGACGGGATGGCGCTGGCGATCGAGCTGGCCGCGGCGCGCTGGCCGGCGCTCGGACCGGACGGCCTGACCGCCGCGCTGGCCGACCCGCTGCGGACGCTGGCCGGCGGTTCCCGCGCGCACGACCGGCACCGTTCGGTGCGCGCCGCGCTGGACTGGAGCCACGACCTGCTCGACCCCGATGCCCAGGCGTTGCTGCGCCGGATCTCGGTATTCGCGGCGCCGTTCACGGTCGCGGCGGCGGCCGAGGTGGCCGGGGTCGAGGCCGGCACCGCCGCCGACGGGCTGGCCCGGCTCGCCGAGCAGAGCCTGCTGGTGGTGTCGCCGGCGCCGGCCGGCACCCGGTACCGGGCGCTGGAGTCGATCCGGCAGTACGGGGCCGAACGGCTCGCGGTGGCCGGCGAGGAGGCCGACACCCGGGCCCGGCAGCTGTGCTGGTGCCTGGCCGCCGCGGCGGAGCTGGCCGCGGGCGGAGACGACTGGCGGGCCCGGTTCGACGCGGTCGCCGACGACCTGCGTGCGGCGCTGGGCTGGGCGGCCGACCGCTGCGCACCGCCGCCGAACACCGCCCGGCCCGGCACACCCGGAGACGCCGCGCCGGCGGGTCCGCACCCCGGCGGCGACCGGGCGGCGTTGCGGGCGGACGCGTACCTGCTGGCGAGCCGACTGGCGGAGCTGGCGTTCACCCGGAACCTGACCGGCGAGTCGCAGCAGCGGTACGAGCAGGCCGCCGGGCTGGCGGCCGAACCGGCCCGGGCGGCGCCGATGCTGCGGCGGGCCGCGGCGGTGGCCGGCTGCCGTACCCGTGGCGACGATGCGTACCGGCTGCACCGGGCGGCGGCCGGGGCGGCCCGCCTGGCGGGTGACGTCGCGGGCGCGGCGAGCGACCTGGCCACCGCCGCGACCTGCGCGTACCGGTTCTCCACCAAGTTCGAGCGGCTGCCGGCGCCGGCCGAGGTGCTGGCGCTGCTGACCGAGGCGCGGCAGCTGGCCGGCACCGACCCGGCGGCGTGCGCGGCGGTGGCGCTGGCCGAGGCCGCGGTGCTCGCGGACGCGTTCGGGGCCGCGCAGGGCCCGCCGGACAACGCGGTACCCGACACGATGGCCGCGGCAGAGCGGGCGGTGACGCTGGCCCGCCGTACCGGGGATCCGATCGCCGAGTCGGCCGCGCTGGACGCGCTGACCGGGGCGCAGAGCTGGGCCGGCGACACGTTCGGTACCGCCGCCACCGCGCGGCGCCGCATCACGCTGCTGCGGTCGCTGCCGGAGACGCCGGCCAGCGCGCACGAGCTGGTCGACGCGCTGGGCATGGCGGTCGAGACCAGCCTGGGCGTCGGTGACCTGCCCGGCGCGTACCGGTGGGGGCGACAGCTGGCCGACCACCCGTTGCTGGCCGAGGTCGGGCACCGGGCGACCGCCTGGCTGCTGGTCGCCGACGCGCTGGCCGGCAACGTGGCCGAGATCGGTACCCGGGGCGACCGGTTCCGGGAGGGGTGGCGACGGGCCGGCAGCCCGGCGACCGCGGTGTTCACGCCGGCCGCGACCGGGGTGGCGACGATCCACGCGTTGCGCGGCGACGAGGCGGCCCGGCGCGAGTGGGCGGAGATCCGGGACCGGCTCGGCACGCCGCCGGAACACACCTACGGCTACGGCGCGGTGTTCGACGCGCTGCGGCTGCTGCACGAGGGCGATCCGGCGGCCGCGGTCGACCGGACCGCGCCGCAGCCGGACGAGGTGTGGAAGTGGGTCACCTGGATCTGGCTGCACTGGTACGTGGCGCTGCGGGCCGAGGCCGCCGTGCTCGCCGGTGACCCCGCCGCGCGCGACCGGGTCACCGCTGCGCGGGCGGTCGTGGCCGGCAACCCGGTGGCGACCGCGCTGGTCGACCGGGCCGCGGCGCTGCTCGACCGCGACCGGGACCGGTTGCTCGGTGCGCTGCCCGCGTTCGAGGCCGCCGGTTGCCACTACCAGGCGGCGCGCACGCTCGTCCTGGCCGGTGGCGAGCACGCCGAACGCGGCTCCCGCCTGCTTGCCGACCTCGGCCTGGTCCCGATGGCCCGGCCGGCGGTGTGAGTGCCGCTCGCCGGTCAGTCCATCGTCTCGGTGCGGGCGATCTCGGCCAGCGCGGCGCGGAGATAGCCGGTGAGCGGGTGCGGCGCGCCGGTGGCCAGCCGGGCGATCAGCAGCGGGCCGTGCCCGGCCGCCCCGGCCGGATCCAGCGGCAACGGTTCGCCGTCGGCCTCGTGCACGCCCAGCGCGCCGGCGATCAACGTCATCGCCACGGTCGGATCGAACTCCGGGTACCAGCCGGCCGCGCCCGCGCAGTCGGTGAGCACGGCGCGCAGGTCGTCGCCGGTCAGCCCGTCCGGGTAGCGGTCCTCCAGCAGCAGCCGCACCGTCTCGCCGGCCACGATGCCGACCTGCTCGGCCTGGTGCCCGGCCAGCCGCGCGGTCGCCACCCGGTACCCGTCGGCGTCGGTGTCGCGGGCCGCGGTCACCGCGGCGACGGTCGCCTCGGCGATGCCGCGGGCCGGCTGGGGCAGGTCGTACCACTCGGAGCTGCGCACCCCGCCGTTCTAGCAGACCGTCCCGTCCCGCGCCCCGGTGGCGTCGTCGGTGCGCAGCGCGTCGACCGCGGCGAGGACGCCGGCCCGGTCGTACCCGCCGGTCGGGACCGTGGCGGCACGCAGGTGGCGAACCGTGCCGGCAGCGTCCAGCAGTACCGTGCCGGACTGCTGCAGGGTGCCGAAGAGCCTGCGGTCCAGGCCGACCCGCTGGTGCGGGCGGTCGCCGCGGCCGACGAGCACGGGGAACCCGACGTCGCGTCGGGCCCGCCACGCCGCGGCCGTGCCGCGGTCCTCCGGTACCACCAGCAGGACGCGGACGCCGGCCAGCCGCGCCGCGTGCGCGGCCAGGTCCCGGACGTGCCGGTTGCACACCGGGCAGGTGGTGGAGCGCAGGAAGTACAGCAGGACCGGGTGTCCGCGGTGGTCCGACAGGCGGACGGGGCGGCCGGTGGTGTCCTCGAACGTCAGGTCCGGGGCCGGCGATCCGATGGCGAGCATGACGAGCTTCCTTCCCTCGATGGCGGCCCGCCGCGGAACGCGGGCGGCGGGCCGGGTACGACGACGGATCGGGCGGTCAGCCGCGCCCGGCACCGGTGCCGCTGTCGCGCAGGTTCCGGCGCAGAGCCGTACGGGCCCGGTGCAGCTGGGACTTCATCGCCGCGGTGCTGAGCCCGAGCGACTCGGCGACCGCGCCCCCCGGGTGGCCCAGCACGTCGCGCAGGATCAGTACCCGCCGCTGGGTCTCCGGCAGCGCCCGGATCGCCGCGGCGACCCGCTCGGCGTCGAGCCGGTCCAGCGCCTGCTCCTCGGCCGAGCCGACCGGCGCGGGCCGGTCGACGGCCTCGGCCGGGATCTCGCGGCGCCAGGTCCGGGCCCGGCGCAGGCACTCGTTCCGGACGATCCGGAACATCCACGACGTGAGGGCCGCGGTGGCGCGCAGGGTGCCGATCCTGCGGTACAGCACGATCAGCGCCTCCTGCGCCGCGTCCTCGGCGTCCTGGCTGGTGGCGCACAGGTGCTCGGCGAAGCGCCGGACGTGCGGGTGGGCGCCGTGCACCACGGCGGTGAGCGAGTCGAGGTCACCGGCCTGCGCGGCCTCGATCAGCTGCCTGCTTGCCCAACCCGGCCCGGCCAACGCCGCCTCCCGTGCCCCGTGCGCGCCGCCCGGCGACCCGCGTTCGATCCGTCCGGGACAAGAGCGCCCGGGGCCGGGAAAGGATTCGCGTTCGGCGAATCCGTTACCTTCGCCGGCCGGTACCCGTCATGGTCATGACGGAACGTGCGGAGGAAGGTAACACCATGGCGGGGACGGGGCCGGAGACGCTCGCGGCGGCCTTCGAGCGGCAGCGCGGGCGGTTGGTGGCGGTCGCGTACCGGATGCTCGGGTCGCGGGCCGACGCCGAGGACGCGGTGCAGGAGGCGTGGCTGCGGCTCGGCCGGCAGGACGCCGAGGCGATCGACAACCTGGCCGGCTGGCTGACCACCGTGGTCGGCCGGATCTGCATCGACCTGCTGCGCGCCCGCACCGCGCACCCCGAGCTGTCGTACGAGCAGCGGCTGCCGGAGTTCGTGGTGACCGAGGACGACGACGAGCAGCCAGCGGACGAGGCGGTACTGGCCGAGTCGGTCGGGCTGGCGCTGCTGGTGGTGCTGGACACGCTCGGCCCGGCCGAGCGGTTGGCGTTCGTACTGCACGACATGTTCGCGATGCCGTTCGACGAGATCGGCCGGATTCTCGACCGGTCCGCCGACGCGGCGAAGATGCTGGCCAGCCGGGCCCGGCGCAAGGTGCAGGGCACGCCCCGGCCGACCGACGACCGGCGGCGGCAGTGGCAGGTGGTCGACGCGTTC
Organism: Actinocatenispora comari; assembly: GCF_017312725.1. GTDB lineage: Bacteria > Actinomycetota > Actinomycetes > Mycobacteriales > Micromonosporaceae > Actinocatenispora > Actinocatenispora comari. The sequence continues at coordinate 83,720 of NZ_BOPO01000002.1, read as the reverse complement.
CTGGCCGCCTCCCGGGACGGTGACTTCGACGGGCTGCTGCGGGTGCTCGACCCGGACGTGCGGTGGACCGTGCACTCCAGCCGCGGCGTGGCGGTCCGGCACGGCGCGGCCGAGGTCGCCGAGCGGGCCCGGCTCGGCGGGCGTACCTCGGTGGACGCCAGCCGCGCGCTGGTCAACGGCGAGCCCGGCATCGTGGTACGGGCGCCGAACGGGCGGCTGGTCGGGGTGATGGCCTGCACGGTCGCCGGCGGCCGCATCGTCGAGATCGTGTCGGTCAGCGATCCCGCCCGGCTCGCCACGATCGACCTGCCCGGCGGCCGGGACGGGTGACGATCGAGCCACGTGATCGACACGGCGTCGCGGCCGCCGGCGCGGGGGCCGTCAGGCGGTGTAGCCGTTGAAGTAGTGCACGCCGTCGTGCGAGGTGTCGCTCGACGACGTCTTCCGGTTGGTGGCGAACCAGAGATGGTCGTTGGGGCCGACCCCGACGCTCTCGATCTCGAAGAGGGTCGGGTAGGCGCTGGAGGTGATCCGGAACGACAGGTCACTGGCCGCGTTGATGGTGCCCGACGCGGAGGAGATGTTGCGGTACACGAGAACGATGCTGACGTTCTTGTAGGTCATCGGGAAGTAGATCGCGTTGCTGCGGTAGCTGTACCCCTGGGTCACGAACGAGGAGATGTTCGAGATGGTCTTGCCGTTCACCTTCGCGTGCGCGACGTCGAGGGTGAACGCGGAGGTCAGATTGATGGTCCCGGTCGAGGCGTTCAACGGCAGCGTGCCGCGGTAGAAGTTCCGGCCGCTCTTGAACAGGAAGTTGATGGTGCTGGAGGTCTTGCTGGTGATCTTCACCCCGGACATGGAGTGGTTCGTGCCGTTGTACTTGATCGTGTAGCTGCCCACCTTGTAGAAGGTGGTGCTGACGTACTTGAGCTTCACCACGCTGGTGCTGCCGGCCTTCATCGTCACGATGAACATGTAGTAGTTACCGTTGGTCGAGCTCAACACGACGTCGTTCGCGTGGCCCAGATAGGTCGCGTACGTCGTGCCGTTGTCGCCGTTCTTCATCAGCGTGGTGCTGCCGTCGCTCATCCGGGTGCGGTAGATGACGGCCCTGTTCTCGTCGCCGTTGATCTTCACCGAATAGGTGTAGCTGGACCCGACGGCGAACCCCTCGGTCGCGTAACAGCTGTTCGCGTTGCCGAGCGTCGCCATGGTCGTGTAGGTGTTGAAGTAACCGGTGCTGGCCGCGGGTCGCACGACCGAGGCGTTTCGGGCGGCCGTCGTCGAGCCGGAGTGTGCACCGGCCCCCTCGGCCGAGGCCGGGGACATGCCGGCGAATCCGACCGCGACCAGCGCAGCGGCCGCCACCGCCGCGGCACCTGCGCGTCCGAGTATTCTCATTCCTGGTCCTCCTGCCCTGTTTCTGGTGCGGTCATGCTACCCGCGCGGTGCATTCCGATTGGTCCCGAGAATCGACGTCGGTCGATGGTGAGTGCCGCCATCCGGCGCGGGAACCCGCGCCGGATTCCCGGCGCGAGCGGTGATCCGTCGGCCGGGCCGGAGCCGAACCCCGCCGCGCAGGGTGCCGGCGTTACGTCTCGGGTCGCTGCTTCGTCGGGTAGTTGAAGCACATCGAAACGAGGAGATCATCATGCAGGCACGACTCGACATCATGGCCACCGAACTCGGTCCGAAGCTCGTCAAGCACTTCGTCGCGTCGCACCGCGCCATCACCGAAACGTCGGTACCGGAGGCGACGCTGAACCTGGTCGACATCCGGGCCAGCCAGATCAACGGGTGCGCGCCCTGCCTCGACATGCACACCAAGGAGGCGATCGCGGCGGGGGAGACCTCGGTACGGCTCAACCTGGTCGCCTGCTGGCGCGAGGCGAGCGTGTTCACCGAGGCCGAACGCGCCGCGCTGGAACTCGCCGAGCAGGGCACCCGGCTGGCCGACAGCGCCGGCGTCGACGAGGAGGTGTGGCGCAACGCGGCCAAGCACTACGACGACGAGCAGCTGGCGGCGCTGGTCGCGCAGATCGCGTTGATCAACACGTTCAACCGGCTCAACGTCATCACCCGCCAGGTCGGCGGCAGCTACCAGGCCGGCCAGCTCGGCTGACCGAGCGGCGCGGGACGGCGACCGCCGTCCCGCGCCGTGTCGGGCGTGCGGCGACCAGGACCGGGTCGTACCAGGATCGGGCGGCCGCCAGGTCCGAGACCGGCATCGCGACCGTCACGCTCGCAACGCCCATCGGCCCATCATCACCGCCCGACATCAACCCGGGCGGGTGTCGCGGCCGGTCGGGCCGCCGCGGTCAGCAGCAGCATCAGCGCCGTCGCGGCGGCACCGATGCTCACGCAGGTCACGAACCCGCCGGTGAGGTCGGCGCCGGCGCCGAGCAACGGACCGAACGTCGCGACGCCGATCGCGGCGCCCACCTGCCGGGAGGTGTTGAAGGCCGCGGACGCCGCGCCGTGCAGATCGGGCGGCACCGCGGCGATCGACTGCGAGGTCATCGTCGGTACGAGCAGCCCGGCGAAGAACCCGGCCGGCAGCAGCGCGACCGCGAGCGGCCAGAGCCCGCCGGCGGTACTCGCCCAGGCCACCGCGAGCAGCGTCACCGTGAGCGCGAGCTGCCCGAGGCCGAGTACGCCGCGGCGGCCCAGCCGCTGCGCGAGCGGCGCGGCGCACAGGCTGCCGATCGAGATGAGGCCGGTCAGCGGCAGGAACAGCAGCCCGCTGCGCAGCGGGTCGAGCCCGCGGCCCTGTTGCAGCAGCAGGCTCAGCGCGAACAGCAGCCCGTAGAAGGTGAAGTTGAACAGCGCGCCCTGGCCGGCGCTGGTGGCGAAGCCCCGGTCGGCGTACAGGCGCGGCGGCAGCAGCGGGGTGCGTGCGGTCCGCTCGGCGCGGACGAAGCCGACCAGCCCGGCCAGTGCCAGCGCGGCGGCGGCGACGACCGCCGGGTTGGCCCAGCCGCGCGTCGGCGCCTCGATGAACGCGTACACCAGAGCGCCGATCGTCACGGTGGCGGCGAGCATGCCGGCGGTGTCGAAGCGCCGCCCACGGCGCGGTACGGCGGGCATCGTGCGCAGGCTCCAGAGCACGGCCGGCACCGCGATGACCACGTTGACCGCGAACACCGCGCGCCAGCCGGCCGCCGCGACCAGGACGCCGCCGAGCAGTGGCCCGGCCGCCATGCCGACGCCGCCGGCGGCGGTCCAGGCGCCGACGAGCCGGTGCCGGGTCCGCTCGTCAGGGGCGGACGCGGTCGCCAGCACCAGCGCGCTGGGCAGCAGCAGCGCGGCGCCCGCACCCTGGGCCAGCCGGGCCAGGTCGAGCGCGGTCATCGACCCGGCGGCGGCGCAGACCGCGGAGGACGCGCCGAAGACCAGCAGTCCGGCGACGAACGTGCGCTTGGCCCCGAGTACGTCGGTGATCGCACCGGCGGCGAGCATCGTCGCGGCGAACGACAGCGTGTACGCGTTGACCGCCCATTCCAGTTCGCTGCGGGAGGCGTGCAGGTGCGCGGCGAGCTGCGGCAGGGCGACGGTCACGATCGTCCCGTCCACGAAGACCATGAACGCCGCGACCAGCGCGAGCAGCACGACACCGCGTCGATGTTCGAATTCCATGGAACTAACCTAGAGCAAGGTTCGACAAATATCGAACCACTTGCGCGAGGTGCGCTCCGGGTTCAGCTCGGCTGGGCGATGCGGGGATGGTCGATGGCCCACAGCCAGGTGCCGTCCGGTTGGCGGCGGGCGACCTCGGCGGTCACCGCACCGTCGGCCAGTACGGTCGAGGTCAGCGCTAGGTCGTCGCGCAGCAGCGTGGGCGACGGGCGGCCCGGCTCGAACCGCGGCCGGTCGGCGAGCAGGTCGGCGTAGACGCGGCGGATCGCGTCCCGGCCCACCGTGGTCGCGCCGGCCGGGAAGGCCAGCACCGCGTCCGGCTCGTACAGGGCGGCCAGGCCGTCCGCGTCGCCGGCGTTGGCGCGCTGCAGAAACAGCCGGCCCAGCTCGTCCGGCGTCGTCGCCCCTGTCACGGCGGCCACCTCCTGCTGCGATGATCGGGTCATGTCAGCATCGCACCGGCCCGGTTTCCACCTGGCCATCCCGGTCGACGACCTCGCCGCCGCCCGCCGCTTCTACGGCGAGGTGCTCGGCCTGCCGCGCGGCCGCGACAGCGACCACTGGATCGACTGGGACCTGCACGGTCACCAGCTCGTCACCCACCTGGTACCGGATGCGACCGGTCCGGCCGGCCGCAGCGAGGTGGACGAGCACCGGGTGCCGGTGCCGCACTTCGGGCTGATCCTGCCGGCCGAGGAGTTCCACGAGCTGGCGGGACGGTTGCGGGACGCGCACGTCGCCTTCGTCATCGAGCCGTACCTGCGGTTTCCCGGCCAGCCGGGGGAGCAGTGGACGATGTTCCTGCGCGACCCGGCCGGCAACGCGCTGGAGTTCAAGTCGTTCGCCGACGAGTCGCAGATCTTCGCCCGCTGACAGCTGGCGCACAGCTGCCTGTTCGTGACCAGGGAGACACCGGGGCAGCCGCGGTGAACTGCGAGAATCATCCGATGACCGAGTCCTTGCGGCTGCCCGACGGCCGGACCCTCGATGTGGACGTCAGTGGCCCGGCCGGTGGTACCCCGCTGGTCTTCCACCACGGCACCCCCGGCTCGGTAGTACCGATCCGGGCGTTCGCCCGCGCCGTGCACGCTCGCGGCCTGCGGCTGGTCACGTACTCGCGCGCCGGGTACGGCGGGTCGACCCGGCGGCCTGGCCGCAACGTCGCGGCCGTCGCCGGTGACGTCGAGGCGATCCTGGATCGCCTGAACGCCGACCGGTGCGTGACGGCCGGCTGGTCCGGTGGCGGCCCGCACGCGCTCGCCACCGGAGCGCTGCTGCCGGACCGCGTCGCCGGGGTGCTGAGCATCGCGTCGGTCGCCCCGTACGACGCCGAGGGGCTGGACTTCGACGCCGGGGCCGGCGAGCAGAACGTCGAGGAGAACGCCGCCGCGCTGCGCGGCGAGGCGGTGCTGCGGCCGTACCTGGAGAACGAGGCGGCCGGGCTCGCCGACGCCGACGTGGACGGCCTGATCGCCGGGATGTCGACGCTGCTGCCGCCGGTGGACCGGGCGGTGCTCACCGACGAGTACGGCGAGGACATGGCCACCGGCTTCCACGAGGCCCTGCGTACCGGCGTGGACGGCTGGCTGGACGACGATCTGGCGTTCGTCACGCCGTGGGGCTTCGCCCTGGACTCGATCGCCGTTCCGGTGTCGCTGTGGCAGGGCAGCGAGGACCTGATGGTGCCGTACGCGCACGGCGAGTGGCTCGCGGCGCACGTGCCCGGCGCCCGCGCGCACCTGCGGTCCGGCGAGGGGCACCTGTCGATCGGCCTGGGCGCCACCGACGCGATGCTCGACGAGCTGACCGCCGCGCTCTGACCGCACGCTCTGACCGACCCGGTCGCCGGGCCCGCCGACCGCCCGCGGTCGGTGCGACGCGGTGGCCGTGGTGACCGCTGGCGATCCTGATGCTGTCGGGGCTGACCGTCCCCGCCGACGTCGACACCGTCCTCGGCCAGGACGGGCGGTTGCCGATTCCGGTCGCGGCGGCCGCGCTGTTCGTCGGCGGGTACGCCAGCTGCCACACGGCACGTCGGGCCGGGCCCGGTCGGCGGTCGAACCGGTTGGGTGCGGCGGGCGCGGTGCTGGTGGTCGCGGCGGCGGTGGCGGCCCCGGTCTCGTACGGGCTGTACGGCGACGACGGCGTGGTCACCGGTGCCGCGCTGCCGGTGCCGTTCCTGCTGGTGTGCGGGACGATCGCCGGCCTGACCGCGTGGCGTGGTGGCGGCGACAAGCGCGTCGCAGCACCGGTCGCGCTCCCCGGTCAGGCTTCCAGGCCGGCCGGCAACTGTCCACTGTGGATGACGCCGAGCCGGTTGGTGGTCCGGGTCAGCGCCACGTACAGGTCGGAGTAGCCGCGGCGGGACTCGGTGACGATCTCGTCCGGCGCCACCACCAGCACGGTGTCGAACTCCAACCCCTTGGCCTGGCGGGCGGTCAGCACCGCGACCCCGCGCTCCAGGTCGGCGTCGTCGCCGCTGGCCGCGTCCGGCACCACCGTGCGCACCGCGGCGGTGACCGCGGTGGCGCGCCCGGCCGGTACGATCACGCCGACCCTGCCGTCGCCGACCTCGGCGGCCTCCGTGCGCACCGTGTCGGCCACCTCGGTGGCGATCAGATCGCTGGGTACGCAACGGAACCACGGCTCGTCGCCGGTGTCTCGAACGGCCCGCGGCGGGGTCAGCGTGGGGTCGATGTGGGCGAGCAGCCGGGCCGCCACCGCCAGGATCTCCGCCGGGGTGCGGTAACTGGTCGCGAGCTCCGCGGTGCGCAGCCGGCCGTCCACGTAGGGCGCGAAGGTGTCGGCCCAGGTACGGGTGCCGGATTCGTCGGCGGTCTGCGCCACGTCGCCGACCACGGTCAGCGACCGGGTGGGGCAGCGGCGCATCAGCGCGCGCCACGCCATCGGCGACAGCTCCTGCGCCTCGTCCACGATCACGTGACCGAACGTCCACTGCCGGTCGACCGCCGCGCGCTCGGCCGCGGTACGCCGGTCGGCCTCGACCTGCCGCTCGGCGAGCTGCTCGGCGGTCAGCGCGTCGGTGACCTCCAGTACCTCGGTCTCCTCGTCCTCGAACTCCTGCGACATGGAGCCCGCGGCGACCTCCAGCACGCCCTCCGCGTACTCGATCCGGCGGCGCCGGAGGCGTTCCTCGCGCTCCCGCCGGGCCCGGTCGTCGACGCCGAGCAGCTCGGCCGCCTCGTCCAGCAGCGGTACGTCGGAGACCGTCCACGGTGCGCCGGGGTCGCGGCGCAGCAGCGCACGCCGCGCCTCGGGCAGGGCGGGCGCGGCGGCGGCCAGCCGGTCGTCGGACGCGTACAGGTCGGTGAGCAGTTGCTGTGGCGTCAACGTCGGCCACAGCTCGTCCAGCGCCGCGGCGAGCCGGGAGTCGGTGGCGAGCTCCCGGCGGATCTCGGCCACGTCGCCCTCGTTGAGCAGCAACGTCCCTTCGCCGGGTGCGTCGTTGCCGCCGAGCGCCTGGTCGGCGTACGGGTCGTCGCCGAGTCGCTGCGCGACCTGCCAGCCGAGCGAGTCGACGACCTCGGCGACGAACACCTCGCGGGCCAGGTTGTGCGGCCGGGTGGTACGCCGGGCACGATCCCGCGCCGCCGCAACGGTTTCCGGCTCCAGCACCACGGTGTCGTGCTGGAAGCCGAAACCCTGGTGGCTGTCGTCGATGAGCACCTCGACCGGCTCGTCCGGTACCCGCTGCCGGTCGGCGACCGCCGCCCGCAGCACCTCGACCATCGACGTGGCGCCCTTGACCAGACCGGCCTCCGGCTCCTCCTCGACGGCGGTGGCGACACCCGGGAACAGCTCGCCGACGGTGCGGGCCAGCACGCCGGTCTCGGCCAGCGCCGGCAGCACGTGCTCGATGTAGCGCAGGAACGTCCGATGTGGACCGACCAGCAGCACGCCCTGCCGGGTCAGCTGCTCGCGGTAGGTGTAGAGCAGGTACGCCGCGCGGTGCAACGCCACCGCGGTCTTGCCGGTGCCGGGGCCGCCCTGCACGACGAGCATCCCGGCCAGCGGCGCCCGGATCACCCGGTCCTGCTCGGCTTGGATGGTGTCGACGATGTCGCGCATCCGGCCGGTACGGCTGCGGGACAGTGCGGCGAGCAGCGTCGCCTCACCGGTCAGCCCCTCGTGCCCGGCGTGCGCGGCGTCGTCGAGGTCGAGCACCTCGTCGGTGACCTCGACGACCCGCCGCCCGCGGGTGTCCAGGTGCCGGCGGCGCCGCACCCCGTCCGGTGCCGCGGCGGTGGCCAGGTAGAACGGCCGGGCCGCCGGCGCGCGCCAGTCGACCAGCAGCGGCTCGTACCCGTTGGCTTCGTCGAAGATGCCGATCCGGCCGACGTAGCGGGGCGGTTCGGCACCGTCGGCGAAGTCGAGCCGGCCGAAGCACAGCCCCTGCTCGACCGCGCCCAGCATGGCGACCTGGTCGTTGGCGTCACGGACCACGCTCTCCCGCTCGGCCCGCTCCGACGGCGTGTTCCCGACCTGCCGCAGCGCGCCGGACAGCCGCCCCTGCGCGTCGCCGCGCAGCTCGTCGAGCCGCCCGTACAGCCGGTCGAGGTAGCTCTGCTCGACCGCCACGGCGGCCGCGTCGCCCGCCGCGGCGTCGGCACCCGCGCTACCGTCGGGGGCGGTCACCGCCGCGTCCCGGGTGCTGCCCGGTGCCGGTTGCTCTGCCACCGTCGATCGGTCCCTGTCTGCCACGCGCCTGCCACCTTCGCCCCGGGGATCTGCCGGCCGGTCGACGCCGCGGCCGCCCTCAGGGCAGCGCGCACCGTGCACCGGAGCCGAGGGCCTAAGCTAACGCGTGCGGGCGCGCTCCGCCCATCATCTGCCGACTGCCTCACCATTCCGCCGGATGACCCCGGAAACGGCCGTTCCCCCTGTTAGAATGGCTCGTGACGGCGCCGCCGGGTCTCCGAGCCGGCCGCCGTTTTTCTGTGCAATCCTCCCGCGCCGTGGCCCTGCGCCACGGGTGGTGCCGGCTGTGGCCGCTTGGCACGATGGTGGGGTGCGGAGCAACGACGCGGCGGCGGCACTCAGTGTGACGGAGTTGGTGGCGGCCCTCGATGCGGGCGCGACACCGAAGTGGCTGTTGTTCTGGGGGCACCGGCCGGCCCGCGACGGCGGCGTCGGCCCGGGCTGCCTGAGCCAGTGGTGGCCCTGTCGGTTCACTGTGGACGGTGTCGGGTACGCCTCGGCCGAGCACTGGATGATGGCCGGCAAGGCCCGCTTGTTCGGCGACGGTGTGGCACTGGAGCGGATCCTGGCGGCGCGGACGCCGGCCGAGGCGAAGAAGCTGGGCCGGTCGGTCCGCGACTTCGACCAGCAGGTGTGGGAATCGCGCCGGTTCGGGCTGGTGGTGGACGGGAACGTGGCCAAGTTCGGCCAGGACCCGCGGCTGCGCGAGTTCCTGCTGGGCACCGGGTCGCGGGTGCTGGTCGAGGCCAGCCCGTACGACCGGATCTGGGGGATCGGGGTTTCCGCCGCCGACGAGCGGGCCACCGATCCGGCCCGCTGGCCCGGCGCCAACCTGCTCGGCTTCGCGTTGATGCGGGCCCGGGAGGCGCTCGCGGCGGAGTCCGGGCTCAGGAGTTCCCGGCCTGCCGGCGGACCATCTCGGTGATCCAGGTCGGCGCGTACGGCGAGGTGCAGCCGCGCGGGGTCGGGTAGTCGCGGAACACCCCGAGCCGCTCGCCGATGGCGAGGGCCCGGGCCCGGTGGTCGGGGTGTTCGATGCCGATCTGGGCGAGGCAGTGGTTCATCGCCCACTGCAGCCGGTCCGGTGCCTCGCTCAGCCGTGCCTCGATCGTGTCGAGCAGCGCCGTCAGGTCCAGCCCGTCGGGGCTCTTCGCGACCCGGGTGGTGGTCAGGGCCCAACCGGCGCTCGCGACCACCGGGTCGGGGTCGGCCAACCACTGTTGCCGCAGCGTCTCGGCGTGCGGGCTCCTGGTCACCACGGTGCCGACCAGCCAGTCGTGCACCTTCGGGGTGCGCGCTGCGCGCAGCATCGCGTCCAGCTCGTCGGCCTGGTACTGCGTGGGCCGGCTGATCTGGATCGCCAGCAGCCGGGCCGCGCTGTCCCCGGTGGCCCACAGCTCGCGGGCCAGGTTGGGTCGGGTCCCGAGCCGCTTCGCGATCGCGCGCAGCGTGGTGAGGTTCACCCCGTGGTCGTCGCCGTGCCGCTGGTTCACCGCGCGGATCTTCGGGTCCTCCAGCGCGGCCAGCTCGGCCAGCACCTCGGTCGCCGTCGCCTCGACCACCGCAGCCTCCCTCCCGCCGGTCGGCGTCCAGCCTACGGGGCCGCGCGTCGCGGGCTCCGGGTGAACGAGCGATCGCGGGCGGGGCCCACCCGTACGGGCGCGGGCCCCGCCCGGCGTCAGTCGTCGTCCTGGAGGCGCTGGACCGGGAAGGGCGGCATGGTCAGCGGGAGCGCCGCGAGCCGCAGCAACAGCAGCGGGTTGTCGTCCCCGGCGGTACGGTTCAGGCGCAGCCGGCCGCAGCTGAGACAGCGGTGGACGAGCACCCAACTTCCCTTGCCGCGCACGGTGACCGCGATCGGTTCCATCCCGGCCGAACAGGTGGCCTTGCGGTCGCCGGGCGTGTTGCGGTCCAGGTGCCGGGACCACAGGCAGCGCGGGCAGTGGTTACGGTGTGTTGTTCCGGGTGCGTCGAGCGAGACCGCCGCGCCGCACTGGGTGCACTGGAACGAACGTGCGAATGCCAAGTCGTGAGACCTTTCTCAGCGAGTGGGCAGGGTGGACGGACATCCGACTCGCCTCCTTCCGGTCTCGACGATGGGCCGGGATCAGCAGACCAACCCGGTGCGGCGCGGTCAAGTCAAATAACCGGCAGCGGCCGGCTGCCGGCTCGTCCCCCGTGCGAGCTACGGGGAAGTGTCCGCTCGATGGTGACGATTCCGACCGGCCCCATCCGTAGCGTTCCGGGCAGTTGCGGCGCATTGGCCGCGCGTTTCCGGTGAGGAGTCGTCGTGAAAGTGTTCTTCGGGACCGTCCTGCAGCTGGTCGCCGTGGTGGTGGTGGCCGCCGCCGGTGGCCAGGCGCTCACCGCGGTACAGGGGAACCCGTGGCTCATGCTCGCCGTCGGTGGCGGCAGCGCGGTCGTCGCGTTGTTCGTCTACAAGGGACTGGTCCGGCTGACCGAGCGTCGCCGGGTGGTCGAGGCCAGCGCCAAGGGCCTGGTACCGGGGCTGCTGCTGGGCGCGGCCGTGGGCATCGCGATCTTCGGTGGCGTGATCGTGAACATCTGGTTTCTTGGCTTCTACCACGTGCACGGGGCGGCCGCGAACGTCGGCATGATCGGGCTGTTCGGCTACATGGCGGCGGCCGCGGTGACCGAGGAGCTGATGTTTCGCGGCATCCTGTTCCGGGTGCTGGAGCGGGGTACCGGCACCTGGCTCGCGATGCTGATCTCCGGGCTGCTGTTCGGTGCGTACCACCTGGCCAATCCGGACGCGAGCCTGTGGGGTGCGGCCGCCATCGTGGTCGAGGCCGGCGGCATGCTGACCGCCGCGTACGTCGCGACCCGCAAGCTGTGGGTGCCGATCGGGCTGCACTTCGGCTGGAACTACGCCGCCGCCGCCATCTTCAGTACCGAGGTCTCCGGCAACGGCGGCAACCAGGGGCTGCTGGACGCCACGATGCAGGGCCCGGCGCTGGTCACCGGCGGTGACTTCGGCCCGGAGGGCAGCCTGTACTCGATGGTGTTCTGCGTGCTGACCGCGATCGTCTTCCTGGTCATCGCGTGGCGGCGGGGGCGGCTGGTGCCGCTGAGGAAACGGGCGGCCCGTCTCGCCACCCTCGACGCCGTTCCTACACTTTCGCAGTGATCGCTCTGCCCCGAATCCCCGGACCGTGGCGCCGCATCGGCGCCGCGGTCTGGTACGTACCGCTCGCGCTCGCGCTGTTCGTCGCGTCGCTGGTTCCCGAGTTCCACCACTACGGCACCCGGCTCGGCGGCGTGCCGACGCACCGGTTCGACCTGTGGGCGCTGCTCGTGGTCGCGTTGCAGTGCCTGCCGCTGATCAGCCGGCGCCGCTGGCCGCTGGCGAGCCTGGCGCTGGTGTCCGCCGGGTTCGCCCTCGACCAGCTGCGCGGCTACCACACGGTGGCCGGGACCGCGCTGCCGTTCGCGCTGATCGGGGTCGGTGCCGCGCTGGATCGCTTCCGGCGTACCACGGTGCTTGCCGGTTCGGCGGGCTTCGTGGCGCTCGCGGTGGCGCTGGACCGGGTCGGTACCGGCGAGACCGTGACCGAGTTCGTCGCCTTCTACCTGGCGTTGGCGCTGTGCTGGGGGATCGGCGCCTGGTGGCGGACCGCCCGGTTGGCCGAGAGCGAGCGGCGGGACCGCGTCGCCGCGGCCACCCGGGCCGCGGAACGGACCCGGATCGCGCGGGAGCTGCACGACGTGGTCACCCACCACGTGACGGCGATGGTGGTACAGGCCGAGGCGGCGCGCTACCTGACCGCGGCTCCGGAACGGTTGGAGGAGACGCTCGGTGCGGTCTCCGACACCGGCCGGCGGGCCATCACCGACCTGCGGCACCTGCTGGATCTGCTCGACCCGGAGCACGACGTCGAGGCGCGCACGCCGACCGTGGGGCGGCTGCGTACGCTGGTCGAGCAGACCCGCCAGGCCGGCCAGCCGGTGACGTTCGACGAGGTGGGCACGCCGGCCGAGTCGACCGGCAGCGCCGACCTGGTGGCGTACCGGGTGGTGCAGGAGGCGCTGACCAACGCCCTGAAGTACGCGCACGGGCGGCGGACCGCGGTGCGGGTGCACCACGGCGAACGGGAGATCGGCGTGCAGGTCACGACGGACGGGCCGGAAGCGCCGGTCGCGGACGGGGCGACCGCGCGCCCGGAAGCCGCACGGACCCGGGCCGCCACGGCGACGGTGCCGGCAGGCGGCACGCGGCTCCTGGCGGGCGGTGCCGCGGCGGCGTTCCCGACCGGCGCACCGGTGGTGTTGCCGGCCGGTGGTCGCGGGCTGGCCGGCCTGCGCGAGCGGGTGGACGTGCTCGGCGGCGAGTTCGACGCCGGCACCCGGCCGGACGGCGGTTTCCTGGTACGGGCCCGGATCCCGGTGGGGAAGGTGTCGTGACCGCGCCGATCCGGGTACTGGTCTGCGACGACCAGGTGCTCATCCGCACCGGGCTGGCGACGATCATCGACGCGCAGCCGGACCTGTCCATGGTCGGCGAGTGCGGCGACGGCAGGGCCGCGGTCGAACTCGCCGGCCGGCTGCACCCCGACGTGGTGGTGATGGACGTCCGGATGCCGGTGCTCGACGGCATCGCGGCCACCCGGCTGCTCGCCGGCGCCGGCGTCGAGCAGCCGGTGAAGGTGCTCGTGGTGACCACGTTCAACCTGGACGAGTACGTCTACCAGGCGTTGCGGGCCGGGGCGAGCGGGTTCCTGCTCAAGGACGCGCCGCCGGCGCAGCTGCTGCACGGCATCCGTACCGTCGCGAGCGGCGCCGCGCTGCTGGACCCGGAGGTGACCCGCCAGCTCGTCGGCCGGTACGCGGCACGGATCCGGCCGGTGGACGGCGCCGCGCCGGACCGGCCGTTGACGCCGCGCGAGCTGGAGGTGCTGCGGCTGATCGCGGACGGGCTGTCCAACGCGGAGATCGCCGCGACGTTGCGGATCAGCCAGGAGACGGTCAAGACGTTCGTCTCCCGCATCCTGACCAAGCTCGGCCTGCGCGACCGCGTCCAGGCCGTCGTGTACGCCTACCGGCACGGCCTGGTCACCTGATCACACCGGCCTCGCGCCGTCAAGCGCGCCACGCGCGGGCCGGGAAGCTGCATCCCTTCCGTGACAACGGAAAGCGGAAAGTGGCCGGGCGCCGTACCGCGGTGTTAGCGTCGGCGTCCGTTGCCGGGCGACGGAGGGGTGCGCGATGCGGCTCAGCGCCGAGGACAAGCTGGAGATCCACGAGGTGATCGCGCTGCACGGTCACCTGTGCGATGCCGAGGCGTACGACCGGTTCGACGAGGTGTTCGCGCCGGATCTGGAGGTGGACGCCAGCGCGCTGGGGCTCGCGCCGCTGCCGCCGCGGGATCCGTCCCGGCCGTGGCTGGAGACCTACATCGCGGTGGCGCACGAGCGTGGTGCCGGCAGCACGGTGGCCATGCACGTCACCAGCATCATCGTCCGGGCGGACGGCGAGGCCGGTGCCCGAGCCTGGTCGAAGGGGTTCACGGTGGCGCCGGACGGGACGATCGCCAGCTACACCTACGAGGATCGGCTGGTCCGGGCCGCCGGCGGCTGGCGCATCCGGCACCGGACGATCGCCCCGCGCCGCACCCCGGGTGGCGGGGCTGAACCGCTCGCCAGGCACTGACCGGCCCCGTCGCGGCGACTCAGTCGAGGGCGGCGAGCTTGCGGGACAGCACGCTGCGGTCCCGGTCGTTGTCGCTGCGCCGCAGGGCGAGTTGCAGCGCGGCGCGGGCCTCGTCGGTACGGCCGAGGCGGGTGAGCAGCTCGCCGCGGACGCTGGGCAGCAGGTGCGAGCCGGCGAGTGCCGGGTCGCTCGCCACTTTGTCCACAATGGACAGTGCGGCGGCCGGCCCGTCGGCCATGCACACCGCCACCGCACGGTTGAGCTCGACCACCGGGGAGGGCGCCAACCGGCCCAGCGCCTCGTACAGCAGCACGATGCGTGGCCAGTCGGTCGACCGGACCGACTCGGCGACCGCGTGGCACTCGGCGATCGCCGCCTGCAGCCCGTACGCGCCGAGCCCGCGACCGGCGCGCCCGGCGCGGGCCAGCGCGGCCCGGCCGCGGCGGATCGCGGCGCGGTCCCAGCGGCGCCGGTCCTGCTGCTCCAGCAGTACCGCCTCGCCGTCCGGCCCGGTGCGGGCCGGGAACCGCGCCGCCGTCAGCTCCAGCAGCGCGAGCAGCCCGTGCACCTCGGGTTCGTCCGGCATCAGCCGGGACAGGACCCGGGCCAGCCGCTGCGCCTCGCCGGCCAGGTCGAACCGGATCGCCGCGCCGCCCGTACTGGCCGAGGACCCCTCGGTGAAGATCAGGTAGACGACGTTGAGCACCGAGCCGAGCCGCTGCGGGCGTTCGGCCGGTGGCGGCACCGCGAACGGTATCCGGGCCGCGCCGAGCGTCTTCTTCGCCCGGGTGATCCGGGCCTGCACCGTCGCCGTCGGTACCAGGCCTGCCTTCGCGATCTCGTCGCTGGTCAACCCGCCGAGCACCCGCAGGGTCAGCGCCACCCGCGCCTCCCGGGACAGCACCGGGTGGCAGGCGACGAACATCAGCGCCAGCGTGTCGTCGTCGATCCGGTCCGGGTCCCACAGCACGTCGTCGGCGTCCCGGGCCGGGTCGGCCGGTACCGGCCCGGACGCGGCGCCGCCCTCGCCCAGGTCGTGGCCAAGGGCGGCGTACCGGTCGTCCAGGGCCGAGCGGCGGCGGTACGTGTCGATCGCCCGCCGCCGCCCGACCGTGAGCAGCCAACCCGCCGGGTTGCGCGGCACGCCGTCGCGCGGCCAGGACACCAGCGCCTCGGCCAGTGCCTCCTGCGCCAGGTCCTCGGCCAGCGCGAAGTCGCCGGTGTAGCGGGCGAGCGCGCCGACGATGCGGGCGGACTCGATCCGCCACACCGCGGCCACCGCCTCCCGGCCCGTCGGGTCGCTCATCGGTTCGTACCCGCTCAGAGCTGGCCGGTGGACTCGCGCCAGACGCGCTCGCGCTGGATCCACTCGTTGTCCTGCGGGAACTCGTCGATGGTGGGGACCCGGCGGATCTCGGTCTTGAAGCCGGGGCCGGTGATCGGCATCCGCTTGGCCCACTCGACGGCTTCCTCCTTCGACGCGACGTTGAGCAGGTAGAACCCGCCGAACAGCTCCTTGGTCTCGCCGTACGGCCCGTCGGTGACGAGCGGCGGCTCGCTCGAGTGGTCGACGACCACGCCGTCGGCGGCGTCGGCCAGCCCCTCCGCGGCCAGCAGCACCCCGGCCCGGATCAGTTCCTCGTTGAACCGGCCGACCGTGGCCAGCATCTCGGTGAAGTCGACGTCGCCCATCTGCGCCAGCGCCGTGTCGTCCGCCCGCATGATCAGCATGTACTTCATGGCGTTGCCTCCGTGTTCGTCCGGGCCGCCGTCCGGCCCGTTCATCCGTAGGTCGAACGGCGCCGCACCGGGATCGACACGTCGCCAGATTATCTTCGAGAATCTTCCGCGCCTGGCCCCGGACTGAGGAAACCGCAGGTCAGCAGGGTGCTACCGGGCCGCTCGGTCCGCTTTCGCCGGGCGGCGCCACCAGCGGACCGGGCGGTAGCGGGGGCACACCTCGGGGCCGCACACGGCGCAGTCGCTGCCGCGCCGGTAGTGCCGGTGCGCGGTGCGCGGATGCCCGCACACGCACGGCCGCTCGCCGCTCACCGGACGGCCCGTGCCGCTCTCCGCTGCCGCTCTCGCGCCGTCGGCGCCGGGTGCCGGGCCGTCGGCGGCGGGCGTCGGGCGGTCCGTGCCGGTCACCGGGCGCCCCGCCCGGGCCGCCCGCTTCGGTCGGGCCGGTCGGGCCGCTCGGGGTGCTCGCGCCGGTCGCCGGGGCGGGCGGTCGCGGCCCACAGCACGATCGGCGCGGTGATCAGCGCCTCCAACGCGAACACGCCGACCAGCCACAGCACCATCGTGGTCAGCCCGCCGTGGGTCCCGCCGTACGCGGCGGCGGCGATCTCCAGGCAGCCGGCGAGCACCGCGCCGACGGTGGCGAGCCGTACCTTGTCGAGCACCCGTACCACGCCGACGACGAGCTGGCGGAACACCGCGAACAGGTAGCTCAGCGCCAGGATGCGCAGCGCGCCGGTGGCGACGTCGGCGTACTCGGCGCCGAACAGCGACATGATCGGCCGGGCGGCGACGGCCACCAGGACGGTGGCGGGCACACCGACGCCGAGCGCGACCGCGAGCGCGGTACGCAGCTTGGCCCGCAGCACCGCACGCTGCCCGGTCGCCACCGCGAACAGTGCGGTCGCGAGGTTGCCGGGCAGCATCACCGCGACCGTGTAGACCATCCAGGCAGTGTAGAAGGCGCCGGTCACCCGCACGCCCAACACTGCCGTCACCACCAGCGGCAACGTGATGTGCGGCAGGTACAGGGAGAGGTTGAGCAGGTTGTAGTCGAGGGCCCGGCCGGTGCGGCCGCGCAGCATCGACAGCGCCGGGCGCAGCGAGCCGAGCCGGCCGCGTCGGCGCAGCAGCTGGGCGAGCAGCAGCAGCGACAGCAGCAACCCGGCGAGCCAGCTGGCCAGGATCGGGGCACCGGTCGCGGTGGCGGGCAGCAGCGCGGCGGCACCGAGCAGCACCAGCTTGGCGACCGCGAAGTACAGATTGCGCAACATCTGAAACGGGCCGGCGGCGAGGCCGACCAGCCCCTCGTCGACCACCAGCGCCATCGCGGTCAGGACGATGCCGGCCGCGACCAGGACGACCATCGTCGGCCCGGGCAGCGCGGTGCGCAGGCCGGGGATGGCGACCCAGGCGAGGCCGAGGTAGATCAGCGCGCCGACGGCGGCGATCGCACCGGCGGTGAGGGCGGCGGCGGACAGCAACGGCCAGCGGTCACCGGGCAGCCGGGGCAGCTCGCCGATCAGCATCGTGCCGAGGCCGAACATGCCGAGCGTGCCGACCAGTGTCATCGCCGACACCGCCGCCGACGCGGTACCGACCGCCTCCGGGCTGAACAGCCGGGCGGCGACGAACCAGTAGAGGAAGCCGGTGGCGGAGGTGATCAGGGTGGAGGCGGTCAGCGAGCCGGAGCTGGTGAGCAGGTCGCCGTCCCGGCGGGCCAGGCGGGCCAGCCGCGCCGTGGGCCGGGGCAGGGTCGGGGTGCCGCGCTGGTGGGCCACGCCGCCTCACCCCCCGGCCAGGAACACCGACCGGTACGGGGTTCCCCCGTCACCGGTGTACAGCCGTGCGGTGACCCGGCCGACCGCCGGTACCGAGAGCTGCCAGGTACGGGAGTGTCCGGGTGCGAGCCGCACGCTGCGGTGCGCCGCGTACCCGTCCGCACCGGTCACCCGGACCGTGTAGCCGGTCGGGGCGGACTCGTTGCAGGACACGGTGACGCGTACCGACCGGTCGAGCGCGACGGCCGACCCGACCGGCGTGATCGACAGCGCGGTGTAGTGCTGCACCGACCCGGTCCGCGCCGCCCGCAACGCCACCACGCCGGCGCCACCGAGCAGCGCGATCGTCAGTACCGCCGGCAGGACGACCCGCAGCGCCCGGCGCGCCGTCCAGCGGCCCGCGGGACCGCGCCGCGCCGGCCGGCCACCGTCCTCGGTCGTGGGATCGTCGGCGGGGCGCCCGGCCGACCGGGTCGCGCGCGGGCCGAGCCCGACGTGCAGGCCGCAGAGCGCGAGCGTGACGATGGTGGTGAGCGCGACCCACACCGGCGTGGTCAGCCGGACACCGGCGGCGTAGCAGCCGATGCCACCGACGACCGGTACCGCGATGCTCAGCAACGGCACCAGCGCGATCCGCTCCATTGTGGACAGTCGGGGCCGGAGCGGGCCGATGGCGGCGAGGCCGGGCAGGGCGAACACCAGCGCGAGGCCGGCCGGCACCCGCAGCACCGGTACCGGCAGCAGCACCGCACCGGCGGCGACCAGCGCGGCGCCCGCGATCCCGATCGGCCACCGCGGCCCGCCGGCCACCGCCCGACGAAGCGTGCGTGCGGCCGGCCGCCCCGGCCCGCCGGCGACCCCGGCCGACCGAGCTGCCCGGCCGGCAACCGGTGGACAGGGTCCGTGTGCCGCCCCGCCCGGCCGGCGCCGGCCGCGGCCGGGAGAACGGTGTGCGCCGGTCATCGCCGGTCCACCGTGTAGATGCGGACCGCGCCGTCGTCGTACCGGCGGTCGCTGCCCGGCAGCCGGTCGAACTTGGTGACCGCGGCCCGCGGCAGCGGCCGGTTCCGCTGCCCGGCGCGCGGATCGGTCGGGAACAGGCTGCCGGTCGGCGGCGTGTCGGTGCCCAGCCGGCGGTCGACCCACAGCAGTGACACCGCCTGCTGCCGCAGCAGCGCCTCGGTGCCGGGCGTCCAGCGGGGCGTGGTGTACACCCGGTCGACGTAGCCGACCGGATCGAGCCGCCCGTACGCGGCGGCCAGCGTGCAGCCGGTCAGGTCGCAGCCGATCCGGGTACCGGGCGGGTACTGCCGGCCCAGCCACTGCGCCGCCGCGACCGACCGCGCGTCCAGCCCGCTCTCGTAGCCGTCGAGGCGGAAACCGCCGGGCAGCCGCTCGAACGCCGGCGGCCAGCCGTCCAGCCGCGCCCCGGCCAGCAGCAACAGCAGCACCGCGGTACCGGCGGCGACCCGCCAGCGGTGGTGAACGGTCGGCGGCCCGCTGTCGAGACCGGCGCCGCCGCGGCTGGTGGCACCGACCAGGACGCCGGCGGCCAGCAGCGACAGCGGCAGGTAAGTGAACGTGGTGGCCCGGCCGGCGATCTCCGGCCCCTGCGCGCCGACGAACCGGATCGCGGCGACGGCGAAGAACGTGCCGCCACCCACCAGCAGCGCCCACCGCCACGGGTCGCGGCATCGGGCCCGTACCGTCGCGCGCAGCGCCACCATCAGCACGACGAACAGGGCCAGCAGCCCGGCCGCCTGGACCGCCGCGGCCGCCGGGTCGGTGCCGGTCGAGCCGCTCGACCGCCCGGACAGCAGCCCGCTCGCCGCGTCGCCGAACTGCCGCAGCTGCGGGCCGAAGTAGTCGACCACCGACCGCGCCGGCCCGAGCGTCCAGGCACCCACCAACACCGCACCGGCCGCCGCCAGCAGCAACGTCTCGTACCGTCGCGGCACCGTGCCGGCGCCGGGCCGGGCCGCGCGGCGCCCGCCCAGCACCGCCTCCAGGGCACCGAGCAGAGCGAGGACCGCGACCGCCAGGTACCCGGTGACGTGGTGGGTGACCGTCATCGTGGCCAGCGCGACCAGCCCGATCGCCGCGTACGGCAGGGTGTCCGTCGAGTGCAGCCGCCAGCGCCGGCTGGCCCACAGCACCAGCGGCAGGAACGGCAGCGCGACGGTCTGGTACAGGTACATCGAGTCGAAGAACAGGTAGTGCAGGCCGGTCGCGTACAGCACGCAGGCGAGCGCCGCGGTGCGCGGGCCGGCGCCGGTCCGTCGCGCCAGGACGAACAGCGCCGCCACGAACGCCAGATGGCAGACGCCGGCGACCAGCAGACCCGCCACGGTGGCCGGCAGCCCGGTGAGCCCGGCCACCGCGGCGCCGACCTCGGCGATGCCGGGATAGTGCGCGGCGATCGGCAACGCCTCGTTGGGCCGGTACAGCTGACCGGTGTGCAGCAGGTCGGTGGTGCCGGCCCAGTGCTGCAGCTCGTCAGGAAACCGGAACCGGTCCGGGCTGTACATCCACTTCAGCAGGTACTGCAGCACCGCCAACCCGAGCACCAGGGTGCCGGCCTCGGCGGTACCGACCGTGCGGGCTGCGAGCAGCCGCACCGCGACCGGCACGAACACCAGCAGCTGGCCGCACCAGTACGCGACGCTGCCGTCGGCGCCGGCCCAGCCCTGCGCGTACGAGACCGCGACCAGCGCCACGCCGACCGCGCAGACCGTCAGCGTCACCGGCGCGTGCCCGAGGGCCGGCGCCCGCGGTACGGCGGGCGCCACCGTGTCCCGGTGCCGGTCGGCGGTCAGCGTCATGGTGCCCCGCCCACCGCCTGCTTCACGTCCACCGTGCCTGCCGCCGGCGACCGGTCCCGCCGGCCCCGCAGGTACCAGAGCGGGCCGCGGAGCATGCCGTGCCGGTTGGCGGTGAGCAGCTCGCGCGGGAAGTCCGGACCGATCGTGGCGACCCGCGGGCTGTCGGTGGCGAACAGGTCGTGCAGCGCCCTCGGCGCCAGCCGGGCCAGGGTGAGCAGGCTCGCCGGGTGCCGGCACACCAGCGCGGTGTACGCGGCGGTCAGGCCCGAGCCGTAGCCGACCAGCTGGCTGCGCAGCCCGGCGAGGTCGTCCCGGTGCCGGTGCCGGACCAGCGCGCCGGGATGGTAGACGACGGTGCCGCCGGCGGCGAGCAGCGTCATGAACGCCAACGTGTCCTCGCCGCCCAGCGCCGGCGTGCCACCGCCGAGCGCGGGGTCGAACCGGCCGATGCGCGCCACCGCGGTCGGCCGCAGCGTCATGTTGACGCCGCTGCCGACCGGCGGCAGCGGGTAGAGCGGATGCTGCCGGTCGGCGCCGTTCGGGCCGAACACCCACTCGCGGAAGCCGCGGCCCTTGCTGAGCCCGCCGTACTGCTCGAACCACAGCTGCGCGGGGCTGTCGAGCACCAGCGGTACGACGGGGCCGGTGACCGCGTCCGCCGTCGGGTGGTCGGCGAACGCCCGGGCGATCTCGGCGAGCCAGTACGGGTCGGGTTGCGCGTCGTCGTCGACGAACGCCACCGTCCGGCCCCGGGTCGCCGCCAGGGCCACGTTGCGGGCGTTCGACGCCCCGCCGCGCGGGGCGACCAGATACTCGATCTCGACCGGGTACCGAGAGCGGGCGGCGTCGACGCAGCGGCGGGTGGCGTCGGTGCGGGGGGCGTTGTCGACCACCAGCACCCGGAACCGGGGGTGGTGTTGCACGGCAACGGCTTCCAGGCACTGCGCCAGCAGCTCGGCCCGGTCCCGGGTGCAGATCGCCACCGTCAGTTCCGGTGCCGCGCGCAGCACCTCGGCCCGCCGCCGCAGGTACTGCTGGCCATCCACAGTGGACGGATCGGTGACCGGCGGGACGGGTTGGTCCGCAACGGAATGGCCGGTGTGATCGGGCGGCGGGGCCGCCGCGACGACGGCGTCGGCGATGCATCCGGGGCCCAGCGCGGTGGTCAGCGCCGCGGCCAGCCGCGCCGGTGCGAGCCCGCCGTCGGGCACCTCGACCGGTACCAGCGCCAGCGGTGCGGTGTGGCTTCGCAGCAGCAGGAAGGCCCGGTCGGCGCGGCGCCCGGTCGCGTCCCGGGGCGGCAGGGCGGGCAGCGGGTCGGACAGCTCGACATCCCGTACCACGGCGGGGATGCGCGCCGGCCCGGTCGTCGCCGTGTCCCGGGGGGCGAGGCCGGTCATCGCCGCCGCCCGCGGGTCGCGGCGACCCGTCGGCCACCGGTCAGCTCGACCAGCGCGCCGCAGCCGGCGGCGCCGACCCCGGCGAGCATCGCGGCGGTCGGCAGCAGCGCGGCGGCGTTGCCGCGCAGCGGTGCGGTCGCGCCGCGCAGCACCGCCCGCGGTACCGTGCCGAGCAGGTAGCCGCGCTCGCTGGAGAGGCTGGCGGGGCCGCGGTTGAGCCGGGCCAGCGCGATCTTCCCGCGGCCCTCCTGGTAGCAGCGGCCGAGGAAGTAGCGCAGCAGCGCCTTGTCCGCGCCGACCGGGTGCCGCACCCGCGCATCCGGTGCGTACCACCAGGTTCCGCCGGTGGCGTGGCTCATCCGCAGGCACAGGTCGGTGTCCTCGGGTCGGGCGAGGTCGCCGACCTTGCCGAAATCGACCCGGAACCCGCCGACCGCGCGGAACGCCGCGGTGCGTACCGCCATGCTGGCCGACCAGACGTTGCGCACCGGACCGGCGGCGGTCGGCAGTCCGGCGTAGGCGCCGCCCCACGCCCACAGGAACTCCTCCGGTACCCACCGGGGTCGCGGCCCGGCCCAGACCGGGGTGATGGCACCGCCGACCCCGCACACGGACGGGTCGGTGAACGGTGCGGTCAGCGCGGCGAGCCAGCCGGGTTCGGCGGCCGCATCGCCGTCCAGCAGCGCGATCAGCGGGGTGTCGAGCAGCCTGGCGCCGCTGTTCCGGTTGCCCGAGACGCCGCGCCGCGGGTACCGGTTGGCGACCACGGTGACCTGCGGGTAAGTGTCCCGCAGCCGGGCGCGCAGCGGTTCGTTGTGGTCGACGGCGACGATCACCCGGGCGGGCGCGGGCCGTTGCGCCAGTACCGATTCGATCGATCGGCGCAGCAGTGGCCACTGCCGGTCGTGGTGGCAGGGCACCACGACGCCGATCTCGGCGTCCCTCGTGGACATCTCAGCGCTCGCCCGGGTCGCGGTCGCCGGACGGTGCCTCCGAGGCGAACCGCGCCGCCACGGCGACCGCCACCGCGGTCGAGCGCCGGTGCCGCGGTGGCCGCGCCGCACGGCGAGCCCGCCGGTACTCGGTGACGATCGTACCGAGGATGCGCCGGCCGTCGGCGAACACGTGCAGGTTGCTCTCCCCGTGCAGCCGGCGTGCCTCCACACTGGACACCTCCTGGATGGACAGTCCGGTGCAGGCGGCGCGGATGTTGAGCAGCGTCTCGATCTCGAACCCGTCGCCCCAGACCCGCTGCCCGTCGGCGGTGGCGAGCTGCACGTCGGGCAGTTCCAGCCCGGGGATCACGTCCCGCCAGAACGCGTTGTAGCCGTAGCACAGGTCGGTGAAGCGGGTGCCGAACAGCCGGTTGACGATGCCGTTGAGGACCGCGTTGCCCAGCCGGCGTACCGGGGTGATGTCCTCGCTGCCGCCGCCCGAGCGGAACCGGGAACCCTTGGCGTAGTCGGCGCCGCCGCGCAACGCGGCGACGAACGCCGGGATCTCCATCGGATCGGTCGAGCCGTCCGCGTCGATCATCACCACCACGTCGCCGGAACAGACCGCGAACCCGCACGCCAGCGCGTTTCCCTTGCCGGTACGGGTCTGCCGGACGATCCGGATGTCGGGCCGCAGCGTCCGCGCCACCTCGACCGTGTCGTCGACCGAACCGCCGTCGACGAGGACCACCTCGGCGAGGCCGGGAGGCAGCCGGGCGAACACGTACGGCAGGTTCCTCGACTCGTTGAGCGTGGGGATCACGACGCTAACCCGCGGCGCGCCGGCCGGTGACGGCTGGCTGCGGCCGTTGATGGCAGTAGGCAATGCCATGGTTCCCCCGTGTCGGCGCCGCGCGGCTCCCGATGCACTGCCGCGACGGGTATCGACGTAGCGCAGCCGTTCCGACACCCAGAAGCTATCCCCAGCCTGACCTGCAAGAATCCACCAAATGGCCACCGTTGGCCGGCGTCTCGCCAGCCGCCGGCACCGACCGGTGGCCGGTGCCGGCCCGACGGGGCGCGGCCGGCACCGCGTGGTTGCCGGTACCCGTCGGTAGTCCCGCGGGAAGCGGTTGCCGCCGGCCGATCCGGCCGCCCCGGCTCGGGACGGACCCGCGGCGGACCGTCCGCGCCGGTGCCCTTTCGGCGGTCCCGCAACGGGAAGCGCCGCGGCCGGTCACCGCGGCAGCAGCTCGACCGCCCGGTCGCGGACCAGCTCCAGCGCGTGCCGCACGTCGGCGGCGGCGAAGCTGGTGGCGTGGAACGACGCGTCCAGGTGCAGCACGCCGGACAGTTCGGCCACCGAGACCGTGACGGCGTCCGGCCCGGCCGGCGACAGCGCCGTCACGTTGCGCCGGTCCGGTGGTGGCGCCGCCCAGGGCAGCGACACCAGCGGCTCCGCCCGGCCGAAGTGGGTGAGGGTGATGGCGGGAGCGCCCGCCCAGCGGTCGGCGGCCCGGGACGCGTGCGGCGCGAGCATGACGTGCGCGGTACGGGCGGCCATCATCGACAGGGTGCGGCCGGCGGCGAGCTCCGCGCGTACCGCGGTGTCGATGGCGACCGGATCGTCCAGCGGATCGGGCCGCAGGTACTGGCCGAAGGCGAAGTTGCCGCTGACCACCGTGGTGGCGGGCAGGTAGCGGCGGGCGTCCACCAGGATCGTCACGCCCGGCCCGCGGGCGGGCAGCCCGGCGGCGGCGAACGCCCGCAGGATCGCCGCGAACAGCGCCGACGCGGTGCTCACCGCCGGCGCGGCGGTCGAGCGCCACTCCCGCAGCGCCGGCAGCAGCCGCGCGGACCGTACCGAGGCGTGGCTCGGTTCCGGCCGCCACCCCGCCGGCAGCTGCTGCCGCGGTACCGGTGGGCGCGCCAGCCGCAGCGCCGCGGGTACCGACCGCGGGTGGCGCCCGAAGTGGCCCAGCAGCGCCCGGGCCAGCGGTGCGCCCAGCGGAGTGGTGGAGTGGTCCGGGTCGCCGCCGGTCGCGTCGGCCGCGAGCACGCCGAGCAGGGTGTTGAAGCCGCGGCCGTCGGCGACGCAGTGGTTGACCGCGGCGGCCAGGTACCCGCCGCAGACCGCGAGCCGCAGCGGTGCCTCGTCCACGTCGGCGGCCAGTACGGCGGCGAGCGCCTGCCCGGCCGGGTCGCCGGCCGGTGCCGGGGTCGAGACGAGCGCGGCCACCTGGGCGGCGACCCCGAGCCCGGTACGCGGCACCCAGCGCCGGCCGTCGACCAGCCGGCACAGCGGCGGCCAGTACGGGTCCGCGGCCTGCCGGCGGATCAACGCGGTGCGCAGGTCGGCCGGGCACAGCCCGTGCAGCGGGCCGATCAGCCGCACCATCCGTACCGCGGTCCAGGCCCGGTCGCGGTAGGCGACCCGGCGCCCGCCGCCGGCCTGGTGCGTGCTCATCCCTGGAACCTCGGATCGGCGGCCATCGCCCGGACCGCGGCGAGCAGCTGCGGCGTGGCGTCGATCCGCCAGCTCAGCGCCGTGCCCTGGGAGGTGTCGGTGTCGAACCAGATCACCGCCCGGGTGCGGGGATGCTCCGCCACCCACTGCCGCAACTGCCCGACCCAGCGCGCGGCGAACCTCCCGTCGGCCCGGACCCCGGTCTCGGCGAGCATGAACGGCTTGTCCGTACCGAGGCCGTACACCTGGTCGAACAGCTGATCCGGCGACTTGGTGCCGTAGCTGTAGCCGGACACCGCGATCCAGTCCACGTACCGGTCGCCGGGGTAGTAGCGGCGCACGTCGTTCCAGGCCGCGTCCGGGTTGGAGTTGCGGTTGGGGCCCCACACCCACCGCACGTTCGTCGCGCCCTGCTGGGCGAAGATCGCGTGCAGGTGCCGCCAGGCGGCGACGAAGCCGGCCGGGTTCCTGCCGTTGGCCGCGCCGCCCCAGAGGAACCAGTCGCCGTTCATCTCCCACCCCCAGCGCAGCAGCACCGGTTTGCCGTACCGCCGGAGCCGGTCGGCCTGCTCGGCGATCCAGGTGTCCTGCGACCCGTCCAGGATCTGCCGGTAGTACGTGCCGCGCCACGACACCATCAGCAGCTGGCCGGGTTCGGGCTCGGGCGAGCCGACCAGCAGCGAGTCCTTCCAGGCGAAGAACTCCTGGTCGATCCGGTACGGGTGGCCCAGCTGCCGGCGCCGCAACGCTTCGGCCTGCGCGTGCGTGTGCCCGGACAGATCCAGGTACGCGCCGAGCATCACCCGCTGCGGCGCCTTCGGGCTGGGGGACGCGGACGGCGACCGCCGCGCCGCCGCCGACGAGCCGCCGTCCCGGCCCGACGGTTCGGCCGCACCGCCACCGGACCCACCGGTACCGCAGCCGGACAGCACCAGGACGGCCGCCAGCAGCGCGGCGAGCGTCGCGCGCAACCGTCCGGTACGGCCGGTCATGTCAGCGTCCGCCCGGAGATGCGGAAGACCTGCCGCCGGGCGAGCCGCCAGGCCGGCTGGGCCAGCGCCCGCAGCCGGGCCGCCCACGCCGGGCCGCCGGTCTCCACCAGCTCCACCACCTGCTCGCCGGTCTGCTCCGGGGTGGGCAGCAGCCGCGGTACGGCGAACCGGTCGGCACCGACGGTGTGCAGTTGACGGCCGACGACGCAGGCGTTGTCGTAGCCGTGCCGCGCCACCGCGGCGCGCACCGCGGCGTCCTGGTACCCGTGCGGGTAGCAGAACGACCGGATGCGCCGCCCGTACCGGTCGGTCAGCCGCTCGCGGGCGATCCGCAGTTCCTCGTCGACCTGGCCGCGTGGCAGGACGTCCAGCGGCCGGTGGGTGAGGCCGTGGCAGCCGATCTCGACGCCGGCCGCGGCCACCTCGTCCAGCTCCGGCCAGTCCAGCAGCCGGCCGAACAGCCCGGCCCGCTCGCCGAGCCAGTCCGCCTCGCGGCCGACCTGCCCCACCACCGGGTACAGGGTGGCGCCGGCGCCGACCGCACGCAGGATCGGCAGCGCGTCGAGGAAGTCCGCGTACCCGTCGTCGAACGTCACCGCGACCACCGGGTCGGTGAACCCGCCGGACACCAGGTCGAGCGCGTCGCTGAGCCCGACCAACCGGTACCCGGCGGAGGCCAGCGCGGCGAGGTGTTCGCGCAGCCGCCGTTGCGGGACGCCCAGCTCGGCGAGCGGTCCCGGCGGCACCGTGGACACCGAGTGGTACATCAGCACCGGCAGCGTGGCCGGGCCAGGCTGGTCTGCCACGATGCCTCTTCTCGTCGTGGTGCCGGGCGCGAACCCGCCCCGAGTATCGGCACCGGCCGGGTCCGCAGACATCCACCACTCAGCCCGTACCCTCCGCCGCTCGGGCGCGCCGGGCCGCCCGAACCGCGCCGCCCCACCCACCTACCAGCCACCGGCCGGGGCCGGTACGTGACACCGGGCACCGGTGCCGTACCGCGCGGAGCGGCGGACAAACCGGAGGCTGCCGGGCGGCTCGGCGCGCCTGCCGTGGCCCGGTGGGCGCGCGGGATTGGTCCGGTTGGATTTGCCGGCGATGGCCCTGTTCGAGCCGCCGTGGGCGAACGAGCCTGGGCAGCGAGGCGGAGGGAGATCGCGGTGAGCGGCGGAGAGCTGGACGACGCGTACGAGCGGCTGCATCGGATGGGCCCGGAGTACGAGGGGGACGCCCGCGGCAACAACGGGCTGACTAATCATGGTCCGATGGCAGCGGAAGTGCTGGCCCGGCGCGGGTACGGCGACCGGATCGGTCGCTGGGTCGACGGGTACCTGCCGCGGTTGGTCGAACTGCCCGCCGCCCGGCGGCCGATCAGCGCGGCGAACTGGACCGCCGCGCTCGGCGACGGCAGCCGGGTCGCCGACTGGGTCGACCACTTCCGGCGGGAGCTGGCGCACCGGCCGTGGCAGCAGGTGCTGGTGGAGTGGTGGCCGCGGCTGCTGCCCGGGGTCGTGGCCGGGTCCACCCACGGCTTGATCCGGGTCGGCCACGCGGTACGGGCGTTGCAGGGCGGCGTGGCCGGCCCGGCCGGGCTGGACGAGTTCGGGCACGGGCTCGCGTTCTGGGCGGCGCGGTCGCGTCCGGTACCGGGGGCGCGGCGGCCGGCCGGGCGGCTGGAGCCCGACCGGGCGCTCGCCGGCGTCCCGCATCTGGCCGACCAGAGCGGGTTGATCGTGCAGCGGCTCGGCCGGCTCGCCGAACTGCCCGGGTGGCCGGCCGCGCAGGCCGCGCTGCGCGCACCGGCCGGACCGGCCGACGTACCGGGCCTGCTGGAGCGGCTCGTCGACGCCGCGACGCTGCGGTACCTGTCCCGCGGCCACGGCAGCCCGGTGCTGCTGGTACACACGGCGACCGCGCCGAACGCGGTGCTGCACACGCTGCCGCTGCTGCCCGCCGAGCTGTGGGCGCCGAGCCTCGCCGCCGTGTGGTCCGCGTCGGCCGCGATCGTCTCGGCGTACGAGCCGGCGCGGCCGCTGCCGCGTGCCGACCTGCCGGCCGCGCCGCGCGGCGACGACCCGGTGCCGACGATCGTCGAGCGCGCCACCGACCACGGTGACGAGCACGTCATGAAGTTCACCGACACCGCGGTGGAGGTCTACGAACGCACCGGTGACCCGGACGCGCTGGCCGCCGCCCGGCACATCATCGACCTGACCCGCCGCTGAGCGCCGGCCGGCGGTTCGTCCCGGCTCCGGGTTTCGGCCCGCCGGGACCGGGTACCCGCCCGGTGGGCCGGCCGCGCCGGGACCTGGACACCCGCCCGTACCGGTCGACGGCCGGGCCGAACGCGCTCGGGCGGAGGTGGCATGAGCGGAACCGTGGCGGAGAAGCTGATCGCCGACCACCTGGTCGACGGCGAGGCGACACCCGGTGCCGAGATCGGCATCCGGGTGGACCAGACGCTGACCCAGGACGCCACCGGCACCCTGGTGATGCAGGAGCTGGCGGCGCTGGGCCTGGACCGGGCCCGCACCGAGCGCAGCGTCCAGTACGTGGACCACAACCTGCTGCAGGCCGACGAGCGCAACGCCGAGGACCACGAGTTCCTGCGTACCGCGGCGCAGCGCTTCGGCCTGTGGTACTCCCGGCCCGGCAACGGCGTCTCGCACCCCACGCACATGCAGCGCTTCGGGATACCGGGCAAGACGCTCGCCGGCTCCGACTCGCACACCTGCGCGGCCGGGTCGCTCGGCATGCTCGCGATCGGCGTCGGCGGCCTGGACGTGGCGCGGGCGATCGCCGGTGAACCGCTGTACCTGCGCATGCCGCAGATCTGGGGCGTCGAGCTGACCGGTGAACTGCCGCCGTGGGTGTCGGCCAAGGACGTGATCCTGGAACTGCTGCGCCGGCACGGGGTCGCCGGCGGCGTGCACCGGATCATCGAGTACCACGGGCCCGGGCTGGCCGGGCTGACCGCGATGGACCGGCACGTCATGGCGAACATGGGCGCCGAGCTGGGCGCCACCACCACGGTGTTCCCGGCCGACGACGCGGTTCGGGAGTTCCTGCGCGCCGAGGACCGGGCGGACGACTTCGTCGCGATCGCGGCCGATCCCGATGCCCGGTACGACCTCGACGAGCAGCTCGATCTGTCCACTGTGGAACCGTTGGTGGCTCGGCCGTCCTCGCCCGGCGACGTGGTACCGGTGCGTGCGGCCGCCGGTACCCCGGTGGGGCAGGTGGTGCTGGGGTCGTCGGCCAACCCCGGGCTGCGCGACTACGCGGTGGCCGGTGCGATCGTGTCCGGCCGGCGCATCGCCGAGTCCGTCTCGTTCGACGTCAACCCGACCTCGCGGGAGATCCTCGTCGACCTGACCCGGATGGGAGTGGTCGCCCGGCTGATCCAGGCCGGCGCGCGGCTGCACCAGACGGGTTGCCTCGGCTGCATCGGGATGGGGCAGGCGCCCGCGGCCGGCACCAACTCGCTGCGCACCTTCCCGCGCAACTTCCCGGGCCGCTCCGGCACCCCCGACGACCAGGTATGGCTGTGCTCGCCGGAGACCGCCGCCGCGTCGGCGCTGACCGGCACCATCACCGATCCGCGCGAGCTGGCCGACCGGCTCGGGCTGGCCTACCCGGAGCTGCACCCGCCCGCACACGCCAGCGTCGACACCGGGATGGTCGTGGCACCGCCGCCGCGGGAGCAGGCGCTCGCGATCGAACCGGTGCGCGGCCCGAACATCTCCGAGCTGCCCGAGCTGGATCCGCTGCCGGACACCATCGAGGCGCCGGTACTGCTGGTGCTCGGCGACGACGTGTCCACCGACGAGGTGTCGCCGGCCGGCGCCGCGGCCCTGCCGTACCGGTCGAACATCCCGAAGCTGGCCGACTTCACCTTCACTCGGCTCGACCCGGACTACCCGAGCCGGGCCCGCGAGACCGGTACCCACCTCGTGGTGGCCGGCGCGAACTACGGCCAGGGCTCGTCCCGCGAGCATGCCGCGATCACCCCCCGGTACCTGGGGATGCGGGTGGTGCTGGCCCGCTCGTACGCGCGGATCCACGCGCAGAACCTGGCCAACTTCGGAGTGTTGGCGCTGGAGTTCGCCGAGCCGGACGACGCCGCCGGGATCCGGGTCGGTACCACCCTGCGGTTGACCGGGTTGCGCGATGCGCTGGCCGCCGGCGACCCGCTGACGGTGCACGACGTCGACGCCGACGCCGACTTCACGGTCCGGCACCGGCTCTCCGACCGGCAGGTCCGGATGGTCCTCGCCGGCGGACTGATCCCGTTGCTGCGCAACGAGTCCAGCTGAGCCGGGTCAGGTGGTGGCCCGGTCTCGTTGCTGCGCAACGAATCCGGTCGGGCCGGGTCAGCCGGCGGACCCGGTGGAGCGGCGCGCGGCGGCGGGGTCGTCGCCGAACCCGACGGCGAGCCGGTAGGCCATGTCGGCCAGCAGGAAGCGGATCTGCGCGCCGGGGACGACCTCGCCGAGCGCGAGCACCACCATGCCGTGCTGCATCGTCCAGAGCTCGGCCGCCCAGACCGGCGGCAGCGGGTCGTCGACGGCGTCGAACCGGCCGGCGTCGATGCACCGGCGCACCGTGTCGAGCAGCCGCTGGAACTGCGCGGCGCCCGGGTCCTCGGCGCCGGCCGGCGGGCGGTCGACGAACATCGCCCGGTACAGCTCGGGGCTGCGCAGGCCGAAGTCGAGGTAGGCCAGGGCGTCGGCGGTGAGGTCGGCGACCGGGTCGTCGGTGCGCTCGAGCGCGTCGAGCTCGGCGCCGAGCCGGGCGAAGCCGTCTCGCCGGACCGCCTGCCGCACCTGGTCCATGCTGCCGAAGTGGGTGTAGACGGCCATCGTCGAGGCGCCGACCTCGGCCGCGAGCCGGCGGGTGCTCAGCGCACCGGGCCCGTCGGCGGCGAGGATCCGGGCGGCCGCGTCGATCAGCGCGGTGCGGATGGCGGGGTCAGCGGATCGGGGGCTCACCGGTTGACCATACCATAACGCCGGTATATAACAGTGATATGAAACCACGACGGACCACCGCCACGCCGTCGCACGACCGCGCCGCCGGCGCCCGGTCGGTCGGCCCCTGGCTCGGCCAGCTCGTCGACGTCGCCCTCCCCGTCGCTGCCTACTACCTGCTGCGATCGTTCGGCCTCTCCGACTGGACGGCGCTGCTCGCCGGCACGGTGGCGGCCGGGCTGCGGCTGCTGGTGGTGGCGCTCCGATCGCGGCGGATCACCTGGTTCGGCACGCTGACGCTCGCCGTGTTCGGCGTCGGCCTCGCGCTGGCGTTCGTCGGCGGCGATCCGCGTTTCCTGCTGTGGAAGGACTCCGCGGCCACCGGCGCGGTCGGCGTGGTCTTCCTGGCCAGCGTCGCCGCCGGCCGCCCGCTGACGCTGTCGGCCGCGCAGACCTGGCGGCCCGGTCGGGCCGCGGCCCTGACCGCGGCGTACCGGGACGAGCCGGCGGTGCGGCGGGCCTTCCGGGGCAGCGCCGTCGGGTGGGGTGTCGGCCTGGTCGCCGACGCCGCGGTGCGGATCGCGGTCGCGTACCTGCTGCCGCTCGACGTCGCGGTCGGGCTCACCGCCGCGCTGCCGGTCGTGACCCTGGTCGGGATCGGCGGCTGGAACCTCGGGTACCTCACCCGGGCCGTTCGCCGCTCGCCCCGGCTCGCCGCGTTCCTGCCCGGCGCCCGTGCCGCGGTTCGGCGGCCCCGGGACGAGATCGCGCCCGACCACCGCACCGGAACCGTCCCGTGTTGAGCCGTCGCAGCCGGCGCGCGGGATGCCAGCACGACCGAGAAGAGGGGAAACCGTGATGAGCCAGACGACCGCGCCGCGCGCCGAGGTGTCCCGCGCCGGCAACCGCATCCTGTGGGTGCTGCAGGTGGTGACCGCACTCGGCTTCGCCGGCGCGGCGGTACAGAAGCTCACCGGTGCGGAGCAGGTGATGGCCACGTTCCAGGCGATCGGGCTGGGCAGCTGGTTCCGCTACCTGCTCGCGGTGCTCGAACTGCTCGGTGCCGCCGCGCTGTGCGTACCGCGGCTGGCCGGGTTGGCCGGGTTGGCGTTCACCGCGCTCGCGGTGGGCGCGGTGGCCACCCAGCTCGGCACCGGCGGCAGCCCGGTACCGGCACTGGTGTTGCTGGTGACCTCGGCGGTGATCGCCTGGGGCCGCCGGCCGAGTACCCGCCGGTTGTGGCGCGACGTGCGCCGGCGCCCCGCCGCCGACCCCGGGTGAGGAGGAACGGCCGCCGCCCCTGTGCTTCGCTGGGCGGCGGCCGTGGCCCGGGACGTCAGGCCCGGTCGGACACCGCGGCGAGCGCCTCGACGATCGTCTCGGTCACCGCGCCGGCCGCCCCGACGCTGATGGCGTGCGAGGCGCCGGCGACCTCGCGGGTGCCCTTCGACCCGGCGCGTTCGGCGAAGAACCGCAGCAGCGCCGGCGGGATGTTCAGGTCCCGGTCGCCGAAGACGAACCAGGACGGCAGCTGCCGCCACGCCGGCGTCTCGGTGGGCAGCGGCTCGGTCAGCGCGGCCTGGGTGACCGGCCGCTGGGTCACCGCCATCAGTTCCGCCTCGTCCGCCGAGGCGTCCGCGACGAACTGGTGGTGGAACAGCTCCGGCCGGATCCGGAACTCGGTGCCACCGCCCGGTACCGGCGAGGGCACGAGCGCGTCGCCGAGCGTGCTGCCCGGGAACCTCGCCGACAGTTCGAGCGCGTTCTCGCCGTGGTCCGGGGTGAACGCGGAGGCGTAGACGAGCCCGGTCACCTGGTCGTTGTCGGCGCCGGCCTCGGTGATCACCATCCCGCCGTACGAGTGGCCGACCAGCAGCACGGGGCGGCCGAGGCCGGTGACGACGTCGCGCAGGTAGGCGGCGTCGTCGGTGACGCTGCGCAGCGGGTTGGCCGCCGCGACGACGTCCACCGACCGTGCGTGCAGCTGCGCGATCACCGGGTTCCAGCTCGCCGACTCGGCGAACGCGCCGTGCACCAGCACGACGGTGGGTTGGTCCGACATGACGTCTCTCCTTGCTGGTACCGGGTTTCGGGTCACTTCTGCTGCGCGGCCCACTGGGCGTACGTGACGGCGCCGAGCTGGGCGTCGTCGCCCGGCACCAGGCTCCGCTCGGTGACCTGGACGCCGAAGTACGGTGCCTGCTCGTCGGCGACGACCGGGCGCGGGTCGCCCCTGTCGGCCAGCGCGGTACGCACCATCTCGTCCAGCCGGAACTGCTCCGGCCCGGCGATCTCGCGGACCGCGTTCAGCGGCGCACCGGCCGCGGTGCGGGCGACGCCGGCGGCCACGTCGTCGGCGGCCATCGGCTGGAACAGCACCGGCGGGAGGTGCACCTCCCCGTCGACGGTACTGAAGTCCGAGATGGAACGGACGAACTCGAAGAACTGGGTGGCGTGCACGATCGAGTACGGCCGGCCGGACGCGGCGATCATGTCCTCCTGCGCCTGCTTCGCCCGGAAGTAGCCGGAGTCCAGCAGCCGGTCGGTACCCACCACCGAGAGCGCGACGTAGTGCCCGACGTTCGCCTTCGCCGACTGTTCCAGCAGGTTCGTGGTGGCGGTCCGGAAGAACTCCATCGCCGGCTCGTCGTCGAACGACGGCGAGTTCGACACGTCCACCAGGACGTCGGCGCCGTCCAACGCGTCGGCGAGGCCCTCGCCGGTCAGGGTGTCGACGCCCGTGCTCGGGGCGGCGGCGACCGCCTCGTGGCCGTGCTCACCGAGCTTGGTGACCACCTTCGAGCCGATCAGCCCGGTACCACCGATCACAACGACCTTCACGATGTTCCCTCTTCTCCGTGGTTGTTTCCGTCGCGGCCGTGCGACGGTTCCTCGTCAGGGGAGACAGTGCGGCGGCGCGCTTTGTGACAGCGGCGAGCTCCGGACGGTACGACCCGAGGGCGGGCGCGGTGCGGTTCGGCGAGCAGCACCTCGCCACCGCGGTACTCGTGATCGGTACCGGCGGGTCCGGCCTGCGCGCGGCGATCCGATCGGCCGAGCGCGGCGTCGACGTCCGGCTGGTGGGTGAACGTCCCGGTTCCGGCGCGCGCTCCACGCTCGCCGCGGGCGGCATCGACGCCGCCCTCGGCACGGTGGATCCGGCCGACTCATGGCAGCAGCATGCCGCGGACCGGCTGACGGAGGGCTGCTTTCTCGGAATCCCCGCAGCGTGTGGATCGTCACCGAGAACGCGCCCGCGGGGGTCGCCGACCTGGAACGACGGGCTCGCGTGGCGGACGGGCGGATCTCGCCACGGTTCTTGCTGGCCGCCTGCACCGCCGCGGCCCGGACCGGTGCGAGGGCCGGGCCGCTGGCGGTGTTCGCGCGGCGTGGCGCCGGCTCCAGCGTGGTGCTCGTGCGGCGTCAGGCGCGATCGTGCAGCGTGACGTGGTAGCCGTCGGGGTCGGCGAAGGTGAACGTCCGCCCGAAGGGGCCGTCGATCGGCGCGGCGACGATCGGGTGCCCGTCGGCGGCGAGAGCGTCGTGGATGGCCTGGACGTCGGTGGCGTGCAGCCAGATCGCGGTGCCGATGCCGGGCCGCGGCGCGGCATCGAGATCGGTGCCGGGAACGACGTCGCGCAGCGCGAAGGCGATCGGTTTGGTGTCGAACACGACGGCGTGCGCGGGTCCGGCCGGCGAGCGGACGAGGCCGAGGTAGCGCTCGTAGAACGCCTGCGAGGCGCCGAGGTCGCTGACCTGGAGCGAGATGAAGTCGGGACCGGTGACGGGCATGCTGGTACTCCTCTATCTCGTGTCAGTCTTCTGACATGAAGCAATGTATGTCAGAATGCTGACATGAGTCAAGACGGCACCGGCGTCGACCTGGACAGATCACTGGGCTACCTGCTGAAGGAGGCGTCGAGCGCGCTCCGGATCGCGATGGAGGAGGTGCTGCGACCGCTCGGGATGAGCGTGACCCACTACTCCTGCCTCGAACTGCTCGCGCAGCGGCCCGGTCTGTCGAACTCCGAGCTCGCGCGGGGCGCGTTCGTCACCCGGCAGTCGATGAACGTGCTGCTCCAGGCGCTGGAACGGGACGGCTACGTGACCAGGCCCGCGGCGGCGCCG
The DNA here is from genome assembly GCF_017312725.1 of Actinocatenispora comari. Lineage (GTDB taxonomy): Bacteria > Actinomycetota > Actinomycetes > Mycobacteriales > Micromonosporaceae > Actinocatenispora > Actinocatenispora comari. Next base: position 48,460 of record NZ_BOPO01000002.1, on the reverse strand, counting down.
GTGGGCAAGGCGCTGCCTGCCCGGCTGACGCCACGGGGCCGGCGGAGCCTGGCGAAGGCCAGTGCCGCGGTCCGGTCCGTCGAGGTCAGGATGCTCGCCGGGATGACCGAGGCCGACCGGTCGGAGGCGTTCCGGCTGCTGCGAAGCATGGTCCACTCGCTGCGCGACGGCTCCTAGCCGGTCCCCGGCGCGCACCGTCGCCCGCTGCCGGGGCGGGCCGGCGGAATCCGGGCAGGTACCCACGGAACGGACTCGGCCGGTTCGCGCACCGGTTGACAGCCCTGCTTTGAGAGAACACTATCGATACAGTTCTCTCAAAGGAGCGGCATGGCGAACAGGCTCGGCGACGTCGAACTCGACGCCCGCGGGATGCGCGCACTCGCGCACCCGGTGCGGCTGGCGATCCTGCGCACGCTGCGGGAACGCGGCCCCTCCACCGCGACCCGGCTGGCGCCACTGGTCGGTGCCAGCCCGTCGGTGACCAGCTGGCACCTGCGGCACCTGGCCGAACACGGGCTGGTCGAGGACGCGCCGCACGACGGTGGCGGCCGCAGCCGGTGGTGGCGCGCGGTCGGCCGCGGCTTCCGGTACCAGGTCGACCCGGCCGACCCGGAGGCGGCGAGCCGGCTGTTCGACGTGCTGGAGGCCACCGAGGGCGACCTGGTCGGGCGCTGGCGCGAGCAGGTGCGCCCGCACCTGGACGCCGACTGGATGTCGGCCGCCAGCCGCCGCAACACCGGCCTGCTGGCCACCGCCGAGGAACTGCGCGCCCTCGACGACGCGATCGAGCAGCTGCTGCTGCCGCTGGCCCGGCGCGACCCCGCGGAGGCGCCGCCGGACGCGCGCAAGACCAGGCTGCTGCTGTACCTGCTGCCCTCCGCCGATCCCGGCGGCGAGCGGTGAGCCCACCCGCCGTGGCGACCGTCGAGGCGGGGCCGATCCGCCGCAACGGGCGGTTCCTGCGCTACTGGGTCGGGCACGCCACGTCCATGTTCGGCGACCAGATCTCCGCGCTGGCGATGCCGTACCTCGCGGCGACCACGCTGCACGCGGGCTCCGGGCAACTCGGTGTGCTGACCGCGGTGCTCTGGGCCCCGCAGCTGCTGTCGCTGCTGGTGGGTACCGGGGTGGACCGGCTGCGCCGGGTGCGCCGCCCGCTGATCGTGGCGAACGTGGCGCAGTGCCTGACCGTCGCGGCGGTACCGGTCGCCGCGGCGTTCGGCCTGCTATCGATGCCGCTGCTGTACGGGGTGGGGCTGGTGCTGGGTGCCGGCGCGGTCCTGTACGGCACCTCGCACCAGCGGTTCTTCGTCCGGGTGGTGCCGCGCAGCCAGTACGTCACCGCGAACTCGCTGCTGTCCACCACGAACTCGGCCGCGAACATCGCCGGTCCGGCGCTCGGCGGCGCGCTGGTCCAGCTGCTGACCGCGCCGTTCGCGATGCTCGCCGACGCGGTGACGTTCCTGGTCTCGGCGGTCGCGATCGGTACCGTGCCGGTCGCGGACGCCGGCGCCGGCGCCGCCGACTCCGAGCCGTACCTGCGGCGGCTGCGCGCCGGCGTGCGCTACCTGCGACGCCATCCGTACCTGCGGGCCAGCCTCGGCTGCTCGACCACGATGAACTTCGCCGCGTTCGTGGTGCAGGCGCTGCTGGTGCTGTACGCGACCCGCGGGCTGCACCTGGGCGCCGGGCCGATCGGCGGCGCGCTCGCCGTCGGCGCGATCGGCGGACTGCTCGGCGCGCTGGTGTCCGGCCGGATCGCCGCGCTGCTGGGCACCGGACGCACCATCGGGCTGGGTGCCGTGCTCTACTGCCTGCCGTTCGCCGGCCTGGCGCTGGCCAGCCCCGGCCTGCCCGGCCTGCTGGTACTGGCCGGCGTCGAGGCGGTGTCGAGCTTCGGGGTGATGCTGTTCGACGTCAACAACAACGCGGTACGCACCACCGTCACCCGCGACGACATGCGGGCCCGGGTCGCCGGCGCGTACTCGACCGTCAACTACGGCATCCGGCCGGTCGGTGCGCTGGTCGGCGGTGTCGCCGCCGCACGGCTCGGCCTGACCCCGGTCCTGGTCGGCGCCGGCCTGCTCGGCGCGCTGTCGGTGCTCTGGCTGTTGGCCAGCCCGTTCGTACGCCTGCGCGCGCTGGCCGAGCTGGACTGATCGCGAACCGGCCGGCGATCGGGTACACCAGTGGCATGGTCGTTCCCACCGAGGTCGTCGCGCCGGTCCGGATCGAGGTACGCGAGGGGCACCGGCTCGCCGTGCGCCGCCGCGGCGCGGGCGGGGTGCCGTTGCTGCTGGTGCACGGCTTTCCGTGCACCAGCCGGATCTGGTCGCACAACCTGCTGCCGCTGGCGGCCGCCGGGTTCGACGTGGTGGCGCCGGATCTGCGCGGCTACGGCGACTCGGACTTCGCGCCCGACGGCTGGTACGACTTCGCCGCGTTCGACGCCGACCTCACCGCCCTGTTCGACCGGCTCGGCTGGCGCTCGGCGGTGGTCGCCGGGCATGACCTGGGCGCGATGGTCGCCATCGACCTGGCCAACCGGTACCCGGACCGGGTCGATCGGCTGGTGATCCTGGACGACTCGATGCCCGACCTGCCGGAGGCGTACGCCGCGGCCGGGATCCCGCCGAGCCCGCCGAAGCCGGCCGTGTACGACTACCAGCGCCGGCAGGGGCACCACGCGGACGAGCTCGTCGCCGAGCTGAACACACCGGAGCGGCGCCGCCGGTACGTCGGGGAGTTCTACGGCCATCGGCTCTGGTGCCCGCCGGACGCGTTCGACGAGGCGGACCTGGCGTTCCTGACCGAGCCGTACGCCGACGCGGCCCGGCTGCGCGCCGCGTTCGCCGACTACGAGGTGCTGGCGGGCACGCGGCCGGTGTCCGCGCCGGAGCTGATCGACCGGCCGGTACGGCAGCCGGCCCTGGTGCTGATCGGCGCGGACCAGGTGACCCGGGGCGAGCACGCCGAGCAGCGGTGCGCGATCGCGTTCCCCGAGGCGGTCGGGCCGTTCTGGGTCAACGGGGCCGGCCACTTCCTGCCGTGGGAGCGCGCCGAACTGGTCAACCGGTCCATCCGCTCGTTCTGCGGCGATCTGCTGCACCGCTGAACGGGCGTACCGCCCTCACTCCGGCGCGGCGAAGAAGCGGCGGACCATGGCGACCAGCGCGTCGACGTCGGTGTCGGACATCGGTTCGCCGGTCATGCCCAGCCGGTGCAGCAGGGTGCCGACGACGGTGTCGATGAGGAACAGCACGCGCTGCTCGGGCTCGCCGAGCGCCTCCTGCAGGGCCTGCCGGTACGGGTCCTGGAAGCGGCTGGCGAGGAGCTCGCGCAGCGCGGGGTCGCTCACCGCGTCACTGAACACGCCGGCGAACGCGTCGCCGACACCCGGTTGGCCGATCCTGCCGGCGATCCAGCGGATGCCGGACTCGATCAGCGCACCCCGCTCGGCGGAACCGAGATCCGTGCCCGACTCGGTGTTGCCCCCGGCGGTGCCGGTCGCGGTGCCCGGGTCGGTGGCGCCCAGCGGTGCCGGGCCGAACGCGTCGAGCAGGCAGTCGACGATCAGCGCGCCCTTGGTCGGCCAGCGCCGGTAGACGGTGGTCTTGGCGATGCCGGCGGCGGCGGCGATGCGCTCGACGGTGGCGCGGGCGTAGCCGACGTCGTGCACCGTGCGCAGGGTCGCGGCGTACACCGCCTGGTTGACGCCGGCGCGGGGTCGGCCTGGTGATCGACGGGCTGTGGTCGGCGTCATGGCTGCACCCTACCTCGAGTTGCGCTACCTTAGGTATCGAAACTCGAAGTAGCGAAATCAGGGGGAGAGATGACCGAGCAGACGGCGCCGCGGGTGCGCTCCGGCAACGACGCGGCGACGATGGGCGCCACGCTGCAGGCCGCCCTGGACGAGGTGCATCGCGCCGGCATGCCCGGCGTGTTCGCCGAGGTACGTGACGGCGACCAGGTGTGGCGTGGCGCCGCCGGCGTCGCCGACCTCGACACCGGCCGCCCGGCCAGCCCCGACCTGCGGCACCGGGTCGGCAGCATCACCAAGACCTTCACCGCCGCCGCGGTGCTCCAGCAGGTCGAGCAGGGCCAGCTCGGCCTGGACACGCCGATCGGCCACTACCTGCCCCGGCTCGTGCCGGGCGCCCGCGGCGAGGCGATCACGGTGCGGATGCTGCTCGGCCACACCAGCGGCCTGCGCGACTACCTGCCGTACGCGTACCCGTCGCTGCGGGCGTTCCCGGCGATCGGCGAGACGAGCCCGGCCAGCCTGGACGAGCACCGGTTCACCCGGTTCGATCCGGTCGAGCTGATCGGGATGGGTGTGGCGGCGCCGCCGGTGGGCGCGCCGGGCGGCTCGCCCGGCGTGTACTCGAACACCAACTACCTGCTGCTGTGCGAGCTGCTCGGGCACGTCACCGGCACCAGCGCCGAGCGCTACATCACCGAGCAGGTGATCGAGCGTGCCGGGCTGCGCGACACCGTACTGCCGGCCGGCACCGGCATCGACGGGCCGCACTCGAGGCTCTACGAGTCCTGGTTCGGCATGATCGACCCGCCCCGCGACTACAGCGTGTTCGACATGTCGTGGGTCGGCCCGGCCGCGTCGCTGATCGCCACCATGGCCGACCTGAACCGGTTCTTCGGTCTGCTGCTGGCCGGTGCGATCGTCGCCCCGTCGTCGCTGGCGCAGATGCAGCGCACCGGCCCGGTGATCTCCTTCGAGGGCAGGACGATCCGGTACGGGCTGGGCCTGCACCGGGTCGAGGTGCCCGGGCACGGCACGTTCTGGGGCCACGACGGTTCGGTCTGGGGCGGCGGGGCGATCTCGCTGACCCGAGCCGACGGTGGCCGGCAACTGTCGATCGCGGTCAACCTGATGCGCCCCAACCGACTCGACGCCGCCGGCCGCCCGCGGCACCATCCGCTCGACGACGCGCTGCCCGCCCTGTACCGCGCGGCGATGACCGGCGCACCGGCACCGGCCGCGCGCTGACGGGGCGCCGTCGTACGCCGGGAAGCGTTGCGGGTCCGACGATTGCCCTGTTTCGGGCCGTTCCGAGGTCACGGGGCTGCCCGCGGTGGCGCAGGTCGTTACCGTGGGGGCACCGTCGAGCCGGGGAGGGCGCATGGTGGACCGGACCAGCCGCGAGATCGATCGCCGACACGTGTTCTATCCGTGGGCCGCGCAGGCGCGGATCGAGCCGGTCGTGGTGACCGGCGGTGCCGGCGCCCGGTTCACCGACGACACCGGCGCCAGCTACCTGGACTTCGCCTCGCAGCTGGTGCACGCCAACCTCGGCCTGCAGCATCCGCGCCTGGTGGCCGCGATCCACCGGCAGGCCGACCGGCTGTGCACGGTGTCGCCCAACCACGCCACCGACGTTAAGGCCGAGGCGGCCCGGCTGATCGCCACGCACGCCCCGGGTGAGCTGGACACCGTCTTCTTCACCACCGGCGGCGCCGAGGCGGTGGAGAACGCGATCCGGCTGGCCCGGCTGCACAGCGGGCGGCACAAGATCCTCGCCGCGTACCGCTCGTACCACGGGGCGACCGCCGGCGCGGTCACCGCCACCGGCGAGCCGCGGCGCTGGGCCAGCGAGCCCGGCATCCCCGGCGTGGTGCACTTCTTCGGGCCCTACCTCTACCGCTCGGCGTTCCATGCCACCACCGAGGCGGAGGAGCGGGACCGGGCGCTGGAGCACCTGGAGCAGGTGATCTGCTTCGAGGGGCCGGACCAGGTGGCGGCCATCCTGCTGGAGCCGGTGGTCGGTACCAACGGCGTGCTGGTCCCGCCGGACGGCTACCTGGCCGGCGTCCGGGAGCTGTGCGACCGGTACGGGATCCTGCTGGTCGCCGACGAGGTGATGGTCGGGTTCGGTCGGGTCGGGGAGTGGTTCGCGGTCGACGCCTGGAACGTCGTGCCCGACCTGCTGACCTTCGCCAAGGGCGTCAACTCCGGCTACGTGCCGCTCGGCGGGGTGGTGCTGTCCCCGGCGATCGCGGCGAGTTTCGCCGACCACGCGTACCCGGGCGGCCTGACGTACTCGGGGCATCCGCTGGCGTGCGCGGTGGCCGCCGAGTCGGTGCGGGTGTTCGAGGACGACGACATCCCGGCCCGGGCCCGCCGGCTGGGCGAGACCGTGGTGGCGCCGGCGCTGGCGAAGATCGCCGCGGCGCACCCGTCGGTCGGCGAGGTTCGCGGGCGCGGCCTGTTCTGGGCGATCGAGCTGGTCGCCGATCGGGACAGCCGGCGGATGCTGGTGCCGTACAACGCATCCGGGCCGGCCGCGGAGCCGATGTCGCGGGTGCTCGCGGCCTGCAAGCGGCGCGGGGTCTGGCCGTTCACCCACTTCAACCGGCTGCAGCTGGCCCCGCCGCTGATCATCGACGAGGCCGACCTGGCGGAGGGGCTGGCCGCGGTCGACGAGGCACTGGCCGTGGCCGACGAGTACGTGACCGGATGACCGCGCTGTTCGTCATGACCGCGTTGCTCGTCGCGGCGGCGGAATGACCGACGACGTGCCCGACGACGTGCTCGACGGCGTGTCCGACGGCGTGTCCGACGACTTGCCCGATGGCGTGTCCGACGATGCGGAGGAGACCGGGTGACCGACACGCTGGTGATCCTCGGTACCGGTTCGCTGGCGGGTTCGGTGTGCGGCTCGATCGCCGTGCTCGCACCGGAACCGCTGCGGCTGGTGCTGGTCGGCCGCGACCCGGACCGGGCCGCCCGGCTGGGCTACCTGACCGCCACCCGCGCGCGGCTCGCGGGCCGACCGGTGACCGTGCAGGTCGAGGTCGGTGACGCCACCGACCGGGCGACGCTGGACCGGCTGGCCACCCGGTACCGGCCGGTCGGCGTCGCCTCGATCACCTCGCCGCAGTCGCCGTGGGAGCCGCAGCGGGCCCGGTCGGCCTGGACGGATCTGCTGGCGGACGCCGGCTTCGCACTCACCGTACCGTTCCAGGCGGTGGTCGCCGCGCGGGTCGCCGAGGCGCTCGCCGAGCACGGCGGCTGGCTGGTCAACGCGAGCCTGCCCGATGCGGTCAATCCGCTGCTCGCCGCCCGTGGCACCGCGCCGCTGTGCGGGGTCGGGAACGTCGGCATCCTCGCCGCCTCGCTGGCCGCGACGCTGCCCGCCGGCGGGCCGCTGCGCGTGGTCGGGCACCACTGGCACCTGCACGCGCCGGACGACCCCACCGCCGAGGCACGGGCCTTCGTTGGTACCGAACGGATCCCGGACGTGTCGGCCCGGCTCGCCGGGCAGCGTGGCACCCCCCGGGAGATGCTCAACGAGGTCACCGGGCTCGCCTCGGCCCGGGTACTGCTGGGCCTGCTCGGTGCCACCGAGTCGACGGCGAGCGTGCCCGGCCCGCTGGGCCTGCCCGGGGGCTATCCGGTACGGCTGGGCCGCGGCACCGTCGCCCTCGACCTGCCGCCGGCCCTCGACCGGGCCGGGGCCGTCGCCCTCAACGAGGACTGGAGCCGCCGCGACGGCGTCTGGGTCGACGGATCCCAGGTGGTGTACGGCCAGCGCGTCGCCGCCGCGCTCGCCGGCCACGCTCCGGATCTCGCCGCCGGTTTCCCGGCCGCCGCCCTCGACGACGCGCACACCGCGCTGTCCGCCCTGCGCGCCGCTCTTCGCGCCCGACCACCCCGGCCCGAGTGATCCCCGAACGCTTGCCGTTCGACCGGCCGGCGTGGCAACGAGGCGACGCGGGAGGGTGGCGGAACGACACCGGCGGGCGCGCCTCGCCGCCCGCGGCTGGCCGGCCGACCAGATGGACGGCGCCGTCCGGGATGCGCGGGAACGTCGGCTCGCGGTACGACGGGAGTTCGCGAGCGACGGCGCTGCCGTCGCGACCGCGGCCGCCGTGGCGCGCTGGCTCCTCGACGACGTCGATGGCGCTCGCTGGTGGGGCGCGGCGGGCGCTGCCATAGGTGTGCGGCCGTGAGCGCGGGTCCCGGGGCGCCCACGGCCGGGGCGTCACGGCTCGACGACGAGGTGCACGGTGTCGGCGAGTTCCTGGTACGTCTGGGCCAGCTCGTCGCGCGTCTCCAGCCCGGCGACCAGGAAGTTGATCGGGAACGTCTCGTAGCTGTGGTCGAGGTGTTCGCCGATGGCGGTGGCGACCACGGTGCTGATCACGTCCGGGTGGATGCGTGCCTCGTCCAGCCCCTCGATCGCCACCAGCCGACCGGACTCGCGGCCGAAGACGGTGAGGGTGGCGAGCGGTGGCGGCAGCGTGGGCGCCGATCGCTGCGGCCGCGGCCCACCGGTGGCGAGCGCGATCAGCTCGGCCCGCGGGTCGACGCCGGTCGCCACCGCGGTCAGCGGGCCGATCAGCTGGCCGCCGCCACGACCGGCGTTGACCTCGACCACGGTCGGCCCGAGCCGCGGATCGTCGTACAGCTCGACGTGCGCCAGGGTGCGGTCGAGCCCGAGGGCCCGCGCCGCGGCGACCGCCGTGTCGGCCAGCGCGGTGACCCGGTCGGCGGCCAGTTCCAGTGGCGGCCAACAGAACCCGCACTCGAAGTGGTCGCCGTCGACCAGGAACTTGTCCAGCACCAGCACCGGTTCCGGCTCGCCGTCGCGCAGCACCAGCTCGACGCTGTACTCCCGACCGGTCAGCATCGACTCGACCAGGAACACCCGGGTCGGATCCAGCCGCGTCTCGGTGTCCGGGTCGACCAGCTTCTGGTCGTACATGCCGCCCAGCGCGCCGGGTGCGGCCGCGGCGAGCTCCCGGTACGCGGCGGCCAGGCCGGCGACGTCCGAGACCCGGCGCACCAGGTTGCTGCCGCTGCCGTTGACCGGCTTCAGCACCGCGGGCAACCCGACCTGTTCGGCCACCGCGGCCGCGGCCTCGGCGGAGTCCAGCAGCGCGAAGCGCGGGCCGGTGAGACCCGCGGCGGCCAGGGCGCGCCGCGCCGCGTACTTGTGCCGCGCGCGGGCCAGCGCGGCGGGTGGCGCGGCCGGCAGGCCGAGCAGCGTGGCCGCGGCCGCCGCGGCGACGATCGTGCCGTCGTGTACCGACAGGACGGCGGCCGGTGTACCGCCGCACAGCGCGGTCGCGGCGTCGGCGACCGCCTGCGGATCGGTCGGATCGTCGATCTGGGACAACTTGTCGAGCTGTGGCCGCAACCGCGTCACCACGTCGGGCGCCGCGGCCCGCCCCAGCACCGCCATCGGCGCCAGTCCCGCGTCGCGTACCGCCTCCGGCAGCATCGAGATTCCGGGACCGTGACTGGAAACCAGCACCACACCTCGCGTCCGCGAGGACGAGAAACCCTCCATCGGGCAGCCTCCGATCGCCGCGGAGGTCGGGACCGGAAGGCAGATCGGTGCGAGCGCCTTTCCGTCGCGGCCTCCTGGGGTTGAGCACACGTGTCGGACCGCGCTGTTCGTCGCATCGTCCGTCGGTCCCGATCCGCTGCGCACGCACGGCACCGACGGCACCAGGTGTGCGTCGTTTCGCGGTCGCCCACCCACTCGCGTTCCGCGCGAGTGGGAGACCTTCCGTCACGCTAGGGGCTGCGCCGCCGGGGAATCCCCGGAAGACGAGCCCGCCGGACCGCGGTGGCTCGATGCGCCGTGTTCGTCAACAGGTGCGGACGCCGACACGGTATGCCGGCACCGCAACCCGCCCGGAGCTCGACAGGCCGCCGGGCGGGGCGGTGCGGTGCGGTGCGGTGGGCGGGCCTCAGTTGCCGCCGAGGGTGCGTACCTCGTCCGCTGCCCGGACGATCAGGTCGGCCAGGTCGTGCCGGGGGCTCCCGGACCAGGAACGGTTGGCGCGCTCGAAGACCGCCATGCCGACCTGCGCGGTCAGGCGTGCGGTCGGGCGAGAGATCCCGCGCTCGGCGAGCGCGTCGGTCAGCGCGTCGACGAGGCCCGCGGTCTTGGCGTGGGCGCGTTCCTGCAGGGCAGGGGTCACGGCGATCACCTCGGCCCGCTGCCGCGCCACCGTGCGGTTGGCCACGATCAGCGGTACGGCGGCGGTGAATGCCCGGACGACCAGGTGCAGCGGCGCCAGCCCGTCCGGCGCGGCGGCGATGGCGTCGACGAGGATCGCGCGCAGCTCGGCCTCGCCGTCGAAGAGCACCTCACGCTTGTCGGCGAAGTGGCGAAAGTAGGTGCGCTCGGTCACACCGGCCCGCGCGGCGATCTGCGCGGTGGTGGTCTCGTCGTAGCCGTGCTCGCGGTACAGATCGAGGGCCGCCGCGCGCAGCCGGGCGCGCGCCGGCGATCCGTCTCTGGGCATGCGCCCATCGTACGTAGTGTCGGTCACTGACGTTATGGTAGCGTCAGTGACTGACGCTACGGACGCCGCGAGGAGCAGCCATGAGTCCCGTTCCAGCCACCGCACTGCGCTTCCACGAGTACGGCGAACCGGCCGACGTGCTGCGCCTGGACACCATCGAGGTCGCCGACCCCGCCGCCGGCCGCGTCCGGGTCCGCGTCACCGCGGTCGGGCTCAACCCGGCCGACTGGGAGCTCTGCCGCGGTTTCCGGGCGAGGAGCCTGCCGCGCGGCGTCGGCTACGACGTCGCCGGGGTGATCGAGGCGTCGGGTACCGGCGTCGACGACGTCGCGGTCGGCGATCTCGTCTTCGGTACCGCGGACTTCCTCGGGCAGCCCAGCGCCGGCGCCGCCGACGTCGCGATCCTGGACAGCTGGTACCGGGTGCCCGACGGCCTCGATCCGGCCCGGGCCGCCGTGCTGCCGATGGCGGTCCAGACCGCGGTCTGGACCCTCGACGCGATGAACGTCGAGCCCGGGACCACCCTGCTGGTCAACGGCGCGGGGGCGATGGTCGGGTTCGCCGCGGCCCAGATCGCCCTGCGCCGCGGCGCCCGGGTCGTCGCCACCGCCGGCTCGACCTTCGCCGCGGAACTGACCGCGATGGGCGCCCGGGTCACCGGCTACGGTCCCGGCATGGCCGACCGGGTCCGCGAACTCGCCGGCGCGGTCGATCTCGTGCTCGACGCCCCGCCGCCCAGCCCGGGGACGCTGCCCGAACTGATCGGCCTGGTGGGCGACCCGCAGCGGGTCATGACCATCAGCAACCACGACGAGGCGCGGCAGCTCGGTGCCCGCGTCAACCTCGACCACCTCGCCGCGCCGGCTCCGGCCGGTACGTTCCTGCCCCGCTACGCCGCGCTCGCAGCCGACGGCGCGTTCGGCCTTCCGATCGCCCGGACCTACCCGCTCGCCGAGTGGCGGGCCGCCGTCGAGCTCAGCAGGTCCGGCCGCCCGCACGGCAAGGTCGTCCTGCGCCCCGAGCCGTGACCGGGACCGTACGGCTCAGGCGGCCTCCCGGACCGGTGCGGCGGGGGTGGTGTCGCGCTCCTGGGCACCGACCAGGTCGTCGGGCACCGCATCGGGCACCAGCTCGTCGAACCGGGCCAACCGCCGCACCACCATCGCGCCGCCCGCGAGCAGGGCCATCGCCAGCCCGGCCAGCAGGTACACCAGGGCGATGCCGCGGCCCGGCCCGGTGCCGAGCAGCAGGCCGGCCGAACCGGCGAGCGCGCCGTGCCTGGTCATCAGCGGCTCGACCAGCCGTACCGCGAGGGGCACCAGCAGGCCGAACCCGATCGGCAGCGTGGACCAGGCGACGAGCTGGTTGATGGCGAAGACCCGGCCGTGGAACCGCTGCGGCACCTTGACCTGGATGATGGTCAGGTAGATGCCGTTGACCACGGTGAGGCTCAGCGCGAGCCCGGCGACGCCGGCGCCGATCAGCCAGGCGGACGGCCGCAGCGCGGTGACCACGCAGCTCGCCGCGAGCAGCAGCATGGCGACCTGCACGCCGCGCATCCGGCGGTTCGACGGGCCGCCCCAGGCGGTCATCAGCAGCGCGCCGAGCACGCCGCCGATCGCGCTGGCGAACGAGACGCGCCCGACGGTACCGATGTCGCCGACCGTCAGCACCAGCGGCGAGATGAGCATCATCGGTGCCGCCAGGAACAGGTTGAACAGCGCGAACATCGCCAGCATGGCGCGGAAGCCGCGGTTGTGCCAGACGTAGGTGAAGCCGTGCGCGATGTCGCGGACCAGCGTCTCGCGGCGCCGCCAGCCGAGCGTGGCCGGGAACCGGACGACCAGCACGACGCCGATCGCGGCGAGGTAGCTGACCACGTCGATGGCGAGGATGCCGCCCAGGTGGATCGCGGCGAGCAGCCCGGCGGCGACCAGCGGTACCAGCAGCTGCGCCACGCCGGTGGCCAGCTGGGTGATGCCGGTGGCGTGCCCGAGGTACGCCTTGGGCACCAGCTGCGGCAGCGCCGCGGAGAACGCGAGTCGCTGGAAGGTGGCGGCGACCGACAGCAGCGACAGCAACGGGTACAGCGCCCACAGGTGCAGGTGACCGCTCCACACCAGGATGCCGAGGGTCAGCTGGATGGCCATCGCGGTGCCGTCGCCGGCGATCATCACCGCCCGGCGGTTGACCCGGTCGACGATCGCGCCGGCCAGCGGTGACACCAGCAGCCCCGGCACCAGGCCGAGCACGCCGAGCAGGCCGAGCTTGGACAGCGACCCGGTCGCCAGGTACACGAAGATCGGGATGGCCCAGCTGGTCAGCGACGAACCGAGCAGCGACACCAGCTGGCCGGCGGCGACGGCGACGAACCGGCGCAGGTCGGGCTTGACGGCCCGGCGGGCCGGTGGCGTGTCGGCGCGGCTGGCGACGCCTTCCAGGTACCAGCCGTCGGCGGGGCCGCGGGCCGGCTGGGCGAGCGGCGCGGTGGCCTCGGTCTCGATCGCCGGGTGCACCCGGGTGAGGATCTCGGCGAGCTCGGTGGCGCGGTACTTGAGGAAGAAGTGGCCGGCCTGGTCGAGCACCACGGCGGCGGTGGTGTCGGTCAGGAACTGCCATTCGGTGTAGCGCTCGGCGAAGAACTCGGTGGCCGGGTCCTGGTCGCCGACCACCGCGACGACCGGTGCGCCGATCGAGGCGAGCTCGCCGTCGGTGTCCAGCAGGCTGGTGAAGTACTCCTCGGCGCTGCGCGAGTCGTGCCGCATGTTGCGGATGATCCGGCGGGCCTGGTCGGGGTCGAGGTCGTCCATGCTGACGCCCATCGACTTGAGCCAGTTCTCGTGGTTGCGGTCGGCCGACAGCCGGTCCATCGCGGCGACCTTGGCCAGCGTGCGCAGCACCCCGCGCGGCTGCGCGAACGGGAAGATGGCGCCGATGTACACGGCGGTCAGCGGTCGGCGGGCGGCGTGCAGGGCCCGGGCGAGCGCCACGGTGAGCGCGCCGCCGACGCCGCAGTGCCCGTACAGCACCAGCGGTCCGGTGATGCGTTCCCGGATCTCGGTGACGCACGCGTCGACCAGCTCGTCGAACGGCATCGAGTCCTGGTCCAGGCCGACGTCGTGGCCGGGGATGGCCAGCGCGTACAGGGCGTGCCCGGCGGGCAGCGCGTCGGCGAGCGGCTGGTACACGATGGCGCTGCCGCCGCCGTACGGGACGCACACGTACGTGATCGTCGCGGGCCCGGCCGGGGTCAGCTCGTGCAGCAGCTGGTCGGACCGGTCGGTGTCGCCGTCGAGCAGCGCGGCGAGCGCCCGGATCGTCTTGTGCTTGAACACGTCCAGCACGCCGACGCGGGGCCGGTCCGGCAGCGCGGTACGCAGCCGGGCGACGACCTGGGTGGCGAGCAGGGAGTGACCGCCGACGTCGAAGAAGTCGTCCTCGACGCCGATCGTCTCGACGCCCAGCACCGCGGCCCACACCTCGTGCACGGCGTGCTCGGTGTCGGTGGCCGGCGGCCCGGACGCGGCGCCGGCGGTGGGCGCGGCGGGCGCGGGCAGCGCGGCACGGTCGAGCTTGCCGTTGGCGGTGACCGGCAGCGCCGGGACGGCAACCAGCGTCGCCGGCACCATGTAGTCGGGCAGCATCGTGCCCAGCGCGGTACGCAGCTGCGCCGGGTCGGCGTCGCCGACGAGGTAGCCGACCAGCCGCTGGTCGCCGGGCCGGTCCTCGCGCACCAGCACGGCGGCGTCGCGTACCCCGGGTTGGTCGCGCAGCGCCGCGGCGATCTCGCCGAGTTCGATCCGCAGGCCGCGCAGCTTCACCTGGTCGTCGAGCCGGCCGAGGAACTCGATCGCGCCGTCCGCGGTGCGTACGCCGAGATCGCCGGTGCGGTAGAGCCGGGCGCCGGGCGCCCCGTACGGGTCGGGCACGAACCGTTCCGCGGTCAGCCGCGGCCGGTCGTGGTAGCCGAGCGCCGGTGCGGCGCCGCCGAGGTACAGCTCGCCGGGCAGCCCGGCCGGGCAGGGCGCGCCGGCCGGGTCGAGCACGTGCACGGTGACGTTGTCGATCGGGGTACCGATGGGCACCCTGGACCGGCCGGCGAGCGACTCGGTGGTGCAGTCGTGGGCGAGCACGTCGATCGCGGCCTCGGTCGGGCCGTACAGGTTGTGCAGGGCGGTGTCCGGGTGCCGGGCCAGGAAGTCGCGGGCGACCGTGACGGGCAGCTCCTCGCCGCTGCAGATCACCCGGCGCAGCGACGTCGGGCCGGGTGCGGCGTCGTCGGCGAGGTAGGCGGCGAGCATCGACGGCACGAAGTGCGCGACGCTCACCCGGTGCCGGTCGATCGCGGTACGCAGGTAGGCCGGGTCCTTGTGGCCGTCGGGCGCAGCGAGCACCAGCCGGGCGCCGGTGCGCAGCGGCCAGAAGAACTCCCAGACCGACACGTCGAAGCTGGCCGGCGTCTTCTGCAGGACCGCGTCGTCGGGCCCGATCGGGTACGCGCGTTGCATCCAGTCGAGCCGGTTGACCACCGCGCGGTGCGCGTTCAACACGCCCTTCGGTTTGCCGGTGGAACCGGACGTGTAGATCAGGTACGCCGGGGTGTCGGGGCCGCCGTGCCAGTCCGGGTTCGCGGCCGGCTGGTCGGCCCAGCTCGCCGGCTCGTCGACCAGCAGTACGGGCACCGCACCGGCTGCCCGGACAGAACCGTCCCCGCCGGCCGTTGCGGCCCCGCTCGTCGTTCCGGTCGGGTCGGCGGTACCGGCCGGGTCGGTGCGGGTGAGGTCGGCGTGCGCGCGGCGGCAGAGCAGGGCAGCGGCGCCGGAGTCGGTGAGCTGGTACCGCAGCCGGTCGCGCGGGTGACCGGGGTCCAGCGGCAGGTAGGCGGCACCGGACTTGAGCACGGCGAGCAGCGCGACGGCCAGCTCGATCGAGCGTTCCATGCACACCGCGACCACGTCGCCGGGCCCGATGCCGTTGGCGCGCAACCGATGCGCCAGCCGGTTGGCCTGCTCGTTGCACTGCCGGTAGGTCAGCGTGGTCGCGTCGGTGACCAGGGCCGGCGCGTCCGGGTGGGCGGCGGCCTGCGCCTCGATCGCGGCATGCAGCGGCTCGGCCGGGATCGGTGCGGTGGCACCGGTCGCGGCGGGCAGCTCGGCCTGCGGGTCGGTGAGGGGGAGCCGGGAGACGGGGGTGGCCGGTGCGGCGAGGGCGGCCGCGAGCAGGGTCGGCAGCCGCTCGGCGAAGCCGGCGATGCGGTCGGCGTCGAACAGGTCGGTGTTGTACACGAACAGGCAGTCCAGCCCGGACTCCGCCTCGAAGACGTACAGCTCCAGGTCGAACCGGGTGGACTCGGGCTCCATGGTGAACCAGCCGACGTCGAGGCCTTCGGCCTCCGCGGCGGAGCCGGCGCGGGCGTAGTTCTGCATCGCCAGCGTCACCGAGAACACCGGGGGACGGCTCACGTCGCGCGGCACGTTGAGTTCGGTGACGATGTGCTCGAACGGCGTGTCCTGGTGCTCGTACGCGTTGAGCGCGGTGCCGCGCACCTGCGCCACCAGGTCGGTGAACGTCGGGTCGGCGGCCAGCCGCATCCGCATCGCCAGCACGTTGGTGAACATGCCGACGAGGCCTTCGAGTTCCGGTCGGGTGCGGCCGGCGATCGGGGAGCCGATCGCGAAGTCGTCCTGCCGGGCGTACCGGCCGAGCAGCGCGGCGTAGCCCGCCAGCAGCGTCATGTAGAGGGTGGCGCCGTGGCCGCGGGCGAACTCGCGGATCGCGTCGGTCAGCGACCCGTCGACGTGGAACCGGTGGGTGTCGCCGGCGAAGGTCTGCTCGGCCGGCCGGGGCCGGTCTGTCGGCAGCTCCAGCGGCGGCACCGTGGCGAGCTCGGCCCGCCAGTAGTCCAGGTCGCGGCGGGCCGGTGCGCTGCCCTGCGTCGCGCGCTGCCAGGCGGCGAAGTCGCGGTACCGGACCGCCGGCTCGGCCAGCGGCCCGCCGGTGCGGTAGGCCCGGAGCAGGTCGGCGACCAGCACGTCGGTCGACCAGCCGTCGATCGCGATGTGGTGCACGTCGAGCACCAGCAGGTGGTCGTCGGCGGCGATCCGCACCAGGCAGGCGCGGATCGGCGGCTCGGTGGTCAGGTCGAACGGGAATGCCAGCTCGGTGCGGACCGCGGTCTCCACCGCGCGCTCGTCGCCGTCGACCGGGATCACCGGCAGCGGCACCGGTTTCGGCGGGTCGACGAGGATGCGGGGCCGGCCGTCGTCGGTGGCGGGGAAGCGCATCCGCAGCGTCTCGTGCCGCCGGCACACCTCGGTCAGCGCCGCGGCCATCGCCTCGACGTCCACCGCACCGCGCAGTCGCAGCACCACCGGGACGGTGTAGGCGGTGCTGCCGGGCACCAGCTGATCCATGAACCAGAGCCGTTCCTGCGCGTACGACAGGATCGGCTCGGCGTCGTCGGCGCAGCGCTCGATGGTGCCGGGCGCCTCGGCGTGTGCGGTGCGGGCCCGGCGCAGCCGGTCGGCGAGCAGCGCCCGCTTGGCGTCGGGGAGCCTGGCGGTGGTCATCGGCGCACCTCCCTGATCGTCCACCCGTGATCCGACCGGATGAATCCCCGCCGCCGCAACGGATCTGGCGCGGTCATCGGGGCTCGGCGAGTTCGGCGTCGGCCAGCTCGTCGATGTCGTCGAGCAGCAGCCGTTCCAGCTCGGCGGCGAACTCGCGCACGGTCGGATGACCGAACAGGGTACGGATCGGGATCGGCAGCTCGACCGCGGCGCTGAGCCGGGCCACCGCGCGGGTGGCGAGCAGCGAGTGGCCGCCGAGGTCGAAGAAGTTGTCGGTGGCGGCGAGCGAGCCGCGGCCGAGCGTCTCGGCCCACACCTGCGCGACCAGCTCCTCGGCGTCGCCGTCCGGCGGTACCGCGTCGGCGGCGTCCGGCGCGTCCGGTGCGGGGAGCGCGGCACGGTCAAGCTTTCCGTTGGCGGTCAACGGAAGCCGGTCGAGCACCACGATCGCGGCGGGCAGCAGGTGGGCCGGCAGCACGGTGGCCAGGTCGGCCCGCAGCGCCGTCGCGTCGACGGTACCGACGACGTAGCCGACCAGGTAGGGCTGGTCGCCGGGGTCGCGGTGGACGAGCACCGCGGCCTGCGCGACGCCCGGCCGGGCGGCCAGCGCCGCCTCGACCTCGCCCGGTTCGACCCGGTGGCCGCGCACCTTGACCTGCTCGTCGAACCGGCCGAGGAACTCCAGCTGGCCGTCGGCGCGCCAGCGGACCCGGTCGCCGGTGCGGTACCAGCGCTCGCCGTTCGGCGCCGGCACGAAGGCGGCGGCGGTCGCCGCGGCCCGGCCGAGGTAACCGCGGGCGACGCCGGCGCCGCCGAGGTACAGCTCGCCCGCGACGCCGATCGGGACCCGCCGGCCGGTCGGGTCGAGCACGGTGACCCGGGTGTCGCCGACCGGCCGGCCGATCGGCAGCCGGTGCGACAGCTCGACGTCGGTCAGGTCGGCCGCCGTGGCGATGATCGTCGCCTCGGTCGGCCCGTACGTGTTGAGCACCCGCACCCGGTCACCGACCCGCCGCCAGGCCGCGAGCGCCTCGGTACCGGCCTGGTCGCCGCCGAGGATCAGCAGCCGCAGCCCGGCCGGCCAGTCGACCAGCTCGGTGCCGACCAGCTCGTGCCAGTACGAGGTGGGCAGGTCCAGCACCGTCGCGCTCGCGCCGTCGCCGCCGCGCAGGTAGTCGGGCAGCTCGGCGGCGGGGCCGTCGGGTACCAGCGTGGTGGCGCCGCACGACAGCGCCGGCCACAGCTCCTCGGCATGCGTGTCGAAGCTGGTGGAGGCGAACTGGACGACGCGGTCGTCGCCGGTGATCCGGTAGTGCTCGGTCATCCAGGCGACGCGGGCGGCGAGCGCCCGGTGCGGCACGCCGACCGCCTTGGGCGCGCCGGTGGAGCCGGAGGTATAGCAGACGTAGGCGAGCTCGTCCGGCCCGCTGGCGGCCGGCAGCGGCGCGGTGCCCGCCTCGTCCGGTCGGACGACCGTGACCTCGGGCCAGGTGTCGTCGGTGCCGATCACGTGCCGCACCCCGCTGTCGGCGACCATGTACGCCAGCCGGGCGGCGGGGTAGTGCGGGTCCAGCGCGAGGTAGCCGGCGCCGGCCCGCCAGCAGGCGAGCATCCCGGCGATCGCGTCCGGGCCCGGCCGCAGGTGCACGCCCACCACCGCGCCGGGTGTCACGCCGGCGTCGACGAGCCGGGCGGCGAGCCGGTCGGCCTGGCCGAACAGCTCCGCGTAGCGCACGTCGCGGCCGGCGTGCCGGATCGCGACCCGCGCCGGGTCGGCCGCCGCCACCCGCGCCGGGACCAGCTCGTACGGCGGCAGGGCCGGGCCCTGTTCGGCTGCACGGAGCCGTTCCCGCTCGTCGTCGGTCAGAAGATCCACTGTGGACAGTGCTGCGCCCGGTGCGCCGGCGACGGCGCGCAGCAGCACCTCGAACCGGGCGGCGAGCCGGTCGATGGTGGACCGGTCGAACAGCTCGGCGGCGTAGGTGAACCGGGTGTGCAGCCCGCCACCCGCCTCCCGCCACGCTTCCAGGGTCAGGTCGCAGGTGGCCGGGTGGTCGCCCTCGTCGTACGAACTGGTGGTCAGGCCGGCGAACTCGGCCCGCGAGGTGCCTTGGTTCTGGAACGTGAACACCGCCTGGAACACCGGGGTGCGGCTGGTGTCGCGGGGCAGCTTCAGCTCCGCGGTCAGCGTCTCGAACGGCACGTGCTGGTGCTGGTAGGCGGCGAGCGTCGTGGCCCGGGTGCGGCGCAGCACGTCGACGAAGGTCGGGTCGCCGCGCAGCTCGCCGCGCAGCACCAGGGTGTTGGTGAAGTAGCCGATCAGCGGTTCGAACTCCAGCCGGTCCCGGCCGGCGATCGGCGCGCCGACCAGCACGTCGTCCTGCCCGGCGTGCCGGCCGAGCAGCACCTGGTAGGCGGCCAGCAGCAGCATGAACATGGTGCTCTGCTCGGCCGCGGCCAGCTCGGCGAGCCGGTCGGTCAGCTGCGGGTCGAGATCGCGCACCACCCGGCCGCCGGCCGAACCGCGCACCGCGGGCCGGGGCCGGTCGGTCGGCAGCTCCAGCGTCGGCGGGTCGGCCAGCGAGTCGCGCCAGTGCGCGAGTGACGCCTCGGCGTCCGCTCCCGTCAGTACGGCCTGCTGCCAGGCGACGTGGTCGCCGTAGTGATGCGGCAACGCCGGCAGCGCGCGGCCCGAGTAGGCGGCGGCCAGCTCGTCCAGCAGTACCGTCATCGACCAGCCGTCGGCGACGATGTGGTGCAGCACCAGGCACAGCACGTGCTCGTCGTCGGCGACGGTGAACAGGCTGGGCCGCAGCAGCGGGCCGGCGGTCAGGTCGAACGGGCGGCGCAGCCGGTCGGCCACCGCGGCCGCGGCGGCGCCGGCGGGGTCGGCTTCGCCGCGGCAGTCGAGGTGTTCCCAGTCGACCGGTGCGGGCGGCGCCACCAGCTGCCGGCCCTGCCCGTCGTGGTCGACGAACCGGGTGCGCAGCGGCGCGTGCCGGGCGACCACGGTGTCCAGCGCGCGGTGCAGCGCGTCCCGGTCGAGCGGGCCGTGTAGCCGCCGCACGATCGGCACGTTGTACGCCGGGTCGGCCGGGTCGAGCTGGTGCAGGAACCACAGCCGCTGCTGCCCGGCCGACAGCGGCAGCTCGCCGAGCTCGTCGGTGTGCGGCACCGCGATGCTGCCGGAACCGGCACGGGCGGCGGCCACCGCGCGGGCCAGCCCGGCGACGGTCGGGTCGGCGAACATCGCGCCCAGCGTCACCTCCACGCCCAGCACGGCGCGGACCCGGGCCAGGATCGCCGCGGCGCGCAGCGAGTGGCCGCCGAGCGCGAAGAAGTCGTCGTCCGGCCCGATCGCGGCCACCCCGAGCACCTGCGCCCAGATGCCGGCCACCGCCTCCTCGTCGGTGCTGCGGTAGCGCACCTGCTCGGTACCGGACGGGCCGGTCGGGGTGGGCAGCGCGGCCCGGTCGAGCTTGCCGCTGGGCGAGACCGGCAACCGGTCGACGGTCGTGATCACGGCCGGCACCGCGGCCTCCGGCAGCGTCGCCCGCAGCGTGGCCCGGTCCGGTGCGGTGCCGACCACCCAGCCGACCAGGACCCGCTCGCCGGTCGCGTCCGGGCGCAGGTCGGCGGCCGCGGCGCGCACCCCCGGCACGGCCCGCAGCGCCGCCTCGACCTCGCCCAGCTCGATCCGCTGGCCGCGGATCTTCACCTGCCCGTCCCGGCGGCCGCGGAACTCCAGCACGCTGCCGTCCGGCCGCCACCGCCCCAGGTCTCCGGTGCGGTAGAGCCGGGACCCGGGCGGCCCGTACGGGTCGGGCACGAAGCTGGCCGCTGTCGCGGCCGGGCGGTGCAGGTAGCCGATCGCCGGCGCGACGCCGCCGAGGCAGATCTCGCCGACGGTGCCCGGCGGTACCGGCCGGAGCTGCTCGTCGAGCACGTACACCGCGACGTTGTCGATCGGGGTGCCGAGCGGGACGGTGGCCAGCCCGGCCAGCGCGTCGGGCGCGCAGTGCCAGGCGGTGACGTCCACCGCGGCCTCGGTCGGGCCGTACAGGTTGTGCAGGGCGGCGGCGGGCAGGGTGGCCACGCAGCGCCGCGCCAGCGCCACCGGCAGCTCCTCGCCGCTGGTGACGATCCGCCGCAGGCTGCGCCCGGCAACGGCCGGGAGTGGTTCCGGGCCGGCGGTCGCCGACACCGCGTCGAGGAACGGGGCGAGCATCGACGGGACGAAGTGCGCGGTGGTCACCCCGGCCCGGTCGATCAGCTCGGCCAGGTAGCCGGGATCGCGGTGCCCGTCGGGCCGGGCGAACACCACCCGCGCCCCGGCCAGCAGCGGCCAGAACAGTTCCCACACCGACACGTCGAAGCTGATCGGCGTCTTCTGCAGGACGGCGTCGTCGGCGCCGAGCCCGAACCGGCGCTGCATCCAGCACAACCGGTTGACGATGGCGCGGTGGCTGGTCAGCACGCCCTTGGGTCGGCCGGTCGAGCCGGACGTGTAGATCAGGTACGCGGCGTCGCCCGGATCCCGGCCCGCTCCGGAGCCGGGTCGCGCCGGATCGGCGCCCGCTCCGGCGCCGGGGACCGCGGGGCCGGGGTCCGCTCCGGCGTCGGGATCTCCCGAGCCGCGGTGCGAACCGGGCTCGCCCGGGGTGCCGTCGGGTGACGCGATCGGGTCGTCCAGGCAGCGGATCCGGGCGCCGGTGGCCGGCAGCCGGTCGAGCCGGGCGCGGTCGGCGAGCAGCACCGGCGCCGTGGCGTCGTCGAGCATGAACCGGATCCGCTCGGTCGGATAGCCGGGGTCGACGGGCAGGTAGTGGCCGCCGGCGCGCAGCACCGCGAGCAGCGCGACCAGCAGGTTCGGTCCGCGGTCGGCGCAGACCGCGACCGGCACGCCCGGCCCGACGCCGGCCGCGGTGAGCTCGGCGGCGAGCCCGCCGGCCCGCCGCCACAGCTGCGCGTAGCTCAGCTCGGCGTGCTCGGTGACCACGGCGGTCGCCTCGGGACTGCGCCGCACCTGCGCGCCGATCAGCTCGTCGAGCGTGCTGTCGGGGTAGGCGACCGCGACCGGCGGGGCGGTGGCCGCGGCGAACTCCTCGTCGGTGAGCAACGGCAGCGCCCCGATGCGCTGCCGCGGCGTGGCCAGCCCGGCGGCGAGCAGTCGCTGCCACCGGTCGGCGAACGTCGCGACGGTGGCGGCGTCGAACAGGTCGGTGCGGTACTCGATCCGGCCGGTCGTCGTGGCCAGCTCCAGCAGCAGGTCGTCGCGGGCGGTGCCGTAGCTGGCGTCCAGGCCGGAGTGCGGCAGGTGGTTGAACGACAGCTGGTAGAGCGGGCGCACCGCCGGGTCGCGGTCCAACCCGAGCCGGTCGACCAGCAGCTGTACCGGCACCTCGGCGTGCTCGTGCGCGCCGAGCACCGCGTCGCGGACCCGGCCCACCAGCTCGGCGAAGCTGGGGTCGCCGCCGGCGTCGACCCGGATCACCACCGGGTTGACGAACATCCCGATCAGCGGGGCCAGCTCGGGCCGGTCCCGGCCGTCGACGGGCAGCCCGACCACGATGTCGGTGCGGCCGGAAAGCCGGGCCAGCACCGCGATGTAGCCCGCCAGCAGAACCATCGCCTCGGTCGCCGACAGCGCCCGGGCGGTGTCGGCGAGCCGGCCGGTGACGCCGTCGGTCAGCGTGAACCGGTGCTCGGCGCCGACGAAGGACGCGTGTTGCGGGCGGGGCCGGTCGGTGGGCAGCTCGTGCACGGCGGGCAGGCCGGCGAGCCGGTCGAGCCAGTAGCCGACCGAGTCCGTGGCGCCGGTGACCTGCTCACGTTGCCACGCCGCCCAGTCCGCGTACTGGATGGCCAGTTCCGGCAGCGCCGGGGCGCGGCCGGCGGTGGCCGCGGCGAGCAGCTCGGTGAGGTCGGTGCGCAGCACCGCGAGCGAGCCGGCGTCGAACACGGCGTGGTGCAC
Source organism: Actinocatenispora comari (assembly GCF_017312725.1). Classification (GTDB taxonomy): domain Bacteria; phylum Actinomycetota; class Actinomycetes; order Mycobacteriales; family Micromonosporaceae; genus Actinocatenispora; species Actinocatenispora comari. The sequence continues at coordinate 25,636 of NZ_BOPO01000002.1, read as the reverse complement.
GACCATCAGCAGCAGGCGGCCGGACGCGCCCCGGTCGAGCACGGTGGCGTGCCACAGCGGCGCCCTGTCGATCGGCATCGGCCGGGCGACCAGGCCGCGGACCGCCTCGGTGAACGCGTCCTCGTCCGGGCCGATGGACAGCGTCGGGCATTCGACCGGCACGGTCGGTGCGATCTCCTGGACCAGGCCCTCGGTGGTCAACCGCAGCGCGGTGCGCAGCGGCTCGTGCCGGTCGGCCAGCCCGCGCAGCGCCGTGACGACGGCGGCCGGGTCGGCCTCGGCGGGCAGCGGCAGCGGCGCGATGACGTGGTACACCGGGGATTCCGGGTCGAGCTGGTTGGCCAGCCAGACCCGTTCCTGCGCGTACGACGCCGTGGTGACGAACGGGTCAGCCACGGTCGCCGGCCTGGTCGGTCGCCGCCCGCAGGCTGGCCGGCCGCAGGTCGGTCCAGACCTTCTCGATGTGATCCAGGCAGTCGTCCAACGAGCCGGTGACGTCCGACCGGTGCCAGCCGGACGGCAGCTCGCGGTCGGTCGGCCAGGTCGAGTACTGACCTTCGTCGTTGTGCACCACGCTGTGCAACTCGTTGGTCATGGCCAACTCCTGACTCGTCTCGTCCCGTACGCACCGCTACCGGGCATGCAGACGATAGCCGACCAGCGCAAGACCAAAACGGGCCAAATCCGTTATGTCCCAGGGGTTTGCGCCTGATGTGTTGACAGGGGTTGCCACTGCTTGACACCGTACCTACGATCGCCGCAGGTCACCGCGAGATCCACGATGACCGATTTCCTAGCGACTCGGTCCGACCGACGGGTGCCGCATCATTCCGGCGAAACGGATGCCGGTCTGCGCTGCGCCGTTGCCATTCGACGGGGAGTGAACTGGCGCATGTTCCGGACGATGCTGCGAGCCAAGATCCATCGAGCCACCGTCACCCGGGCCGACCTGCACTACGTCGGATCGATCACCGTGGACGCCGATCTGATGGCGGCGGCCGACCTGGCGCCCAACGAGCTGGTGCACGTCGTGGACATCAACAACGGTGCGCGGCTGGAAACCTACGTGATCGAGGGCGCCGCCGGCTCCGGCGAGATCGGGATGAACGGCGCCGCGGCCCGGCTGATCCAGCCCGGCGACCTGATCATCATCATCGCCTACGGCATCGTCGCCGACGGCGAGAAGGTCGAGCCGCGCATCGTGCACGTGGACGCCGCCAACCGGATCGTCGACCCGGCCCCGAGCGACTGAGTTTCCGCCCCGCCGAACGATCCACCGGCCCGCCTGCACGGGAGACGCCAACGATGTCGCACCCGCCGACCGCGAACCTGATCCTCGACTACTACGACCGGCTGCCCGAGGTGGTGGCCGCCCGGGTGCACGACCCGTCGCCGGTCGCCGACCCGGTCGCGTTCTCGCCCGGGTTCCGGTTCCCGGAGCTCGACGACGGGCTGCGCGAGTTCTTCTCGGTGGCGAACGCGTGCTGGTGGCAGTTGGGCGAGCACGACTCGCATCGGCTGCAGCTGCTGGATCTCACCCGCGCCCCCGGCACCCGTACGACCAAGACGCTGGCCTCGTTGCTGATCGTGGCGCGCGCGGTGGAGTTCATCCGGCAGACCGGCGAGCCGGTGCTGATCTTCACCCCGACCTCGGCGAACAAGGGCACCGCGCTGCGTGACGCGGTGCAGCGGGCCATCCGTTGCGGCCTGGTCACCCCCGACCAGCTGCGGATCGCGATCGTGGCGCCGGCCAGCTGCCTGCCCAAGCTGCGCGGCGGCCTGTCCACCGGCGACGCGGCGCTCGACCCGCACCGCAACCCGATCTTCCTGTACGACGGGGAGAGCCCGGAGGGGGTCAAGGCGCTGGCGCGCGAGTTCGCCGACCGGTACGCGGGCAAGGTCGGCGCACATCTGTGGTTTTCCCTAGAACTTCGCAACTACCTGGTCGCGGACGCGGCGCGGGCGTTCTTCGAGCACGACGTGGCGCCCACCGTCGGTGCCGCACCACGCTGGCACGCGCACGCGGTGTCCAGCGCGTTCGGGCTGCTCGGTTACAACCTGGGCCGCGACGTGCTGGAGGAGCGCGGCATGGCCGACGCGGCCCAGCGGCCCGGGTTCCTTCTGGTGCAGCACCTCGACACCCCGGACATGGTGCTCAGCCTGCGCCGCGGCGGGTTCGACCGCAGCCTGCTGCCGACCTACCGCTACGGCGGCGGGCTGCACCGGCAGGAGGCCGATCCGCACTTCCCGGCCGCCACGTTCGACCCGGACGAGGTGCTGGACCCGACGTTCTACTCGCACGCGCCGGCCACCTCGCCGGCGATGAACGAGCTGATCGCCCGGTACGGCGGCGACGGCATCGTCGTCTCGCTCTACGAGTGCCTGCAGCGCTACCCGCAGATCCGCGAGCTGCTGGCCGCGACCGACCGGCCGGTGCCCGCCGACCCGCGCCGGCTGCGGGAGTTCTCCCTGGTGATGGCGCTGACCGGTGTCCTGAATGCGGTGCAGCGCGGGCTGGTTCCGGACGGTACCGAGATCGTCGTGCACGCCTCCGGCAGCTACACCGTCGACGACTACCCGCCACTCACCGCGGCCGACACGGTGCCGGTGCGCAGCGTGGACGACATCGCCAAGGTCCTGCTGGGCACCTCGTGACCACGATCGGCTCCCGCTACCCGTCGGTACCGCCGGATACGTTGCGGCGCACCGCGATCGTCGAACCGGCGACGGTGACACCGCGGTTGCCGGCCTGGCACGAGACGCACCCCGGATGGCGGATCTCGTGGAGCGACGCGCATCCCGCCTGGCAGGCCGGCCCCGGCGCGGAGCAGCTCGACGTCGATCCCGACGGCGGGTTCGACCACCGGTCGCTCGCCGAGGCCTGGTCGGAACTCCTCGGCCGGCCACGCCCGCCCGCGATCTCGGCCGGGCCCGAGCCGCCGGTGCCGGCGGTGCGGCACGACTGGGTGACGCCGGAACTGGCGCCGGGGCGGGTGGTCGAGTCACGGTGCGGCGTGGACGGCTGGTGTGCGGTGCGCGCCGATCGCGCCGGCTCGGCGCACCAGGTGCAGCACGCGCTGCGGGCGGTGCTGACCCGCTACACCGGTACCGTCGGGTTTCCGATCGCCCGCGCGGTCGCCGGCGAGTCCGGGCTGCGGCTGATCCTGACCGGTGCCGACGAACCCGCCGCGGCCGATCCGAGCGGTGCCGTCGATGCCGGTGCCGTCGAGCCGGGCGATGCCGGTACGGGTGACGCCGGTACGGGTGACGCCGGTACGGGTGACGCCGGTACGGGTGATGCCGGTACGGCCGGGGCGATCGGGCCGGGGGCGGGCGTGCCGTACCGGGAGGCGCCGGCGGCGGCGTCGATCTGGCTGGTGACCGGCGACGCGGTGCTGCCGGGGTGCACCGACGACGTGGCCGAACTGGTCCTGGCCGCCGGCTGGTACCCGTGCGACCTGGTCGTGGTGGCCACCGGGAACCGGGTCTGGCTGGGCCACGACCGGCAGGTGGTCGACGACGCGCTCGCCGAGTGCCTGGCCGCCGACCTCGCCACCACGCTGGACACCGGCGAGCTACCCGACCGGATGACGATCGAGCGCCGGCAGCCGCCGGAGCTCGGTGACCGGCACCGGCCCTCGGCCGCATGGCGCCCCGCGCAGCGCACCGGCACGGTGCTCGGCAGGTTCGCCGAGCTGGTCGCCGCGCAGCCCGATCGCCCCGCCGTACTGGCCGACGACGGCACCCTCAGCTACGCCGAGCTGGCGGCCGCGGCGGGCGGCGTCGCGCAGGCCATCGCGGCCGGCGGGGCGGCCCCCGCTCGGGCTCCGATCGCCGGCGGGGCGGCGGTCGCCGGCCAAGCTTCGATCGCCGGCGGGGCGGTTGCTGGCCGGGTCGCGCTCGGAGCGGGGGCGCCGGTCGGTGGTCGGGTCGCGGTGCTGCTCGACCACGGCGCCGGTACGGTCGCGGCGATCCTCGGCACGCTCGCCGCCGGCGCCGCGTACGTGCCGGCCGACCCGTCCTACCCGCGGGCGCGGCTGGCGCACCTGCTGCGCGACTCCGGCGTGCACACCGTGCTGGTCGACGCCGGTACCCGCGGCCTCGCTGCGGAGCTGGTCGCCGAGGCGGCGGGCGGGCAGCCGGCGCCGGGCACTCTCCGACCCGCGGTCCGGGTGGTCGACGTGTCCGGGTTGCCCGCGGCGCCGTTGCCGGTGCCCGACACCGACCTGGACGCCGAGGCGTACGTGCTGTACACGTCCGGGTCGACCGGGCTGCCCAAGGGCGTGGTGCAGAGCCACCGCAACGTGCTGTTCGCCGCCGGCAACCACATCGACAACTCCCGCATCGATCCGGCCGACCGGGTCTCGGTGCTCAGCTCGTTCAGCTTCGACATGGCGATCACCGACCTGTTCTCGGCGCTGCTGTCCGGGGCGGCGGCGGTGCCGGTGGACATCCGCCGCCACGGGTTGCTGCACCTGGTGGAAGCGTTGCGGGACCGGAAGGTCAGCGTCTACCACTCGACGCCGACGGTGTACCGGCACCTGGTCGCGGCGCTGGAGGGCGGGCGGCTGCCGGCGATCCGGGTGGTACTGCTGGGCGGTGAGGCGGTGCACGCCGCCGACGCGGTCGCCTACTGGCGGCACTTCGCGCCGGACGGCGTGTTCGTCAACGGCTACGGGGCCACCGAGATCAGCTTCATCGCGCAGGACCACCTGACCGCGCCGCCGGTCGGCGGGGTGGTGCCGGTGGGGCACCCGCTGCCCGGCATCGACGTGACGCTGTGCACGCCCGAGGGTGCGCCGGCCGCGCTGGTCGGTGAGATCGTGGTGCGCAGCCGGCATCTCGCGCTCGGGTACGTCGGTCGACCGTTCCCGGCCGTCGGCGAGGTCCGCACCTACCGCACCGGCGATCTGGCCCGGCGGCTGTCCGACGGCCGGCTGGTGCACCTGGGCCGGGTGGACCGGCAGGTGAAGATCCGCGGCTATCGGGTGGAACTCGGCGAGATCGAGGCGGTACTGGCCGAGCTGCCCGGCGTCCGCCAGGCCGTCGCGGTGGCTCGCGAGCGGCTCACCGCCGGCGGGTTGCCGGCGGAGCGGGAGCTGGTCTGCTACGCGGCCGGTGCGGGCGGGCTCGACCCGGACCAGCTGCTCGCCGGGCTGTCGCAGCGGCTGCCGCACTACCTGGTGCCACGGGCGGTGGTGGTGCTCGACGAGTTGCCGACCACGCCGACCGGCAAGGTGGACGTCGCCGCGCTGCCCGCGGCGCCGGTCGCCACCGTGGCGGCGGAGCTGCCGGACGATCCGCTGGTACGTACGGTGGCCGCCGCGTGGTGCGCGGAGCTGGGCGTGCCGTCGGTGGAACCGGACCGCAACTTCTTCGACCTGGGCGGGCACTCGCTGGCGCTGGCCGGGGTGCAGCGCCGGCTGGAACGCGACCTCGGGGTGCGGCTGCCGCTGCTCGACCTGTTCGAGTACCCGACCGTGACGGCACTCGCCGCTCGCTGCGCCGAGGTTCGTGGCGACGCCGCAGTTCTGTCCACTGTGGACGACGTGCGCATACCGGCGGCCCGGGCGGCCACCGCGGACGCGTCGGCGTCGTCCATAGTGGACGACGCCGCCACCGAACCACCGACGGTGGATGTCGAGATGGCGCGACGGGGCGGGGTGGCCACGAGCGTCGGCGCGGACCGGCTCGCGACGCGGATGGCCCGCCGGGCCGCCCGGCGGAGCGCCCGATGAACGAGCGGACCGTGGTTGCCACGCGCCGAGCCCCGTCGTGCGTCTGCCGCAGTAGGCGTGAGCGTCGACGAGCGAACCAGGGGCACGGCGTGTCCTGCCTCGTCGGGCCTCCGGCGAAGGAGCGTGGCCGATGAGCGACGACGGGATCGCGATCGTCGGCATGGCGGCCCGGCTGCCCGGCGCCGCCGACGTCGCGGCGTACTGGGACAACCTGTGCGCCGGCATCGACACCATGCACCGGTACTCCGCCGCCGAGCTGCGCGCCGCCGGGGTCGGCGACGACCTGCTGGCCGACCCGCGGTACGTGCCGGCCGGCGGTTACCTGCCCGGCATCGAGGACTTCGACGCCGAGTTCTTCGGCTACACCCCGGCCGAGGCGGCGGAGATCGACCCGCAGCACCGGCTGTTCCTGGAGGTGGCCTGGCACGCGCTGCAGGACGCCGGCGAGCAGCCGGGGCGGCTCGACGGGCCGGTCGGGGTGTTCACCGGCACCTCGGTCAACCGGTACTTCCTGCGGCACCTGTACCGGCCGGAGCTGCTGGGCGCGGCGGACGAGCCGATGCCGCCCGGCCACGCGCCGGACTACCTGCCGCTGCGCACCGCGTACAAGCTGGGGTTGACCGGGCCGGCCGTGGCGACGCAGGCGGCGTGCGCGTCGTCGCTGGTCGCGGTCTGCCTGGCGGCGCAGAGCCTGCTCGACTTCCGGTGCGATCTGGCGATCGCGGGCGGATCGTCGGTGGCGGCGACCACGCCGTCGGGCTACCTGGCCCGCGCCGGGCTGTCGCCGGACGGCACGATCCGCGCGTTCGACGCCAAGGCGCAGGGCACCCGGTACGCCAGCGGCGCCGCCGGCGTGGTCCTCAAGCGCTGCGAGGACGTCACCGACGACCGGGTGTACGCGGTGCTGCGCGGCTGGGCGGTCAGCAACGACGGCGCGCGCCGCGGCGGCTTCGCGGTACCGGGGGTGGCCGGGCTGGCCGACGCGGTCGCCGAGGCGCTGGCCACCGCGGACCTGTTGCCGGCGGACATCGGGTACGTCGAGGCGCACGGCAGCGGCACCCCGCTGGGCGACGCGATCGAGGTTCGGGCGCTCGGCTCGGTGTTCGCCGGCGCAGCGCGGACCTGCCTGCTCGGCTCGGTCAAGCCGAGCATCGGCAACCTGGACGCGGCCGCCGGCGTGGCCGGGCTGATCAAGGCCGCGCTGGCGGTACGCGACGGGGTCGTGCCGGCGAGCCTGCACTTCGACGCGCCGCACCCGGACGTCGACCTGTCCGCCGGCCGGTTCGAGATCGCCGCCGACACCCGGGAGTGGCCGACGCCCGGCCCGCGGTACGCCGGGGTCAGCGCGATCGGGCTGGGCGGCACCACCGCACACGTGGTGCTGGGCGAGCCGGCACCGGCCGGCACGCCGCGCCGCGCGCCGCTGCCGCCACAGCAGTTCCACCGCCAGCGGCACTGGATCGAACCGGTACGGCGGCAGCGGGATCGAACCGCCGCCGGGGACGACACGCAACGGGATCGAGCGGCAACGGGGACCGAGCCGAGATCGGAGGTCGACGATGACCGATGACAACGTCGAACGCATCGCGCTGGTGGGCCTGGCCTGCCGGGTGCCGGGTGCCCGGGACGCCGGCCAGTTCTGGTCGAACCTGGTCGACGGCGTCGAGTCGATCCGGTTCTCCAACCGGGACGAGCAGCTGAAACTGGGGCTGCCGGTCGAGATGGTCGACCATCCCGACTTCGTCGCCGCCGCGCCGGTGATCGACGACATCGAGTACTTCGATCCCGGCCTGTTCGGGATGAGCCGCCGCGAGGCGGACGTCGCCGACCCGCAGCACCGGCTGTTCCTGGAGCTGTCGCACACCGCGCTGCAGGACGCCGGGTACGACCCGGCGCGCTACGACGGGCTGGTCGGCGTCTACGCCGGTACCGGTGCCACCGACTACCTGTGGAAGAACGTCCGGGCCAACCCGCGGTTGGCCGACTCGGCCGGCAACCTCGCCGTCAACATCGGCAACAACCCCGACTACGTCGCCACCCTGGTCTCGTACAAGCTGAACCTGCGCGGGCCGAGCTTCACCCTGCACACCGCCTGCTCCACCTCGATGGTGGCGATCCATCTGGCGTGCGAGGCGCTGCGTAACGGCGAGTGCGACATGGCGCTGGCCGGCGGGGTGTGCATCGAGCTGCCGCACGGCGGCGGCTACATCGCGCAGGACGGCGGGATCACCGCGCCGGACGGGCACTGCCGGCCGTTCGACGCCCGCGGCGCCGGCACCCTGTGGGGCAGCGGCGGCGGGGTGATCGTGCTCAAGCGGCTGTCCGACGCGCTGGCCGACGGCGACGACGTGCGTGCGGTGATCCTGGGCAACGCGATCAACAACGACGGCGCGGCCAAGGTCGGTTTCTCGGCGCCCAGCGTCGATGGGCAGACCGACGTGGTCGCGCAGGCGCTCGCGATGGCCGACATCGACCCGCGCACCGTGTCCTATGTGGAGGCACACGGCACCGCGACCGCGCTCGGTGATCCGATCGAGGTGGCGGCGCTGTCCGCCGCGTACGGCGCGCAGGCCGACGACACCGGCTGGTGCGCCCTGGGCTCGGTCAAGTCGAACATCGGCCACCTGTCCCAGGGCGCCGGGGTCGCCGCGGTGATCAAGACGGTACTTGCGTTGCAGCACAAGCTGATCCCGGCGAGCATCAACTACGAGACGCCGAACCCGGCGATCGACTTCGCGACCAGCCCGTTCTACGTCAACGCGGTGCTGTCCGGCTGGCAGCCCGGCGACGGGCCGCGCCGCGCCGGGGTCAGCTCGTTCGGCATCGGCGGTACCAACGCGCACGTGGTGCTGGAGGAGGCGCCTGCGCAGGCCGACCCGAGGCCAGCGGCGCCGGAGCGGGTCGAGCTGATCCAGCTGTCGGCCCGGTCGGAGGCGGCGCTGGCGACCGTGGTCGACCAGCTGTCCAGCCGGCTGACCGAGGCGCCGGACACGCCGCTGGCCGACGTCGCGTACACGCTGCGGGTCGGCCGCGAACCGCACCCGTACCGCACCGTTGTGGTCGCCGAGGACGCCGCCGGCGCGGTGCGGGCGCTGGCCGATCGCAAGCGGCACACCGATCACGTCGGCAAGTCTGCGCCGCAGGTGGCGTTCCTGTTCTCCGGCCAGGGCGCGCAGTACGCCGGAATGGCCGCGCAGCTGCGCGCCACCGAGCCGGTGTTCGCCGCCGCGGTGGCCGAGTGCGCCGCGGTACTGGGCGCCGACCCGCTCGCCGCCGACGCCGAGACGCTGCAGCAGACCCGGCACGCGCAGCCGGCGCTGTTCACCGTCGAGTACGCGCTGGCGAGGCTCTGGGAGTCCTGGGGTGTCACGCCCGCGGCGATGATCGGCCACTCCATCGGCGAGTACGTGGCGGCGACCCTGGCCGGCGTGTTCGCGCCGGCCGACGCGCTGCGGCTGGTCGCCGCCCGCGGCCGGCTGATGCAGTCGGTGTCGCCGGGTTCGATGCTCGCCGTGCAGCTGTCCGCCGACGAGGTGGCCGCGGCGCTGCCGGCGGGGCTGGACATCGCCGCGGTGAACGGGCCGCGCACCTGCGTGGTGTCCGGGCCGACCGAGCTGATCGACGCCTACGCCGAGTCGCTGACCGGGCAGGGCATCGGCCGCCGGCGGCTGCGCACCTCGCACGCGTTCCACTCCGCCTCGATGGAGCCGGTACTGGCCGAGTTCACCGAGCTGGTGGCCGCGGTCGAACGGCACGCGCCGCAGCGCCGGTACCTGTCCAACCGCACCGGCGACTGGATCACCGCCGAGCAGGCCACCGACCCGGCGTACTGGGCGGCGCACCTGCGCGAGCCGGTCCGGTTCGGCGACTGCGTGGCCCGGCTGCGGGCCGACGGCGACTGGCTCGCGGTCGAGTGCGGGCCGGGCAGCCAGCTGGTCGGGCTGGCCCGGATGCAGACCCCGCGCGAGGCCCGGCTGCCGGTCCCGAGCCTGCCCGGCCCGGACGCCCGGCAGGGCGACCTCGCCACCCTCTACGCGGCGGCCGGCCGGCTCTGGGCGGCCGGCGTCGAACTGCCCGGGTTCGGCACGCCGGGGCGGCGGATCCCGCTGCCGACCTACCCGTACGAGCGCAGCTACCACTGGGTCGACCCGGCGCCGTCGGCCGCGCCGGCGCCCGTCCCGCCGGCGCCGGTGGACCGCGGCATGGCGCAGTGGTGCAGCGTCCCGGTGTGGCGGCAGCTGCCGCCCGCGGTCGACGCGCCGGCCGCGCCGCGCTGCCTGCTGCTGGCCGCCGGCGAGTCCGGCGACGCGCTCGCCGGCGCGCTCGGCCCGGACACCGTTCGGGCGCCGGTGCTGGATCCGGCCGATCGCGCCGGCCTCGCCGCGCTGCTCGCCGAGCTGGCGGCCGGTTCCGGTGTCCCGCAACGGATCGTGCACGCCTGGACGCTGTCCCCGGACGCTGGCGTGGACGAGGCGGTGCACAGCGTCGTCGCGCTCGGCCAGGCGCTCGCCGAGGCGGCGCTGCCCGGCCCGGTGCACCTGGACGTGGTCACCGCCGGTACCCGCGCGGTGCTGGGCGACGACGTGACCGACCCGCTCGCGGCCGGTACCGCGGCGGCCGCCTGGTCGCTGCCGACCGAGCTGCCCGGCGTCGTCACCGTCCGGCACGTCGACGCGGCGCACCCGTCGGACGTCGCCGCGATCGCCGCCGAGCTGCGGGTACCGCCGTCCGGCGAGTACGCGCAGACGGTGGCGCTGCGCCGCGGCCGGCGCTGGGCGCCCGAGTTCGAGCCGGTGCCGCTGCCGGCGCGCACCGACCAGCTGCCCGACGGCGGCGTGTACCTGATCACCGGCGGTACCGGCGGGATCGGCGGCACCGTCGCCGCGGACCTGGCCCGCCGCTGCCGGGCCCGGATCGTGCTGCTGGCCCGTACCCCGCTGCCGCCGCGCGAGCAGTGGCCGGCGCTGGCCGGTGGTACCGACCGGGTCGGGCGCACCATCGCCGCGATCGAGCGGATCGAGGCCGCCGGCGGGCAGGTGCTGCCGGTCGCCGCCGACGTCACCGACGTGGCTGCGCTGCGGGCGGTGCGCGAGCGGATCCTCGACCAGTACGGCCGGCTGGACGGCATCGTGCACGCCGCCGGCGTGCCCGGCGGTGGGCTGATCGCGATGAAGACCCGCGAGGCGGTCGACGCGGTCCTGGCGCCCAAGATCGCCGGCACCCGGGCGCTGGCCGAGGTGTTCGGCGCGGACGAGCTGAGTTTCGTGGCGCTGTGCGGGTCGGTGACCGGTGTGGTCGGTGGGCTCGGTCAGGTCGACTACGCGGCGGCCAACGCCTACCTCGACGCGGTGGCCCAGCACGGCGGCGGTTTCGGCTGCCCGGTGCTCAGCGTCGACTGGGGCGCCTGGAGCGAGGTCGGCATGGCCGTGGAGACCGCGCGCCCGGCCGCCCTCGGCGGCCCCGGCACCGCGGCAACCGAAGCCGGCACCGCAGCAACGGGAGCCGGCACCGCGGCAACCGGAGCCGGCACCGCGGCAACCGGAGCCGGCACCGGCGCCAGAGCAACCGAAGGCGGCTCCGGCATCGCAGCGAGCGGGGGCGGCTCCGCCGCGGCCGGTTCGGGCGGCGCGGCGGTCACGGTGACGCATCCGGTACTGACCGAACGGGTCGACGACGGCACGAGCCGGGTGGTGCGCGGGCGGTTCGGGCCCGGCAGCCACTGGGTGCTGGGCGAGCACCGGATCGCCGGCGTGCCGGTGCTGCCCGGCACTGGGCACCTGGAGCTGGCCCGGGCCGCGTTCGCCGCGGCGGTACCGGCGCCCGACGAGCAGGCCGTGGTGGAGCTGCGCGACGTGGCGTTCGTGGCGCCGCTGGCGGTGCCGGACGGTACCGACACGACGGTGACGGTCCGGCTGACGCCCGGCGACGACGGGTACGACGTGCAGATCGTCACCGGCGCCACCACGCACGTGCGCGGGACCGCCGCGTGGGTGCGGTTCGCCGCGCCGGCGCCGGTCGCGCTGCCGCCGCTGCGCGAGCGGCTGGGAGCCGGTACCGAGGTGACGAGCCACCGGTCCCGGTCCGGGCTGGTCGAGTTCGGCGGCCGGTGGCAGAACCTGCGCACCACCCACCGCGGCCCCGGCGAGGTGCTGGCCCGGCTGGTCGCGCCGGCCGAGGTGGCGGCCGAGCTGGCCGACTGGCCGTTGCATCCGGCGCTGCTGGACGAGGCGACCAGCCTGCTCGATGTCGACGGCGGATCGTTCCTGCCCCTCGGGTACGGCCGGATCACCGTGCACGCGCCGCTGCCCCCGCGGCTGTGGGCGCACCTGGTCGGGCAGCCCGGCGACGAGATCACCACCGCCGACATCCAGCTGGTCGACGACGACGGCCGGGTGCTGGTCGACATCGCCGACTTCATGCTGCGCCGGGTCGACCCGACCGCGATGGCCACCGCCGTCCGCGCCACCCCGACCGCATCCGCCGCGCCGACCGCTTCCCCCGCGCCGACCGCCGCGCCGGCCGTGGGCGCGTCGGCCGGCGGTGTGGTCGCGGACGTCGCCGGGCCCGGCGGTACCGGTGGGGGAGGCTCGGCGGGCGGGATCGCGCCGGCCGACGGGGCCGAGGTGCTGTGGCGGCTGCTCGCCGGTGGGCTCGGGCCGCAGGTCGCGGTGTCGGTACGGCCGATGGACGAGCAGTTCGTGGCGGCCGCGGCGACCATCGAGACGCTCACCGGCCCGGTCGCCGACGATGCCGCCGAAGCGCTCGGCGACGGAGCGGCACCCGGTACCGAGCTGGAGGCGCAGCTGGCGGGGATCTGGGCCGACGTGCTCGGCGTGCCGGTGGTCGGCCGCGACGACGACTTCTTCGACCTGGGCGGCAACTCGCTGGTCGCGGTGCAGCTGATCGGCAAGGTACGCACCGCGACCGGGGTGAAGCTGCCGATGCGCAGCCTGTTCGAGACGACGACCGTGGCCGGCATGGCCGAGCTGGTCGAGCAGCGCCGCGACACCGCCGCCGCGGCGCCCGCCCCGGCGATCCCGCGCCTGGCCCGGCCGCGATGACCGGGACGGGCGGCCCGGCGGACGGCTGGTTCCCGCGACCGGTGCGCCGCGCCGACGCCACCTGGCAGCTGTACTGCCTGCCCTACGCCGGCGCCGGTGCCAGTGTCTTCCGCCGCTGGCCGGCCGCGTTCGGCGCCGAGGTGGAGGTGGTGCCGGTCAAGCTCCCCGGCCGGGAGGGCCGGTACGGCGAGCCGCTGGAGCTGGATCCGGTCGCGATGGCGGACGCGATCGTGGCCGACGCCGGCCCGCGGTTCGCGCTGTACGGGCACTCGCTGGGCGCCCGGCTGGGCTACGAGGTGGCCCGGGTACTGGCCGAGCGGGGTGACCGGTTGCCGGAGCGGCTGTTCGCGGCCGCCGCCCGGCCGCCGGACGAGCGCGGCGACGGGCCGCTGGACAACATCGCCGGGCTGCCCCGCGACCGGCTGGTGGCCCGGGTCGTCGCGGCCGGCGGGATGCCCACCGAGCTGCTCGACGCACCGGACCTGATCGACCTGCTGCTGCCGGTGCTGCGGGCCGACCTGGCCTGGCTGGAGGTGTACCGGTACGAGCCGCGGGCGCCGCTGCCGGTCCCGGTGACCACGTTCGCCGGTGAGTCCGACGTGGCCGTACCGCTGGGGCAGCTGGCCGGCTGGCAGCGGCACACCGACACCGAGGTCCGGGCGCACCGGTTGCCCGGTGGCCACTTCTTCCTGCACGACACGCTCGACCGGCTCGCCGCGCTGATCCGGGCCGACCTGCACACCGACCGTGCCGCGAGCCCGGCGCCGTCCCCACCCGACACGGCCCCGCCCCGCACACCTTCGTTCGCCACGGCCCCGTCCAGGGCGGTCCGGTCCGGCGCGGCTTCGGCTGGCGCTGTGGCGTTTCCCGGCGCGCCGGGCCCGGGTGCGGCGTCGGCGGCGCATCGCGTTCCGCTGGGGGAGACCGGCTGGTCGGTGTGGCGGGACGCGCTGCTGCGCGGCACCGGCTTCCCGGCGGCGGGGCTGAACCGGTTCGCCGCGCCGGAGCTCGCCGTGACCGCCGACGCGCTCGGTAAGGTCGATCCGCAGCAGGCGGTCACCGACGCCGGTTTCGTTGCCGCGTACCAGGATGCGGTGGAACGCGGCTCGCGGGTGGCGGCCGAGCTGGCGGCGGATCCGTTGCTGCGCGAGGCGGTCGGCTGGCAGAACCGCAACGCGCTGACCGGCCTGGACCACCTGCTGCCCGGCCGCGGTACCGGACGCCCGTCGAAGCGGCGGGAGCGGGAGACCGCGCTGATCCGCTACTGGCAGCGGTACTGCGGGAAGAACGACACGATCGGCTTCTTCGGCCCGACCTGTTGGGTCACCGTCGATCCCGACCTCGCCGAGGTGGCCACCGTCAAGCCGGGCCGCGGGTTGACCCGCCGCCGCCGGGTGCACTACGAGACCTGGGCCCTCGACGCGTACGCGCAGCGGCTGGCCGACGATCCGGCCACCCGGCGCTGGCTGCCGGTGGTCGTCTCGCCGGAGATCCACCAGGACGGGCGGCTCGCGTACCGGCCGGCGCAACCGCCGGTGCCGCTGTCCGCGGCGGCCGCGGCGGCGCTGTCGGCCGCCGACGGCCGGCCCGCCGTCGAGCTGGTGGCCGAGCTGTCGACCGCGCCGGAGCTGGGCCTGCGCCGGGACGAGGACGGGTACCTGCTGCTCGACGGCCTGGCCCGGCAGGGGTTGCTGCGCTGGGGTGCCGACCTGCCGCTGCATCCGGACGCCGAGCGCGTGCTGCGGCAACGGATCGCGGCGATCGGCACCGAACCGGAACGGACCGCCGCGCAGCGCGGGCTGGACCGGCTCGACGCAGCCCGCGACGCGGTTGCCGCCGCGGCCGGCGACCCGGACGCGCTGCGCGACGCGCTCGGTGTGCTCGCCGAGACGTTCGAGGCGGTGACCGGGCAGGAGGCGCAGCGCCGGGCCGGGCAGACCTACGCCGGCCGGTCGCTGTGCTACGAGGACACCGACCGCGACCTGACCGTGGTGTTCGGCCGCCCGCTGCTCGACGAGCTGGCCGGCCCGCTGGACATCCTGCTGCGGGCGGCACGCTGGCTCACCGTGGCGCTGGCCGACGCGTACGGGCAGGCGCTGCACGAGCTGTACCGGGAGCTGGCCGCCGAGCCGGGCCCGGTGCGGCTGTCGGACCTGTGGTACCTGGCGCAGGGGCCGCTGTGGGGCGGCGGGGACCGGCCGGTCGACGCGGTCGCGGCGCAGTTCGCGGCGCGCTGGGCCGGCCTGTTCGGCGCCACCGGCGACGGCCCGGTACGGCGCCGCGCGGCGGAACTCGCGCCCGCGGTGGCGGCGGCGTTCCCCGCCGACGCCCCGGGCTGGTCGGCCGGCTTCGTGCACAGCCCGGACCTGCAGATCTGCGCGACCGACGTGGCCGCACTGCGGCGCGGCGACTACCAGGTCGTGCTGGGCGAGATGCACGTCGCCTGGCCGACGTTCGACTGCGCGGTGTTCACCGAGTGGCACCGGGACGCCGACGCGCTGCGTGCCGCGCTCGCCGCCGATCTCGGGCCGGGCCGGGTGCGGCTGCTGTACCCGCCGGACTGGCCGCGGCACACCGGCCGGGTCGCGCACAGCCTCGCCGACGCCGACGACGTGCACCTGGGCGTCGCGCCGGGCCCGGTCGCCGCGACCGCCGGGCACGTACCCGCGAGCGGCATGCTGGTCACCGAGACCGATGGCGCGCTGGTCGCCACCGACCCGTCCGGCCGGCAGCGGCCGCTGGTGGAGGTGTTCTCGGCGCTGCTGGCGATGCACGCGGTGGACGGGTTCAAACTGCTCGCACCGGCCGAGCACACCGCCCGGCTGTCCATCGACCGGCTGGTGGTCAGCCGGGAGACCTGGCGTACCACGGTGGATCGCAGCGGCCTCGCCGCCGCCCGCGGCGACGCGGCGCGCTACCTCGCGGTACGGCGGTGGCGCGCCGAGCTGGGACTGCCGGAACGGGTGTACGTCAAGGTCGACACCGAGATCAAGCCGTTCTTCGTCGACCTGACCAGCCCGCAGTACGCGGTGGCGCTGTGCAACGCGGCCCGTGGGGCGCGCACCCGCGCCGGCCGGGACGTACCGGTGACGGTCACCGAGATGCTGCCCACCCCCGACGAGTGCTGGGTGCCCGACGCCGCCGGCCAGCGGTACTTCAGCGAGCTGCGGCTGCAGATCACCGACGCGGAGGCGACAGATGGCTGATGAGAGCCTGTTCGCGCTGGTCCTGGCGCAGGCGCGGGCCACACCCGCGGCGGTCGCGGTACGGCAGTGGGACCGGGCGGAGAGCTACGCGTCGCTGCTCGGCCGCGCCGGCGCGCTCGCGGCGACGCTGCCGGCCGGCGGTACCGGGCTGATCGGGGTGTGCACCGAGCGCAGCGTCGAGATGGTCGTCGCGGTGCTCGGCGTGCTGGGTTCCGGTGCCGGCTACCTGCCGCTGGACCCGGCGCATCCGCGGGATCGGTTGCGGCACCTGCTGACCGAGTCGCGGGTGGACGCGATCGTGGTCGACGCGGCCGGCCGGGCGGCGCTGGGCCCCGTCGACGTACCGCTGGTGGAAGTCCCGGCCACGCCGCTGCCGCTGGCCGTCGTGCCGGCCGGGCCGCCCGGGCGGGACCGCCTCGCCTACGTCGCCTACACCTCCGGCTCCACCGGTACCCCGAAGGGTGTGCTGGTCAGCCAGCGCAGCGTGCTGGAGTTCGTCGACGCGTGCCGGGCGCTGACCGGCGCCACCGCCGCCGACCGGCTGCTCGGCCTCACCTCGCTGAGCTGGGACGCCTCGGTGATGGACCTGTTCCTGACGCTGACCACCGGCGCCACCGTCGCGCTGGTCGGACACCGGGACCGGATCGACCCGGCCCGGCTGGTCGCCTTCGCGGCCGCACACGAGACCACCTGGTGCGTGTGCACCCCGCCGGTACTGGCGCTGCTCGACCCGGTGGCGCTGCCGACGCTGCGCACGATCGTGGTCGGCGGCGAGGCGCTCCCGCCGCGGCTGGTGCAACGCTGGCGCGACCGGCACCTGTTCAACGTGTACGGGCCGACCGAGACCACCGTGTTCGTGCTGGCCGCCGACCTGCACGGAGCCCCGGACGGGGAACCGCCGATCGGGGCGCCGGTGGGGGCGCACGCGGCGTACCTGGTCGACGAGGCGCTCCGGCCGGTCCCGGACGGCGAGCTCGGTGAGCTGCTGATCGGCGGCCCCGGCGTGGCGTACGGGTATCTCGACGCGCCGCGGCTGACCGCCGCCCGGTTCGTCCCGGACGCGCTGTCCGGCCGGCCCGGCGAGCGGCTGTACCGCACCGGTGACCTGGCCCGGCGGCGTCCGGACGGCCAGCTGGAGTTCCTCGGCCGCCGCGACGGCCAGGTGAAGATCCGCGGGCAGCGGGTCGAGACCGGCGAGATCGAGGCGGTACTGCAGGCGCATCCGGACGTGACCCAGGCCGCGGTGCTCGCCCTGCCCGGCCCCATCGGCCCCGAACTGGTCGCCTACCTCGCCCCCGCGACCGCCCCCGCCGACGACGAACTCGTCGCGCACGCCGCCCGGCGGCTGACCGACGCGATGGTGCCCCGCCGGTACGTGCGGCTCGACTCGCTGCCGTTCACCGTGGTCGGCAAGGTGGACCGGGATGCGCTCGCGGCGCTGGCGCCGCTCGGCCCGGGGCCGACCCCGACCGATCCGGTCGCCGCCGCCTGGTCCCGGGTGCTGGGCGGCAGTCCCGGCCCGGACGACGACTTCTTCGCCCACGGCGGCCACTCGCTCGCCGCCATGCGGCTGGTCGCCGAGCTGCGCGACCTGTTCGCCCGCGACGTCACCGTCGAGGACGTGTTCACCGGCCGCACCCCGGCCGGCATCGCCGCCCGGGTCGCCGCCGCCGGGCCGCTGACCGGTCCGGAACCGACCACCGGCAACCCGCCCACGCTGTCGCCGTCGCAGCGCCGGCTGTGGTTCGTCGACCAGCTCGCCCCCGACTCCGCCGCCTACAACATCGCCTTCGCGGAACGCATCCGCGGCCCGCTGGACGTACCGGCGCTGGCCGCGGCGCTGCGCCGGGTCGCCGACCGGCACGACGTGCTGTGCTGGCGCATCGAGCAGCACGACGGCGTGCCGCGGCCGGTGTGCGACCCCAGCGGGGACGTGCCGCTGCCGGTCACCGACGTCACCGAGGCCGACCTGGCGGCCGCGCTGCGCGACCGCGCCGGTACCGTCGTCGACCTCGCCGCCGGCCCCGCCTGGCGGGCCGAACTGTTGCGGTTGGGACCGACCGAGCACGTGCTGTGCCTGGTGCTGCACCACGCCGTCGCGGACGGCTGGTCCCAGTCGGTGCTGTACCGGGAGATCGCCGCCGGGTACGCCGGCGCCGAGGTGCCGCCGCTGCCGGCCAGCTACGCCGACTACGCCGCCTGGCGCGCCGACCGGGACGCCGAGCGCGGCAAGGCCGATCTGGCCTGGTGGACCGAACACCTGGCCGGCGCCCCGACCGCACTTGACCTGCCCCGCGACCGACCGCGCCCGCCGGTACAGACCTACGCCGGCGCGGTGCTCGCCGCGCCGCTGCCGCCCGCGGCCGACGCCGACGTACGGGCCGCCGCCGCGCGGCACGGCGCCACCCCGTCGGTGGTGGTCCTCGCCGCGATCGGGGTGGCGCTGGGCCGGTTGACCGGCCGCACCGACCACGTCGTCGGCGCCGTCGTCGCCGACCGCCGGCGCACCGCGTTCACCGACCTGGTCGGGTTCTTCGTCGACATCGTGCCGCTGCGGCTGCGCGGCGACACCGGCGGCAGCTTCGCCGACGACATCCGGTACTGCCTGGGCGAGGTGCTCGCCGCCGAGGCGCACCCGGGCGCCCCGCTGGAGGAGATCGTCGCCGCGCTCGGGGTGGCGCGTGAGGCGTCCCGCGCCCCGCTGGTGCAGGTGCTGTTCAACGTGTTCAACTTCGCCGAGCCGCGGCTGGAGCTGCCCGGCCTGGACGTCACCCGGGTGCCGCTGCCGGTGCCCGGCTCGCCGTTCGACCTCACCCTGTACCTGACCGAGCGCGACGGCCGGTTCGTGCTGGAGGCCGCCTACAACACCGACCTGTACCGGCCGGAGCGGATGCGGGCGCTGCTCGACGGCCTGGTGCAGCTGATCGGCGTGCTGGCCGCGGCGCCGGAGGCGGCCACCGCCGCGGCGGGACCGCGGTTCGACACCACCGGCGTCACCGACGCGCCCGCGGCCGCCCCGGCCCGTACCGGAGGATCGGTCGCGCCGGCCACCGACACCGAACGGCTGGTCGCCGAGGTGTGGCAGGCGCTGCTGGACCGGGCGGAGCTGGGCGCCACCGACAACTTCTTCGAACTCGGCGCGACGTCGATGGCGATGGTCGAGGCCAGCAGCCGGATCGCGGAGCGCATCGGCCGGCCGGTACCGGTGGTCGACCTGTTCCGGTTCCCCAACATCCGGGCGCTCGCCGAGCACCTGGACGGCTCCGCCGACACCTCCGCGCTCACCCGCGCCCGGCAACGCTCCGCGCTGCGCCGCCGCAACACCGCCCGCCGCCCCAACCCCCGCTGACCGGGGTTGGCGGCGGCGGAGCGGGTCAGGCGCCGGCGGCGATGCCGTAGATGTCCAGGAAGTGCCGGTGGAACTGGTCGTAGACGAAGGCGTCGTGCACCCGCAACAGCGCCTCGTCGTTGTGCCGCAACGAGTTCTCGTTCAGGTTGTGCGAGCCGGTGAACACCATCCGCTGCCAGTGCCCGGCGTACTTCGCGTCGATCAGGATGAACTTGTGGTGCAGCTTGAGGTGGCGTACTGCGGTGTCGGGCAGGTTGTAGCCGTCGGAGGTCGGTGCCTGCACCCAGTTCTCGTCGGCGGCCTGCTGGGTGACGACCTTGACCGTGCAGTGCAGCGTGTCGTGCAGGTACGCCAGCCGGTGCTTGACGCTCGCCCGCGCCGAGGTGAACTTGCTCTCCGCGACGTAGATCGTGGAGTCGCCGCTGCGGCAGTCGGTCACGTTGTTCAGCACGCCGAGCACGGGATCGCCGCTGCGGCGCGGGAACACGTACGCCTTGGTGCCGAGCGAGCCGGCGCCGTGCCGGTCGTCGTCGCTGGTCCAGCCGTGCCAGTCGTGATCGTGCAGCCGGTTCCAGTAGGCGAGGTAGTAGTCGTACAGCTTGGTGTCGCCGACGACGCGCACCATGTTGTTGTAGAGCTTGAGCTGCACACCGGTGTCGTTGAACGAGGTCTGCACGACCGACTTGGTGCCGCCGAGGTCGAACAGGAAGAACTTGTTGTGGTTGATGTGCGTGGACAGGCAGCTGCCGTGACCGGTGGTGCACCAGGTGATCGGCACCTTGCCGGCGTGCAGCGTGTCGTAGGCGGCCGAGCCCTTGATCTTGTCGTCGAGCACCAGTGACACGTGCACTCCGCGGTTCTTCGCCGCGACCATCTTCTTCGCCAGCGGGGTACGGGTCCACATGTACCAGGCGAGCCGGATGGTGTCGCCGTCGTGCGCCGAGTCGACCAGCTGCCCCAGCCGGTCCTCGATCACCGTCCCCTTGTCGTGCAACGGGTCGGTGAAGCAGACCTCGTAGTGCTTGCCGTCGCTGTGGCAGCCGGACAGGGTGGTCGCCCGCGCCGGCATCGCCGGTGCGGCAACGAACCCGAGCGCGGCTACCGCGGTCACGCCGAGACCGATCGCCCGGTGTAGCAGTGACTTCTTCATCGACTCACCTTCGTTCCGCCGCCCGCGTCGCCGCCGGCGGACACCGAGGTGCGACCGGCGGTGCCGAAGCACCGCCGGCCGCGCCGGATCGTCCTGTGTGGACGGTTCAGTCCTTGATCTTGTTGTAGCGGTAGGCCTTGAAGCCGCTGTACTTCGACAGCGGCGCGGAGTAGTGGTTCATGTCCTCGCTGGGGTTGGCCTCCTCGTACAGCCAGATCCTCGTGTGGGCCTTGTTCGCCCACTTCTCGAACAGCACGACGTGCGCCGCGCTGTCGAGGATGTCGCCCTTCTTGAGGTTCTTCTTGGCGATCTTGTGGGTGTACTTCGACGTCGACAGCGTGGTCGTGACCGGCGCGCTCATGCCGGTCGGCTTCAGCTTCCAGGCCATCGAGACGAAGCCGCTGCAGTCCCGGCGGTACGTCACCTTGCCCTTCGGCCCGGTCGCGGTGCCGCCCTGGCTGTACTGGATGTTGCGGTTCATCCAGTTGTGCGCGCGCAGCATGACCTCGTGCCGGGTGATCGGGTCGCCGGTGTGTGCCTGCGCCGGTGCGCTCGCGGCGATCGGCGCGGCGACGGCGGCCACGGCCAGCGCCGCGCCGGCCAGCAGCCGGCCGAACGTACGGGATGGACGCCTCACGGGGGTCTCCTTCGTTTCAGCGGATCGGTGCGGCAGACGCTAGGCGGCACACCTACTCGTCACCTACACGTTCGGCTGGCTCCGGGCCGGTGGTCGGCCTGTAGGTCACGTGTAGGTGGGGTGCCTAGCTTCGTCGCCAGCACGGCATCGGAGCCGTGGCACCGCCCCTCGATCTCGGGAGGAACCACCGATGACATCGATCCGTACCAGACGCCTCGCGGTACTCGCGGCCAGCGTGCCGGTGCTGGGCCTCGCCGGCCTGGCCACCGCGGTACCCGCGTCGGCGTCCGGCGCCGCGCACGTACCGGCGACCGCGGTGGCGCCGATGGCCTGCCACGTACCGGCCAAGGCGGACGACGCGGTACTGAAGAAGCTGCTGACGATCGGCCGCAGCCGGCACATCAACATCAAGGTGACGTTCGCCGAGTTCGAGACCGCCTGGGTGGAGTCGCACGCGAACAACCTGCCGTGCGGCGACGCCGACTCGGTCGGCGTGTTCCAGCAGCGGCCGAGTGCCGGCTGGGGCACCAAGAAGCAGTGCATGAACGTCAAGCACGCCACCAACGCCTTCCTGGACCGCGCGATCGCGGTCAACAAGGCGCATCCCGACTGGACCTCCGGGCACGTCTCCTGGTACGTGCAGCAGCCGGCGAAGCAGTACCGGCACCGGTACTCCGACTCGAAGGAGAAGGCGCGCAGCCTGATCCGCCGGGCCCGCAAACTGGTGTAGCCGGTCTCTCGTGCGCCCGGCGCGGCCGTCGAAGCACCACGGGTCTCGGGGCACCACGGGTCTCGGGGCACCCCGGGTCCCGGGACACCACGGGTCTCGGGGCACCACAGGTCTCGGGGCACCACGGGTCTCGGGGCACCCCGGGTCCCGGGGGCACCACGGCCGTCCGGGGGCACTGAGCATCACTGCCCGCCGGGTAGCACGGGCCTCGCGGCGTCCGGGCCGGCGCCGCGAGGTTCGCACCCCGCGCCTGACATCGATCCGGTCGGCAATCGAAGACCCGGTACCGGCGTGTCCACGGTGGACTGCCGGGGCGAGAAGGTGGTGGATCGGCGTGGTTGGGCCGGATCAGCGGTGCGGCAGGCGGGTGGCCTCGGTGTCGCCGGTGATCTGCCGGCGAAGTTCGAGCGCCTTCTCCCGTGAACTGGCGGCATCGCGGCTGCGGCGCTGGGCCGCGTAGACCTCGGCGAGGCCCTCCATCGCGGTGGCCTCGCCGCTGCGGTCGCCCAGCCGGCGGAACACCCCGAGCGCCCGGCCGAGCGAGCGGTGCGCGCGCCGTTCGTCCCCCGTGGTCAGCAGTACCCGGCCCATGGTCTGGATCGCGTACCCCGCGCAGTGCGTGTCGCCGAGCTGGTCGAAGATCTCGACGGCGGCGGTGAGCTGACGCAGCGCGGCGGTGGGCCGGCGCACGGTGAGGTTGAGCGCACCGATCTCGCGCAGCACGTTCGCCTCGCGGTGCCGGTCCCCGAGCCGCCGCGCGGTCTGCAGCGCCTGCTGGAACCGGTCGTGCGCCTGGTCGTACCGGCCGCGGTCGCGGTTGATCATGCCGAGGTTGTTGTGCACCTGGGCCTGCGCGTTCTCGTCGCCGAGCGCGACGAACCCCTCCAACGACCGGCGGAACCAGCGGGTCGCGTTGCCCCGCGGTACGGCGAGGCGTTCGACCGAGCCGAGCCCGGAGGCGGCGACCGCCGCGCCACGCACGTCGCCCAGCTCCCGGCTCAGCTGGTACGAGCGGAGCAGCAGCTCGCGCGCTTCGCCGTAGCGGTCCTGGTAGAGCAGGATCTGACCGAGGCCGCGCAGCAGCGCCGCCTCACCGTGCCGATTGCCGGCCCGACGCGCGGCGGCCAGCGCGGACCGGTGCGAGCGCCGCCACTCGTCGTACCGGTTGGAGTGGTCGAAGTAGGGGGTCAGCGCGACGGCGAGTTCCCAGGCAGGCTCGTGCAGGTCGGCCGCGGCGGCGACGTCGACCGCGTCGACCAGCGCGCCGAGCCGTTGGTCGAACCAGGCCAGCGGTGCGGTGCGCGGGGGCGTCGGCGCGCCCGGGGCGGAGCGGTCGGCGGTACCGGGTCGGGGCAGGAACACGCAGTGCGGCAGCGCGGTGGTCGCGTCCTCGGCACGGGCCAGCCAGCCGGCGCTGACGCGCCCGGCGACGCCGCGCCGCTCGTCCGGTGGCAGTTGGCCGGCCGCTTCGGTGGCGTGACAGTGCAGCAGTTCCGGCAGCCGGTAGCGCAGCTCGCCCGCGACCGGATCGGCGACCGGGCGCAGCAGGTTGGCCTCGACCAGCGCGTCCAGCGCGCGGTCGGACCGGGGCAGGTCGAACAGCGACCGCACCACCCAGTCCGGTTGGGTTTCGCTGGCGAACAGGCCCCAGCGGGTGACGGCGAGGACGGCGTCGTCCGGTAACCGCCGCAGGCTGGGCAGCAGCGCCTCGCGCACCGACCGGCCGTCGGCGTGCAGCTGGTCCAGCCGCCCCGGTCCGGGTGCCAGCAGCGCGGCGAACTGCGCGACGGACTGGTGCGGGTGCGCGGCGAGCCGGGCC
The DNA here is from genome assembly GCF_017312725.1 of Actinocatenispora comari. GTDB lineage: Bacteria > Actinomycetota > Actinomycetes > Mycobacteriales > Micromonosporaceae > Actinocatenispora > Actinocatenispora comari. Next base: position 1,946 of record NZ_BOPO01000002.1, on the reverse strand, counting down.
CCGGCCAGCCGTACCGCGAGCGGCAGGTACCCGCAGGCGCGGGTGATGCGTCCGGCGGCCGCGGGGTCGTGCTCGATGCGTCCGTCCGGCACGATCCGGGCCAGCAGCGTCCGGGCGTCGTCGGGGGTCAGTGCCGGCACGCTGAGCAGGTGCGCGCCGGGCAACGTGGTCACCGTGCGCCGGCAGGTGACCAGCACCGCGGCGGTACCGGTGGCCGGCAGGAGCGGTTCGATCTGGTCGACGCCGGCGGCGTCGTCGAGCACCACCAGCACGCGCCGCCCGGCCAACAGCGACCGGTACTGCGCGGCCCGTTCGGCGGTGCGCCGGGGCAGCTGTGGCCGGGGTACGCCGAGAGCGCGGAGCAGTTCCCCGAGCACCTGGCCGGCGCCGCGCGGCCGGTCGGTGGAGCCGTGCAGCTGCGCGTACAGCTGGCCGTCGGGGAAGCGGTCGGTGACCCGGCTGCCGGCGCGGGCGGCGAGGGCGGTCTTGCCGACGCCGGCCATGCCGACCAGGCAGGCGACGGTCGGCGGCCCGGCGGGGTCCGGTCGCAGCAGCGCGTCGAGCCGGTCCAGTTCGACCTGGCGGCCGACGAAGTCGGCGGGGTAGGCGGGCAGCTGGTGCGGCACGGCCACCGGCGGTTCCGGCACCCCGGACGGCGGGTCCGCTGCCGCCGGCGCCGTGGCGGGGGACGGCGCGGCCGCTGCGGGCGTGGTGGCCGACACCGGTACGGGCTGCGCGGCGTCCGGCGCGTCCGGCGTGGCTGCCCCGGCTGGCGCCGGGGCGAGGTGGTCGGAGCCGGCGAGGATCGCACGGTGCGCCTCGACCAGCGCCGCGCCGGGTTCCACGCCGAGCTCGCCGACCAGCAGGTCGCGGGCCTGCCGGTAGGCGGCGAGCGCATCGGCGCGCCGGCCGGCCGCGGCCAGCGCGGTCATCAGGTGCAGCCACAGGCTCTCCCGGAACGGGTGGTCGGTGGCCAGCTCGCGCAGCTCACCGATGCCGGCACCGTGCTCGCCGAGCCGTACGTGCGCGACGGCGTGCTGTTCCCGGGCGTCGAGCCGCAGCTCGGTCAGCCGGCCCAGCGGCGCCGACCAGGCCGGTCGGGCCGGCAGATCGGCCAGCGGCGCGCCGCGCCAGAGCCGCAGTGCCTCGTCGAGCAGGTCGAGGGCGGGTCGCCAGCGGCCGGCGTGCCGATGCGCGGCGGCCTGGCGCAGCAGCGTCGCGAACACGGCGGCGTCCAGCTCGTCGTCGGCGACGTGCAGCTGGTACCCGTGCGGCGTGGTGCTGATCCGGGCCGGTTCCGGGCCGGGCGGCAGGCAGTGCCGCAACCCGGACAGGTACGTGTAGAGGTTGTCCCGGGCGGTGCGCGGCGGGTCGTCCGCCCACAGCGTCGCGGTCAGCTCGTCCGCGCTGACCACCCGGTTCGCGTGCAGCAGCAGGTGGGCGAGGACCATGCGGCGCTTGGCGCCGGGCACGGGCACGTCGACCCCGCCCGCCCGGACCCGTAGCGGCCCGAGCAGACCGAACGTCGTTCTCGGGGCTGGGGCCACGATCACTCTCCGGCGGTCCGTACGCGCGGAGCATCATGCTAGGAAGCGGGCGCAAACCGTGCCAAGTATGGCGTTCGTTCCGAATGGAACCACTAGATGTTGTGGTTCGTGAGGTTGTTGACACCGGCCTGGCGATGAGGGAGGGGTAGGTCCCGGCGGCAGGATGGAAGTGCGACCAACCGTCTCTGCCAGCAAGGACCTACCCCTCGTGACCCACGCTAACGCCCCACTCACACCGGCCGGAAGGCTGCGTCTGATCCAGCGGTGCGCCACCCGACCGCTGGCCCACGTTGCCGCGGAAGCCGGCGTGTCTCGCGCCTGCTTGACCAAGTGGAAACGCCGTTACCAGGCCGAAGGACCAGCCGGTCTACTCGACCGGCCCAGCGCACCCCACCGCCG
>NZ_BOPO01000001.1:89434-98826 GCF_017312725.1 Actinocatenispora comari | reverse complement strand
GCTGCGGCCCCCCGGCCCCGGCCGCGCCGGCGCCGAACGACGCGGTCGGTGCGCCGGACGCGACCCGGCGGGCGGCCTGCGCCATCGCCGACGCGCTCGGCCAGCGCTGGGCCACGTCCTTCGCCATCGCCCGGTCGACCACCTCGCGCGCGCCCTGCGGTACGTCCGCGGGCAGCGGGGGTGGCACGTCGCGGATGTGCTTCATCGCGACCTGGATCGGGTTCTCGCCCTCGAACGGGCGGCGCCCGGACAGGCACTGGTAGCCGACCACCCCCAGCGAGTACACGTCGGAGGCGGCGGTGATGTTGCCGTTGCCGGTGGCCTGCTCGGGCGACACGTACGAGGCGGTGCCGAGGATCGAGCCGGCCGTGGTGAGCTGCCCGGACATCGCCGACCGGGCGATGCCGAAGTCGGTCAGCACCAGCCGCCCGTCCGGCCGGACCAGCAGGTTGCCCGGCTTCACGTCCCGGTGCACGATGCCGTGCTCGTGCGCGGCGTGCAGCGCCTCACCGGCCTGCGCCAGCAGGTCCATCGTGCGGGCCGGGGTGAGCCGGCCGACCCGGGCCAGCGTGGTGGACAGCGCCTCGCCCTCGACGTACTCCATGACCAGGTAGGCCACCTGGCCGCCGCCGTCGATCTCGGTCTCGCCGTAGTCGTACACCTTGACGACGCCGGGATGGTTGATCGTGGCCATGACCCGGGCCTCGGCGCGGAACCGCTCGATGAAGCCCGGCTCGGACAACAGCGCGGACTGCAGGATCTTGACCGCGATGACGCGGCCGAGGACGGTGTCCTCCGCCTTCCACACGTCGCCCATGCCACCGCTGGCGATCCGCTCGGTCAGCCGGTAGCGACCGCCCAGTGTGCCCCCGGGGGTCAGCATGTGCTCGATCCCTTCGTTCTCGCGCGCGCGGTCGTGGTCACTTGCCCAGCACCGCCTTCATGATGTCGCCGCCGATCTGGGTGGCGTCCCCGCTGCCGCTCTCACCGGCCGACTCAAGAAACACGCCCACGGCCACCTTCGGGTCGCCGTTGTCGCGCGCATAACCCATGAACCAGCCGTGCTCCGGCGCCCCGTTGCCGTGCTCGGCGGTACCTGTCTTGCCGCCGACCTCGATCCCGTCGATCTGCGCGTTTCGCCCGGTACCGGACGAGACGACCGCGTTCATCATCTCGCGCAGCTTGCTCGCGGTGTCGGCGCTGATCGGCTGACCGTACTTGTGTTCCTGCGCAGTCCGCAACGCAGAGTAGTCGGTGCCCTGGATCTCCTGTACCAGATAAGGCGTCATCTCGGTGCCGTCGTTGGCCACGGCGCCGGCGATCATCGCCTCCTGCAGCGGCGTCTCCGCCACGTTGAACTGCCCGATCGACGACTGCGCGACCTGCGAATCGCCCTTCGGGTCGCCGGTGACGCTCTTCGCGACCGGCATGCCCTGGTCCTGGCCGAGCATCGGAATCGTCATCGACTTGTTCAGCCCGAACTGCTCCGCCTTGTTGATCACCGTGTCCGCGCCGAGCTTCACGCCGAGCCGGGCGAATCCGGTGTTGCACGAGTCACGCAACGCGACGAGCATCGTCACCTGGTCCTGCGGGCAGATCGACGGCACGTCGTTGTGGATCTCGTTGCCCCCGTCGGACGGCTGGTAGCTCGACCCGGCCGGGATGTTGGTGTCCGGATTGTAGCCGTTCTCCAGCGCGGCGGCCGACACGATCACCTTCATCGTCGAACCGGGTGGCCACGGGCCGCCGCCACCCAGCGCCCGGTTCGCCATCGGGCCCGAGCCGCTGCTCGGGTCGTACGAGTTCCAGGCCTTCTTGATCGTGGCGTCGTCGTGGCTGGCCAGCGGGTTCGGGTCGAAGCTGGGCGAGGTGACCAGGGCGAGGATCTTCCCGGTCTTCGGATCCACCGCCACCGCCGCACCCTTGCGACCCTTCAGCGCGTTCCAGGCCGCGTCCTGCGCCTTGGCGTTGATCGTGAGCAGCACGTTCGCCCCGGCCGACTTCTTGCCGGTGACGGTGTCGGACAGCTTCTGCGTCAGCAGGGTGTCGTCGGTGCCGTTGAGCATCGAGTTCTCGTACCGCTCGATGCCGGTACTGCCGTAGACCAGCGACGTGTAACCGGTGATCGGCGCGTACTCCTCGCCCTTCGGGTAGTACCGCTGGTAGCGCAGCACGCCGCCGGTGTCCTTGCTGTACGCGACGGGGTCGCGACCGACCATGATGGTGCCCCGCGGCGTGTCGTACGCGTCCTTCAGGATGCGCGGGTTCGCCGGGTTCTCCGCCAGGCTGCGGGCCTGGAAGAACTGCACCCGGGTCAGGTTCCCCAGCAGCGCCAGGAACAGCACGAACACCACCAGCGCGGAGCGTCGCAAGGTACGGTTCACAGCTTGATCACCTCCGTCGCGACGCTCTGCAGCTGCGGCGGTGGATTGCCGCGGCCGCCACCGGTCACCTGCCCGGGCGCACGTGAGTCGTTCGAGATCCGGATCAGCATCGCGATCAGGATCCAGTTCGCCACCAGCGACGAACCGCCATAGGACAGGAACGGCGTGGTCAGACCGGTCAGCGGAATCAGATCGGTCACCCCACCCACGATGACGAAGACCTGCAACGCCACGGAGAACGCCAGGCCAGCGGCGAGCAGCTTGCCGAACGGGTCGCGGGCCATCGTGCCCGCCTTCACCCCGCGCAGCACGATCAGCAGGTAGACCAGCAGCAGCGCGGTCAGCCCGAACATGCCGAGCTCCTCGCCGATGGTGGCGACGATGAAGTCGCTGCGCGGCAGCGGTACCGAGGTCGGATCGCCGGCGCCCGGCCCGGTGCCGAGCAGGCCACCGACCCCGAGGCTGATCAGCGACCGGGACAGCTGGTACGTGTTGCCCAGCGGGTCGGACATCGGGTCGAGCCAGAAGTTGACCCGGTCGTGGAAGTTGCGGAACGGCCCGAGCCAGGTGCCGAGCGAGTAGGCCACCACCGCGCCGAAGCCGAACAGGATGGCACCGATGATCAGCCAGCTGCGCCGCTCGGTCGCGATGTAGAGCATCACCACGAAGGTGCCCAGGTAGAGCAGCGAGGACCCGAGGTCCTTCTCCACCACCAGGATCAGCACGCTGAGCACCCACACCACCAGCACCGGCCCCAGGTCACGGGGCCGCGGGAACTCGATCCCGAGCACCCGCTTGCTGGCCAGCGACAGCACCTCGCGCTTGCGCACCAGGTAGTAGGCGAAGAACACGAACAGGGCGAGCTTCGCGAACTCACCGGGCTGCACGCTCGCCACCCCGGGGATGGTGATCCACACCTTCGCGTTGTTGACCTCGCTGAACCGGCCGGGCAGCAGCGCCGGGATCGCCACCAGCACGATGCCCACCAGCCCCAGCGTGTACGCGTAGCGGGACAGCGTGCGGTGGTCCCGCACCACGGCGAGCACGATGCAGAAGCACACCACGGCCACCCCGGACCACAGCACCTGCTGGACGCCGAGCCCGTCGAACGGCCCGATGGTGGCGAACTTGCTGAAGCTGTCGTCGGTCTCGCTCGGCACGTCGACCCGGTGGATCACCACCACCCCGATGCCGTTGATCAGCATCGCCAGCGGCAGCAGCACGGGATCCGCGTACGGCGCGAAGATCCGGACCAGCACGTGCGCCAGCAGCCCGAGCAGCAGCACCAGGAACGGCAGCACCAGGCTGTCCAGCCGGATCGTGTCGATCAGCGCACCCTCGCTCGCCGCGGACAGCACCACCGTGATCACGAAGCCGAACAGCAACAGCAGCAGTTCGGTGTTCCGGCCGGTGCGCGCACGTCCGCCCGCCGCGGCACCGGATGGTGTCGCGGTCGGGTAGGCGAGGTTGGGCGAGGTCACGGATCCGCTACCGGGCCGGTCGGCAGGCGCCGGACGGCACCGGGGACGGGGTCGGCGACGGGGACTTGCTCGCCGGGTGCGACGGCTTCGCCGACTTGGACGCGGCCGAACCGGTCGGCTTCGGCGAACGGCTCGCGCTCGGCGTGGAACTCGGCGTCGGCGTCGGGGTCTCGCAGACCGGCAGCATGTTCGGGTTCCCGGTGCTGTCGTCGGTCAGCTCGCGCAGCGTGTTCAGCGCGCTGGTGCGGTTCGGGCTGTCGATACCCTGCGTCACCCGATTGCGCACCAGCTGGGTCAGCTCGCTGGTCTTCGTGTCGCTCTTGACGTCCACAGTGGACAGCTGCAGCCCGACGACCTTGCCGGGCACGCCACGGAACACCGCCACGTAGCCGTCGTCGGTGGCGCCCACGAAGTACTGCGCCTGGGTGTAGCGCCACACGCCGAAACCGCCGCCGGCGAGCACCACCAGCACGGCGAGCACGATCAGGCTGTTGCGCACCGGGTGCCGGCGGCGGGCGTCGGCGTCGTCCGGCTCGGTCGGCTCCGGCGGAGCCGGCGGCCGCGGCGGCTGCTGCGCCAGCGCCGCCCGGGCCGCCGGGCTGTTCGGGTCGGCCACCGTGACGTTGCCGCGGTCCTGCGCGGCGGCGCCACCGACGATCGGCGACTGCTCCGGGAACACACCCTCCACCACGTCGGCGATGATCACCGTGACGTTGTCCGGGCCGCCGGCCCGCAACGCCAGCTGGATCAGCCGGTCCACGCACTCCTGGGTGTCCGGGATGGACCGGATCGTCTCGCTGATGGTCTCGTCGCTGACGAAGCCGTGCAGGCCGTCGCTGCAGACCAGGTAGCGGTCGCCGGCGTGCGCCTCGCGCACCGAGAACTCCGGCTCGACGTCCTCGCCCTGCAGCGCGCGGGTGATCAGCGACCGCTGCGGGTGGTTCGTCGCCTCCTCCGGCGTGATGCGGCCCTCGTCGACCAGCATCTGCACGTACGAATCGTCCTTGGTGATCTGCGCGTACTGCCCGTCGCGCAGCAGGTAGCACCGCGAGTCGCCGACGTGGATGAGGCCGAACCGGGTGCCGGAGAACAGCAACGCGGTCAGCGTCGTACCCATGCCCTCCATCTGCGGGTTCGCCGCCACCGTGGCGCGCAGCCGCTGGTTCGCCTCGGACACCGCGTTGCGCAGCACGTCGACCAGGTCGGAGCCGGGTACGTCGTCGTCCAGCGGCGCCAGGGTGCCGATCACGATGTTGCTGGCGACGTCACCGGCGGCCATGCCGCCCATGCCGTCGGCGACCGCCAGCAGCCGCGGGCCGGCGAACACCGAGTCCTGGTTGCCGTCCCGGATCAGGCCGCGGTCCGAGTGCGCGGCGAAACGGAGGGTGAGCGTCATGAGGCGGCCTCCGTAGCGAGCATCGCGGCGGGCGTCAGCGAGCGAGGCGCGCAGCGCAGGGGGGCGCCGGGGGGCACTGTCATGAGGCGGCCTCCGGTGCTGGCATCGGCGTGCGGAGGACGGCGCTGGGAACAGTCACGGGAGGACCTCCGCGCGGACCGAGCTGCGGGAAACGGGTCACCGCAGCGCCGGAGACGCGTTCACCGGGGGGACGGAGTGGAACGGGACACCGGAAGGTCATAGTCACGGCCGTAGCTCAAGGGCGGTGCGACCGATCCTGATCGGCACACCGAGGGGGACAGGGGTTGGTCCGGAGACCTTAGCGCGATCCAGATACGTGCCGTTGGTCGAGCCAAGGTCTTCGACGAACCAGTCCCCGTTGCGCGCCACCAGCCGGGCATGCCGGGTGGACGCATAGTCGTCGCTCAACACCAGGGTGGAATTCTCCGCCCGGCCCATCGTGATCGGGTGATCTCCCAAGGTGATCTGGGTACCGGCCAGCGGCCCCTCGGTGACCACCAGCAGCCGCGGTCGCCCCGGCGTGGCGCGAGGCCGCGCCGGCGGCGGCGGCACCGATGCCGGCTGCGTCCCGCGCGGGGGCGCCGCCACCAGCCGGTTGCCGCGCGAGGACGACCACAGGTCCCGCCGCACCACCCCGACGACCGCGAACACGAAGATCCACAGCAACGCCAGGAAACCGAACCGGGCAACGACCAGGACGATCTCCGGCATCAGCCGTCCACGTGGAACGTCAGCGACGTCGTACCGAACTGGATCACGTCCCCGGGCCGCAGCGCCACCGCCGAGATGCGCTGCCCGTTCACCACGGTGCCGTTGGTCGAACCGAGGTCCGTCAACACCACCCGGGTGCCGTCGAAGTCGAGCCGGGCATGCCGGCGCGAGATCCCGACGTCGGCCAGCCGCAGCTGCGCCTGCTCACCCCGGCCGATGATCGTCGACCCGATCGCCAGCGCGAACTGCCGGCCGTCGTTCGACACCATCCGGGCGTTCGGCGTGCCCTGCCCCATCGGCGGCGCCGGCGGGCCGGACGTCTGGTACGCCTCCGGGCCCGGGCCGGGCGGCGGCGGACCCTGCTGGTACTGCTGGTCGTACCCCTGCTGCTGCTGTGGCGGCTGCTCCGGCTGCTGACCGCCGGTGTAGACCTCGGCGGTCACCCGGAACATGCCGGTGTCGAGCCCCTCGCCGCGCTCGATCTCGACGATGACGTCGCCGTACACCGTCCAGCCCTGCTCGCCGATGAACTCGGCCTGGGTCTGGGCCAGCTCCTGCGCCAGCGCCGCCGCGTACGGCGCGAGGCGACTGTGGTCGTAGGGCGAGAGATCGATCACGTACCGGTTGGGGACCAACGTGCGCCCACCGGCGAGAATCGCCTTGTGCGCCTCGGCCTCACGCTGCATGGCACTGGCGATCTCCACCGGGTGGACGACCCCCCTGAAGACCTTGGCGAAGGTGCCCTCCACCAAGTTCTCCAACCGCTTCTCGAAGCGTTGCAGAACGCTCACCGGCTCCTCCTCGGCATCCGTGACCCCGATGGTATCGGGCGAGACCACTCCCGTCGGCAGGAGCGTTCCTCCTCGTGTTAGGCTTTCGCCGCTGTCTGAGCTTGCACCATGTTGCTCGGAGAGCGGACCCGGGGCCATCGGCATCCTGGTCCGGCGGGCACTGTAACCTATGTACCCGCGAACGCCCCCGGAAATCCATGCGGACGACGGGTGCGGCCACGGGGAAGTGGCGGAATGGCAGACGCGCACGGTTCAGGTCCGTGTGCCCGAAAGGGCGTGGGGGTTCAACTCCCCCCTTCCCCACCGGATGGCTCTGGCGGCCTGTGCTCGCGGAAAGCGCGAGCCGGGTCGCCATCCTTGTGCCAGCCCGGGGGCCGAGCCCCCCGGACCCCCGCGTTGCGGGTTCCTCGGCGTCCGGCGCTGCCGGGCGTGGGCTTCGACCAACGTCCGGTTTGCCCGGCCCGCTTCGCGGGCGGGCACCCCACTCACTGAAGTTGACTCACTGAAGCTGGGCGTCCTTGACGGCTTTCGCGACGGGGCCGCCGCTTCGATGCGCGCCGATCCCGACCTTTCCGATACCGGCGCGCAGCGAACCAGACCGTGCCCCGATCGCCCGGCCCCCACCTTCCGAAGCCGGCCAGGCAGCGTCGGGCCAACCTCACTTGGCCCCGCCCTCCCGAGGCCGGGCCGGCGGGGTCGGGCCACCATCACCTGGCCCCGGGCTTCCGACGCGGCCAGGCGGGTAGGGCCAACCTCACCTGGCCCTGGGCTTCCGAGGCGGCCAGGCGGGGTCAGCACACCATCACCGGGGGCTGGGCTTCCGAGGCGAGCCAGGTGGGGTCAGGATCTCGTCTCTGGTGGTCCGACGGGGGATGGTCAAGGGGGCGAAGGCCCCCTTGACGGGGAGGGGTGTGGGGAGGGGCGAAGCCCCCTCCCCACGGTTCCCCACGAGGGTGGAGAAAACGAGCAGAGGTGGGCTCTGCCCCGCCACCCCGAGCGACGCCGCGCGAGCGACCACAGTCTCCCCAGCCCCCCTGGCGCAGTACAGCGTCAGGCGGTCTTGATCGTGCCGCCGTCGATCACGAAATCGGAGCCGACCACGTTGCCGGCCGCCTCGGAGGCGAGGAACGTGACCAGCGCCGCCACCTCGGCCGGCTCGGTGATCCGCGGCGAGGCCATCCCGAACTGCTGCGGGATCGCGGCCAGGAAGTCCTGGTGGTCGACCCCGCTGGCGGCGGCCAGCTTCGCGCCGAAGCCGTGTTCCCCGCGCCACAGCGAACTGCCGACGACGCCCGGCGACACCGTGTTGACCCGGAGGCCGCGCGGCGCGTACTCCTCGCTCAGCCGCTTGCCGAAGGCGGTGAGTGCCGCCTTGGCCTCGCCGTAGCCGACCGGGCTGGTGGCGGGCATCCGGGAGTTGATCGAGGAGATGCTGACGATCGCACCGCGCCGGTCGAGCAGGCTCGGCAGCGCCGCGCGGGTCGTCCAGACGGCGCTGAACAGGTTGAGGTCGAACATCCGGCGCCACTGGTCGTGGTCGATGTCGAGCACGCCGCCGAGGGTCATCTGGTCGGCGTCGCCGCCGCCGACGTTGTTGACCAGGATGTCGATCCCGCCGAACTCGGCCAGCGCGGCGTCGACCACGGACGTGGCGCCCTCGCGGGTGGAGAGGTCGACGGCGACCGTCGCCGCCGCGTACTTCGTCAGCTCCGGCGTGACGGTACGGGCGGCGCCGAGTACCCGGACGCCCTCGTCGGCGAGAGCCTCGACGACGGCGAGGCCGATCCCGCGGCTGGCGCCGGTGACGACGGCGGTCTTTCCGGTGAGTGCGAGTTCCATCGGGGGTTCCTTTCTTGACCTACAGGACAAAAATTTGGGCGCACGTCGGCCCCAACCCGGGTGGTACGAGAAGGTCAGAGTCCGGCGACAGCCGAGTCGATGATGCGGTGCAGCATGGGTGCGTCGTTCGTCTTCGCCATGACCCGCAGGCCGACGATCGTGTTCATCAGAAACTCCGCGTACCCGCGGGGGTCGACGTCGGGGTCGACGTCGCCGTCCCGGCGGCCGCGGGCGATCCGGTCGGTGAGCGCGGCGATGGTGTGCTGCTGCATCCGTTGCACCGCGCGCTGGATCTCCGGGTCCTGCCCGGCCAGCTCGACCGACGTGTTCACCGCGAGGCAGCCGCGCCGCACCGGGCCGGCCAGGTCCGCCTCGACCAGGGAGCGCAGGAAGCCGGCGACGACCTCGCGGGTCGTACCCGGCTTGGCCAGGCTCTGCTCGGCGAACTCGGCGCCGATCGCGTCGTAGCGACTCAGCGCGCGGTCGAACAGGTCGCGCTTGCTGGTGAAGGCGTTGTAGAGGCTGCCCTTTCCGATCCCGGTCGCCGCCGCGAGCTGCGCCGGCGAGGTGTTGAAGTAGCCGTTGGTCCAGAACGCGTCCATCGCACGATCGATCACCTCGTCGTCGTCGAACTTCCGCGGCCTGGCCATGTCGACACGCTAACAGTTCTAGACCTGTAGGTCAATAACGGGCCCGGTGCTCGGCTCGTCCGACATCGACGGTGCGGCCAGGCGGCATCCGCGGTCAGGCGGCATCCGCGGTCAGGCGG
>NZ_BOPO01000001.1:0-89102 GCF_017312725.1 Actinocatenispora comari | reverse complement strand
ATCCGCGGTCAGGCGGGATCCGCGGTCAGGCGGGATCCGCGGTCAGGCCGGGAGGCCCACCAGCCGCGCCGATTCGGTCCACAACCGGTCGCCGCGCGCGGGATCGGTGGTGTGCGGTGCGGTCTCGACCGGCCGGCGGTCGACGAAGAACCGCCCGGTGACGCCGGCCAGCTTCGGCGCCGTCGCCAGCCAGGCCGGGGTGTCGGCGCCGACCTCCGGGCCGGGCAGGGACGCCGTGTCGAGCTGGAACGTGCGGGCGACGATCTCGTGCACCTCGGGCGCCTCGCCGGCCAGACCGGTACCGCCGATGATGCCGGGATGCGCGCCGTTGACGGTGACGCCGGTGCCGGCCAGGCGGCGGGCCAGTGCGAACACGAACATCGCGTTCATGTTCTTGGTCCGCCCGTACGCGCGGAACGGGCGCAGGCCGACCGGCTCGCCGAGCCGCTCCGGGTGCTCGAAGAGCAGGTCGTCCAGGTCGACCGGGGACCGGGCGAGCGAGACCGGATCGGCCCCGACCACCACGAACCGCGCCCGCTCGACCGCGCCGGCCAGCAGCCGCAGCAGCAGGTACGGAGCGAGGTGGTTGACGGTGAGCACCCGTGGCACGCCGGCGACGCGGCGGTCCAGCGGCGTGACGAGGGCCGCGTTGCTGATCACGGCGTCCGGCGGTGCGGCCGCCAGCAGCCGGTCGGCGAGCGCGCGGACCTGGTCGAGTTCGGCGAGGTCGGCGCGCTCCAGGGCCAGCTCCGCGCCGGGCACGGCGGCGACGATCCGGTCCCGGGCGGCGCGCAGGCGCTCGTCGCTGCGGCCGACCAGGGTGACCGTCGCGCCCTCGGTGGCGAGTCGACGGGCGATCGCCTCGCCGATCCCGTTCGTGGCGCCGGTGACCACTGCTCGCATGGGTTCCTCCTCAGGTTGACGTTGTCAACCTAGCGATGCGAGGTTGACAACGTCAACCAGGGATAGGGTGACGAGCGTGACCCCGACGACCCGCGACCTGCTGCTGGACGCGGCCGAACAGCTGCTCGACGCCGGCGGCGTCGAGGCGGTGACGCTGCGCGAGGTGGGCCGGCGGTCGGGCGTCTCGCACAACGCGCCGTACAAGCACTTCGCGAACAAGGAGGCGCTGCTCGCCGCGATCGCCGCCCGCGAACTGCGCCGTCGCCGGGACCGGCTCACCGCCGCCCTCGCCGGCACCGAACCACCCGAGCAGGTACTGCGCCGGTCGCTGCGGCGCTACGCCGAATGGGCGCAGGAGTACCCGGCCCGGTTCAAGCTGATCTACGGGCGCTGGACCACGCACTCCGACGAGCTCGCCGAGGCCGCACACGCCGCCTCCGCCCAACTGCTCACCGCGGTACGCGCGGGCCAGGCCACCGGCGCGCTCCCGCCCGGCGACCCGGACCGGCTGCTCGCACTGCTCCGCGCCCTCGCGCACGGCGCCGCCGACCTCGCCCTCGCCGGCCACCTCGCCCCCGACGGCAAGGGCCACGCCGACGCCCCCACCCTCATCGACGACCTCCTCACCTACCTCCACCCCTGAACACCGGGCCCGGTTCAGCACGTTGCGCGGTATGCCTTGCCCGGTCTCCGGTCGCCCACCGTGGTGTACCAAGGGCGGAGCGGCTCGGCGTCGATGGACAGGCCGCACCGGTCCCCGCGGTTCCGAAGCGAGCAAGGCACCGTCCGCACCGATCACCGACGCCCCGACCTTCCGAGGCGGCCAGGCGGCGTCAGGATCTCGTCTCCGGATCCCCGACGGGGGATGGTCAAGGGGGCGAAGCCCCCTCCCCACGTTCCCCACGAGGGGTCGAAACAGTGAACAGAGGTGGTCTTCACCCCCGCGACCCCGGGCCGCGGTGGCGATCAGGAGTCCCGCCGCCACGGCGCACGGGAGAGCCGCTGGCTGGGGTCGGTGGCGGGTCAGCAGGTGGTGGGGTCGGTGGCGTCGTGCAGGGCGACGAGGAGGCGGGTCAGTTCGGCGCGGTCGGCCGGGGAGAGGGCGAGGAACAGGTCCTCGGCGGCCTGCCGGCGGGTGTCCCGCAATTGCTGGAGCAGTTCGGTACCGGCGGGGGTGAGGGCGACGAGCACCGAGCGCCGGTCGTCCGGGTCGGGGCCGCGGGCGACGAGGCCGAGCTCCTCCAGCGCGTCCACGACGGCGGTGGCGGAGCGCGGCACGATGTCGAGCCGGGCGGCGAGCGCGACGATGCGCAGCGGGCGGTCGCTGTGTGAGATGACCCGCAGCGCGCGGGCCTGCGCGGGGGTCAGCCCGACCGGGGCGAGGTGCTCGGCGGACCGGTGCCGGATCCGTTTGCCCAGCCGGAAGAACAGATCGGCGAGCTGCGCGGTCGAACTGTCGGGCGTGGTCACCGTCGGCTCCTGGTACTCGGGTCTGCGTAGTCTAGCGGCCGATACTCGATTGCGAGCCTAACTCGTTAAGAGCTAGTCTCGTGATGATCGAGCGGCCGGTCGGCGTCCCGACGCCGCGGCGCCGCTCACGTTCCCCACCCTGCGGAGTGCTCCTGACGTGACCGAAGAAGATTCCCGTACCGAACGTCCCTCGCTGGCGCGGATCGCCCGGTTGTTCCGGCCGTACCGGCGCCGGCTCTTCGTGGTGCTGGCCCTGATCGTGGCGTCCGCGGGTCTGTCCACGGTGTCGCCGTTCCTGCTCCGGGCGGTGCTCGACGACGCCATCCCGCACCGCGACGTGTGGCTGCTGACCTGGCTGGTCCTCGGCATGATCGCGGTACCGGTGGTCACCAGCGCCGCCGAGGTCTGGCAGTCCTGGCTGTCCAACACCGTCGGCCAGCGCGTCATGCACGACCTGCGTACCGGCGTGTACCGGCACCTGCAGCGGATGTCGCTGGCGTTCTTCACCCGCACCCGTACCGGCGAGGTGCAGTCCCGGCTGGCCAACGACATCGGCGGCGTGCAGAACGTCCTGACCTCGACGATCACCTCGACCGTCGGCAACGTCACCACCGTGATCGCCGCGGTCGTCGCGATGGTCGCGCTGGACTGGCGGCTGGCCGTACTGTCGCTCGCGCTGCTGCCGGTGTTCGTCGCTCTGGCCCGGCGGGTGGGCGCCGAGCGCAAGGCGATCCGCCGGCGCAACCAGCAGCAGCTCGCCGCGATGTCCGCGCTGGTCGAGGAGTCGCTGTCGGTGTCGGGCATCCTGCTCGGCAAGACGCTGGGCCGCGGTTCGGTGCTCGCGGACCGGTTCGCCGGCGAGTCCGACCGGCTGTCCGGGCTGCAGGTCGACGCGGTGATGGCCGGCCGGTGGCGGATGTCCGCGGTGTCGATCACCTACGCGGTGCTGCCCGCGGTCGTCTACTGGGTCGCCGGGCTGAGCCTCGCGCACGGCGGCACCCTGGTGTCCATCGGCACCCTGGTCGCCTTCACCACGTTGCAGACCCGGCTGTTCCGGCCGCTGGTCTCGCTGCTCGGCGTCGGTGTCGAGGTGCAGACCTCGCTCGCGCTGTTCGGCCGCGTCTTCGAGTACCTCGATCTGCCGGTCGACCTGGCGCCCGGCCCGCGGTCGCTGCCGGCGGTGCGCGGCGAGGTGGCGCTGCGCGACGTCTCCTTCTCGTACGACCCGGACGGCGGCCCGGCCGCGCTCGCCGGCGTCGATCTGACCGTACCGGCGGGGTCGACGCTGGCGGTGGTCGGCGCCACCGGCTCGGGCAAGACGACGCTCGGCTACCTCGTCGCCCGGCTGTACGACGTGACCGGCGGTGCGGTGACCATCGACGGCGTCGACGTGCGGGAACTGGACACCGCCTCGCTGACCGGCGCGGTCGGCGTCGTCTCGCAGGAGACGTACCTGTTCCACGCGTCGGTGGCGGAGAACCTGCGGTTCGCGAAGGCGGACGCGACCGACGAGGAGCTCGTCGCCACCTGCCGGGCGGCCCGGATCCACGAGCAGATCGCGGCGCTGCCGGACGGGTACGAGACGGTCGTCGGCGAGCGCGGCTACCGGTTCTCCGGCGGGGAGAAGCAGCGCATCGCGATCGCCCGGATGCTGCTGCGCAACCCGCCGATCCTGATCCTGGACGAGGCGACGAGCGCGCTGGACACCCGTACCGAGCGGGACGTGCAGCGGGCGCTGGACACGCTGGCCGAGGGCCGTACCACGATCGCGATCGCGCACCGGCTGTCCACGATCCGGCACGCGGACCGGATCGTGGTGCTGGACGGCGGCCGGGTGGCCGAGTCGGGTACGCACGACGAGCTGATCGCCGCCGGCGACCGCTACGCCGCGCTGGCCGCCGCCTGACCCGCCGCCGCCTGACCCGCTGGCCCCGGCCGCAGTGTCCACTGTGGACACCTCAGTACCGATCCCAGCGACGGTGTCCACAGTGGACCGAATCGCGGCGGCGGGAGCCGGGCGGCGGTGAACGCCCGCCGCCCGACCCACCCCCGCTATGCGGCGCCGATGTCGCGGCGGCGCAGGCCGAGCAGGCCGATCGCGGCCAGCGCGATCGCCACCAGCGACAGGACGATCAGCGGGGTCGCGCTCACCGTCCCGCCGAGCACCGTCGGCGTGTGCGTGAACGGCGAGACGTCCCGCACCCGCTGGTCGAGCTTGAGCAGGTCACCGAACTGGCCGATCGCCACGAACAGCCCGAGCAGCCCCCAGGCCGCCACCGACCAGCGTGGCAGCAGACCGATCAGCGCGATGGTGATCCCGGCCAGCACCAGCGCGGCCGGCAGCTGCGCCAGCGCCGCACCGAGCAGCCGGCCGATCTGGTGGCCGACGTCGTCGCCGCCCCGCCCCAGCCCGGCGAACAGCCCCATCAGCACCAGCAGCCAGGCGGCGCCCAGCACCGCGACGGTGACGTGGCTCGCCGCCCAGCGCAGCCGGCCGACCGGCGTGGCGAGCACCGGCTCGGCCCGGTACGCGGTCTCCTCGCCGCGCATCCGCAGCAGCGACTGCACCAGGTACACCGCCACCACCAGCGCGGCGAGCGCCATGGTGAACGACAGGTACGAGTCGACCAGCGCCTGCTGGCCGCCCAACGCCTGAAGCATGTCCCGGACGCCCTTGCTCGCGGCGAAGTCGTCCAGCCCGTTCGAGACGCTGCCCAGCGCGGCACCGAGCACGGCGAACCCGATCGACCAGCCGAGCAACGTACCCCGGTGCAGCCGCCAGGCCAGGCCGAACGGCCCGGACAGGAGCCGGCTCGCCGCCGGCCGCCCCAGCCGCGCCGGCAGCAGCCCGGCGCCGAGGTCGCGGCGACCGGCCAGCAGGTACCCGGCGACCAGCAGGGCCAGCAGCGCGACCACCGGCGGTACGAGCAGCCACCAGTGCGGCTGCGGCGCGAACGCGCGGAACCGAACCAGCCAGCCCAGCGGCGACAGCCAGTCCAGCCAGGAGATCTGGCTGGTGGTGTCGCCGAGCGCGCGGAGCAGGAACGCGACCGCGAGCACCGCGGCGGCGATCCCGTTCGCGGCCCGGGAACTCTCGGTCAGCTGCGCGGTGAGCGCGGCGAGGCCGGTGAACACGAACCCGACCAGCGCGAGAGCCAGCGCGTACCCGAACGACGGGCCGGCGCCGACGCTGCCGGCCATCAGACCCAGCGCCACCAGCGGGATCGACACCACGTTGGTCAGCAGCGCGACGAGCACGCCGGCGGTGAGCGCCGAGTACCGGCCGGCGACGCCGGCGCGGATCAGCTCCAGCCGGCCCGGCTCCTCGTCGCCGCGGGTGTGCCGGGTGACGACGAAGATGCTGACCAGCCCGAGCAGCACCGTGCCCATCGTGTTCATCTTCCAGGTGGACAAGCCGCCGAGGGTGCCGACGTCCCAGGACGGGCCGTACATGGCGACGGTCGCCGGGGTGGCGCCGGCGCTGCCGGCCAGCTGGTCGCGGGACGCGGCCGAACCGAACAGGTCCTTGACGCTGAGCGAGGACATGATGGTGAGCAGGAACAGCACGCCGAGCCAGATCGGCACCATCAGCCGGTCGCGTCGCAGCGCGAGCCGCACCAGCGTGCCGGTACCGACGAAGGAGTGCTGCCCGCCGCCGGACTCCGGGGCCGCGGGGGCCGGCGCGCGGTCGGCGGTCCTGGTTCCGCCGCCGCGGGCCGGTGCGCGTCGGGTGCTGGTCATGCCGTCACCGCCGGTTCGTCCTGCTCGTAGTGGCGCAGGAACAGCTCCTCCAGGGTCGGCGGCTGGCTGGTCAGGCTGCGCACCCCGACCGAGGTCAGGTGCCGGAGCAGCTCGTCCAGCTTGACCGTGTCGACCTCGCAGGTCAGCCGGTTGCCCTCGGCGACCAGGTCGTACACCCCGGGGATCGCGGCGACGCCGTCGCCCGGCCCGGCGAGCTCGGCGGTGACCGAGGTGCGGGTCAGGTGGCGCAGCTCGGCGAGGGTACCGGTCTCCACGGTGCGGCCGGCCCGGATGATGCTGACCCGGTCGCAGAGCGCCTCGACCTCGGACAGGATGTGGCTGGACAGCAGGACGGTCCGGCCGCTCTTGCGCTCGGCCTGGATGCAGTCGGCGAAGACCTGCTCCATCAGCGGGTCGAGGCCGGAGGTCGGCTCGTCCAGGATCAGCAGCTCGCAGTCCGAGGCGAGCGCGGCGACCAGGGCGACCTTCTGCCGGTTGCCCTTCGAGTACGTCCGGGCCTTCTTGCGCGGGTCGAGGTCGAACCGGTCGAGCAGGTCCTTGCGCCGCACCGGGTCGAGGCCGCCGCGCAGCCGGCCGAGCAGGTCGATCACCTCGCCGCCGGAGAGGGTGGGCCACAGGTTGACGTCGCCCGGCACGTACGCGAGGCGGCGGTGCAGGGTGGTTGCGTCACGCCAGGGATCGCCGCTGAGCAGGGTGGCGGTGCCCTCGTCGGCGCGCAACAGACCGAGCAGGACGCGGATCGTGGTCGACTTGCCCGCGCCGTTCGGACCGAGGAAGCCGTGCACCTCGCCGGTGGCGACGTGCAGATCGAGCCCGTCGAGGGCCCTGGTGCGGCCGAACTGCTTCACCAGTCCGGTCGCCGAGATGGCGTTGTCCATGCCATCGACGCTACACTGAATTCATAATTTTGTGAATGTAGTGAAGGGCATAAACTCGCAGTACGACGATTCGAGGTACGAGGGGGCGACGTGACCAGGGCCGACAGCGACGAGCAGGCCGTTACCGCGGTGGAGCGATACCGGGAACGGCTCGGCTCGGTGGTCGCCAGCCTCGGCGTGCCGCGGATGCCGGCGCGGGTGTTCGCCGCACTGTTCGTGGCCGAGAGCGGCCGGCTCACCGCCGCCGAGCTGGCGGAGACCCTGCGGGTCAGCCCCGCCGCGGTGTCCGGCGCGACCCGCTACCTGACCGACGTCGGGATGGCCTTCCGGGAGCGCGAACCGGGCAGCCGCCGGGACCACTACACGGTCCGCGACGACATGTGGCAGCAGGCGATCTCCACCCGGGCGCCGATCATGAAGTACGTCGTGGAGGCGCTGCGGGACGGCGTCGCCGTGGTCGGCACCGACACGCACGCCGGCCGCCGAGCGATGGAGACCGTCAACTTCTTCGAGTTCCTGGAGCAGGAGATGACCGGCCTGATGGACCGGTGGGCCGCCCACCGCGCCAGCCTCACCACCTGACACCCGCCCGCGGCGGGGTCAGCCGGCCGGCCAGCCGCGGTCCCGGATCTCGACCAACCGGGTGCGGGTCGCGTCGTCGCAGGCGGCACCCGCGATGCCCGCGTCGAACGCGGCGCGGCCGGTCATCCCGAGCTTCTCGGCCAGCTCGTACTCGCGGCCCAGGTCGGTGTCGAACATCGCCGGGTCGTCGGTGTTGATCGTGCACCGTGCGCCGGCCGCGAGCAGTGCCGGCAGCGGATGCTCGGCCGGATCGGCGACCACCCGGGTGCGCAGGTTGGAGGTCGGGCAGACGTCCAGCACGATGCCGGCGTCGACGATCTCGGCCAGCATCGCCGGGTCCTGCGCGGCGCCGATGCCGTGCCGGATCCGGTCCGGCCGCAGCAGGTCGAGCACCTCCCGGATCGACTCCGGACCGGTGGTCTCGCCGCTGTGCGGCACGATCGCGAGGCCGCCGTCCCGGGCGATGTCGAACGCCCGCACGTACGGCCGGACCGAGCGGCCGACCTCCATCCCGCCGATGCCGAACCCCACGATGCCGCGGTCGGCGTACCGCACCGACCAGCGCGCGCACTCCTCGGCGAGCTCCACCGGGCAGCCGTTGCGGTACAGGTCGGGGGTCAGCCGCACCTCGACGCCGTGCCGCTCGCGGGCGGCGACGATGCCGTCGCAGTACCCCTCGTACATGGCGGCCCAGTCGATGCCCTGCTGGACCCGCTCCGGCGGGGAGAAGATGCCCTCCACGTAGACCGCGCCGTACCCGGCGGCCTCGGCGGCGTAGTCGACCACGATCTGCTGGAAGTCCTCGGCGGTGCGCAGGCAGTTCGTGGTCAGCTGCCAGACCCGGATGAAGTGGCTGAAGTCGGTGAACTCGTACAGCTCGGCCAGACCCTCGACGGTGTCCGCCGGCAGCGTCTCGCCGTTGCGGCGCGCGATGTCGAGCAGCGTGTGCGCCCGGATCGCACCTTCCAGGTGCACGTGCAGCTCGATCTTCGGATAGTTCGGCACGAGTGCGAACCTAGCCGCTCGGCACCGCGGTGGCCCACCGAGTTGGTGTCGGCGTGGTACACCACCTCGGGTGAGCACCCTCGTGCTGATCCACCCCGCCGGCGTCACCGCGCGGTACTGGCAGCCGCAGCGCGACCGGCTGACCCCGCAGCACCGGGTGCACACCCCGGAGCTGCCCGGCCGGGACGGCGGCCCGTTCACCCTCGCCGCCGCCGTCGACACCGTCACCGACCTGCTCGACGAACCGGCGTACCTGGTCGGGCTGTCGCTCGGGGCCACCGTCGCGGTCCGGGCCGCGCTGGCCCGGCCGGACGCCGTCCGCGGGCTCGTCCTGTCCGGCGGCATCGCGTACCCGCCGCCGCTGCTCACCGTGCAGCGGGCGGTGATGGCGGTGCTGCCCGCCGGCGCACTCGCGGCGATCAACGCCCGAGCGGTCCCCGCCGAGTACGCCGAGCAGGCCCGCGCCGACCATGCCCGGATCGGCAAGGCCAACCTGCTGGCCGAGATGCGCGAGCTGGCCGGCGTCGACCTGCGGCCGCGGCTCGCCGAGATCGACGCGCCGACGCTGGTGCTGTGCGGCACCCGGGACCGGGCGAACCTCGCCTCCGCGCACCAGCTCGCGGCCGGCATCCCGGCGGCCGAACTGCGCCTGGTGGACGGCGTCGGGCACCTGTGGAGTAGGTCACATCCACAGCTGTTCACCGACGTCCTGCTCGACTTCCTCGAACGCTGACCGCCGCCCCGGACGTGAGATTCGGCAATGCCGTGGGCGCTCGGTGATCTTCGTTGGACGATGGAAACCGTGACCTTGACCGACGAAGCGGCGAAGGAGGGGACCGAGCCGGTGGCCCGGCCCCGCTGGTGGCTCGCGCCGGCGAAGTGGTGGCGCGAGCTGCTGATCATCGGGATCGGGTTCGGTCTCTACACGTTCATCCAGCACCAGATCAACGTCTCGCCGGTCCCCGCGATACGGCACGCGAACGCGTTCCTGGCCGCCGAGCGGTGGCTGGGCATCGACGTGGAGGCGCCACTGAACGGCGCGCTCGCCGGGCACCCGACGCTCGCCACCGTGGCGAACGACTACTACGTGCTGCTGCACGAGGTGGTCACCCCGGCGGTGATCCTGTGGCTGTTCCTGCGCCGCCGCGCCGCCTACCCGTACGCCCGGTTCCTGCTCGCGGTGCCGACGCTGCTCGGCTTCGTCCTCTACTACGCGGTACCCGTGGCACCGCCCCGCCTGGTGCCCGGCGCCGGGATCGTGGACACGATGGCGGTCTTCCCCGGCATCGGGGACTACTCCAGCGGCCCGATGGAGCACACCGCGGCACAGTTCGCGGCGTTCCCCAGCCTGCACTTCGCCTGGGCGCTGTGGGCCGGTGCGATGGTGTTCTGGCTGGTCCGGCACTGGTTCGTGCGGGCCCTGGCGGTCTGCTACCCGGCCTGTACCGGGCTGGTCGTGCTCGCCACCGGCAACCACTTCGTGCTCGACCTGGCCGGCGGCGCCGCGGTCACCGCGTGCGGGATCGGCCTGCTGGGGCTGCTGCGGCCGGTCAGCGAGACGGTCGCCCTCCAGTCCGCGCCCGAGTCGAGTTCCTGACCGCCGCCGGCCCGCCGCCGGCGCCGCCCATCGCCCTGCCGTTCGGGCCGGTGTTGCCGCGCGGTCGCCCGTTGCGCTGCTGGGCCGATCGCCGGCGCCGCATCCCGGCGATCAGCGCCCCGGGTACTCGTGGAGCAGGTCGACGAGCGCCCGCAGCGCCGGCCGGAACGCGTGGTCCGGCGGCGTGCCGTAGCCGATCACCAGCTGCGGCGGCCGGCGGCCGGACCGGCCGTAGTGCGCGGACAGGCCCTCCAGCCCGAGCGAACGCCGCCGCGCCGCGTTCACCACCGCCGACTCGCTCACCCCGGCCGGCAGCCCGACCAGCAGGTGCAGCCCGGCGGCGATGCCGGTGACCGGCAGGCCGGTCGGCAGCGCGGCGACCAGCTCGTCCCGCCGGCGCCGGTAGGTGATCCGGCTGCGTCGCACGTGCCGGTCGTACCGGCCGGACCGGATCAGCTCCGCGAAGGTCAGCTGTTCCAGGATCCCGGTGTGCCGGTCGGTGTGCCGGCGCTGCCGTACCAGCGGCGCGACCAGTTCCGGCGGCGCCGCGAGCCAGCCGAGCCGCAGCCCCGGCGCGAGCGTCTTGCTGGCGGTACCGAGATAGACGGTCGACGCCGGGGCCAGGCCCTGCAGGGCGCCGAGCGGCTCCCGGTCGTACCGGTACTCGCCGTCGTAGTCGTCCTCGACCAGCAGCCCGCCGGTGCGGCGGGCCCAGTCGGCCAGCTGCACCCGCCGCGCCGGCGCGAGCGCGACGCCGAGCGGGAACTGGTGCGCCGGCGTCGCCACCACCGCGCCCACGTCGGCCGCCGCCAGCCGGTCCACCCGGATGCCGTCCGCGTCGACCGGTACCGGCACCGTGCGCAGCCCGGCCGCCTCGGCCACCTCCCGGTACGGCGGCAGGTACGGGTCCTCCAGCGCGATCGCGCGCACCCCGCGGTCCCGCAGCACCGCGCAGACCAGCGCCAGCCCGTGCGCGAACCCGGCGCAGACCATCACCGCGTCCGGCTCGGTCCGTACGCCCCGGACCCGGCCCAGGTAGCCGGCCAGCTCGGCGCGCAGGTCGGCGTGGCCGCGCGGATCGCCCCAGCCCAGCGCCGCGTGGTCCACCGCCGTCAGCGCGGTACGCGCCGAGGCGAGCCAGTCGCGGCGCGGGAACGCCGACAGGTCGGGCAAACCGGGCCGCAGGTCGTACCGGACCACCGGGCGCCAGGGCCGGTCCAGTGGCACCGGCCGCCGGGCCGCGGTGGCCCGGGGCGCCACGACGGTACCGGCGCCCGGCCGCGCCAGCAGGTAACCCTCCGCGGCGAGCTGCCCGTACGCGGCGGTCACGGTGCCGCGGGACAGCCCGAGGTCGGCGGCGAGCGTCCGGCTCGCCGGCAGCCGGGTGCCCGGTGCGAGCCGCCCGGCTCGTACCGCCTCGCGCAGCGCGTCGGTCAGCCCGGCCCGGCGCCCGCCGGTACCGAGGTCGAGGTGCAGGTCGACGCCGGCAATGGACCATGGTTCGGACATCGGATTGGACCCTATCCGTGGCCGGTCGCCAACCTAGGGTCGAGGCATGACAACGCGGACGAGCATGAGTGCGACGCACCCGGAGATGTACGAGACGCTGCGCGAGCTGCACCGGCGCAGCGAGGCCGCCGGTCTGGACCCGTTCCTGATGGAGCTGCTGAAGATCCGCTGCTCGCAGCTCAACCACTGTGCGTTCTGCATCGACATGCACACCAAGGACGCCCGCGCGCTGGGCGAGACCGAGCAGCGCATCTACGCGCTGAACGCGTGGCGGGAGACGCCGTTCTTCACCGAGCGGGAGCGGGCGGCGCTGGCGCTGGCCGAGTCGGTGACGGTGCTCACCGACGGCTTCGTGCCGGACGAGGTGTACGACGCGGCCGCCTCGGTGCTGTCGCCGACGGAGCTGTCCGCGGTGGTGTGGGCGACCGTCGTGATCAACGCGTTCAACCGGCTCGCGGTGACCGGCCGCACCGTCCCCGGTGGGTACGTGTCGCACCGCCGGCCGCTCGACCGGACCACCGCGTGACGGCGCCGGCGCTGGCCGACGTGGCGACCGCGTTCCGGTCGCTGCACCGGCCCGGCAGGCCCGTCGTGCTGCCGAACGCCTGGGACGCGCACAGCGCCCGGATCGTGGCCGAGCAGGGCTTCCCGGCGGTCGCCACCAGCAGCGTCGCGGTCGCCGAGTCGCTCGGCTACCCGGACGGCGGCGGCGCGCCGGCCGAGCTGATGTTCGCCGCGGCCGGCCGGATCGCCCGCGCGGTGGAGCTGCCGGTCACGGTCGACGCCGAGGACGGGTACGGGCTGCCCGCCGACGAGCTGGTCGCCGCGCTGGTGTCGGCCGGCGCGGTCGGCGCCAACATCGAGGACTCGACCCGCGGCGTACTGTCCGATGTGGACACTCATGCGGCCCGGCTGGCCGGGGTGCGCGAGGCGGCGGTGGCGGCCGGCGTTCCGCTGGTCCTCAACGCGCGGGTCGACGTGTTCCTCCGCACGCCCGGGCTGTCCGAGGCCGAACAGGTCGACGCCGCGATCGCCCGCGCCAACCGGTACCTGGCCGCCGGCGCGGACTGCGTGTACCCGATCTTCTGCCCGCCGACGACGGTCTCCCGGCTGGTGGAGGGGATCGACGGCCCGGTCAACGTGCACTGGCGGCCGGACGGCCCGAGCCCGGCCGAGTTCGCCGCGCTCGGTGTGGCGCGTGTCTCCGCCGGCGGACTGCTGTGGCGGATGGCGATGGACGCGTACCGGAACGCGGTCGGCGCGCTGTCGACGTGACCCGGCGGTACACGACGGGTCGCGGTCGGCTCACCCGCCGCGACCCGCGTTCCGTTCGGTGACCGAGTGGTGTCGGGGCGGGGGATCGCTGTTGAGGCAACCCGATGCTGGCACTCAGGTTCCTGGCAGCATCGGTCGATAACGTCATCGGCGCGGAGCACACCGCCGAGTTCGAAGGCGGTCGGGCCCGGGGTCGATGTTGGGGGGCGTTGCCCCGGGCCGCTGCTCCGTCCATTCTTGCGCTGCGGCACTCGCCGTCTGGTCGGCCGCAACGCGGGCCACCGACCGGCTGGCCGGACGCAACGCGGCCACCGACCGGCTGGCCGGCCGAAACGCGGTCGCTGATTGGCTGGTCGGCCGCGACGCGGCCACCCGGTTGGCTCAGCGCCGGGTGTAGAGCAGCTCCAGCACTGCGCGGGCCGCCTCCAGCCAGCGGTCCAGCCAGCCCTCGGGCAGCCGCGCGTCGCGGTCCGGCAGCTCCGCGAGCAGCCCCTGCACCAGCGGATGGTCGGCCAGCTGGGCGTCGTCGATGGCCGCGACCGCCTCGGCGGCGGCCTGGTCGGCCGCGCGGTGGGCCGCCCCGTTGATCGGAACCGGCGGCCCGGCCACCTGGTTGCGGAAGTTGAAGCCGTCGGCGCCGTCGCGGCCGACGTTGTCCGGCACGAGATCCATGCGGACAGCCTGCCGAAGTCGCCGAACGCCCGGCAAGCCGGGGTCCGCGTCGCGGTGGCCGCGGCCCGCCGACCGGGATAGCATATTTGATATGACGTCGGAGGAGGACGAGGAGCTGCCGGTCTTCCCCGGTTTCCGGGGCATGGCGCAGCGCCGCCGCGGCCTGCTCGCCGAGCTGGTGGCGCAGCGGCGGTCGGCCGGGCTGTCCCAGGCCGAGGTCGCCGCCCGGATGGGTACCTCGCAGTCGGCGGTCGCCCGGCTGGAGTCCGGCGCCGTCGACGCCCGACTGTCCACATTGGAGCGTTACGCCGGTGCCGTGCACCGCCGGCTCGACCTGCGGCTGCGTGACGGCGGAGCGGAGCCCCGGCGAGCGAGCACGACCGAGCGGGTCGTCCGAGGGAGAGGGCTCGATGAGTGAGCGCCAGCGAGCGAGCCACGGGTGCTGCGCGTGGTGCCGCATCGAGCTTCCGGTGAAGGGGGAGGGTCGATGAGCTACGGCACGACGGCGCGGTACGGCGGGATTCCCGACTGGCGCCCGCCCGACGACCCGGGCGACGTGCCGGGTCGGCGACCGGGGATGCCCGACCGGCAGCCCGAGCCGTCCCGGTTCGGCGGGCCGGACCGGCTGGCCGCCGCCGGCCCGGCGTCCTGGCTGGAACAGCGGATGTTCGAGCAGCAGACCGTGTCGGTGTCCGGCCCGATCACGCCCGAGCTGACCTCCCGGGTCAGCGCCGCGCTGATGACCCTGGACGCCCTGGCCGGGCCGCGCGGTTCGATCACCATGCACGTGTCCAGCCCGGACGGTGAGCTCGCCGCCGCGTTCGGGCTGATCGACGTGCTGGAGCTGATGCAGACCCCGGTCCGGGCCGTCGCCCTCGGTACCGTCGGAGGCGCGGCGATCGGCGTCTACGCCGCCGCCGGCGACCGCCTCGCGTACCCGCACGCCAGGTTCGTGCTGGCCGAGCCGCGGGTGGACGAGCTGGCCGGTACCGCTGAGGACGTCACCCGGGCGGCCGGGGCGCACCTGCGGCTGCTGGAGGACTTCGCCGTCCGGCTCGCCGACCGTACCGGTCACAGCCAGTCCGAGATCGAGAGCGCACTGTCCGATCGGCGGGATTTGTCGGCATCGGCTGCCATCGATTTCGGCCTGGTACACAGGCTGATCCCAGGCCGGCCCGAGCCGACACCCGGCGACGGACGATAATCGAGCCATGCGGCTGTCCGCCCGAGTCGATTACGCGCTGCGCGCCGCTGCCGAGCTGGCCGCCGCGACCGAGTCGCCGGTCACCTCCGAGCAGCTCGCCCGCGCCCAGGAGATCCCCGGCAAGTTCCTGGAGCACATCCTCAACCAGCTGCGCCGGGCCGGCTTGGTGCGCAGCCAGCGGGGCCCGGTCGGCGGCTACTGGCTGGCCCGGCCGCCGGAGGAGATCTCGCTGGCCGACATCATCCGGGCCGTCGACGGCCCGCTGCTCGGGGTGCGCGGCGAGCGGCCGGAACACGTCGACTACACCGGCGCGGCGCGACCGCTGCAGGAGGTGTGGATCGCGCTGCGGGCGAGCGAACGGTCGATCCTGGAGTCGGTCACCCTGGGCCACGTCGTCGAGGGCCGGTTGCCGGCCGCCGTCCAACAACTCACCGAGGACGAGCGCGCCTGGATCACCGTCGGCCAGTCGCGCTGACCCGCGCGTCCGGCGTCGACGGGTGCGACCCGTGGCTGCCGGCCGGCTCAGCCGCGGCGGGCGGCGTGTCGGCGGCGGTTGATGCCGGTCAGCACCAGGATGCCGAGCACCGCCAACCCGAGCTGCAGCACGTGCTTCTTCCAGTCGATACCGGGTGTGTCGCGGAACCCGAACACCTCGGCGACGCCGGTACCGACGAACGCCGCGGCCACGCCGACCGCGATGCTGGCCCACCAGGACACCGGCTGCCGGCCCGGAATCAGCAGCCGGGCCAGCACCCCGATCACCGCACCGCCGATCACCGCCCACGCCAGCGTCGTCAGCATCGCCCCTCCTGTACCGCCTCTCTCGCACGGTAGCGTGCGGGCATGCCAGCGGCCGTACGGGACCTCCGGTCCGACACCGACCTCGACCGCCTGCACGAGATCATCCGCACGGTGCACCCCTACCTGGTACGCAGCCGGGACGGGCTGGCGTGGCAGTTCGGGCACGCGCCGGCGGCGCAGCGGTTCCGGGTGTTCGTCGCCGAACTCGACGGGACGCCCGTCGGCCTGGTGCGGTGCGGCCTGGACTGGGAGACGTCGGTGCCCCATCAGGGGTTCGCGCACGTCTCGGTGCTCCCGGCGTACCGCGGGCGCGGCGCCGGTGCCGCGCTGCTCGCCGCCGCCGAGGACCACCTGCGCGGCCTCGGTGTCCGGGACGTGCAGGCCTGGGGGTCGACCGACCCGGCGTCCGAACGGTTCGCCGACCAGCACGGCTACCAGCGTCGACGCCGCGCCCGGTACCAGCGGGCGGAGCTGTCGGCGGCGCGGCTGCCGGAGCCGGTGGTACCGGCCGGGGTGGAGCTGCGCCCGTGGTCGGACTTCGCCGACGATCCGCGCCCGCTCTGGTCGGCGGACGCGGACGCGAGCCGGGACGAGCCCGGCGACGTACCGGTCGACGACCTGCCGTACGAGGGCTGGCTGGCGGCCGCCTGGCAGCCGCCGGACACCGACCGCGAGCTGAGCATGGCGGCGGTCGTGGACGGGACGGTCGCCGCGTTCACGCTGGCCCGGACCGACCCGCCGCGGTACTGGTCGGGCATGACCGGCACCCGCCGGGCGTACCGCGGCCGGGGTCTCGGCACGCTGGTGAAGGTGGCGTCGCTGCGGCGTGCGGTCGAGCGCGGCCTGACCGAGGCGTACACCGGAAACGACGAGCAGAACGCGCCGATGCTCGCGATCAACGCCCGCCTCGGCTACCGCGAGTACGCCGCCCAGTGGCGCTGCCTGCGCCACCTCTGACCAGCCGGCGACACCGGCCCGCTCGGCGACACCGGCCCGCGACGACACGGGCGTACTCGGCGACCGGGGCCTGCCGCGGTCGGTGGGGGGCGGTCAGCCGATGGGCCAGGTGTGCACCGGGTTGCCGTCGCGCATGTGCTCGCAGTAGCGCTGCAGCATCGCCGCCAGCGCCTGGTGCCGGTCGAGCTGCCGGTCGTCCTCCAGCTTCGCGACCGTCTCCACCTGCCACTGCGCGCCGTTCAGGCCGGTACGGCAGCGGCCCTCGATGATGCCGAGCAGCCGGTCGCGCACCGCGGCGTCGACCCCGAACTCGTCGAGTCCCTGGTATGCCAACGGAAGCAGGTGTTCCAGCACCAGCTCGGTGGCGGGCACCTCGCCCAGCGCCGGCCACAGCAGCCGGGACTCGATGCCGTCCCGGGCCGCGGTGTGGAAGTTCTCCTCGGCCGAGCTGAACGTCATCTGCGTCCAGATAGGACGGTCCTGCTCGCACAGCTGCCGGACCACGCCGTAGAAGAACGCGGCGTTCGCCACCATGTCGGCGACGGTCGGGCCGGCCGGCAGTACCCGGTTCTCCACCCGCAGGTGCGGCCGGTCGTTCATGATGTCGTACACCGGGCGGTTCCACCGGTAAACGGTGCCGTTGTGCAGCCGCAGCTCGCCGAGCTTCGGTACGCCACCCTCGGCCAGCACCTGCTTCGGGTCCTCGTCGTCCAGGATCGGCAGCAGCGGCGGGAAGTACCGCACGTTCTCCTCGAACAGGTCGAAGATCGAGGTGATCCACCGCTCGCCGAACCAGACCCGGGGGCGTACCCCCTGCGCCTTCAGCTCGGCCGGCCGGGTGTCGGTGGCCTGCTCGAACAGCGCGATCCGGGTCTCCGCCCACAGTTCCCGGCCGAACAGGTAGGGCGAGTTGGCGCCCAGCGCGCACTGCACGCCGGCGATCGCCTGCGCCGCGTTCCAGGTGTCGGCGAACGCGTCCGGCGAGACCTGCAGGTGGAACTGCAGGCTGGTACAGGCGGCCTCGAGCACGATCGAGTCGGTCATCGTGGACAGCCGCTCCATGCCGCGGATGTCGATGCTCAGGTCTTCCCCGCGCGCCTGGATGATCTGCTGGTTGAGCTGGTGGTACCGCTCGCCGCCGGACAGCGTCTCGGTGCCGGTGTGTTCCTCGCGCAGCGTCGGCAGGGTACCGACCAGGCACAGGTGCGCGCCGATCCCGCTGGCGGACCGTTCGGCGCGGGCCAGCCGTCCGCTGATGTCGCGCCGGTAGTCGTCGAAGCCGTCGCCGGCGAGCAGCCGGGGCGGCACGTTCATCTCCAGGTTGAACCGGCCCAGCTCCGCCTGGAGCATCGGATCGTCCACCCGGGCGAGCACGTCCGCGTTGCACATCGCGGGGTTCGCGTCGTCGTCGACCAGGCTGATCTCGACCTCCAGGCCGGTCAGCGGCTTGTCCGAGTCGAACGCGAAGTCGTTGAGCATCAACGCGAAGACGTCCAGACAGCTGCGCACCTTTTCCCGGTAGCGCGCTCGATCCTGGCGGGTGAACGTGTGCGTGTCGAGCTGCTTACCCATCGGTCCTCCCGCGTCACCCGATGTGGTGCGAGTCAACCGTAACCGGACCGTCACCGGCACGCTACAGCCGTTCGATCATGCCACTGCCGGGCCGATCCGGCAGGATGGCGCCGGCCGGCCCGGGCGCTCGGCGTTCCCGCAGGTACAGGCGGGTTCCCGGGCGGCCCGACCCGGCCGGCGTGCGGCGTCCGTACTGTCGGGACGCGGACACTTTCGCCGGTCCCGGCCGCCCCGCCGGGCTTGGCCGTGGCCAAGCGGTACGTCCTCGGCCGGCACGAGGTTCGCCGGACACGACGACGGCGCCGTCGCGGGGGAGCGGCGGGCGCCGTCGGGTGCCGGATCGCGGGTCAGGAGGCGGCGACCGCTTCGCCCTCGATCTCGATCTTGACGTTCTTGCCGATCATCACGCCGCCGGTCTCCAGCGTCGTGTTGTAGGTCAGGCCGAAGGTCTCCCGGTCGATCTCGGTGCTGGCGGTGAAGCCGAACACCTGATGCCCGTACGGGCTGAGGGCCACGCCCTCGAGCTCGACCTTGAGCTCGACCGGCTGGGTGACGTCCTTGATGGTGAGCTCGCCCGCCAGGGTGAAGGTGTCGCCGTGATGCCCGGTGATGCCGGTGCTGGTGAACGTCATCTCCGGGTACTTCTCCGCCTCGAAGAAGTCGCCGGTCCGCAGGTGGTCGTCGCGACCCTGCTGGCCGGTGCTGACGCTGGCGATCTTGATGGTGGCGGCGACGCTCGACTGCGTCGGGTCCTCTGCGACCGTGATGTTGGCGTCGAACTCGCCGAACTGGCCGCGAACCTTGCTCACCATCATGTGCTTGACGACGAAGCCCACCCGGGTGTGCGCGACGTCCAGCGTGTAGGTGCCGGGCTGCGGGATGGTGGTGCCGTCCCACTCGCGGGTGGCCAGGGTGCTCTCGCTCATGTCCTCGTCCTCTCCAGGCGCTGGCAGTTGTACTTGCCTCAACAACAATCTACTCAGCAAATATTTCGTTCGTCAACTACTGCTAGCCTGGGAGGCATGACGAAGGAGGTCTTCACGGACCCGCGGATCACCGCGATGGGCCTGCTGAACGAGGTGCACGCCGGGCTGAACGAGAAGTTCCAGCCACTGCTGGCGGCGCACAAGCTGTCGCTGGCCGAGTTCGACGTGCTGATCCGCCTGGCCCGTTCCCCCCGGTACCGGCTTCGGATGAGCGACCTCGCCGCCCAGACGATCCTGTCCACCAGCGGGGTCACCCGGGTCGTCGACCGGCTCGAACGCGACGGCCTGGTCACCCGGGAGGCCTGCCCGAGCGACCGGCGCGGCTTCTTCGCGGTGCTCACCGAGGCCGGGCAGGACCGCGTCGAGCGGATCCTGCCGGAGCACAACGCGCTGATCGAGACCTGGTTCACCGGCCTGCTCGCCCCCGAGGCGCTCGCCGCCCTGGAAGACACGCTGCGCACCGTGCGGGACGCGGTCCGGCCCAGTTCCACCGCCGGTGTGACCGGCGAGGTGGAGCGCGCCTGCCTGCGGCGCCCCGACCGGTCGGAGCCGGTCGCCGCCAGCGAGTGACCCGGGTCGCATCCCGCGGGCAGCCGGTCGCGGCGGCGGCCGGGCCCGGCGTGACCCGGCTCAGGCCGTGGTGCGCAGGTCCGCGGCCGCCCGCGACCAGTGCCGGACGATGTCGCGTACCGACAGGATGCCGACGACGTCGTCGTGGTCGATGACGATCAGGTGCCGGAACCCGCCGCGGATCATCGCCTGCGCGGCGTCGATCAGCGTCCACTCCGGGCCGGCGAAGACCAGGTCACGGGTGTGGTGCGACTCGGCGGTCTCGACGTCGGGGTCCAGCCCGGCCCCGATCGCGCGCAGCACGTCGCGCTCGGTGAGAATCCCCGGGCCGTACGCGTCGGGGTCGATCACCACGGCCGCGCCGACGCCGCGCTGCGACATCAGTGCGGCGGCCTGGCGGAGGGTGTGGCCGGGACCGATGGACACCAGTACCGGGTTCATGGCCTCGCGTACCTGCATGGCATCTCACTCCATTCACCGCAGCGCGGACGATTGCTAGCGAAGCTGACATGCCGGGCGTTGTACCCGCGCCTTACCGGTATTGTCCCGCCCGTGGCGCAAGTCACAAGGGTTTCGACACGATCGGGGCCGACCTGCCCGTTCGGGCCGGCCCGGGCGGTGGGCGGAGGTCGCCGGTCGCCGGGCGGTACCGTCGCGGGATACCGCCGCGGGCCGACACGCCCGGCACCGAGCCGAGCCCGGCAGCGCGGACCGAGATGCACGGATGGTCACGGATCGGCGGGGATATCCTCGCCCGAGTGATCGGTCAGTCGAAGGGAGCCGGGACGTGCCGCTCAATGTCGTCATCCTCGCCGCGGGAATGGGCACCCGGCTGGGGCGACCGCACCCCAAGCCGCTGACCAGGCTCGCCGACGGGCGCACGATCCAGCGCCAGCAGCTCGACCACCTGCGCGCCACCTTCGGCGACGACGCGCACGTCACCATCGTGGTCGGGTTCAAGAAGGACCTGATCATGGAGGAGTCCGGCGACCGGGCGAGCTTCGTCTACAACGAGTCGTACGACCAGACCAACACCTCCAAGAGCCTGCTCAAGGCGCTGCGGTTGTCCCCGCCCGGCGGCGTGCTCTGGATGAACGGCGACGTGGTGTTCGTGCCCGGCCTGCTCGACGAGCTGCGCCCGGCGATCGAGGCCGACCGCAGCTTCGTCGCGGTCAACACCGAGAGCGTCGCCGACGAGGAGGTCAAGTACACGCTGGACGCGGCCGGCTACATCGCCGAGCTGTCCAAGAAGGTGGTCGGCGGCCTCGGCGAGGCGGTCGGCATCAACCACATCTCCGCGGCCGACAAGGCGACGCTGATCGAGCACCTCGACCTGGTCGACGACCAGGAGTACTTCGAGGGCGGTATCGAGGGTGCCATCCGCACCGCCGGGATGAAGGTGTCGGCGATCGACATCTCCGCGTACGGCTGCGTCGAGGTCGACTTCGAGCCCGACCTGACCAAGGCCAACGAGCTCGATTCGACCGAGCCCGGTGTCCGGGGCTGAGACCCGGCTCGTGCCCGAGCCGGAGACCGGGTCCGGGGCGAAGCCCGAGCCCACCGCGGCCGACTTCCTCGCCGTCAACCGCGGCGGCGGGCTGTTCACCGAGACGTTCGACCAGCGGCTCGGCGCGGTCTTCGCGCTGGCGGCGTACCGGCTCGGGCTGCCGCCGACCGCGCTGACCGCGGCGAACCTGGTGATCGGGGTGGCCACCTCGGTCGCCGTCGTGCTCACCGCCGGTCCGGTCGCCGCCGGCCGCCTGCCCGCCTGGCTCGTCGGCGTGCTGGCGTTCCTGGTGTGGCACGTCGCGTACGCGCTGGACTGCGCCGACGGGCAGCTCGCCCGGGTGGCCGGCTCCGGGAGCGCGGCCGGCGCCCGGGTCGACGTGCTGGTCGACGTGGCGGTACAGATCTCGCTGGTCGCCGCGGTCGGCTCGGTGGCGGTGGCGCAGCGGGCGAGTACGCCGGTCTGGTTGGTGGCGGTGTTCGCGTCGTCCTGGATGGTCAACCTGGTCACCTCGGTGATGGCCAAGGAGGGCACCAACGAGAGCCTGGTGACCTCCTCGTCGCTGCCGGTCCGCGTCGTCAAGCTGATCCGCGACTACGGCGCGATGCTGTTCCTGATCGGCCTGGTGCTGGCCGTCTGGCCGGCCGGGACGATCTGGGTGATGGTGCTGTTCTCGCTGGTCAACTGCGTGTTTCTGGCGGCGAGTATCGCGGCGGCGGGGCGGGCCAGCCTGCGGTGAGCGGGCTGCGTGGCCGCACCGTCGCCGGCCTTGCCGACCAGGCGCTCGTCGCGCTGACCACGGCTGGTACCGGCCTGCTCGGTACCAGCGTGCTGCCGGTCGGCGAGGCCGGCCTGATGCTGTACGCGGTGGCCGTGCTGGTGTTCGTGCAGGGGCTCGGCCGCGCGTTCGTCGGCGACGTGCTGCTCGCGCACGTACCGCGGTTCGCCGACGCGGGTGACCGGCGCCGCCAGTTCGCGAACGCGCACGCCACCAGCGCGACGCTGGGCCTGCTCGGCGTCGTCGTACTGCTGGGCGGGTGGCTGCTGGGGCCGCAGCACTACGTGGCGGACCTGGTGTGGTGCGCGCCGTTCGTGCCGTCGATCCTGCTGCAGGACCTGGCCCGCTACACCTACCAGAGCCGGGGCCGGCAGTCCCAGGCGCTGATCATCGACGGCTGCTGGGTGGTCGTGCAGGGCGCCTGCGTCGCGGCGCTGCTGCTGACCGGGCACGTCGGCGGCGGACCGCTGATCGCCTGCTGGGGCGTCGGCGCCACCGCCGGCGCGCTGGTGTTCTACGCGCGAACCCGGATCAACCCGTTCGCCGGGCGGCCGGCGCGGTGGCTGCACGACACCCGGCACCTGCTCGGCTGGTTCACCGGGACGGGGGTGCTGGCGCAGCTGACCACGTTGCTGATCGCCAGCCTGGTACAGGGGATCCTCAGCGCCACCGCCTACTCCGGGCTGCGGCTGGTGCAGATCGTCGTGCTGCAGCCGGCGCAGAGCTTCACCATGGCGCTCAACGGACTGCTCGTCCCGCGGGCGTCCGCGCTGGCCGGTGCGCACGACGTGGCCGGGCTGCGCCGGCAGACCCGTACCGTGCTGGCGGTCAACGCGGCGATCGGCGCCTGCATCCTGGCCGTCGCCGTACCGCTCGCGCATCCGTTGCTGTCGCTGTACCGGTCCGGGGCGTACCTGGCGGTCGCGGCGATCGCGCTGCCCATCGCGCTGCAGGCCGGCCTGTACCTGCTGCAGATCCCGTTCACGGTGGCGATGCGCGGCATGCACCGGGCCCGGATGCTGTTCACGCAGTACCTCGCCTACTCGGTGGCGACGCTCGGTGGGCTGGTGCTCGGCGCGCTGCTCGGCGGGTTGCCCGGGGCGGCGTGGGGGCTGATGTCCGGCGCCGCGATCGGCACCGCCGTGCAGGCCTCGCTGTACCGGATCGCGGTGCGCGCGCTCGCGACCGTCGCCGGTACGCCGGGTGCGGTCGCGGGTGGGTCGGGCGCCCTCGCCGGATAGCGGGTTCCGTCGCCGGACGGGTCGATGCCGAGGTCGGGTTCCGCCGTCGGCGGGTCCGACGCCAAAGTGGCCGCGGCATCGTCGCTGGAAGGACGGGTACGGGGCGGGGTGCTGGCGTCGGCGAGCGGTCGCCGCGTTCGGCGCCGGGAAAATCGGTGGCCGGGCGGACGAGAATTCCGGGTGTGAGAAGCGATCGGGTGTTGCCGCGGGCGGCGGTGGGGACTGCCGCCGACGGGGTGTCGGCGCTGTTGGAGCGGGTTGCCGCGGCCGGGGTGGAGTGCCACTCGCTGATGGTGGTGCGGCACGGGCACGTCGTCGCGGAAGGCTGGTGGACGCCGTACTCGCCGGAGCGGCCGCACCTGCTCTACTCGCTGACCAAGTCGTTCGGCTCGATCGCGGTGGGGCTGGCGATCGAGTCCGGCCGGCTGCGGCTGGACGACCGGATCGTCGACGTGCTGCCCGACCACGTACCGGAGTCGGTGTCGCCGCGGGCCGCCCAACTCACCGTGCACCACCTGCTGTCGATGACCACCGGGCACCGGTCGGACACGCTGGAACGGGCCTGGGCGCTGGACCCCGACGACCTGGTGCGCGGGTTCCTGCGCCTGCCGCCGGACGAGCCGCCCGGGGCGCGGCACGCCTACGACAACACCACCACGTACCTGCTGACCCGGATGATCGAGCGGGCCCTCGGCCGTACCGTGCCGGACCTGCTGGCGGAGCGGGTGTTCGGCCCGATGGGCGTGACCGACGTGACGTGGGAACGGCTCCGCGGTGGCGCCACGTTCGGCTTCCACGGCCTGTACCTGACCACCGAGGCGGTCGCGGCGTTCGGCGAGTTGCTGCTGCGCGGCGGCCGGTGGCAGGGCCGCCAGCTGGTACCGGCCAAGTGGGTCGCGCTGGCCACCCGGCGGCATGTCGGGACCCGCCAGTTCGCGGACGGGACCCGCGAGGCGGACTGGCTGGTGGGCTACGGGTACCAGTTCTGGCGGTCCCGGCACGGCTACCGCGGCGACGGTGCGATGGGCCAGCTTTGCCTGGTGGTACCGGAGTACGACCTGGTGGTCGCGGTCACCGCGGCGACCTGGCGGACCCAGGTCATCCTCGACGCCGTGTGGGACTGCCTGCTCCCGGCGCTGGACGGCACGCCGGCCGCGGCACCCCGCGGGGCGGGCCCCGGCCCGGCGAACGATCCGGCCACGAACGCCGGCGGCACGGGCGGTGGCCCGTCGGACGATCCGGCCCCGATGCCCGGCGGCGCGGGGCGTGGCTCGTCAAACGATCCGGCCGCGATCCCCGGAAGCGCGGGCGGTGGCCCGTCGGACGATCCGGCCGCGAATGCGGACGGCCCGGTGGCGGACCGGCTCGGGCCGGCCGCGGTGGCGCGGGCGGAGCGCGAGCTGGCCGACCGGCTGGCGGGGCTCGCACTGCCGCCGGTACCCGGCGAGCATCGCCCCGACCACCGCGCCGCCGCGACCGTCGCCGCCGACGACACCGCGCCGGCGTCCGCCGAGCCCGGGCCGACGGGGCCGGTACTGCCGGCGGGGTCGTCGATCGGGGTCGAGCCGCGGCCGGGCGGTTGGACGATGCGGATCGAGGCCGGTACCGAGGCGTTCGAGGTACCGGTCGGGCACGGCGACTGGTGGTCGAGCGCGCCGCTGGGTCGCCCGGTGGCGGCCGCGGGCGCCTGGCAGGGTTCGGTCTTCGTGGCCGAGCTGGTCGTGGTCACCAGCCCGAGCCGGGTCCGGGTCACCGTCGGGCCGACCGGCGCGACCGTGGCGTGGAACCTGGTACCGCTGGTCGGGCCGCCGCTGCTGCCGCAGCTGCGGGCGCCGCTGGTCACCCGACCGGACCGGTCCGGCGTGCCGGACCTGCCGATCGACCGGTAGCGCCGCCCGGCCGTGCCGGCGGTGCCGGCACGGCGAGCAGCGAGGCGCCGCCGCCGAGGTGAGCGCGCGGCAACCGGCTCGGCCCGAGCCGGGCAGGTTGTCGGACCGGGGCGGTACGGTCGGCGGCATGGACGAGGAGGAGCGCAGCTTCGCCGACCAGGCGGAGTGGGCCGACTGGCTCGCGGCCGAGCACGAGACCGCGACCGGGGTGTGGATCCGGTTCGCGAAGAAGGCGACCGGTCGCCCCACGGTGCGCTACGACGAGGCGCTGGAGGAGGCGCTGCGGGTCGGCTGGATCGACGGTCAGGTGCGCCGCATCGACGACGAGTCGTACCGGCAGCGCTGGACCCCGCGCGGTCCGCGCAGCAAGTGGTCCAAGCGCAACCGCGCCAAGGCCGAGGCGCTGATCGAGGCGGGCCGGATGCTGCCGGCCGGGCAGCGCGCGATCGACGCCGCTCGCGCGGACGGCCGGTGGGACGCGGCGTACGACGGGCCCGCCGGTGCGACGATCCCGCCGGATCTGGCCGCCGCGTTCGAGCAGCAGCCGACCGCCGCCGAGTTCTTCGCCACCCTGGACAGCCAGAACCGTTACGCGGTGCTGCACCGCATCCAGGACGCGAAGCGGCCCGAGACGCGGGCCCGCCGGATCGAGAAGTTCGTCGCGATGCTCGCCGCCGGCGAGAAGATCCACCCCTGACGGCACCACGTGGCGGCCGGCGGATCGCGAGTGCGTCTGCCTGCCTCGACGACGGTGCGAGCTGGCGGGCCGCGGCAGCGGGTCAGGCCGCCGGTTCGACCGCGGTCGGCTCGGTGCCCAGCGCCGTCGCCTGCACGCCCGGCAGCACGGTGAGGGCGGCCACCGGACGGATCCGCCCGTGCAGCTTCGTGGCGGCGATGACCGCGGACAGCGCGAAGCAGGTGGCGTTGGCGACGACCACGGCGACGTCGTGGGTGGCCAGCCCGTAGCTGAGCCAGGCGATCCCGCCGGCGAGCATCGCGAGCAGGTAGCCCCAGGCAAGGTCACCCGTGCTGCGGGTACGGACGCTGCGATAGACCTGCGGCACCAGCGAGCAGGTGGAGAGGGCAGCAGCGAAGAAGCCCAGAAAGGCGATCACGGCGGGGTCTTTCGGAACGGTGGTGCGGGGGAAACGGGGCCGGCGACGACTCGCCGGACCACCGGTGTACCAGCAGAATGTAGCCACCGCAGCGCCCGGACGACAGCGTGATCGTGGACACTGGCCGTTCGGCGGATCCCGCTCAACCGCAAGGGTTTTCGCGCATTTCGCGCCCGTTGGCCGGAGCTCTCCCGGTACCGGTCGTCGCTGCGACGCGGACGACCTCGTCGCGGGGACGGGTGAGGCGCGAGGTGACCGGTCAGCGCTGCGGCGCGCGGGCCGTGGCGGCGTCCGCGGCGACCTCCTCGTACAGCTCGATCAGCCGGCGCAGCAGCACGTCCGGAGCGAACGCCGTCTGGTAGCGGTGCCGGGCCGCGGGCCGCAGCGGTGCTGCGCGCAGCCGGGCCATCGCGAGCGCCTCGGCCAGCGCGGCCGGTTCCGGCTCGACCACCCAGCCGGGCGCCGGGTCGGCCGGCTGGTGCGCCGGGTCGAGCCCCAGCAGATAGGGCGTGCCGCCGACGTTGGTGCCGAGCACCGGACGGCCGCTGGCCAGCGCCTCCAGGATCACCGTCGGCAGCGCGTCCGCGTACGTGGAGGGCACCACGACGACGCTCGCCGCCCGGATCAGGCCCGGTACCACCTCGGCGTGGTCGACCAGGCCGAGGTACTCGACGTCGGCGCGGGCCGCGGCGGCCGCCTCGACCCGGGCCCGCAGCGGGCCGTCGCCGGCGATCCGCAACGTACCGGCGTCGCCGTCGGCGTGCCGCTGCCAGGCGTCCAGCAGCAGGTCGACGCCCTTCTCCGGGGTGAGCCGGCCGAAGAACAGGAAGCCGTCACCGGTGCTGTCGTCGAGCGGGCCGGGGTCCGGGATGCCGTTCGGCTTGATCGCGATCTGCTCGTCGGTGATGCCGAACGTCTTGAGGTGGTCGGCCAGGTGCGGCGCGAGCGCCACGTACCGGTCGACGCTGCGCCAGGTCGGCCGGTGTACGGCCAGCGTGGTCGCCATGACCACCGACTGCGCGGTCGACCCCCGGTAGCAGGAGTGCCGGATCGCCGGGGTCGGGAAGCGCTTGCCGAGGCAGTCGTGGCACGGATGCCCGTCCCGGAAGTACGTCGCCGCCGCGCACACGTGCCGGTAGTTGTGCACCGTCTGGACGACCGGCACCCCGTACCGGTGCGCGGTGCGCACCACCCACGGGGACAGCAGCGGGTACGGGTTGTGCAGGTGCAGCACGTCCGGCCGCTCGCGCCGGATCAGCTCGGCCAGTTCGCGCTGCGCGCCCGCGTTGTAGATCGGGGAGAACGGCAGCAGCGCCTTGCGGGTGGCCGGCAGCGCGGCGATGTCGTCGGAGTGGCGGAGCAGCGGCAGCACGGTGACGCCGGCGGCCGCCAGCTGCCGCGACTCCGACTCGACGATCTCGTTCTCCCCGGACGGCTGCGCCGAAGAGTAGAGGTTGTGCGCGATGACAACCTTCATGCCGGTTTTCCCCTACCCGCTGACCGATCCGTCCGGGACGCCCGTTTGGGCGTCGCCGGCCCCGTTGCCGCCGAGCGACGACTCGCGTCCCACCTCGGCTCAGACCCTACCGGCCCGTTTTGCCCGACCGGTTGGACGGCGCCGCGTAGACCTGCTGAACTGGACGGATGCCGGAGTTGCCGGAGGTCGCGGCGTTGGCCGCCTACCTCACCGAACGCGCGGGGGGCCATCGTGTCGAGCGGGCCGACCCGGTCGCGTTCAGTGCGCTGAAGACCTACGACCCGCCGCTGTCGGCGCTGGTCGGCCGGGAGCTGCTCGACGCCGGCCGGCACGGGAAGTTCCTGGACGTGCGGTTCGCCGGTGAGCCGGTGCTGCACCTGGTCGTGCACCTGTCCCGGGCCGGCTGGCTGCACTACCGCGACTCGCTGCCGGCCACGCCGCCGCGGCCGGGCAAGGGGCCGATCGCCCTGCGGGTACGCATCGACGACGGGTCCGGTTTCGACCTGACCGAGGCCGGCACGCAGAAGCGGCTCGCCGCCTACGTCGTGACCGATCCGCTGGAGGTGCCGGGCGTCGCGCGGCTCGGGCCGGATGCGCTGGAGGTGTCCGCGGAGCGGTTCGCCGGGCTGCTCGGCGCCACGCACCGTCAGATCAAGGGCGTGCTCACCGATCAGCAGACGCTCGCCGGCGTGGGCAACGCGTACTCGGACGAGATCCTGCACGCGGCGAAGCTGTCCCCGTTCGCGCTGTCCGACCGGCTCGACGAGGCGGCGGTGTCCCGGCTGTACGAGGCGCTCCGCGCGGTGCTGACCGATGCACTGAAACGAGCGGTGGGGCAACGCTCTGCAACCTTGAAGGCGGAAAAGCGATCAGGAATGGCAGTACACGGCCGGGCCGGGCTTCCCTGCCCGGTTTGCGGTGATACTGTCCGTGAGGTGTCGTTCAGCGGCACCAGCCTTCAGTACTGTCCGACGTGCCAGACCTCCGGTCGGCCGCTGGCCGATCGCCGGATGTCCAGGTTGTTGAAGTGATCCGGTGAGCGACGAGCGGCAGCGCCGCGTTCGCCCGGCCCGCTTCGGCGGACCGGGTCGGTTGCGGCGGTCGGGCGGGTCACGGGGAGTACACAGCATCGCGTGGCAGACTGATGGCCCTGACGATCACGGTGCGCGGGGTGCGGGAGGGCACACAGAGGTGACCACGAGCCTCGAACGGCCGGACACCACGCCGGGCCAGGCCAAGACGGAGCCCGCGACGACACGAGCGGCGCGGAAGATGTCACCGAACGGGCACGACAACAACGGCATCACCCGCTCCTTCTGGCTGCGCGACCGCAAGCGCCGCCCGAGCTGGGACCGGACCTACGCGTTCGTGCTCGCCGCGGTGGAGCTGGTGTTGACCTCGCTCGGCGGCCTCACCTCGATCATGACCACCGAGTATCCGTGGCACGGCTTCAGCGACGGCTTCAGCGGTGACTACCCGCTGGCGATGTTCATCTGGGGCATGGTGGTCCTGCCGCTCGGCTGGTCCATCACGTTCTGGGGCAGCCGTGCCTACGAACGCCGGTACCTCGGCATCGGGACCGAGGAGTTCAAGCGGGTCTTCCGGGCCGGGCTGATCGTCGTCGCGATCGTGTCGTTCGTGGTGATGGCGTTCAAGACCGACCTGTCCCGGCTGGCGGTCGGCACCGCGTTGCTGACCGCGTTCGGCTACGTGCTGTTCGCCCGGTTCGTCGCCCGCATCGTGCTGTTGGTCATCCGCCGCCGCGGCGGCGCCTCCCAGCAACTGCTGCTGGTGGGCACGCTGCCGGAGGCGATGGAGGTCTACCGGGCGATCACCCGCAACCCCAACGCCGGGCTGGTGCCGACCGGCATCTTCCTCACCGAGGGCCGGGCCGGGGCGCGCGGCGTCGAGGCGCCCGTCCCGCTGTACGCGGGCCGCGACCTGATCGAGGTGGTCGGCGAGATCGGCGCCGACACCATCGCGATGTGCGGGACGGCCCGGCAGGAGGAGGGCGGCCTGCGCAAGCTGGCTTGGCAGCTGGAGGGCACCGGCA
The DNA here is from genome assembly GCF_017312725.1 of Actinocatenispora comari. Lineage (GTDB taxonomy): Bacteria > Actinomycetota > Actinomycetes > Mycobacteriales > Micromonosporaceae > Actinocatenispora > Actinocatenispora comari. Next base: position 59,299 of record NZ_BOPO01000001.1, on the reverse strand, counting down.
TCGACCTGGTGGTGGCGCCGCAGCTGACCGACGTCGCCGGCCCGCGGGTGCACATCCGGCCGGTCGAGGGTCTGCCGCTGCTGCACGTGGAAGAGCCGACGATCTCCGGCATCGGCTGGGTGGCGAAGAACCTGCTGGACCGGGTCGCCTCGGCGCTCGGCCTGCTGGTGCTGACCCCGGTGTTCGCCGCGATCGCGATCGCGATCAAGATCTCCGACCCGGGCCCGGTGTTCTTCCGGCAGCCGCGGGTCGGCCGCGAGGGCAACCAGTTCGAGGTGTGGAAGTTCCGCACCATGTACTGCGACGCCGAGGAACGGCTGGCGCTGCTCGCCGACCAGAACGAGACTGACGGGCTGCTGTTCAAGATCCGCAACGATCCGCGGGTCATCCCGATCGGCCGGTTCCTTCGCCGTACCTCGCTGGACGAGCTGCCGCAGCTGATCAACGTGCTGTTCGGCGAGATGTCGCTGGTCGGTCCGCGGCCGCTGCCGGCGGAGGACGGCGACTTCCTCGGCGACGTACGGCGCCGGCTGCTGGTGCGGCCCGGCATCACCGGGCTGTGGCAGGTGTCCGGCCGCTCCGACCTGTCCTGGGACGACGCGGTCCGGCTCGACCTGTACTACGTGGACAACTGGTCGCTCACCTTCGATCTGCTGATCCTCTGGCGCACCCTCGGCGTGGTGCTCGCCCGCCGCGGCGCCTACTGACCGGCGGAGACCGCCGCCCGGCGGGAGACCTTCGGCCGACCGTGCGGAAGCTTCGGCCGGGACCGAACGGTCCGCGCCCTACCGTCGCGGCATGACCGAAGCACCCACCGCCGCCCCGGCGAACCTCGAACCGAGCGCGACGCACCTGACCATCGAGCCGAGCATCCTGTACTTCGGCACTCCGGTGGTGCTGCTGTCCACCGAGAACGCGGACGGCACCGCCAACCTGGCGCCGACGTCCTCGGCGTGGGCACTCGGCCGTACCGTCGTGCTCGGTCTCGGCGCGGCCGGGCAGAGCGCCGGCAACCTCACCGAACGCCCGGATCTGGTGGTCAACCTGCCCGATCCGGCGCTGTGGCGGGCGGTGGAACGGCTCGCGCCGCTCACCGGCCGCGCCCCGGTGCCGGCGCACAAGGCCGACCGCTTCCGGTACGAGCCGGCCAAGTTCGCCGCCGCCGGGCTGACGCCGGTGCCGGCCGAGCTGGTCCGCCCGCCGCGGGTCGCCGAGTGCCCGCTGCAGCTGGAGGCCCGGGCGGTGCGGGTACGGCCGGCCGCGGACGGGTCGTTCGTCGTGGTCGAGGCCGACGTGCTGCGGGTGCACGCCGCGGCGGACGTCGTCGTACCGGGCACCGACCACGTCGACCCGGCCCGGTGGCAGCCGCTGATCTACAACTTCCGGCACTACTTCGGCCTCGGCGCCGAACTCGGGCACACGTTCCGTTCCGAGACGCCGCGCTGACCGCGATCGACCTCCCGACGGTCGGCGTACCGCTTGGGCGGTGAGGGCCCGCGGCGGCGTACCGCTTCGGCGGTGACGGCCCGACGGTCGGCGTACCGCCTCGGCGGTGAGGGCCCGCGACGGCGTACCGCTTCGGCGGTGACGGGCCGCGGCGAGAATGGCGGCATGGACGAACCCGGTGCGCAGATCCATGCCGAGCACCCGTACGCGACGCCGGCCGGGCAGCGCGATCCGCTGCGCCGGTTCCGGGGCCGGCTGGCGGCCCCGGTGACGCTGTGGACCACCGGTACCGGGCGCGGCCGGGCTGGGCTGACCGTCGCGTCCACGCTGGTGGTCGACGGTGACCCGGCGTGCGTGGTCGGCATGATCGACCCGGACAGCGATCTCGCCGACGCGATCGAGCAGACCGGCCGGTTCGCGGTGCAACTGCTCGGCGACCGGCACCGGGTGCTGGCCGACCGGTTCGGCGGCCTCGCCCCGGCGCCGGGCGGGCTGTTCGCGCAGCAGGGCTGGACGGACACCGAGTGGGGGCCGGTGCTCGCCGCGGGCACCAGCTGGCTCGGCTGCCGGTACGAGGGGGCGGCGGAGGTGGGCTGGAGCCGCCGGATCGACGCGACGGTGCAGCAGGTGACGCTGGCCGACGACGAGCCGATCCTGGTGTACCGCCGGGGCCGCTACCTGACCGTCGGCACGCCGTGAAACCGTGCCCGGGCCGGATGCCGGGAGAGTAGGCGGGAATGCACGGGCCCGCCGAACATCGACGGTTTCCGGGACTTTGGTCCCTGCGGTGGATCGCTGGCCCTGATTAGGTTCGATTGCGTGCCCCGCCGGCTTCCCGCGGCCGTCGCCGGCACGGAGTGGACGCACCAACGGGGGGACGCCCGCCGCTGCGGCGACGAGTGTGGGTGTGCCGACAGGTCGCCGTCAGGCGGTCGGGTGGTCCGGGGGGACCGAGCACGGTGGGTCCCGGCCGCTCGGCGGCGACCGCCGTGCGCCAAATTCGCAGCAACCTCTGAGAAAGCGCTTGCCGCCAGGGCGTCCTGCCTCGTCAGCGGCATGATCACGACCCGCGGCAGCTGCCCGATCTGTCGGTACTGTCGTCGTGGCGCCATTCGTACCGGGACTACTGCCCGTACGCTGGGTCCATGGCTTCCACTCCCCCGAACGCGCGCGGCTCCGCCCGGGTCCGCTCCGGCCGGACACCCGGCCGCGAGGGGATGTCGCACGGCACCGTGCCGCGCAGCTACCTGGGCGGGCAGTCCCGCCCGGCCCGTGGCTCGGCCCGTCCCCGCAGCGAAGGCGGCGGCCCCGGCGGCCCGGGCGGTCCGCGCCGGCCCGGCGGTGGCGGCGGCGGTGGCAACCAGTACCGCGGGAAGCGCCGGCCACGCTGGGGGCGGCGCATCCTGGTCGTCGTGCTGGCGCTGGTGGTGCTGGCCGGGATCGGCACCGTCGGCGTCTGGGCGTACGCCAACTCGCTGGACGACAAGCTGCACCGGACCGACGCGTTCGCCGGGCTGACCGGCGGCCGGCCCGCGAAGAAGGTCGACGGCGCGCAGAACATCCTGATGCTCGGCAGCGACATGCGGACGAGCTGGGAGAAGAGCGGCGAGAAGCCGCGCACCGACACGATCATGCTGCTGCACATCGACGCCGACCACAACCACGCCTACGTGGTCTCCATCCCGCGCGACACCTGGGTGTACGTGCCGGAGATGAAGGGCGCCGACGGCGGCGGCACCAACGCGAAGATCAACGCCGCGTTCGCCTGGGGCGGCACGCCGCTGATGGTGAAGACGGTGGAGGGGTTCACCGGGGTCCGGATCGACCACGTCGCGATCATGAACTTCCAGGGCTTCCAGGAGGTCACCGACGCGCTCGGCGGGGTCCGGATGTACGTGGACCAGACGATCACCTCGATCCACCCGCCGCACCGCAAGTTCACCAAGGGCTGGCACAACTTCGACGGCGCCCAGGCGCTCGACTACTGCCGCCAGCGGTACCAGTTCGCGACCGGCGACTTCGCCCGGCAGAAGCACCAGCAGGCGTTCCTCAAGGCGCTGCTGAACAAGGCGGCCAGCAGCGGCACGCTGTCCAACCCGAAGAAGCTGAACGACTTCCTGCAGGCGGTCGTCAAGGTGATCCAGGTGGACAAGAGCTTCCAGCTGATCGACGAGGCGGTGCAGTTCCGCAACCTGCGCAGCAACGACATCACGTTCATGACCAGCCCGAACGACGGCACCGGCACGATGGACGGGCAGAGCGTGGTGCTGTCGAACAAGCAGAAGGCGTCCTCGCTGTACGACGCGGTCACCAACGACACCGTCGCCAAGTGGCTGAAGGAAAACCCACAGAAGAAGTAACAACCCGCGCTTTCGATACGCAGCGCATCGGCCCCGGCACACAATGACTCGTGCCGGGGCCGACTGCCGCCCCGGAGACGGGGAGGCGGACCGTGGCCGAGGCGCGGACCGGCCGGGGCGGTCGGCGCACGTCGCCACTGTGGGCCCGGCTGCTGGTGTGGGTGGGCGTGGTGCTGGTGGTGCTGTCCGGCGGCACGATGGCGGCCGGCGCCGTGCTGGAGCACCGGTACGACAGCAGCGTGCACCGGGCCGACCTGATCGACGGGTCGGCCGGCCACGAGGTGATCGACGGCGCGTTCAACTACCTGCTGCTGGGCTCGGACAAGCGACCCACCGACTCCACCGACGACCTGGGCCGGTCCGACACGATCATGATCGCGCACGTCACCGCCGACCACCGGCACGCGTACCTGATCTCCATCCCGCGTGACCTGTGGGTGCCGATCGACGACTGCGGCCAGGGCAGCGGCTGCGAATCCAAGATCAACGCGGCGTACGACTTCGGCGGGCCGAAACTGACCGCCCGTACCGTCGAGCAGCTCACCGGTGTCTCGCTGGACGGCATGGTCATCGTCAGCTTCCAGGGGTTCGACAAGGTGGTCGACGCGCTCGGCGGGATCCGGCTGTGCGTGGACGAGCGCACCAGGTCGATCCACACCGGGCGGCTGTTCACCGTCGGCTGCCACCACTTCACCGGTGCCGAGGCGCTCGACTACGTGCGGCAGCGCGAGGACCTGCCGGACGGCGACTACGGCCGCCAGCGGCACCAGCAGCAGCTGATCAAGGCGGCTGCCGCGCGGGCCGAGCACGAGGGGCTGCTGTCCAACCCGGCGAAGCTGGACAAGGTGGTCCGGGCGATCGGCGACGACCTGACCGTCGACACCAACGGCGTCGCGCTGCCCGACCTGGTGTTCTCGCTGCGCCGCGTCTCCGGCTCGGACATCACCATGCTGCGGCTGCCGGAGATCGACGGGTACTCGCCGGACGGGCAGGCGATCCAGCAGCTCGACGACACCGGACGCAGCCTGTTCACCGCGATCCGCGAGGACGACCTCGGTACCTGGGCGGCGGCCCACCCCACCCTGGTCAACAAGAACGCCGCCTGACGGCGCGGTATACGTTTCGGGAGACGACCATCAGGAAGGCTCCCATCGTGTTCGCACCAGAAGTCCCCACCGTGTCGGCCACCGACGTCCCCGACGACGCGTACCTGCTCGATGTTCGGGAGGACGACGAGTGGGCCGCCGGGCACGCGCCGGGCGCCCACCACCTGCCGATGCAGGACGTGCCCGCCCGGATGGGCGAGGTGCCGATGGACGACGACGTGTACGTGATCTGCCGGTCCGGCGGCCGCTCCGCCCAGGTCACCGCGTACCTGCTGGGCAACGGGTTCGACCAGGTCCGCAACGTGGACGGCGGGATGCGCGCCTGGGCCGCCGCCGACCGCCCGCTGGAGGCCGCCGCCGGCGAGTCCCCGCGCATCATCTGACCCGGGAGCGGGCTCGCCTCGCTCGACCCGAGGGCTCCGAGACACCCTCCGGCTCCGACGGCGGGTCTGCCCCGATCCGGTACGCCAAACCGGCGTATTTGAGGTATGAGCTGCGAAGTCGCCGCCGCGCGGTTGCGTCCTGCCTGCCGGCCGGCAAGACTGCACCGCGATGGCCGTGGACTTCCCCGTACTGATCGCCGGCGTGCTGCGGGCCACCGATGCCGGCCGGCACCCGAAGCCGGCGGTACGGGAGCTGCTCATCGCGCTGTCCGACGCGCTCGGCGCCGCCGGCGCCGCGTTCGCCACCCCCGGCGAGGGCGCCGCCCGGATCGTCGCCGCGAGCCCCGGCGCCGCCTGGTCGCTGGGTCGCACCGTCGCCGCGGACTCCGCCACGGACCCGCCCGCGGTCGGCGCTGCCGGGACCGTCACCGTTGCCGTACCGGACGCCGAGGGCCGCCCGGTTGGCCTGGTGCGGCTGTACCTGCATCCCGACCGGCGGCTCGACCGGGACGAGCGGGACGCGGTACGGCTGGTCGCCCGGTTGCTCGGGGTGGTCCGCCCGCCGGCGACCGACCCGCTGGTCGCCGCGCTCGCCGACGGCCTCGCCGTGGTCGCCGCGGACGGTACGGTGCGCAGCTGGAACCCGGCCGCGCAGGTGATCACCGGCCGCACCGCGGCGCAGGCGGTCGGCCACCCGATCCCGTTCGCGGTGCCGCCGCCGGGCCGGACCGTGGAACTCGACCTCGCCGACGCCCGGGTGCTGTCGGTGTCGTGTACCGCGCTCGCCGGCTCGGCCGACCACGTGGTGACGTTCCGGGACGTCACCGAGGCGCGCCGGCGGGAGCGGGCGAAGGACCTGTTCGTCGCCACCACCAGCCACGAGCTGCGCACCCCGGTGACGGTGATCCGCGGGTACGTCGACACGCTGCACCGGCGGTGGGACCAGCTCGACGACGACACCCGCCGCGACCTGGTCCGCGCCATCCACGAGCGCGCCGACCGGCTGGCCGTACTGGTGGACCGGCTGCTGCTGGGCGGCGACGAGGAGCGGGTCGACGCGTTGCTCGAACCGCGCGAATTCGATCTGCTCGCGGCGCTCGGGGAGGCGGTGGCGCGGCTGGGCCCGGAGGAGGCGGCGCGGCTGCGGCCGACGCTGCCGGACCGGTTGCCCCCGGCGTATGGAGATCCGGACAGTGTACCGACGGTACTGACCGAACTGGTCCAGAACGCCCACAAATATTCCCCTGGCGGCGGAGTGATAACGCTGACGGCGGGTGCGGACGACAACACAGTGTGGTTCGAAATCGCCGACAGCGGCATCGGGGTACGACCGGAGGACACCGGTCGCGTCTTCGATCGCTTCTGGCAGGCGGAACGGACCGACCGGCGCCGCTTCGGCGGCGTCGGCCTGGGACTTTACCTGGTGCGTCGGATCGTGGAGGGCCAGCATGGCTGGGTGTCGTTACGGCGGCGTAATCCGGACGGAACGGTCGCTGAGGTACGGTTGCCTCGCGCAGGCGTGTGACGTATGGGGAGAGGCGTGAACGTGACAGCTGGCGTTGGGGAGCGTGCCCGGCACACCTTCGTGCCGCATCACGCCCGCGGCGCGAGCCTCGCCCGCACCCGCCTGCTGTCCGGTCTTCGCGCCGCCGGCGTCGACGCCGAGCTGGCCAGTGACGCCGTGACGGTGGTGTCCGAGCTGGTCGGTAACGCCGCCCGGCACGCCCGCGCGCTGCGCGACACGCTCATCGAGGTGTCCTGGTCGGTCCTGCCGGACCGGGTCCAGGTGGCGGTCATCGACGGCGGTTCGGCCGAGACGCCGGCGCTGCGGTCGGCCGACTGGGACGCGGTCGACGGCCGTGGCCTGCAGATCGTCGCCGCCCTCGCCTCCCGCTGGGGAGTGCAGACCGAGGACGGGCGACGCCGCGTCTGGGCCGAACTCGTCGCCGTCAGCAGCGACGGCCGCCTCGCCGTCTGACGTACCGGCGCCGGGCCGTTCGGCGTCGAGCCTTCCGACGGACCGGGCCTTTCGGGGCCGGGCCTTCCGACGGACCGGGCCTTCTGACGGGCTGGGCTTCCGGGGCTGGGCCTTCCGCCGGGCCGGCCTTTCGGGGCTGGGCCTTCTGACGGGCGGGCCTTCTGACGGGCTGGGCCTTTCGGGGGCTGGGCTTTCCGACGGGCTGGGCTTCGACGGTGCAGGGGCGCTGCCGTCCGCCGGCGCGGGCGCCCGCGGGCGTGGTCGGGGCGTTGCGGACCGCGGTGGCGGCGTCTCGGTACGCGATCGGCCGGTCGCGTACCGTATGCCGGTTGCGGGTGACCCGGCGTAACCGCCTAGGCTGGCGTGCCGTGAGCAAGCGTCGCCGAAACAGTGCCTCCCGCGCCGAGCGCCGGGAGAAGGTGCGCGACATCTTCGTCGCGCGTCCGTTCGAGGGTCTGGCCAGCGAGGCCGACTGGGTGGCGCTGCGGGAGCTGGTCCCCGCGGCGACCGCACCGCTGCAGCTGTCCGCGGAGTACGCGGCGAAGTACCCGGACCGGCAGGTCGTCCTGGCCACCGTGCTGCCGATGGCGTGGCCGGCGATGGTCCGCGCCGACGGCACGGTCCTCGTCGGGCTGCAACGCCAGTTCCAGTCCGGCGACATCAGCCGCGACATCGCCGCCTCGCTGCTCAGCGCGCTGGACACCGAGGTCGGCCAGACCGTCGGCGTACCGGCGCTGCCCGGCCCCGGTCCGCGGCTGCAGGACGTGCTGGTCGACGGCCCGCTCGACGTGACGATCGAGACCGGGTTCGAGTTCTGGATCGCGCCCGGCGCCGACGAGGACCCCAATGTCAAGGCCAGCCTCGACCAGGCGAACGAGTCCATCTACCCGACCGAGCACCTCACCGCGGCGCCCGGCGCCTACTGGTGCCGGGTACCCGACAAGGCGCACGTGCGGTGGGTGCTCGCCGAGGACGAGGACCCGGCCCTGAACGCGCTGGCCAAGCTCGCCGCCGCCGGCGCGCTGACCCTCGGCGACGGCACCCGGTTCGCCGGGATGTTCCGCGCCCACGGGCTGCTCGTACCGGTGTGGGACGTGCCGATCGACCGGCCCGGCAGCGACTGGGAGGAGCCGCTCGCCGCGGTCCGCGACAGGTACCAGCGGCACCTGGCCGCCGCCGAGCCGCTGACCGCGGAGGAGCGTAGGTCGCGCCAGGGGTTGCTGGGGCGGCAGTTCACCCTGAGGTGAGGGTTCCACCTCTTTGCGCTGAGGTGCTCCCGAAGCGCGGCTGGGGTGCTGGGGTGCTGGGTGTTGGCGGTGTAAAGGCCACCTCTGTTCGCCTCTTTCACCCCCCGTGGGGGAACGTGGGGAGCGGGCTTCGCCCCTCCCCACACCCCTCCCCATCAAGGGGGCAGTCGCCCCCTTGACATCCCCTGCCCGGGAATCAGTGTTCAGGCAGGACACCGCCTGGCTCGCTTCGGAACGACGGGGCCCGGTGCGGCCTGCCCATCGACGCCCAGCCCGCCACGACACCAACCCAACCCCGCCCGCAACACGACACGACACGAAGCGAAGCGGGCGTGGCCGTGATGGGTAGGCCGAGCCGGTGCCCGTTCTTCTTCGACGCCTGCTCAGCGTCGATGGGCAGCATCACCGGGGGCTGGGCGGGGATGGCCAAGGGGGCGGCCCCCTTGGCGGGGAAGGAGCGCGAGGAGGGGGCGAAGCCCTCTCCTCGCATTCCCCCACGCGGGTCAAAGCGATGAGCAGAGGTGGTCTTTACACCGCCGCTTGGGGCGCACCTCAGCGGACAGAGGTGGCCTTTGCACCGTCGGCAACGAGCGCATCCCGCGGTGACACGAGCGCTTCGGGAGCACCTCAGCGCGCAGAGGTGCCGCGGTGCGTCAGCGGGTGAGGAGGAGTTTGCCGAGGTGGGAGTTGGACTCCATGACTCGGTGGGCTTCGGCGGCGTCCGGGAGCGGGAACGTGTCGGCGATGACGGGGCGGATCGCGCCGGCCGTGACGAGCGGCCAGACGTGGGTGCGCACCTCGCCGACGATGGCGGCCTTCTCCGGCAGCGGCCGGGCACGCAATCCGGTGACGGTGAGCGAGGCGTTGCGGGCCATCAGCAGGCCGAGGTCGAGCTCGGCGGTACGGCCGCCCTGGAAACCGATGACGACCAGCCGGCCGTTGCGGGCCAGCGCGGTGACGTTGCGGGTCAGGTACTTGGCACCGATGTGGTCCAGGATGACGTCGGCGCCGCGGCCGCCGGTGGCGTCGGCGAGCGCCGCGACGAAGTCGGTGGTGGTGTAGTCGAAGACCTCTTCGACGCCGAGGGCGCGCAACGCCTCGTGCTTGACCGTCCGGGCGGTCGCGTACGGGACGGCGCCGAGGGCGCGGGCGAGCTGGATGGCGAAGGTACCGATGCCGCTGCCGCCGCCGTGCACGAGCAGCGTCTCGTCGGCGCTCAGGCGGCCGACCTGGACCAGGTTGGACCAGACGGTACAGGCGATCTCGGGTAGCCCGGCCGCGTCCCGCAGCGAGACCCCGGCGGGGACAGGCAGCACCGTGTCGGCGGAGACCGCGACACGCTCGGCGTACCCGCCGCCGGGCAGCAGCGCGCACACCTCGTCGCCGAGCTGCCAGTCGGTCACGTCCGCGCCGACGGCGAAGATCCGGCCGGAGCACTCCAGGCCGAGATAGTCGGGCGCGCCGGGCGGCGGCGGGTAGAGCCCGCGCCGCTGCTGGACGTCGGCGCGGTTGACACCGGCCGCGACCACCTCGATGACGACCTCACCGGGCCCGGGAGCCGAGTCCGGCACCTCGGCCCACTCGAACACCTCGGGGCCACCGTCCGCGTTCCTGATCACCGCATGCACGTCGCCACCGTACCGCCGGGGGCCGGTCGTTTCGCGTCGACCGGGTCCGCGCCGCGTTGTCCACAGGGGTACCCGTCGTCCACAGATTTCCCGCGACCCGCGCCGGCCCCCACTCACCCCGATAGGCTGGTCAGCGGGGAGCCCCCGGTGAGGGTGGGGGCTGCCATAGCGCTACAGGTGATCCGGCCTTCCCGCATCCGGCCGGAGGCGGCCGGCACCGAGCGGCACGCGGCCGCCGTCGGCACCTAGGCTCGACGTCCGTGGAGACCATCGAACGTCGGGACACGCCGCGCGGCGAGCTGGTGTTGCGCCGTGACGAGCAGACCGACCGGTACGAGATCATCAGCAACGGCACGTTTCTGATGGACACGTCGGACGGTCGGTCCGAGCGGCTGCTGGTGACGGAAGCGTTGGCGGCGGTGGACGGGCCGCGCCGGCTGCTGATCGGCGGGCTGGGGGTCGGGTTCTCGTTGGCGCAGGCGGTGGCCGACGGGCGGTTGACGGAGATCACCGTGCTGGAGCGGGAGCCGGTGGTGTTGGAGTGGCAGCACGCGCACCTGTCCCGGTTCTCCGACGGCGCGTTGGCCGACCCGCGTGTCACGGTGCTGGTCGACGATCTGGTGCGGTGGCTGCACGCCGATGCGCCGGCCGGCCGGTACGACGCGATCTGCCTCGACATCGATAACGGTCCACAGTGGACGGTGGTGCCGGGCAACGCCGAGCTGTACGACGTCGCCGGCCTCACCGCGGTACGGTCGGCGCTCGCGCCCGGTGGCGCCCTTGCCGTGTGGAGCGCCGCCGCCGTGCCGGCGTTCGAGGCGACGCTCGGCGAGCTGTTCTTCGACGTACGGGTGTTGCCGGTCGAGGTGGCCCGCGGCGAACCGGACGTCGTCTACCTCGCCCGCCGCGCCACCTGACCGCGCCGTTTCGGCCCGGCCGGGTGTGACGAACCCGGCTGTCCGGTTCGCCGCGAACGGTGAACGTCGGACGGTTGATCGGCCCGGGACCGGGTAGTTCGGCCAGCGGACCGGTAGCGGTCCGCCGCCGAGCGAGCCGGGAGGGGCGCCATGGCACGGTCCGAACGCGCCGCGCGGCGGCTCGGCCCGCGCCGCCGTACCGACCGTGGCCGCCGGAAGCTCACCGTCGACGACGTGACCGTGGTCAACCCGGACACGCTGCGTCGGGCGGTCGCCGCGGCGGCCATCGGCAACACGATGGAATGGTTCGACTTCGGCGTCTACAGCTACCTCGCGGTGACGTTGGGGAAGGTGTTCTTCCCGAGCGGGAATCCGGCGGCGCAGCTGATCTCGACGTTCGCCACCTTCACCGCGGCGTTCCTGGTCCGGCCGATCGGCGGGTTGTTCTTCGGCCCGCTCGGTGACCGGATCGGCCGCAAACGGGTCCTCGCGACCACGATGATCACGATGGCCGCCGGCACGTTCAGCATCGCGTTCATCCCCTCCTACGCGACGATCGGGCTGTTCGCGCCGGCGTTGCTGCTGGTGGCGCGGCTGGTACAGGGGTTCTCGACGGGCGGCGAGTACGGCGGGGCGACCACGTTCATCGCCGAGTACTCGCCGGACCGTCGTCGCGGGTTCATGGGCAGCTGGCTGGAGTTCGGCACCCTCACCGGCTACTCGATGGGTGCCGGCCTGGTCACCGTGCTCACCGCCGTACTGTCCGAGCACACGCTGCTGACCTGGGGTTGGCGGCTGCCGTTCCTGGTGGCTGGGCCGCTCGGCCTGATCGGCCTGTACCTGCGGCTGCGGCTGGAGGAGACCCCGGCGTACGAGAAGATCACCGCGGACAAGAAGCAGAGCGACGAGCAGAAACCGAAGCGGCACGAGTACCGGGAGATCCTCGTCGGCGAGTGGCGCGCGATGCTGCTGTGCCTCGGGCTGGTGCTCGTCTTCAACGTCACCGACTACATGCTGCTGTCGTACCTGCCGAGCTACCTGCACGCGGCGCTCGGCTTCGGCGAGACGCCGGGCCTGCTGATCGTGTTGGTGTGCATGGTGATCATGATGGCGGTGATCACCTTCGCCGGCCGGATCTCCGACCACCTCGGCCGGCGGCCGGTGTTGATGGCCGGCTGCATCGGCTTCTTCGTACTGTCGGTGCCGGCATTCCTGCTCATGCAGCTCGCGACGGTCGCGACGATCTTCGCCGGCGTGCTGGTGCTGTGCCTGTTGCTGGTCTGCTTCACCTCGACGATGCCGGCGGCGCTGCCGGCACTGTTCCCGACGAAGGTGCGCTACGGCGCGATGTCGATCGGGTTCAACGTGTCGGTATCGCTGTTCGGCGGGACCACCCCGCTGGTCAACGAGGCGCTGATCAGCGCCACCGGCAGCACCATGGTGCCGGCCTTCTACCTGATGGCGGCCGCGGTGATCGGCGGTGTCGCGGTGTTCTTCATGCGCGAGACGGCCCGCCGCCCGCTCCGCGGTTCGCCGCCGGCGGTCGGTTCCCGCCGCGAGGCCCAGGAACTGGTCGCCGCTCAACGCCCCTGACGGCACCAGCGGCCCGACGACGCCCGGGGTCAGTCGGCCAGCAGGGCCTGGCCCCAGTACTCGTGGTCGGCGACACCGGGTGGGCAGGCGTACAGGCCGGAGCCGACGTGCGTGATGTACTCGTTCAGCGCGTCGTGCGCGCTCAACTTCCGTTGCAGCGCAACGAACTGCGACCGCGGGTCGCGCTGGTAGCAGAGGAAGAACAGGCCCGCGTCGAGCTCGCCGGAGGCGGCGATCATCCCGTCGGTGTAGTTGTACGCGCGGCGCAGGATCTGCACGCCACCGTTGTTCTCCCGGGCGGCCAGCCGCATGTGCGCGCCGACCGGGATCGTCGGCGAGCCGTCCGGGTTCTTCGCCGCGAAGTTCGGTTTGTCGAACTCGCTGCCCCCGGTCAGCGGCGCCCCGGTGTACTTGTGCCGGCCGAACACGTTCTGCTGGTCGGTCAGGAAGTCGCGGTCCCACGCCTCGATCCGCATCCGGATCTTGCGCGCCACCAGGTAGCTGCCGTCCCGCATCCACTTCTGGTCGGTGTCGGACCCGACGAACACCCAGCGGTCCATGGTCTTCGCGTCGTGGATGTTGCGGGTGCCGTCCTTGAACCCGAACAGGTTCCGCGGCGTCTCCTGCTTCGTGCTGGTCGAGGCGGCCCGCCCGAAACCCAGCTGCGACCAGCGCATCACCACGGTGCCGCGGCCCAGCCGGGCCAGGTTGCGGACCGCGTGGAACGCCACCATCGGGTCGTCCGAGCAGGCCTGGATCGCGAGGTCGCCGTTGCTGTTCTGCGCGTCCAGGTTCTCCCCGGCGAACTTCGGCAGGTCGGCGAGTGCCGCCGGCCGCCGGTCCGCCAGCCCGAACCGCTTGTCGAACAGCGACGGGCCGAACCCGATCGTGACGGTCAGGTTCGCCGGCTTGCTGCCGAACGCCTCGCCGGTGTCGGCCGGCGGCGCGGTGCCGAGCTTGTTCTCGCCCGGGACGGGCTTGCCGGCGCACATCGCGCGGGCCGCCGCGGTCCAGGTCTTCAGCAACTCGCGCAACGCTTCCCGGTTCTGCGCCGGGGTCCCGTCGATGGTCAGGTCGTACGCGGCGAACGCCAGCCGGTCCTGCTGGGCGGTGGCGATGCCGGCCTGCCGGTCGCCGCCGAACGCCACCATCGCCGGCGCCGCGGCCGGCTGGTCGGCGTCCGAGCCGCACCCGGTCAGCGTGCCCGCCGCGGTACCGGCCACCGCCGCGGTGCCGAGCGTCAGCAGCCCGCGGCGCGAGGTACGAAGCCGTTCCGCCATCGGCGATCCCTCCTCAGAGCGTCCACTGTGGACGGTCAGCCGGTCACCTTCGCGGCGACCTGGGACAGCGGCTCGGCGAGCGCGTCCACCTGCTGCGTCAGGGTACGGCGCTGCGCCTGCGTCACCGTCGAGTAGTCCACGTACTTCGTCCCGGCGTAGTCGCCCGCGAACGGCTTCAGCGAGTCGAAGACCTGCGCGTACGCCGAGTCGACCTTCTTCGCCAGGGCCGGGTCGATCTTGTCCAGCGCCGGCTTGAGCAGCTGGAACGCCTTCTGCCCGCCGGTCAGGTTCGCCTCGAAGTCGGTCAGGTCGGTGTGCGAGTACCGGTCCTCCTCGCCGGTGATCTTGCTGGACGCCACCTCGTTGAGCAGTTCGGTGGCGCCGTTGGCGAGCTGCGCCGGCTGGTACTTCGCGGTCGCCACCAGTTTCTTCAGCTTGGCGACGTCGGCGTCCAGCTTGTCCGCGACCGGCTTCATGCCCTTGGCCGACTTGTCCTGCCAGAGCGCCTTCTCGATCCGGTGGAACCCGGTCCACTTGCTCGGGTCGGTCACGTCGTTGGCGCGCGCGTCCACGTCCGGGTCGAGGTTGCCGAAGCTCTCCGCGACCGGCTCGACCTCCTCGTAGTAGTACCGCGCCGAGGCGTACAGCTGCTTCGCCTTCTCGACGTCGCCGGCCCGGACCGCGTCGGTGAACTTCCTCGTCGCCGGGATCAGCTTGTCCACCTCGGCGACCACGTAGTCGTGGTACCCGGTCGTCGCCGACGCGAGCGCCTTGCGTACCGCCGGGTCCTGGCTGGCGCCCGCCGCCGTCCCGGTGACCTGGAGGTTCCAGTGCTCGGTCTTCGCGTTCGGGCAGTAGAGCTGGTACTTGCCGGCCTTGAGCTTGAGCGAGAACGTGCCGGACAGGCCCGGCGTCAGGTTCTCCTTCTCGCCGACGATCACCCCGTGCTGCAGCAGCTCGGCCTCGCTGACCTTGCTCGCGTTGGCGTTCTTCACCTCGAACGTGACCGCGCCGGCCTTGATCTTCGCCGGGGACGGCTTGCAGCCGTCGTCGGTCAGCGACACCTTGACCGTCGTCGCGCCCTTCGCGGCGGCGTCGTCGCCACCCTGCTGGCAGCCGGTGGCGAGCAGGCCGACGGCGACCAGCCCGGCCGGTACGCCGACGCTCAGCGCGCGCAGCGATCGGGGTCGAGGCATGACGGGGTACTCCTTGCGATGTCGTGTTCGAGGGGTGTGGTGCTCAGGCGGCGTCGACGGGTGCCGGTGCCGGCTCGGTGGACTTCTTCGCGGCGGGCGCCTTCCGGCGTCGCGGCCAGGCGACGTAGCAGAGCATCGGTACCGCGTACACCAGCCAGCCGATCGCCTCGATCACGGCCGGCCGGGACTGCCAGCCCAGTACGCCGGTGAACAGCGACTCCAGCACGGTGCCGGGGCGTACCAGCCAGGTGAGGTCGACGGCGGTAGCCTGCCCGACGTTGAGCCAGCCGGCCTCGTGCGCGGTGCGCAGCGCGGTCATCACCAGCCCGGCGGCGACCAGTACCAGGACCAGACCGGTGATCTTGAAGAACCGCGCCATGTTGAGCTTCACGCCGCCGCGGTAGATGCCGTACCCGATGGCGACCGCGATCAGGATGCCGAGCACGGCTCCGATCGCGCCGGTCGCGACGCTGCCGGAGTTCTGCAGCACGGAGACGAGGAAGACGGAGGTCTCGAAGCCCTCCCGGAGCACGGCGAGGAACGCCATCGCCACCAGCGCACCGGCGGAGCCGCGGGCCAGCGCGTCCGACGCGGCGCCCTCCAGGTCCCGCTTCATGTACCGGGAGTGCTTGGACATCCACACGATCATGAACGTGACCATCACGACCGCGAACAGCCCGATCACGGTCTCCAGGCCCTCCTGGGCCTGTTGCGGCAGTTCCTGTGACAGGGTGACCAACCCGACACCGATCAGCAGGCAGAGCACCACCGCGGCGGCCACGCCGATCCACATCTGCCGTAGCGCGTCGCGCCGACCGTTGCGGCCGAGGAACGCGGCGATGATGCCGACGATCAGCGCCGCCTCGAGCCCTTCGCGCAGACCGATCACCAGCGTCGGAATCACCGCTGTCGCGCCTCCTTGCGCCGACCTGTGTGGTTCGCCCGTCCGGTATCGACCGGCGGCGATGGCGGGCAGCGCCCGCTCAAACGAGGTCAGGCTAGCCTAACTATCCCGACAGTACAACGTGGGGGCGCTGTGACGGCGCACTCCGTCACCTCCGGCCGCTCGCGACGCGCGCCGCGACGCTGCAAGACTCGTACCCAGGCGGGACGATCTGGGGGGTACGCATGGGCGGGCACGAGCCGGTCGCCGAGGTCTGGCGCGGCGACTTTCTGGAATCCGGGCACCACGGCTCGGTGGTGGCACTCGACGCCGACAACCGGCCGGTACTGACCGTCGGCGCGCCGGACGTCCCGGTCTACCCGCGCTCGTCGAACAAGCCGATCCAGGCCACCGCGATGCTGCGCGCCGGCCTCGACCTGGACGGCGAACTGCTCGCCCTGGCCAGCGCCAGCCACTCCGGCGAGCCGTACCACCTGGACGGGGTGCGGCGCATCCTCGCCGGCGCCGGCCTCACCCCCGACGACCTGCAGAACACCCCCGGGCTACCGCTGTCCACCGAGGCGCTCGCCGCGCACTACGCCGCCGGCCGCGGCCCGGAACGCATCACCATGAACTGCTCCGGCAAGCACGCCGCGATGCTCGCCACCTGCGTCACCGCCGGCTGGCCCATCGAGAACTACCTCGACCCCGGCCACCCGCTGCAGCGCGCCGTCCGCCGCACCCTGGAGGACCTGGCCGGCGAGCCCGTCGCCGCGGTCGGCGTCGACGGCTGCGGCGCGCCGCTGTTCGCGGTGTCGCTGACCGGGCTGGCCCGCGCGTTCGGCCGGATCGCCACCGCACACTCCGGCATCCCGGAGGGCCGGGTCGCCGCCGCCATGCGCGCGCACCCCGAGTACGTCGGCGGGACCGGGCGCGACGTCACCGACCTGATGCGCCTCGTCCCCGGGCTGATCGCCAAGGACGGCGCCGAAGGCGTCTACGCCGCCGCGCTGCCGGACGGCCGCGCCGCCGCCCTCAAGATCGCCGACGGCTCCGGCCGCGCCCGCCCGCCGGTACTGGTCGCGGCGCTGCGCGCGCTCGGCGCCGACCTCACCGCCGTGGACGCCCTGCCCGTGGACGGCTCGCTCGCGACCCCGCCGGTACTGGGGCATGGGGCACCGGTCGGCGAGATCCGCCCCACCGCCGCCCTCGCACCGCACAGCATCGCCCGGCCCTGACCGCAGAAACGGCCCGCACGGCGGCACGGGCAGCACGGGCAGCACGGCCCGCACGGCGGCGCCGCCCGCACGGCAGGACGGTCGCGGTCTCGTTTCCGCTGGCGTGCGCCCGTTTTTGACCCGGTCGGTACGACCAATGTGAGGAACTTCGCCGGCTCGTTCCGGTCCAACCCGGTGTGTCGCTCTTCGTGGTGCTTAGTGTCCCCCGCGTAGTCAATACGCCAGGGGAGAAGTGCATGCCGTACATGACCGACGGATGAGCCGCACACTGACCAGGTTCGGCCGTACCCGCGTCGCCGCGCTGGGTTGTGCCCTGCTGACGGCGGCGGTCGCTTGCGTGGCAAGCCATCCGGCCCCCGCGTCGGCCGCCCCGGCCGTCGCGTCGCCGGAGACGGCGCCGGGCTCGCCCGGTACCCCGCAGCCGCCGACCCCCGTGTTCACCGAGGACTTCGAGAACCGCCAGTCGGCGCTGCCGATCCGGCTCGACGACTACACCGGGACCGCCGGCACGACCTACACCGCGGACCCCGCCTGGCTGGTCAACTGCAACGGCTGGATCGCCGCGTTCGACGACCCGCCGGGCAGCGACCCGTCGGTGGCCCCGCAGGTACGCGACTGCACGCCCGCCACGGGTGGACCGGGGACGCCGGGAGTGACGGCGTGGAACCGGGTGCGCCAGCTGTCCCGGGCGATCGGCGACCTGAACGGGTCGGCCGTGCCGAGCGCGAACCACGCGGTCAGCGCCTACACCAACGGGTCGGTGAACAGCGGCAACCCCGGGCCGGACAAGGTCGAGTTCCAGACCGAGAACCCGGTGCCGGTCACCGCCAACGGCCGGTTCCTGACGTTCTCCGTGAACGCCGCGGAGACCAGCTGCGACGCCAACCACAACCACGCCCTGCTGAACTACTACCTCGTCGACGGGACGACGTCGATCCCGGTCACCAACCGGCCGATCGACCCGTGCACCAGCGGAACCGAGGTCGAGCCCGGGTACTTCGCGGGTACCTTCACCGGCGACGCCCCGCTGCTGTTCACCGGCACCGAGGTCGGCATCAAGATGATCAACGGCCAGGGCAGCGGGAACGGCAACGACCACTCCTTCGACGACATCCGGCTGCTGGACGTGACACCGCAGCTGGACAAGTCGTTCGACCCCGACCGCACCGGAGTGGGCGGCAGTTCGCTGCTGACGTTCACCATCACGAACACCGACGACCTGCTCGCCAAGGACGGCTGGTCGTTCACCGACACGCTGCCGCCTGGGCTGACGCTCACCACGCCGGCCGATGCCAGCACCGACTGCCCCGCCGGTACCGTCAGCGCCGACGACGGCGGTTCCACCATCTCCCTGACCGGTGGCGCGCTGAGCGCCGGCCAGGCGTCCTGCACGGTGACCGCGCGGGTGACCTCGTCGACCGCCGGCACCTACACCAACGACGGGTCGAACATCACCGACTCGACCGGCGTCAACCCGCCGGGCAGCGCGGACGTCACGTTCGTGCCGCCGGCGCAGGGTGGGATCGGCCTCACCAAGAGCGCCACACCGAGCTCGTTCTCGGCCGCCGGCCAGGTGATCCGCTACACCTACCACGTCACCAACACCGGCGATGTACCGCTGACCAGCGTCGACGTGGTGGACGAACTGGCCGGCGTGTCCGACGTGAGCTGCCCCCGGTCGACGCTGGAGCCCGGGGAGAGCCAGGACTGCACGGCCACGTACACGATCACCCAGGACGACGTGGACCGCGGTTCGGTCACCAACGTGGCCACCGCGCAGGGCGTTCCGCCGGGCGCGACCGAACCGCTGGTGTCGGCGCCCGCCGAGGTCACCGTCCGGGCGGTGGCGAAGCCGGCGATCACCATCCGCAAGTCGGTCGACCCGACCACGTACGGCGAGGTCGGCCAGCTGCTGCACTACCGGTACCAGGTGACGAACACCGGCAACGTCCGGCTCGACCGGATCACCGTGCCGGACCACCGTCCCGGCATGTCGACGGTCCGCTGCCCGCAGACCACGCTGGCCCCGGGGAAGGCGATGACCTGCACCGCCACCTACCGGATCACCGCCGCCGACCTGCGCGCGCAGTACGTCCGAAACAGCGCGCGGGCGCAGGGGTACCCGCCGGGATCGCGGACACCGGTGCGCTCCGCACCCTCGGCCGCCACGGCCTACGCCCAGGTACCGGTGACCGGGTAGCCACCCGGCATGGATCCGCGGCGCGGCGCCGTGCCGCGGATCCATGCCGGCGCACCGGAGTCCTCGAAGCGCGGCCCGCCGGCTCCGGAGCGGGCGCCCGGACGGACCCACGCAAAGGATGGGAATCGTGCAGTTGCTCTCCTCGTTCCATCGCGGGCGTCGCCGCGGGCTCGCGATCGCCGTCGGCGTCGCGGTCCTGGCGGTTGCCGTCGCCCTGGTATTGGTCTCCCGGGGTGTGCCGGACCCGCGGGCCGGCGCCACCGTACGGCGCCCGACCGGCTCGCCGGCGCCGTCGTCCGCAGGCAGCACGGTGGTCGCCACGTTGCACCACGACGTACCCCGGTACCCGCGTCCCGGCGCCGGGTCGGACGGCGTGGCGCCGGGACGCTGGTACGGGCGGCCGTCGATGCTGCCGGTCATCGCCAGAAAGCCCGGCTGGGTCCGGGTGCGGCTGGCGCAGCGGCCGAACGGTTCGACGACCTGGCTGCGGGCCAGGGACGTGTCGCTCGGCAGCACGCCGTACCGGCTGGTCGTCGACCTCGGCGACACCCACCTCCGGCTGTACGAGCGGGGCCGGTTGGCGCTGTCCGTGCCCGCCGGCGTCGGCGCGCCCGACGACCCCACCCCCGCCGGCCACTTCTTCGTCGCGTTCGACCAGGCGCCGCCGCCCGGCGAGCCCGGGTACGGCCCGTTCATCGTGGTCACGTCCGCGCATTCGGAGGTGATCTCGGACTGGGCCGGCTCCGGTGACGCCGTGGTCGGCATCCACGGGCCGCTCGGCGAGGACGGTCGGATCGGTACCGGCGGGGCCAGGATCTCGCACGGCTGCATCCGGCTGCACGACCGGTCGCTGCGCCGGTTGCGGCAGGTACCGCCGGGCACCCCGATCGACGTGGTGCGCTGACCGGCGCGACCCTCGCATCACCCGGCGTCGCCCGGCCATGACAAACTGGGCCTCGGCGCCGCCGGGCGGCGCTCCGGAGGGCTCGCCTAGTGGCCGATGGCGGCGGTCTTGAAAACCGCTAGGGCGGTATCCCCGTCCTCGTGGGTTCGAATCCCACGCCCTCCGCCGCACCGGTCGCGAGTCCCGTCGAGGGAGCGATCCGGGGCCGCCGAGTTGGTGCATACCCGGCCGTTCGGGACGGTCGGGTAAGGGGACGACAGATCGTGGTGGGGTTCGTATCATCCGCCGGCATGGAGACCGTCACACACGTGGTTCCGGGCGCCGACGGTGAGCTGATCAGCGTCGAGGAGTTCGGCGCGCCGGACGGGAAGCCGGTCCTGGTGCACCCGGGAAGTCCCGGCTCCCGGCGGTTGTTCCGGCCGGATGCGGAGCTCGCCGCACGCCGGTACGGGCTGCGGCTGCTCAGCTACGACCGGCCCGGCTACCGGGGCCGGCCGCGTCGGGAGGGCCGGCGGATCGCCGATGCGGCCGCCGACGTCCGCAGTCTCGCCGCGGCACTGGGGATCGAGCGGCTCGGCATGTGGGGGTTCTCCGGCGGCGGCTCGTACGCGCTGGCCTGCGCCGCGGTGTTGCCCGAGCTGGTCACCGGCGCGGCGGTCTTCGCCGGCTTCGCGCCCTACGGGGCGCCGGGGTTGGACTTCTGCGCGGGGACGACCCCGGAGTTCGCGCACGAGGTCGAGCTGTTCTTCACCGACCGCGAGACCGCCCGCGAGCACTGGAAGCAGGACGCGGACCGGCTGCTCGCCACCCTCGGTACGCCGGAGGGGTGGGTGGCGCGGTGGGGCGACGCCGCCGGTACCGACGACGCGCGGAGCTGGCCGGTGGCCCGGCACCTGGCCGCGATCATGCGGGACTCGCTGTCCGACGGCGACGACGCCTGGTGGGACGACTGGGCGGCGACCCTGACCCCGTGGGGCTGCGACCCGACGAGCATCCGCGTCCCGGTACGGCTCTGGCACGGGGTCCACGACCGGGCCGTCCCCATCGTCAACGGCCGGTGGCTCGCCGCCCACGTACCGGGCATCGTGGCGCACCTGATCGACTCGGCGGACCACACCAACGTCGAGCACGACAACAGAGAAGCGGCCTACGCCTGGCTCAGCGAACTGTCGTGACCCACCGGGTTTGCGTGCCCGCCGGAGTGCGGTTGCCGTGCTGCCGGGTGGTGAGGTGGCGGGTCAGGACCCGGGTACCGTGGCCGGCTGCGGCGAGGTGACGATCCGGTGGGTCGGGCGGCGGGTGTGCCAGGTGAGGGCGGCGAGGGCGGCGATCGCCAGCCACAGCAGGGTTTCCAGGGCGGCGCCGCCGGTACCGACGGGTGGCATGATCGCGTCGCTGAAGTTCCAGGCGGCGTGCAGCACGATCGCGGCCCAGACGCCGCCGCGCAGGTGCTCGGAGACGAACAGCGCCAGGTACGTGACCGGATAGATCATCACGAAGAACAGCGCGCCCTGCACCGAGAACAGGCCGGTGTCGTGCTGCCCCGTGCCGACCAGGAAGTACAGCGGCAGGTGCCACAGCCCCCAGGCGGTGCCGAGCAGCGCGACGGTGCCGCCGCGGCCGAAGCGGTCGCGCAGCCGCGGCTGGGCGTACCCGCGCCAGCCGAACTCCTCGGACAGCGGCCCGGACACGAGGGTGTACGCCAGCGCACCGAGCGGTCCGCCGACCCCGGCGACGACGACTCCGGCGTGCCGGACGAGCTGCGGCACGTCACCGCCGTGCAGCAGGAGGGCGGCGAGCACCGGCGCCGCAGCGCCCAGCAGCAGCGCCGCGATCGGCCACAGTCCGAGTCGCACGCCGGAGGGCCGGCGGCGCCGACCACCGGCCAGCCACAACACCAGTGCGGCCAGCGAAGGACCGCTCGCCGCGAGGCCGAACACCAGCTGCGCGGGGCCGTGGTCGACGTCCACCCGCAGCATCGCGAGCACCAGCCACGGCACCCAGGACAGCCCCAGGCACACCAGCGCGAACGGCAACAGCCGCCGCAGACCCGTTGCTTGCACGGTGACCCTCCTCGCCTCGGCGTACGAGGATCACTCTGCTGGCTGCCGCCACGCGGAGCCATGGCGGTAACCGGACGAACGATGCGGGGGTAGCCGGCCGAACGAGACGGGGCTGTCCCCCGAGACCGGTGGATCGGTTACTGGGCCGAGTCTTCGGTACCGATGTCGACGAGCCAGGCGATGCCGAAGCGGTCGACGCAGGCGCCCATCTCGTCGCCCCAGGGCTGCTTCTCCAGCGGCACGTTGATGGTGCCGCCGGCGGACAGCGCCTCCCAGTAGCGGTGCAGGTTGGCGGCGTCCGCGGCCGGGCCGGTGATGCTGATCGAGATGTTCTGCCCCGGCCGGTACTCCATGCCGGGTGGGGTGTCCGCGGCCATCAGCTGGAAGCCGGCCGGGGTCTCCAGGCGGCTGTGCATCACCTTGTCCGCGGCCGGGCCGGTGTCGCCCATGTCGCCGAACGTGCTCACGGTCAGGTCGCCGCCGAGCGCGTCGCGGTAGAACTCCATCGCTTCGCGGGCGTTCCCGTCGAAGCTGATGTACGGGTTGAGGTTCGAGGTCATCGCGAGATCTCCCTCGCTGTCGAGTGACGTCTGCGTGCCCGTGTCGAGGTCGGCACGCCGGCCCCGCTGGCGGGCCGCGAGGGCAGGTGGGCCCCGGCGCCGATCCTGCCAGTACGGTCCGGCACCGGGGGCCGGATCGGGCGATCGTCCGCACTATCGTCGACCCATGTGGTTGACGGTGGTGGGTTGTTCCGGCTCGGCCCCGTCGGCCGATTCGGGCTGTTCGTGCTATCTGGTCGAGGCGGACGGCTACCGGCTGGTGCTGGACACCGGTTCCGGCTCGGCCGGCCCGCTGCAGCGCTACGTGACGCCCGCGGACGTCGACCTGGTGTTGCTGTCGCACGCCCACTCGGACCACTGGGTCGACCTGACCCAGCTCTGGTACCTGCGGGAACGGTCCAGTGACCGACCGCTGGAGGTGGTCGGGCCGAGCGACCTGCCGGAGTTCGTGTACGCCGAGGCCGAGACGATGCACGCGCGCCGCGCCACCGCCGAGCCGTTCCGCGCCGGCCCGCTGACGATCCGGCAGGCGGCGGTACCGCACGGCGAGTGCTGGGCGACCCGGGTCGGCGATGCGTTGTGCTACACCGCGGACAGCGAGCCGGCTGCGGCGCTGGACGAGCTGGCGCGGGGCTGCCGGGTGCTGCTGGCCGAGGCGAGCGGGTTCGACGCGGAGGGGCCGCTGCGCGGGCACCTGACCGCCGGCGACGCCGGCCGGCTCGCCCGCCGATCCGGCGCGGAACTGCTGGTCCTCACCCACCTGCGGGCCTGGCAGGACGCCCCGGCGCTGCTCGCCGAGGCGGCCGCGATCGCCGACTGCCCGGTCGTTCTCGCCACCCCGGGCCTGCGCGTCGCCCTCTGACGGCCGCCCGCCCGGGCGGGGAGGAGTGTCCGGGGTGCCGGCTAGGCTGCCGGCCTCGGCGCGGAGCGGAGGTCGTGGCGTGGTGGTGCATCCGAGCGGGATCAGGCAGGATCTCGTCGACAAGGTGGTGGCGCGGCGCGGCCGGCTGCACGCGTTCGAGCGGCTCGATCCGGGTCGCACCGCGCTGGTGGTGATCGACCTCGACACCGGTACGGTGCGGCGCTGCCTGCCGGACACCGTGATGGCGACGGTCATCGCGCCGGTGAACGCGGTGGCGGCGGTGCGGGCACACGGCGGTGTGGTCGCCTGGGTGCGTACCCCGATCCAGCGGGCCAGCGAGCGGTTCGTGGCGATCTTCGGCCCGTCGACCGCCCGGATGTACGAGGAGGAGGGCGCCGGCGTGGCCCGCACGCTGTGGCACGAGCTCGACGTGCGCGACGAGGACCTGCAGGCGGTCAAGACCGGCAGCAGCGCGTTCTTTCCCGGCAAGTGCGACGTGCCCGAGCGGCTGGCCGAGCGCGGCGTCGACACGGTGCTGATCGCCGGCGCGGTGACGAACGTGTGTTGCGGTTCGTCCGCACGGGACGCGTCCGAGCTGGGCTACCGCATCGTGATGGTGTCCGATGCGCTGGTGGGCCAGTCGTTCGGCGTGGGCGAGGCCGAGCTCGCCACCATCTTCCGGTGCTTCGGCGACGTACGGCCGAGCTCCGAGGTCACCGCGCTGCTCGCGGCCGGGGCTGGCTGAGCCGGCGTGGTGCGGCGGCTGCGGGCGGTGGTGTCCACCCGCAGCCGCCGGGTCGGGAACCGGCGGGGCCGGTGCGGTTCAGTGGTTGGCCTTGAACCAGGGCTGGGTCCAGCCGAGGTAGGGCTTGCCCCACTTCTGCTTGATCTCCTTGATGGTGGTCGTGGTGTAGGTGCCGTTGCCGTGGATGTCGTTGGAGACGAACTTGCCGCCGCCGATCGAGATCATCACGTGCCCGGAGCCGCCGCCGAAGAACGCCAGCCCGCCGGCCGGTACGGTCGTCGACCCGGCGTGCTTGTACTTCTTGGGCACCTGGGTCCAGTGCACGTACGCGGTGGTCGAGCCGGAGTGCGAGAAGCCGTACGCGAGGCCGACGAGGTGGTCGCACATCCGGTAGTAGCCGCTGTGGTAGGTGGTGGTGCGGTGGTTCTTGGCCCAGGTGACCGCCTTCGCGCAGCTGCGCGGGTCGCCGGTACCGCTGGTGGAGCACTTCGTCGTCGGGGTCGACGAGCCGCACAGCTTCGCGACCCGGCCGTCCGAGCCGGTGTAGACGTAGGTGTCGCTGACGTAGCCGCCGGAGACCTTGTCCCACAGATCGCTCGTGCCGTACTTGCCGGTGACCTTGTCGCCGTGGGCCTGGCAGCTGATGCTCACCGTGGCGCCGTCGCGCACCGAGCCGACGATCTTCGAGCTGGTGTGCGGCCCGGACCGGACGTTGAGCGACTTGCCGCTGCTGGTGTGCACGGTCGCGGCCGACGCCTGCCCGGCGACGAGTACCGCGGCCAGCGCTGCCGCGCCGATCAGGCCGGCCCGCGAGACGAGTCGGCGCATCGACCGGGGGTGACTGGATCTGCTCATGGGTTCCTCCACATCGCAGCCGAAGCACGACGACCCGCCCGTACCGCCACATGTCGGAAGGGCGGGCCGTGTCGGCAGCGTAGAAGAAGGATCTACATGATTTCTCCAGAGTCGGTGCCCGGCACACCACCGCGAGGTCAGCGCGGCGTCACCGTCAGTCGAGCATCAGGTTGTAGAGGGCGGTGACGACGCAGAAGGCGACGGCGGCGACGGTGACCACGGTGTAGCCGATCCGTCCCGGCAGCCGCCACCAGCGACGTACCCAGGCCAGTACCGAGCCGGCGAGCAGCAGGGCGGTGAACCCGAACGTGACGCGCAGCAGGACCGGCGCGGCGTGCAGGGCGGTGGAGTCGTTCAGCGTGATGTGCTCGTTCAGGGCCGCCGAGTCGCTCATCACCATGGCGAACAGTGCCAGGAAGGCGAACGCCGACACGGCGGCGCCCCAGCCGCCCCAGCGGGCCAGGTTCGGCAGCAGTCCGGCGCGGCGCTGCGCGATCGCCGCGATCGGCCAGGCGACCAGCGCGTACAGCAGGACCAGGGTCGCGGCGACGAGCAGCTCCAGGTGCCGCATCGGCGCCTGGTACCAGGGCAGCCGCTGGTAGGCGGCACTCGGGCTCGCGGAGTCGAACAGCACGTCGCCGTCGAACGCGAGCCGCGCGTCCCCGCCGCGTTCGGCGAACAGCCCGTGCCCCAACGGAATCCAGTGCTGCTCGGACACGGCCGGGTTCTCCGACAGGCCGGTGGTGGTGAGCTCGTCGTCGGACGCGGTGACGGTCACCGGCGACACCAGCTGGGTCACCTTGGTCAGATCCTGGTGGTTGTAGCGGGTGGTGCGGTAGCTGCCGGCGTAGCGGGACAGGTCGCCGTCGTCGTGCCGGGTCGGTGTCGCGGGGTGCCGGTCGGGGTGCAGCGCCTCGACGATCCGGTCGACCAGTTCGCGCCGCGCGTAGCTGCCGCTGCCGTCCACCCCGTCGCCGTTGTACGCCACGTAGACGCCGAGGTCGTCGTCCGGCAGCAGCGCGACGTAGTCGTGGTAGCCGGGCACGTCGCCGTCCTTGGCGAACACCCGGGTGCCGTCGTGCGGGTGCTCCTCGAAGATCAGCCCCATCCCGGGCAGCCGCTTGTCCGGCGTGAACTGCCGGTGCAGCAACGGGTTCCCGGGCCGCAGCTGCGCGATCAGGTACCGGCCGAGGTCGGTGGGCACCGCGGTCACGTTGGGGCCGGCCGGGGTCAACGGGCCGCGCTGCCCACCGGTGGCGACGGTGCCGTCGCTGCGGTACCCGGTGGCGAGGTGCTCGGTGTCGTTGTCCAGGCTGGTGTGCCGCATCCCGAGCGGCGCCAGCACGTGCTGCCGCACGTACCGTTCGTACGGCTCGCCGGACACCCGCTGCACGATGTAGCCGGCGAGCGCGACGCCGTAGTTGTCGTACGAGGCAAGGGTTCCCGGCGGTCGCACCCGCGCGGGCTGGTGCGCGGCGAGCCACGGCCCGAGTTTCGGCACGGGCGTACCGGTCGGGGTCGCGACGCCGAGCACCCGGTCCTCGAAGCCGGAGGTGTGCGTCAGCAGGTCGCGCAGCCGGATCGGCCGCCCCGGGTAGCTGTCCCGGATCCGGAAGTCGAGGTACGAGTTGACGTCCGCGTCCAGGTCGAGCTTCCCGGCGTCGACCAGCTGCTGCACCGCCGACGCGGTGAGCAGCTTCGTCACCGAGCCCAGGTAGAAGCGGGTACGGGCCGGGTCGACCGGGGTACGCCGGCCCGTGTCGGCGACGCCGTAACCCTTCGCGTACACCTGCTTGCCGCCGGCGACGACGACCACGGCGGCGCCGGGGATGTGGTCCTTGGCCAGCTGCGCCGTGATCACCCGGTCGGCGGTGTGCGCGACGGTCGCGGTGGTGTCGTCGGCGCGCGCGGGGGTCGCGAGGCACAGGCAGGCCGCCACCGCCGCGACGGTACCGCCGAGCGCGGTCAGGATCGCCTTCATGCCCACCGAACCTAGGGGCGCGACCATTCCGGACACAGCCAGCGATCCCGCCACTGTCGGGTGGGGCCACCCCCACCCGACAAGGTACGGCGAGGCGGACGGGGAGGCTCGACCGACCGTGACCGAACCCCGACGACGAGACCTCTTGTGCGGCGACCGCATATCTCCATAAGGTGCGAATCACCGGATACGCGGGTGGTCGGGAGACGGAGGCCGCGATGCTGGTGTTGATCGGTGTGCTGCTGGTCGTGGTCGGGTTCGCGTTACGGCTCAACCCGCTCGTGGTGGTGACCGTCGCCGGCATCGTGACCGGCCTGCTCGGCGGGCTGTCGCCGATGAAGATCCTGGACGCGTTCGGCAACGGGTTCGCCGGCAGCCGCTCGGTGACGCTGTTCATCATCGTGCTGCCGGTGATCGGCCTGATCGAACGGTTCGGCCTGCAGGAACAGGCACGCCGGCTGATCGCCAAGCTCGGCGTGCTGACCACCGGCCGGCTGCTCACCCTGTACCAGCTGATCCGGCAGGTCACGGCGGCGCTGGGGCTCAACTCGATCGGCGGCCCGGCGCAGGCGGTGCGGCCGCTCATCTACCCGATGGCCGAGGGCGCGGCGGCCCGCCGGTACGGCTCGGTGCCGCCGACGATGGCCGAGAAGATCAAGGGGTACGCGGCGAGCGCCGACACCGTGGGCGTCTTCTTCGGCGAGGACATCTTCGTCGCGATCGGTTCGATCCTGCTCATCACCGGCTTCGTCGACTCCACGTACGGGCTGAAGCTCGACGCGCTGCACGTGGCGCTGTGGGCGATCCCGACGGCGATCTGCGCGTTCGTCATCCACGGCGCGCGGCTGCTGTGGCTGGACCGCCAGCTCGACCGGATGGCGCGCGAGCTCGCGCCGAAGCAGGCCGACGCGGAGGTGCCGCAGCCGTGATCAAGGTCGAGTGGTTCTACTGGCTGTGCGGGCTCATCTTCCTCGGCGTCGCTGCGCTGACCGTCGGCGACCGCAGCAACCCGAAGCGGTACGGCAGCGCCGCGTTCTGGGGCCTGCTCGGGGTGTCCTTCGGGTACGGCACGTTCGTGGTGCACAAGACCGCACCCGCCTGGCCGCTGGGCATCGGCGTACTGGTGATGGCCGCGCTGGTGGGCACCCGGCAGCTGTCCCGCGGTACCGCCGGCGGGCCGGACGACGCGCAGCGCAGGGCCGGCGCGGACCGGTTCGGCAGCCTGCTGTTCGTCCCCGCGCTGGTGATCCCGGCGGTCGCCGTGCTGTTCGCCGCGGTACTGGTGAAGGTACGGATCGGCGCGACCCCGCTGCTGGAGGCCGGTTCGGAGACGCTGATCGGGCTCGGCGTGGCGGCGATCGTCGCGGTCGCGGTCGGCCTGGTGATGCTGCGCCCGACCGCCGCCGCCGGTGGCGTGCTCGCCCCGATGCGGGAGGGCCGCCGGCTGCTGGAGGCGATCGGCTGGGCCGCGGTGCTGCCGCAGATGCTCGCCACGCTCGGCCAGCTGTTCACCGCCGCCGGCGTCGGCACCGCGGTCGGCACGGTGACCAACCACGTGCTGCCACACGGTTCGCTGATCGGCGGCGTCGTCGTGTACTGCCTGGGCATGGCGCTGTTCACCATCATCATGGGCAACGCGTTCGCGGCGTTCCCGATCATGACCGCGGCGATCGGCTGGCCGATCCTGATCCAGCAGTTCCACGGCAACCCGGCCGCGGTGTTCGCGATCGGGATGCTCGCCGGCTTCTGCGGCACGCTGTGCACCCCGATGGCCGCGAACTTCAACCTGGTCCCGGCCGCCCTGCTGGAGATGCGCAGCAAGTACGGTCCGATCAAGGCGCAGATCCCGACCGCGATCCCGCTGCTGCTCTGCAACATGGCCCTGATGTACGTGTTCGCCTTCGGGGTCGTCGGGTGAACGACCGTTCCTCGTGGTCCGGCGAGCGCGGCGGAGGCGTGGCATGAGCGAGCGTGAACGAGCGAGTCACGGGTGGTGCGCGTGCGCGCGCCGGGTCGTGGCGGAGTGCCGTGGAGGTGCGGTGTGAGCGTGTTGGTGACCGGGTTCGAGCCGTTCGGTGGGGCGAGCATCAACCCGTCCTGGGCCGCGGTGTCCACGATGGACGGTGTGCACGCGGTGGAGCTGCCGTGCACGTTCGCCGGCTCGATTCCCGCGCTGCGCGCCGCGATCGA
Source organism: Actinocatenispora comari (assembly GCF_017312725.1). GTDB lineage: Bacteria > Actinomycetota > Actinomycetes > Mycobacteriales > Micromonosporaceae > Actinocatenispora > Actinocatenispora comari. Next base: position 29,684 of record NZ_BOPO01000001.1, on the reverse strand, counting down.
CCGGTACGAGCCGGAGCTGGTGGTGTGCGCCGGGCTCGCCGGCGGCCGCGCCGGGCTGTCGGTCGAGCGGGTGGCGATCAACGTCGACGACGCGCGCATCCCGGACAACGCGGGCGCCCAACCGATCGACGAGCCGGTCGTGCCGGACGGGCCCGCGGCGTACTTCTCGTCGCTGCCGATCAAGGCGTGCGTCGCGGCACTGCGCGCGGCGGGCATCCCGGCGGCGGTGTCGCAGACCGCCGGTACGTTCGTCTGCAACCACGTGTTCTACGGCCTGGCGCACCTGATCGACACCGAGTTCCCGGCGGTGCGCGGCGGGTTCGTGCACGTCCCGTACGCGCCGGAGCAGGTCACCGACGGCTCGGCGCCGAGCATGTCGGTCCCCGACATCGCCCGCGGCCTGCGCATCGTGGTCGACACCGCGCTGTCGTCCACTGTGGACATCACGGTCTCCGGCGGGGCCGAGCAGTGAGTGAGCGGTTGGCGGAGCTCGCCGGAACCCTCGCGGAGACCGCGATCCGCAACATCCGCACCGAGTTCCCGTACGCGAGCCAGCACGTCACGGCCGGCCCGGACGACACCTGGCGACCCCGCCGGCTGCATCCGGCGTTCGGTGGCGCGTACGACTGGCATTCCTGCGTGCACATGCACTGGCTGCTGATCCGGCTGCGCACCGACTATCCACAGTGGATCGACGTGGCTGCGGTGGAGGCGGCGCTCGGGGAGACGCTCACCCCGGCGGCGATCCGGGTCGAGGCCGACTACCTGCGCTCGCACCCGGAGTTCGAGCGACCGTACGGGTGGGCCTGGGCGTACGTGCTGGCCGGCGTCGCCGACCGCTGCCCCGCCGGGGCCCGCTGGTCGGCCGCGCTCGGCCCGCTCGCCGACGCGGTGTCGTCGCTCGCCCTCCGCTGGCTCGACCGCACCCCGGCGCCGGTCCGGCACGGTACCCACGCCAACACCGCGTTCGCGCTGTCGCTGCTGCTCGACGGCGCGCAGGCGCGCGGCGACGAGACGCTGGCCGCCCGCCTCCGGGATCGCGCGAACGACTGGTACCGCGGCGATCGCGACTACCCGATCGGCTGGGAACCGAGCGGCCAGGACTTCCTGTCCGCCGGCCTGTCCGAAGCCGACCTGATGCGCCGGGTCCTCCCCGCCGGCGAGTTCCCGGCCTGGCTCACGAACTTCCTCCCGCCGGCGGCCGGTCCTCACCCGCCGGAAGCCGGTGCGGCCGAGCTGAGTGCCGCCGGTCGGAACGCGCCGGAAGCCGGTGGTGCCGAGGCGAGTGCAGCCGGTCCGGGTGCGGGCCTCGATGCCGGCCAGTCGCTGGGACTGCGACCGGTCGCGCCGCTCGACCCCGGCGACAGCCAGCAGTCCCACCTGTACGGGCTGGGCCTGTCCCGCGCCTGGCAGCTGCGCGCACTCGCCGCCGCGCTGCCGGCGGACGACCCGCGGGTGGCGCCGTTTCGTACCCTCGCCGAGACCGAGACGCAGCGCTGCCTCGGCGCGCTCACCAGCGGCAGCTTCCTCACCGCGCACTGGCTCGCCACCTTCGCCTGTCTCGCCCTGGCAGACGACCCGGGTACCGTGGGGGCGAACCAGGAGGGGACGCGATGAAGCTCAAGCTCGACCTGCACGACATCTTCAACCGCGGTCAGGACATCGATCGCGCCCTCAACGACATCATCCAGGAGGCCCTGGCCAAGAAGGCCACCCTGGTCGAAATCATCCCCGGCAAGGGCTCCGGCCAGCTCAAGAAGCGGGTGCTGCGCTTTCTCGACCGCCGCGACATCAAGCCGCTCTACCACCGGGTCGAAAAGGACTCCCGCAACTTCGGCCGCCTCTTCGTCCACTTCCGCCACAAGTAGCCGCGGGCCCGTTCACCCGGGCGACTGCAGGTGCAGCAGCACGACGGACGGGACGCTCAGCGCCACCGCCGCGGCCTCGGGTACCTGGTCGAGCAGTGCCCAGCCGACCTCGGTCGGCATCGGCGGCGCTACCGTGGGCCGTTCCGGCCGCTCCGCCTGGGGCTCGGCACAGTGCCGGAGCTGGAAACCGTACCGGAGTGCCGCGGTGAGGTAGGCGCTCAGCGGCCGGTGGTACTCGACGAGGATCGATCGCCGCCCGTCCGGCCCCGGCGCGCGCGGCAGCGTGGGGCGCAGGTACGACAACACCTGGTGCGGGTCCGAGACGACCAGGTGCCCGCCGGGTCGGAGCACCCGCGCGAACTCGGCGAACACCGGGGCGAGGTCCGGCGTGTGGCACAGGGCCAGGCCGCACACCACCAGATCGACCGAGTCGTCGCCCAGCGGGAGTGCGTCGAGCATGCCCCGGCGCAGGTCCAGCTCGGGCAGTTTCGCTGCGGCGACCGCGAGCATCCGCGGGTTGGCGTCGACCCCGATAACGCGGTGACCGAGCCCGGCGAGGTACTCGGCGTGCCGGCCGGTGCCGCAGGCGGCGTCGAGAGCGGTACCGACCGGCAACCCGGCGAGGATCTCGCGCACCAGCGGCTGTTCGAGGTCGATCATCGAGTTCGGGCCGTCGTAGTGCGCGGCCCACTCGTCGTACACCTGGTCGGTACCGATCCCGCCCGGCACCGCGTCCAGGCCACCGGCGGCCCGCAACGTCGGATCGGCGAGCAGCTCGCGGATCTCGGCCAGCCGGGCCTCGACGAACGTCCGGTCGCCGGTACCTTCCCGCATCCCGCGCAGCAGCGCGACACCTTCCACACCCAGCAGGTACCCCAGCGGGCTCAGATACGTCACCCGGGCAAGCTAACGACCCGGCTCCTCCCCAACAACCACAATTCAGGGCGCCGCCCGCGTGACCCGGTCGAGCGCCCGAGACCACGGGAACTCGTGCAGACGATCCGAGCCGGCGCCGGGCGGATGTGGCTGCCATTCGCCGGGGCCGAGCATGATGCGGACCCCCTCGGTGCGCAACGCCGCCACGCTACGCCGGAAAGTCGCGCGTTCGGCGAGGTTGGTGTTCACGAACGGGAGGACCACGATCGGGATCCGGTAGCCGATCGCCTCGGCCAGCAGGTCCAGCGCGTAGTTGCGCGGCGCCGTCGTTCTCACGACCGCGCGGCAGCTTTCCAGGCGGCGGTGATGCACCCTTCTTCCCAGTGCCACCACTCCTCCGTCGCGCCGTGCTCCAACAGCTGCCGGATTTTCGGCAGGTCTGCCTGCGGGGGAACCTCCAGGGCGACCATCCGGAACTGCTCGATGCCTTCGCCCGTCGTGCCGAGGCGATGGAAAAGCTCCAGCACGCTCTGTAGCGCGGCAGCAGATCCACCGTCCTTCAGCACGATGAGCCGGATGGTGCAGTTCTGCGAGGGCTGGACTGTCTCCCCGGCCCAGAGAACACCGTCCTCGTCCGGGTGCACCCGGACGATGTCCTGGCTGGCGACTCCGCGGGCAAACCAGGGCGTGTTGTCCAACCGCACCGTGCGGTCGCCGAGGTCCACCGCCCATAGACTCTCGACGCTGGCCGGTGGCCAACCGTCCTCATCCACGTCCATGCGGAAGTGGACCTTCACGTGGTCGTCATCGATCTTCGTCACTGAGCCATCATCCACTTCGCACCACCACACCGGGCTCCGCGATGCGGGTACTTCGAACCCGGATCGCAGCCTGTCACGAACCGATCGGCCTTATGGGTGCCGCGGTCGCTGGGGGCCTAGCCGTCGGCGCGGGCGAGTTCGTCGTATGAGCGGCGGGCGGCGATCAGTTTGGGGATCGCGTCCTGCAGTTCCCAGATCATTGAGATCGTCACGCTGTCCCACGCCGGCGGCTGCGGCATCGACGGCGGCCAACCGAGCGGTACGCCGTACTCGTGGAGCAGCGCGAGCGCCCAATGCTCGCGGCCTTGCGCAATTGACCGAAGGTCAGCCGAGTCAGCGGCATGGCGACCCGGGACGTTTGAGCCCGAGCCGGCGATCGTCTTCGAACTCCGGCGGGACGTCGTCCTCCCATGGGTCGATGCCGTGGCGCTCGAGCTCGTCGAACCAGCGGTCCCGTTGTGACTCGGGTAGCCGATGCCCACACCAGGGGCAGAAGGCGATGATGCTGCTCGAGCTGCCGCCGTCGTGGATGATGAGCCCGTACTCCTGGAATCTCGGGTCGAACCTGATCACTGCGTCCGGGCAGTCGAACGGATCCTCGTGCTCGTCGCAGGTCGCGTTGGCGTGCCGGCTCATCGCATCGCAGCAGTGCATGCCCCACCTTTCCGTACGGCGACCGCTCCGCACCTCGTGGTACCCGCCCAATGCCGGCTCGTTTTTCGCTGGCCGCAGTTCATGCAGCGGGAGCTTGCCCGCTTCGCGTGCCCTGGCCGGTCGTCAGGGGTTGGTGGTCAGGCGGGACAGGATGGTGGTGAGGTGGCGCTGGCGGGTGGTGGGGGTGCGGGCCTTGAGGAGCGGGAGGACCAGCAGGTAGCGGGCGGTGCGATCGAGGGCGTCGAAGCGGGCCGACGCGGCCGGGTCGGCGGCGAGCGCCGCGGCGAGTTCGGGCGGTACCGGTGCCTCGCGCTGCGGGGCGTACGCGGCGTCCCAGCGGCCGTCGGCGCGGGCCGCCTGGATCGCGGCGAACCCCGGCTCGCGCATCCGGCCGGCCTCGATCAGCGCCTCCGCCCGCTCGACGTTCACCCGCGACCAGGGGCTGCCGCGCCGCCGGCGGGAGTACCGCTGCCGGAACGAGTCGGCGTCGTGGGCGCGGCGGTGGCCGTCGATCCAGCCGTAGCAGAGCGCCACCTCGGCGGCCTCGTCGATGGTGAGCAGCGGTACGGCCGCGTTCTTGCGCCGGATCAGCAGCCAGGCACCGCCGTCCTCGGCGTGGTGTTCGGCCAGCCAGGACTCCCACGCCGCGGCGTCGGCGAACCGCATCGCCTCCGCCGCTCCGGCCGTACCGTGCCCGCCCTGCATGGCGCCCCTCCCGCGAGTCCTGTCGAAGACCGGTGCACCAAGGTACGGGGCCGGGGCGTGCACCGCGCGGAGTACGGCCGACGGGACAGGGTGGATGGGCCGTTCGGGGGAGGGGCGGATGATGGGGTTTCGATAGGTTCGGCCGCCGTGACGACCGAGATGTCCGCTGCCTGCCCGAACTGCGCCGCCCCGCTGGTGGCCGACGAGCGGTACCCGTCGTGGTGCCCCGGGTGCGAGTGGGGCGTCGACCCCAGCCCGCCGAAGCCGCCGCGCGGCCGGGTGAACCGGTGGATCCGGAAGGTCGGCGACCGGACCATGGCCTCGGTGCACGAACGCCTCTGCCGCGCCGAGGTGTCCCGTCCGAGCCGCGACGTGGCCTGGGTGCTCACCTACGTACTGGCCGCGGGCGTGCACGCGGTGACCGTCGCCGTCGCGGTACTGGGAATCTGGCTCTGCCTCACCGGCCGGCTGGTGCTCGTCCCGCTCGGGCTGCTCGCGCTGGCGATCGTGGTGTTGTTGCGGCCCCGGCTGGGGAAGCTGGACCCGGAGGTCGAGCTGCTCGACCGTGACGAGGCGCCGCAGCTGTACGCGCTGTGCGACGCCGTGGCCGACGCGATCGGTGCCCGGCACATCGACCAGATCGGCCTGGATCCGGACTTCAACGCGTACTACACCGTCGTCGGCATCCGGCAGCGCCGGACCATGGTGCTGGGCGCTCCACTGTGGACAGTGTTGGACCGGCAGGGCCGGGTCGCGCTGCTCGGCCACGAGCTCGGCCACGGTGCGAACGGCGACAACCGGCAGGGCGTGTTCGTCGGCGGTGCGCTGCGCGCGCTGGTCCGCTGGTACGAGCTGGTGCGGCCCGGCCGGGACAGCGCCTTCGCGGCCCGCGGAAACCCGTTCGCGATGGTCGCGGGTCTGCTGTTGCTGATCCCGCAGGCGGTCATCGGTGGCGCACTGTACTGCGTGATCGTGGCGTTCGGCTTGGCGTTGCTGAGGGTCGGCCAGCGGGCCGAGTACCTGGCCGACGCGATGGCCGTCCGCGCCGGCGGACGGTCGGCGGCCCGGTCGCTACTGGAGACGTTCCTGGTGACCGACACCCTGCTGCGGGCCGGCCGGCTGGTGCCCCGGAACGCGCCGGCGGGTGAGTCGTACGCGGCGATCGTCGCGCATGCCGCGGAACTGCCGGCCACCGAGAAGGACCGGCTGTTCCGGCGGGGTCGGATGCGTCGGCACCGGGTCGACTCGTCGCACCCGCCGACCGCGATGCGGCTGGACCACGCCGCCAGCCGGCCGGACGAGCCGGCCCGGGTGGTACTCGACGCCGGACGGGCCGCTGCCATCGACGCCGAGCTGGCGGTACCGCTGGCCCGGCTGGAACGGCGGTTCCGCGACCTGGTCCGCGAGTACGAGGTCTGAGGGACGACGGTCGAGCGGTGGTCAGGTCGTCGAGGGGTAGACGTAGATCTCCGTTCGGGCTTCGTCGACGTCGTCGGGCGGGCCGTACTTGACCCGGAGGGACTGGTCGGACCAGCCCGGCGGGAGCGAGACGTCGAGGCCGAGATCGGTCATCGACGAGCCGCCGACGATGTGTCCCTTGGCGTTGCGGAACACGGCCGTCACGCCCGCCCGGGACAGCACCGTCCGGTACGACGAGTCGACCCGGAACGTGACGTAGAGAGTGCCGCGGTCGTTCCGGAACGCGCCGATCTTGCCGGCTCCCCAGTACGGCACGGGCTCGCCCTTGCCTCGCCAGTCGGTCCGGATCCGGCCGATGGACAGGGTCGGCGGCTTGCCGGGGTCGACCCACCAGCGCGTCGTGCCGACCCGGATCCGGACGGCGGCGACGGCGGGGTCGTCGAGGTAGGTGACGCCGCCGACGCCGGTGCGCCGGCCGGGCAGCACGGCGGGGACCGTGGCCTGCTCGTAGAACCCCTCGACCTTGATCTTCTTGCCGGCCCGGTCCAGGTAGGTGATGCGCAGCTCCACCGCGGCGGTCGCCGCACCGCTGGTGTTCTCGATGACGGCGCCCCAGGTGACCTGCGGCTCGCCGGCCACGTCCTTGATGTTCTCGAAGCCGGTCTCGTCGATCTTCACCGTGCCGTGGTCCGGCGGGGTCTCCAGCGGCGCGTACCGGCTGCCGGCGTTCGACGGTGACGCGGACGGCGACGGTGACGACGGCGCCGCGGTGGGCAGCCTGTGGTCGGTGCCGCCCTTGACGGCGAGCAGGACGATCAGCACCAGGATGGCCGCGACCAGCAGCAGCGACACCAGGTGCCGGCGCAGCGGCGAGCGTCGCACGCCAGCCGGGTCGGGCGGTGCGGCTCCGGCGTCGGTCATCCCCACTCCTCGACTCGCGGTATCCGGGCAGGTTAACGAGGCCGCGCAACCCGCCCCGGCGTTGACGCGACCTCGTACGATCTCCGGCACGTCGAGCCCCACCCGGAGGTAGCGAGCCATGGACAGCGCAGCGGACCCGCAGCGTCCGGCGGATCCGCCGCGCACCGATCCGGCGCCCCCAGCCGATCCGCCGCGCACCGATCCGGCGCGTCCGGCGGATCCGGCGGGTACCGATCCGGCGCGTCCGGCGGATCCGGCAGGTACCGATCCGGGGCGTTCGGCGGGTGTGGACGCCGAGCGTCCGGGGGCCCCGTCGCCCGTGGATGCGAAGGGCCCGGCGGAGCCACCCGGCGTGGATGCGGAGGGGCAGCGGGGCCCGTCCGGCGCGGCTCCGGAGTCCGCGGCGGGTGACGAGGCGGCGTCCGTCGAGGTCGCCCCGCACGTCCGAGGTGGCGAGGCGGCGCCCGCCGACGGCGCCCCGGACGTCGCAGGGGACGAGGCGGGGCCCGTCGAGGGTGCGCTGGACGTTCGATCGGCCGTGCGCGTCGTCGAACAGGCGAACGCGGGGCCGGTCCCGGCCGGGGCGGTGCGTCGGCGTTCCCGGTGGGGACGGATCGCGTGGTACGCGGTGGCGGGGGCGGTGATCGTGCTGCTGACGACGCTGCTGGTGTGGCCGCGGCAGCCGACCGACGCCGAGCGGCAGGTACGCGCGTTCCTGACGGCGGTCCAGCGCGGTGACGTGGCGGCAGCGCAGCGGCTGGTGGACGACCGGCCGGACACGCGCATGTCGAGTCCGTCGTTCCTGCGGTCCGACGTGCTGCGGCAACGCTGGCGCGTCACCTCGGTACGGTCGGACGACGACGCCGACGAGCGCTCGTACTCCGCGGAGGTGGACGCGACGATCGCGGTGCCGGGCGGTCCTTCGGTCACCCACCGGTTCGACTTGGTCCGGGAGAGCGGCGACGGCGCCTGGCGGTTGCGGGATCCGTACGTGTACCTGACGTTCGGCACGTTCCCGGTGAGCTACGTCGCGATCAACGGCCACCGCGAGAAGCTGCCGCGCCCGGGCGAGAACACCACCTACGGCGCACGGTACGTGCTGTTCCCCGGCGTGTACCGGTTCTTCTCGTCGGCGCCGGCGGTCACCCACTCGACGAGGGCGTACCCGTTGATGCCCGGGCAGTACGCCGTGCGGCAGGACGACGACGCGTCGGCCGCCGGGCCGAACGCCCTGACCCTCCCCCGGATGCGCCTGACCGGCTCGGCGCAGCGGAAGGCGCAGCAGGCGGTGTACGACTACCTGGACGACTGCGTGCGGCGGGCCAAGCTGGTGACGCCCGGCTGCCCGTTCGGCGCCGAGTCGGTACCGGAGCCGGGCCGGCCCGATCGGATCTTCTACGGGCGCGAGATCAAGTCCACCCGATGGAAGCTGCAGCGCCACCCGGAGGTCACGATCGAGCCGGTCGGCAACGAGTTCCAGGTGGTCGACCGGCGGCCCGGGACGCTGAAGCTGACCGTCACCGGTACCGACGAGGACACCGGTTTCCATGCCACCACGTCGATGTCCTGCCCGACCCCGGACGGCGTGCTGCGGGTCGACGTCACCGACTCCGGCGGGTTCCGCGTCTACCCGGAGGGCGGCCGGTACGGCGCGGACCGCGTCGACCGTTCCCCGATCCGCTGGCAGACCTGCTGATCGCCGTGCCCCGGCAGCGTCGCCGGGACACGGCGGTCTCCGTCAGGCCGGCGCCGGTACGGTGCGCGGCAGCGTGCTGTCCGGGATCCCGACCGCGATGTTCGCCTGCTCCGGCGCGCGGGTGCAGAGGCTGACGGCGACCAGGACCACCGTGTTGACCGCCACGGCGAACAGCCCTACCTCGATCGACGAGATGCCCGACCACCAGGTCGACACCTGCGGGATGCCGACCAGCGCGATGCCGACGAGCGAGCCAGCGGCGACGCCGTACGCGGTGGTGCGGCGCCAGATCAGCGACAGGACGACGGCCGGCCCGATCTGCGCGATCCCGCTGTACGCGACGAGCAGCAGGCTCACGATGGTCGAGCTGGAACCGAGCGTCAGGTACGCGGCGATCGCGACGCCGACCACGGTGGCGAGCCGGCCGACGAGCAGCCGGTGCCGGTCGGACAGGTCGGCGGTCGGCCGGTAGATGTTGCGCGCCACCGTGGTGCCGAGGGTCAGCAGCATCACCGTGGACGGCACGAGCGCGACGAGAATGCCGGTCCCGGCGGCGATCCCGATGAACCACTGCGGGAAGTACCGGTAGATCACCGACACCAGCGCGGTGTTGGAGTCGGTCAGGTGCGGCAGGGTCAGCAGCGCGGCGAACCCGATCACGAAGATGAAGAAGTACGACAGGGTGTAGATCGGTTGCAGCACGGCGTTGCGCCGGATCGCCCGGTCGCTCTTCGCGGACAGGTTGGCCTGGAACGAGTGCGGCCACATCCAGTAGCCGATGTTCGTCATCAGGATCGACGAGCAGAACCACCAGGGGCTGTAGTGCGTACCGGACTGCATCCCCGGCAGGTTGGTGTAGTTCGGGTGCTGCTCGGCCATGTGCCGGAAGATGCCGCCGATGCCGCCGAGTCCGGTGAGCGTGCCGATGGTGACGAACACGGCGACCACGACGCCGACCACGAACACGTCCTTGACCATCGAGGCGAACGCCGAGGAGCGCAGCCCGGCGGTGAACGTGAAGGTCAGCAGCAGCAACGCACCCACCAGTACGGCGAGCGGCTTGCCGACCGAACCGTGGAACATCACGGTCAGGATGGTCGACAGCCCGGTCAGCTGCACCTGCACGTACGGGATGAGCGCGAGGACGCCGATCAACGCGATGAGCCCGGCGAGCCAGCGCCGGCCGAACCGGGCCCGGATGTAGTCCGCCTGCGACATCACGTTGTGGTCGTGCCCGGCCCGCCAGATCTTCGGCAGCAGCCAGTACCCGAGCACGTAGCCGAGCGGCGCGTTGGCGAGGATGTAGAACCCGGGCGCGCCGTACGCGTAGGCCCAGCCGGCGGCGCCGAGGAACGCGAACGTCGTGTAGATCTCGCCGGCGGACAGGAACCACAGCAGGATGCCGCCGAAGCTGCGGCCGCCGACCGCCCACTCGCTCATGGTGACCTTGCGGCGCCGGCGGGCCAGGTAGGTGGTGCCGCCGGTGGTGACGGCGACGATGAACAGCGCGATACCGAGGGCGACGGTCATCGTTGCACCGCCGTCGGTTCGTCGGCTGCCGGGGCGTCGAGGGCGTTGTCGAGCCGCCACACCACGGCGATGCTGCCGGCCGTCACGAGCACGCCGATCAGCGCCCACCACAGCAGCAGCGGCACGTCGAGCGGGCTCGCGTGGACCAGGTTGACGGCCGGTACCGCCGCCACCGTCCACAGGTAGGGGATCACGAGGAGCAGTCGATGGCGTCGTCTGGTCGGTCCGGACATGCTGGTCTCCACCTCCATCCGGGGGCGTCGGCCGCCGGAACCGTTGCCCGGCGGGCACGGTGCGCGGGTGGCTCAGCCGACGCGGGAGCTGCCGGGCGGTGCGCCCGGCGGGTCGCCGTGCCTCACTCGGGCACGGTCTGGTTGCGTACCAGGGACTCCAGCAGGTCGACGGCGAGCGGCAGCGCTGCCTCGTCGAGGTCGAAGGTGCCGGAGTGGTGCGGTGCCGGGCTGCTCGCGCCGATGCCGAAGTAGCCGGCGACGCCGCCGCGATCCTGTACCCGGCGCATGAACGCGGTGGCGTCGTCGCTGCCGATGCCGGCGCCGGGTGCGCCGACGGTGACGCCGATCCGGTCCGCCGCGGCGCCCAGCGCGGCGGTGACGGCGGGATCGTTGCCGGCGGTGGTCACCGCGCCGATCAGCTCGACGTCCACGTCCAGCCCGTACGTGCCGGCCGCGCCGGCGAGCATCCGGCGCACGCGGCGTTCCAGTTCGGCGTTGACGTCGCCGTCGTCGGCCCGGGTCTCCAGCCGCAGCTCGGCCCGGTCCGGCACGATGTTGCTGACCGTACCGCCGTGCAGCGCGCCGACGTTGACCCGCGTCTGGTGTCCGGAGAACGACGGCATCGTGTGCACCGCAAGGGTTGCCGCGGCGGCACCGAGCAGCGCGTGCCGGCCGTGTTCGGGCGCCATCGAGGCGTGCGCGGCGGCGCCGCGGAACACCGCGCGCAGCTTGGAGTTGGCCAGCAGTCCCGCCACGTCGGTACAGATGGTGCCGGTCGGCAGGCCCATGCCCAGGTGCGGTGCCACGAACACATCCACGTCGTCGACGACGCCGGCGGCGACCATCGCGGCGCCACCACGCCCGCCCTCCTCGGCCGGCTGCAGGATCAGCCGTACCTCGCCGGGGAAGTCGCGGTCGATGAGCCGGTCGGCGAGCGCCAGGGCCACGGCGACGTGCCCGTCGTGCCCGCAGGCGTGCATCCGTCCGGCCCACCCGGACCGGAACCCGAGCCGGCTCGGCGCATGCTCGTCGGCATCGGACTCGTCGAGCGGCAACGCGTCCAGGTCGGCCCGGAACGCGAGCACCGGCCCCGGCCGGGAGCCGCGCAGCCGGGCCACCACGCCGGTCAGCCCGCCGCGCAGCGCCGGCAGGTACCGGGGATCGGCGCCGCTGTCGGCCGCCCGCTGGTACGCCTCGGCCAGCTCCGCGTCGTCGGGCACGCCGAGCCGCGCGTCGGCGTCCAGTACGGGCGCGCCGGCCGCCACCTGCCAGCCGAGATCGGCCAGCCGGCCGGCGGCCCGGCTCGCGGTACGGAACTCGGTGAAGCCGACCTCCGGGTGCCGGTGCAGGTCCCGGCGCAGCGCGACTACGTCCGCGGGCGGGCCGGTGGGTGCCGGTTCGGTCATGCTGGTGTCCTTTCCCAGGGCGGAACGCAACGGGCCGCGTGCGGGGACGCCGGTCGGACCCGGCCTGGTGCGGCCGTACCGAGCGGTCGGGCTGTGGCCGTTCGCGTGGTGACGCGGGCCGCATTGCCGGGATTCTGCTGGGCACCGGAGGGGCCGTCAACGGATCCGCCGCTGGCATGCACGATCCGCATGGGCCCTCGAAATCCGGCATTGGACCGCCCGGTACCGGTTCTGCTGTACTCGCCCGGGGGCCCGCTACCGGCCCCGGTTCGCCGATGGGAGGCCACGGATGCAGCTCGCTCGATTCCCCCGGTACCGGCTGGGGCACCTGCCCACGCCGCTGGAGCCGATGCCCCGGTTGACGGAGGTGTTGCGCGCCAAGGGTTCGACGGTGCCGCACCTGTGGATCAAGCGGGACGACTGCACCGGGCTCGCAACCGGCGGCAACAAGACCCGCAAGCTGGAGTACCTGCTCGCGGACGCGCTGGCGCAGGGCGCCGACACGCTGATCACGCAGGGCGCGACGCAGTCCAACCACGCCCGGCAGACCGCTGCCGCGGCGGCCCGCGCCGGCCTCGGCTGCGCGCTGCTGCTGGAACGCCGGCAGGTCCGCGACGACGACTACGAGGCGTCCGGCAACGTGCTGCTGGACACGATCCTCGGCGCCCGGATCGCCGACCGGCTGCCGGCCGGTACGGACATGGCGAAGGCGATGGAGTCGCTCGCCGACGACCTGCGCGCCCAGGGGAAGCGGCCGTACGTGATTCCCGGCGGCGGGTCGAACCCGGTCGGCGCGCTCGGGTACGTGGGCTGCGCGCAGGAGCTCGCGACCTCCGACGTACCGATCGACTGGGTGGTGCACGCGACCGGCAGTGCGGGCACCCAGGCCGGGCTGCTCGCCGGGCTGCTCGCGATGCGCAGCGGCATCCAGGTGCTCGGGGTCAGCGTCCGGCAGCCGGAGGCGGTGCAGCGGCCGCTGGTGCACGACCTCGCCGTACGCACCGCCGAGCTGATCGGCGCGCCCGGCGCGGTGGGCCTGGACGACGTGCAGGTGGACGACCGCTGGACCGGACCCGGCTACGGGGTACCGACCGACGAGATGGTCGCCGCGGTCCGGCTGCTCGCCGAGACCGAGGGCATCCTGCTCGACCCGGTCTACTCGGGCAAGGGGTTCGCCGGGCTGCTGGGGGCGATCGAGGCCGGGCGGTTCGCCGCCGACGAGCACGTGGTGTTCGTGCACACCGGCGGCAGCGTCGGCCTGTTCGGCTACCGCAGCACGTTCGCCCCGGAGTAGCCGACGTCGGCCCGGGTCAGCCGGTCGGGTCCCGGTCCACGGTGGCCCGCTCCCAGACCTCGGCGGCGTGACTGCTGGCCCGCTGCCGCCGGTTGCGGCTGAGCCGGATCTCCAGCCCGGCGGTCCACTGCCCGTCGCCGACCGGCGTCATCCGTCCGGCCGCCACCTGCTCGGCGGTGAGCAGGCCGGGCAGCCAGCCGACCCCGAGGCCGGCGGCGACCAGCGCCGCCAGTACCGAGGTGAGGTCGCTCTGCGCGACCGGGCGCAGCCGGGGCCGCCGACCGGCCAGCGTCCGGTCGGTGACCCGGCCGAGGAACGAGCCGGCGCCGTGGCTGACGTACGGCACCTCCGGGCCGTCGTCCGGCGACCGCCGCGGGTCGGGCAGCCGGTACGTGTCGGGCCGGGCGTACGGCGCGAGCCGGTCCCGCGCGACCAGTACCGACTCCAGGTCGCTGTCGCCCAGTTCCAGCGGGTGCAGCGGGTCGACGTAGGCGAGCAGCAGGTCGCAGCCGCCGTGCACCAGCGTGTCGTACGCCTCCAGCGTGTTCGCCGCGAGCAGCAGGCAGGTCAGCTGCGGCGCGTCCGCGGTGATCGACCGCCACCACCCGGCGAAGTAGTGCGTGGCGAGGCTGTGGCTGACCGCCAGCCGGACCGGGTGCGCCGGCATCGTCTGCCGGCCGCGCATCTCGTCGTGCAGCGCGGACAGCCCCGCCACCACGTCGGCGGCGCGGGCCCGCAGCACCCGGCCGCTCGGGGTCAGCGTGATCGGCAGGCTGGTCCGGTCGACCAGGTCGGTGCCGGCCCACTGCTCCAGCGCGCGGATCCGCCGGCTGAACGCCGGCTGGCTGATGTGCAGCGACTCGGCCGCTCGGGTGAAGCTGCCGTGCTCACCCAGCGCCACCAGGCTCTCCAGCCAGACCACGTCCATGCCGCGAGGGTACGCAGCCGACCGGCACCGATCGGCCGGACCGCGCGTACCGCCTGATCGGCCGGCCGCGGCCGGTCAGCTGGACCGGTCGCCGGACGACGGCCAGTCAGTCCCGCCGGGAGTACAGGTAGACCTCGGTCTTCGCGTCGACGGCGCCCGCCGGCGGCGGGTACCACACCCGGACGGTCTGCTCGGACCAGCCGGCCGGGACCAGGACGTCGGTTCCGAACGAGTCGAGCGGGGCGCCGCCGACGATCCGACCGTGCTCGTCCCGGTAGACCGCGGTGTAGGCGGGGTAGGACAGCAGGCTCGGAAAGGTGGACTCCACCCGGAACGTCAGGTACAGGTTGCCGCGCCGGTTGGCCTCGGCGGTCGGATGCTTCCAGTGTCGGGCCTGCTGGCCCTGGTCCCGCCAGTCGGTGGTGAGGTTGCTCGCCCGCAACGACTGCCGCTTCGACGTCACCGTCCACAGCACGCTGTCCACGCTGACCTGGACGGTCGCCGGCGCCTTGCTCGGCAGGTACCCGACGCCGCCGACACCGGCCCGGCTGCCGGGCAGGATCTCCGCCGCCTTCGCCCTGCGGGAGAAGTCCCGCACGGCGATGGTCGCCCCGTCGTGGTCGCGGTAGGTGATCTTCAGCAGGACGGCGGCGACCGCGCTGTGGCTGCTGTTGGACAGGACGACGCCCCAGCTCACCGCGGGGTCGCCGGCCGGCGTGGTGATGTTCCGGAAGCCCGACTCGGCGATGCTCAGCGTGCCGTGATCCGGCGCCGCCCGCCCGGTCGACACCGTCCCCTTGGTACGCGAGGACGCCGAGGGCGATGCCGCGGCGACCGGTTCGGTGCCGGTGCCGGTGTGCCGCACGACCAGGATCCCCGCCAGTATCAGGATCACGACCAGCAACGATGCCGACGCGACGTGCCAGCCCGGCGCCAGCCGCGCACCGTCGGCCGCCGGCTCGTCGGCCGCGGGCACGTCGTCGTCGGGTTCGGCGGCATCGGCCGGGATGTCGTCCTCCGGCTCCGCGGCACCGGCCGGCACCTGGCCGTCCGGCTCGGCGGACCTGGCCTCCGGCCCGGCGGCGGCCGCCGGCTCGGCGGCGCCGGCGTCCCGATCGCCGGCGCCGGGTGGGCCGTCGTCCTTCGGCTCGGACGCGGCGTCGCTCATCGGCTGCTCCCCAGGTTCGTGATATCCGAGCACGCTAGCGTTGTCGCGCGACGGAGTCACGATCGACCGTTCCCGTACGATCTCCGCTACGCCGGTTCGCCCCGAGTCGGCGTCCAGCCCAGCCCCAGGGGTGGCCGCATGGAACGCGCAACGGACGACCCCCGGCGCCCGGACGGCTCGGCCGAGCCGGCGCCCGGCGTGTCCCAGCTCGGCACCACGGCCGACGTGCCGTGCGTCGAGCCCGAGGACGACGTGCCGTACGTCGAGCCGGAGGACGACGTGCCCCCGCACGCGGAGCCGGGCGACGACGAGCCGGAAGACGACGTGCCCGAGCACGACGAGCCGGAAGACGACGTTCCCGGTGCGGTGCCGGGCGACGCCCGGCTGCGGAGCGCGCGGCAGCGGTCGATCACCTGGTACGCGGTGGCCGGCGTGATCATCGTGCTGCTGCTCGGGATCCTGGTGTGGCCGGGCGCCACGAGCCCGGCCGAGCGGCAGGTACGCGCGTTCCTCAGCGCGATCCAGCGGGGTGACGTGGCCGCGGCCACCGCGGTGGTGGACGACGAGCCCGACTCGTCCGCGGACGACTCGTTCCTGCGGGTGGCCGTGTCCCGGCAGCGGTGGCACCTCGACTCGGTGCGGGCGGTACCGAGCGCGCTCGGGCCGGGCGAGAGCCTGGTCGACGCGACGATCTCGACGGCCGGCGGCCGGACCGCCTCGTACCGGTTCACCGTGTTCCGGTCCGGCGACGACTGGCGGCTGCGCGACCCGTACGTCTACCTGACGTTCGGGACCTTCCCGCTGCCGTACGTCGACGTCGACGGGCACCGGAAGGCGCTGCCCGAGACGGCCGCGCGGGTCGCGCGGGTCGGCAAGCTCGCCCTGCTTCCCGGGGTGCACCGGTTCTTCGCCTCGGCCCCGGACACCGTCACGGTGGCCCGCTCCGGGTACCCGCTGATGCCGGGGACGTACGTGCTGCGGCAACCCGATGCGATCGTGCTCGACGGCACGCCGGTCACGCTGCCCCCGACGACCCTCACCGCCGAGGCGCAGCGGCAGGCGCAGCACCAGGTCGACGCGTACCTGGACGCCTGCGCGACGCACCGGAGGCTGGTCACCCCGGGCTGCCCGTTCGGCGCGGGGTCGGTGCCGGTACCGGGCCATCCCGGCCAGGTGTTCAGCGGCGCCGAGGTGACGTCGGTGTCGTGGGCGGTGGTACGGCATCCGGTGATCACGGTCCAGCCGGACGGCAACGAGTTCTCGGTCGCGGACCGCCGGCCCGGCCTGGTGAAGCTGACCGTGACCGGCACCGACCGGCAGACCGGCGTGCACGCGACGACGACGCTGACCTGTCCCACCCGCGACGGCGTGCTGCGCGTCGACCTCACCGACTCCGGCGGCCTGCGCCTCTACCCGGAAGGCGGCCGGCACGCCGGCGACGACCTCGGCAGGCAGGATTTCCGCTGGCCCACCTGCTGACCCTCGCGAAGCCGGCCGCGGACCGGCCAGAGTTCAGGATGATGGTCCGAATGGGGGCCGTTCCGATCACGGAGGCCAGGGCGCACGTCGCCGAGCTGGCCGACCGCGTCGCGCGCGAGTCCGATCACCCGCAACGGTCGGGCCGACGTCGTGCTCATCCCGGTCGAGTACGAGCAGAGCTCGACAGGCGTCGCGGCGGCGAACGGTGGCCGCCGCACCGAGCGGACCGTACCCGGTGCGCCATCGGCGCGACGCCTGCCGATGCTGAAGCGTCCACAATGGATGGTCGAGGCGGCGCGGCGCGCGACCGTCGGGGGTCGCGCGCCGCACCGGGTCAGCGGCCCAGGCGATGGATCCGGTACATCGCGACGCCGTGCGCCGGTACCGCCGCGGACAGCTCGGCCGGGACGTGGGTACGCGCGGTGTCCGCCCACAGATCCCGGACCAGGTAGCGGTTGTCGGCGGTGACGCCGAGCTGCGCCGGGGTCGCGGTGACCTGCCGGGTCGTCGTACCGCGGTTGCGCAGGACGACGGCGCGGTCGCCGTTGTGCAGCACGCGGACCCAGACCTCGGTGTCGCCGCTGCTGGCGACGAGCGTACCGGCCTGGCCCAGCCGGTCCTGGTCGACGGCGATGACCGCGGAGTTGCCGAGCACCTCGGCGGTGTCCGCGCTCATCGTCCGCACGTCCGCGCCGGCGATCAGCGGTGCGGCCATCATCGCCCACATGCTGAAGTGGGTGCGCTCCTCGTCCGGTGTCAGGCCGGGGAATCCGTCGAGCCGGACGCCGACCTCGAGCATGTCCGGGTCGTTCCAGTGCCCGGGCCCGGTCGCGCTGCCCAGCCTGCCGTTCTGCTCGATGATGTCGTCTACACCCCGGTACCAGGATGTGCTGTGCCACAACGGTTTGATGTCCTGCGTCGTGCGCCAGAGGTTGGCGATGTCGGCGAACGACGTGCCGTCCTGGGTGTTCGCGTTGATCGAGTAGACGATGGGTCGGCCGGTCGCCGCGAGCGCGTCGCGCATCCGGGCGAAGTTGTCCTGCTTGACCTTCAGATCGGTCAGCGGGTTGTCCAGCCGGATGGTGTTGCCGCCGGCGGCCAGCGTCACGTCCATCCGGTACGAGGCGGTCTGCTGTGCGGACGGCGACGGGTCGAAGCGGATCCGGTCGCCCGCCCGCTGGCCGTTCACCGTCACGTACCCGGTGGGGTAGTAGGAGGTGCGCGGGTCGGCGCCGTACAGGTAGTCGATCCCGAGCCGGTAGGTGCCCGCGGTCGGTACGTCGACGGAGAAGTCGAGCGCGCCCTTCGCGGCGCCGAGCCCGGTGACCCGCGCGCCGCCGGAGCAGGTCGGGCAGGACACGGTCTTCGCGGTGCCCGACGGCTGCGCCGCTTCCCCTTCGTACGAGCTGGTCTGGTCGCCGCCGGTCAGGGTGATGCGGTCGACGTCCGGCAGCGCCGACTTCTCGGTGAAGCAGTGGTCGTACTTGAGGTAGTCGACGCCCCAGGACGCGAAGGTGCGCGCGTCGAGGTCCTCGTGGCCGAGGCTGCCGGGCAGCCGCTGGCAGGTGCCGGTACCGGCGGTCGAGTAGATCCCGAGCTTCAGCCCCTGCGCGTGGACGTGGTCGGCGAGTGCCTTGATGCCGCTGGGGAAGCGGGTCGGGTCGGCCTGCAGCCGTCCCGCCTGGTCCCGTTGCGGCGCCTGCCAGCAGTCGTCGATGTTGACGTACCGGTAGCCCTTCGCGGCGAGCCCGGACGAGACGAGGTGGTCGGCGGTGCTCTCGATCAGGTCCTCGTCGATGGCGCAGCCGAAGGTGTTCCAGCTGTTCCAGCCCATCGGCGGGGTCGCCGCGAGGTCGTTGTCGAGGGCGGCGGCGGGTGTTGTCGCCGCGGCGGTGAGTGCAGTGGCGACGGCGACCGCCGCGCTCGCGGCGGCGAGGAGGCGCCGGAGCCGGGCGCGCGGTCTGTCGGGCAGGGCCGGTACGGGCGTGGAGGTATCCACGGTGCCCCCTCTGTCCTGTTTGAGTGGGGATCAATGGTCGATCTGTGTGGAATCCTGATCGACGATGTTTGATCGTGAAACCTAGGCGTCGACGCTGCTCGCGTCAAGAGTCAACAGCGCTGCCGCCCGGTCACCCTTCGCGGCCAGCGCAGCAGCGCGCCGGCCGACCGGCCGGGTGCGCGTGCGGGAGCACGGACACGGCGCGATCGACCGGCGCACGGCGCGCGGCACGAAGGTCGGACAGCGGGTTACGGGCTGGCGCTCAATGCATCCACAGTGGACTCATAGGTCCACTGTGGATGGTGCGGTCAGCGGCGGCGGTGGTGCGGGAGCAGGCGGAGCAGTTCCAGCACCCGGTCGAGGTTGGACGCCTCGTACTGTTCCCCGTCCACCAGGACCGACCAGCCCCGGCCGTTGCGGATCGCGGAGGCGAGGATCCGTCCGTGCGCGTGCACCTGGACGGTCTGGCCGCTCGCCACGGCCAGTGTCGGCAACTCTGTCTGGGTCATGCGTTCCCCCTGATCATGACCGGTTTCGGTAGCGCAACCCCCTGCGCACCCGGTGCCACGACGATGGTCCCGGCCCCCACCGGCATCCCCCCGGTTGCCCGACGGGGACCGGGACCCGCACGTGACCTCGGCGGCCCGCCCGCGAGTCGGTTCGCCACCTCCGACGACTGTGGAGGTGGCGAACCGAGCTCGTGAGGACACGTGGTCGGTGACGTCGTGTACCGGAGCAAGCGTGCCAGTCGGTTCCCGCGGGGCGACAACGGTACGTCAACACAACGGTTGACACCGCTGATCGCGGCATGTGAAGACCCGATCAATCAGGTGTGCAGCGCGAAACCGTTGCTTACAACTCAGCAGCGCCGATACGACGTCGATCGATGTCGGGTCACCGGGACCGGCCCGGTTGCCCGTAGCATCCCCCGGATGAGCGGAAAACCCGAATGGCCGCGGATCGGTACCTGCGTCGCGCACCGGGGTGCGTGCGGCACCGCGCCGGAGAACACGATCGCCGCCTGCAGCACGGCGATCGAGCAGGGTGCCCGGACGATCGAGGTGGACGTGCAGCGCTGCGGTGACGGCGAGCTGGTCGTGATGCACGACAGCAAGCTGCGCCGTACCACCGACATCGCGCAGGTGCTGCCGGACCGGGCGGACGCGACGATCAACGAGCTGACCATGGCGGAGTTGCGCAAGCTCGACGCCGGCGCCTGGTTCGACGAGCGGTACCGCGGCGAGCCGGTACCGACGCTGACCGAGCTGCTGGCCGCGATCGACGGGCGCAGCACGCTGTTCATCGAGCTGAAGTGGCCGGAGCGCAGCCCGGGGATCGAGGAGCAGCTGGCCGAGGAGCTGCACCGCTGCCTCGGCGACCGGCTGAACGACCCCGGTCATCCGCCGGTGGCGATCCAGGTCAGCGACCCGGACCGGCTGTGGCAGCTGCACGACCTGCTGCCGACCGTACCGATGTGCCTGATGAGCGGGCTGACCTACATGCTGGAGCTGGACCGGTTCGCGGCGCTGGGTGACTGGGTCTCCGGGTACACGCCGCTGGGCCGGCTGCTGACCGCCGAGCACGTGACAGCCGCGCACGAGCACGGGATCCGGGTGCTGCCGTGGACGATCGACGCACCGGAGACGGTCGCGGCGATGCGCGATCTCGGCGTCGACGCGGTGATCACCAACAACGTGCCGTTCGCGCAGCCGATCCTGGCCGGGCAGCCGAGCCGGTTGCCGCGCACGCCGGTACGGATCGAGTCGGCCTCGGCGGTCGACGAACGCACCGTGCTGCGGGCGGAGTCCACTGTGGACCTGAGCGGCTGGTCGCTGCGCAACCACCTGCTGCGCCGGCAGCCGTTGCCGGCGCGCCAGCTCGCCGCCGGCGAGACGCTGGAGGTCGACTCGGCGAGCAAGAAGTTCCTGGACAACTACGGCGACACGGTCGCCCTGTACGACGCCGACGACATCGTCGTGGATCTGCACTGCTACCGCGAGCTGGCGGCACCCGCCGCGGAGTGACCCGCCCCGGAGGTCCGGTGGTACGCGTGGGGCCGGCGGGGAAAGCGACCCGCCCCGGGCGTCCGGTGGTACGCCGTGGGTCCGGGTTCCGGTGCGCCGTCAGGGGCGTGGTGTCCGGCGGCGAAGGGTGCCGGCCACGGTGGCCGCGAGCGCCAGGACGACGAGCGCGGCGGCGGCGAGGAAGCCCCGGTCGACGCCGACCGCCAGTGCCTGCGCGTCCGGCAGTCGCCGGTACGCCGCGACCGTCGTCCAGGTGATGCTGCCGAGCAGCGCCAACCCGACCGCGCCGCCGAGCTGCCGGGCGCAGTTGAACACGCCGGAGGCGATGCCGGTGTCCCGCTCGCCGATGCTCGCCATCGCCTCGACGGTCATCGGCGGTGCGGCGACGCCCAGGCCGGCGTAGGTCAGCGAGCTGGGCACCAGCAGGTCGGTCAGGTAGCCACCCGAACCGTCCATCATGGACAGCCAGCCGACTCCGACCGCGGCGACCGCCAGCCCGCCGAGCACGACGGTACGGGTACCGAGGCGGCGCAGCAGCGGGCCGCTGGCGCGGGAGCAGACCACCAGCAGCGCGGTCATCGGTAGGAAGACCAGCGCGGTACGCATGGGGCTGTAGTGCCAGATGCGCTGCAGGAACAGGGTGAGGAAGAACGCGATCCCGGTCATCGCCATGCTGTACGCGACGATCGCCAGGTAGTTGCCGACCCGGGCCCGGCCGGCGAACAGCCGCAGCGGGAGCAGCGGCCGCCGGCTGCGCCACTCCACCAGCACGAACACGCCGAGCAGCAGCGCGGCGCCGGCGACCGATCCGAGTACCGCCGGGTCGGCCCAGTGCACGGTGCCGGACGGGTCGGCGGCGGCCCGGGTCAGCCCGTACACCAGCAGCGTCATGCCGAGCGTGCCGGTCAGCGCTCCCGGTACGTCGAAGCGTCCGGGCCGGCGGCCCGACTCGGGGAGCACCCGCGGCGCGAGGGCGACGACGAGGATCCCGAACGGCACGTTGACCAGCATGATCCAGCGCCACGACGTCAGGCTCGCGATCAGCCCGCCGGCCAGCAGGCCGATGCCACCGCCGGCGGTACCCAGCGCGGTGTAGATGCTGATCGCCCGGGCCCGTGCCGGGCCGTCCGGGAACGTGGTGGCGAGCAGCGACAGCGTCGCCGGGCTGGCCGCTGCGGCGCCGGCGGCCTGCGCCGCGCGGGAGGCGATCAGTTGCCACGGCGCCTGCGCCAGGCCGGCGGTCAGCGACGCGACGGTGAACAGCACCAGCCCGAACACGAACATCCGGCGCCGGCCGAACACGTCGCCGCACCGGCTGCCGAGCAGCAGCAACCCGCCGAAGGCCAGCGCGTACGCGGTGATCACCCACTCCAGGTCGGGGCCGGAGAAGTGCAGCCCGGTCTGGATGTGTGGCAGTGCCACCGTCACGATCATCGTGTCCAGCAGGAACATCGTCTGCGCGGCGCAGATCACGGCCAGCGCCGCGGTACGGGCCCGGGAGCCGTCGGTGCGGCCGGCCGCGTCCTCGTCCGGGCTGCCGACCCCCGCGGTACGCGTCATCGCGGCGCCGCGGCCAGCTCCAGCCGTTGGTGCAGCGGGGCGCGCTGGATCTTGCCCAGCGAGTTCCTCGGCAGCTGCCAGACGAACTGCACCCGGTCGGGCCAGAACACCCGCGCCATCCCGGTCCCGCCGAGGTACTCGTGCAGTTCCGCGAGCGTCGGTGGCTGCCCGTCCGGTACCACGACGGCACAGCACAGCTCGGAGCCCGGCACGGTCGGATCGGGGTAGCCGACGAGCGCCAGCTCCTTGATCCCGGGGTGTCGGGCGAGCAGCCCCTCGACCTCCAGTACCGGCACCTTCATGCCGTTGGAGCGGATGATCAGGTCGCTGCGGCGGCCGACGATGCGGATGCCACCGCGCCCGTCGGGGCGCGCGATGTCACCGGTGTCGAACCAGCCGTCGTCGTCGAGGCACTCGTCGTAGGTGTCGCGCTGGTGCAGGTAGCCGAGGCACTGCGAGGCGCCCCGGACCAGCAGGCGGCCCGCCTCCTCGCCCTCCGCCGCGTCGATGCGGACGTCCATCCACGGCACCGCGCTGCCGTCGCTGCGGGTCGCCCAGTCGTCCGGGTCCGCCGGTCTGGTCATGGTGACCGCGGCGTTCTCGGTCATGCCCCACAGCGCGTGCACCGGTACCCGGAAGGTGTCGCGTACCGACTCGACCAGGTCGGGCAGCAGCGGCGCGGAACCGGAGACGATCCGGTGCAGCGAGCCGGTGTCGCGGGCCCGCTCGCGCTGCCGGGCGATCAGGTCGACCAGGTAGCCGGGCGACATGTACGCCCAGCTGACGCCGTGCCGCTCGATCGAGTCGAGCAGCAGCCCCATGTCGTTCGGCCGGTCGTACAGCAGCCAGGTCGCGCCCAGCTGCAACGGCATCAGCGCGCCGTAGGTCATGCCCGCCATGTGCGTGTGCGGGTGCGGCACCACGATCACGTCGTCGGCACCCAGTCCGTACGGCTCGGCGCCGGCGCGGGCCGCCGCGTACAGCGTGTTGCCGGTGTGCGCCACCGCCTTCATCTGGCCGGACGTGCCGGACGTGCAGACCAGTACGGCGGGCTCGTCCGGGCGCAGCGCGAGCGCCGGGTCGGGCGCCGGATGCTCGGTGGCGAGGAAGAACTCGGTGAAGTCGATGGCGTCGGCAGCCGAGCCGTCCCCGATCACCACCCGGTGCCGTACCGTGTCCGGTGCCGCGGCGGCCATCCGGGCACCGAGATCGAGGTCGCCGATCCGGTCCAGCCCGATGCACACCGGCGCCCGGCTGACGGTCATCGTGTACCGCAGTTCGCGCTCGGCGAGCGCCGGGAACATCGCCGCGCTGACCGCGCCGATCCGGGCGCAGGCCAGCCACAGCGGGGTCAGCTGCCAGACGTTCGGCAGGTACGTGGCGACCACGTCACCGCGCTCGACGCCGAGCGCCAGCAGCGCCCCGGCGAACCGTTCGACCAGGTCGGCGAGCTCGCGGTAGCAGATCGTCCGCGGCGTGTCGCCCTGGTACGCGATGATCGCGGGGTGCTCCGGGCGGGTCTCGGCGGCCCGTGCCAGATCGTCCAGGAACGTCTCGTCCCGCCACCAGCCGGCGGCGCGGTACCGGGCCGCCAGCTCGGCGCTCGGCAGCCGCAGCGACTCCGCTCCGTACATCATGATCCGTTGTCCCCCAACGCTCGTCGGTGCGCCGATCGTGCCGGTGGCGGGCCGTCAGGACCGCTTCTCGATCCAGTCGAAGATGCCGGCGTGGCCCTCGGCGGCGGGCCCGTCGCCGAAGATGGCGAGGAAACCGGGCACCATGTTGACCTCGAGAATCCGGTACCCGTCCGGGGTCGGCAGGATGTCCAGCCCGGCCCAGGTGAGGCCCTGGTGCCGGGCGGCCCGGACGGACAGGTCGATCAGCTCGTCCGGTGCGTCGAACCGCTCCCAGCTCGCGCCCTCCAGCGTCTTGCACCGCCAGGTACCGGCCGCGGGCAGCTTGAGCATGTTGATCGGCGTCGCCTCGCCGCACACGGTGATCCGCAGCTCGCCGTACTGGGTGGGGTAGAACGGCTGGCAGAACACCGTGCCGTAGCGGGCCAGCTGACTGTCCACGATGGACCGGTCGGCGTCCAGGTCGGTGACCCGCTCGACGTCGATGCCGCGCAGCCCGTACGACGGCTTGAGGATGATGTCGCCCCAGTCGGCGAGCGCCGCCGCCGCGTCCTCGACCGAGCTCACCGACCGGAACGGCGGCACCGGGAACCCGCCCTCGGCGAGCCGTTGCGCCATCAGGAACTTGCTCATCCCGCACAGCCAGGCGTCCACCGGATCGAACAGCCGCGGACCGAGCGCGTTGCTGAGCATCGTCAACCGCTCGACCCGGTCGCGCCACGGCCCGGCGGTGGCGGCCAGATCCTGCTGCCACACGTCCCCGATCAGGTTCGCCCGGGAGATCACCGCGTCGTAGCCGTCGACGTCGACACCCTTCGCGAGCACGGTCGCCCGCCCGTCGGCCCGGCGGTACTCGATCTCCTCCAGGGTGAAGCCGGACATCTCGTGGCCCCGTTGCCTGCCGAACTCCAGCAACGCGAGGGCGTCCGCGTCGATGCCGCTGTAGTCCCACAGCAGGATGCCGATCTTCATGCCGCCCCCTCCGCCGCCGGCAGGACCTCGATGGCCGGCGGCACCGTCTCCGGCGCCAGTACCAGCAGGGCGAAGTGCTGCGGCAGGTGCACCGCGAGGCCGACCCGGCCGCCGGCCTCGATCTCGGCCAGTTCGCCGTGGTGGCGCAGCGTCAGGGTGCCGCCGTCGCTGCCGTCCAGCAGCGTGACGCCGGCGCGGAAGTCGCCCAGCAGTACCTGGTCGGGGGCGATCATGCGGGTCCGGGTGATGCGCAGCCCGGCCGCGTCCAGGGTCGGCAGCGCGCCGAGCGCGATCAGTCGCCAGTAGGTGCGGGGGTGCAGGACCAGCGCGTCGCAGGAGCCGCCCTGGTCCTCGACGTCGGCGGCGGCGGCCATGATGCTGTCGAGCAGGTCGGTGCCGCCGCGGAGCCGGCGCAGGTCGGGGAGTCGGAGCAGTCCGGTGATCGCGCCGTCGGTGCTGCCGTGCAGCAGGACGTCGTTCTCCACCGTGCACAGTCGCACGATGACCCGGTGGTCGACGAACCGGGCCAGCAGTGCCGGGTCACGGCAGATCTGGGCCGGTACCGGTACCCGGACCCGGATCTCGGTGAGTGCCGCCTTGATCGCGCGGGGCTGCTGGTGCGCCTCGGGGGTCGCCGCGTACTCGGTGTCCAGGGTGACCTGGTGCGAGCCGCGGCGCTCCTCGACGAACGACACCGTCTCGTCCGCGATGGTGGCCGACTTGAGCAGGTCCCGTACCGGCGGGCGGGGCCGGGTCGCGGCCAGGGGGAAGTGCCGCGCGATCGCTCCTCGTACCACGGCGGTCGCGGTCTCGCCCGGCGAACGGCAGGCCGCCACGGCCAGCTCCTCGCCGGGTGTGCGGCTGGTCAGGTCGGGATCGTCGACGAGGTAGCGCAACGTACCCCCATCCGGGTGAGGACCGAACGCCTTGGGCGCCAAGGTAAGCAGGGTCGGCGAACGCGCCGGCCGGGGCGGGGCCCGGCGTGCTCGGCGACTCGAACCGAGACCCTAGGGCACAAATCCGGGGGCCAGGAAACTTCTGGGGAAAACCCTGGTTTCGCCCGTAGCTGGGTATACCGCGCCGGCACCGATCCGATTTCGTAAGCGCGAGCCCGGCATGACGCATCCGGGCCCGACGGCGGCCCCACGTCGTCGGTGCCCCGCCCCGGGCTCCTGGAGTGGTGCGGCAACGACGCCTGCCACCGGTCGGAAGGGAGCCGCCGATGGCCGCGAGTACCACCGACGTCACGCTGGCGATCGACGGCGGCACCCCGGTCCGTACGACCCGCTGGCCGGCCTACGACAACGGCGACGCCTACGTCGCCGACGAGGACATCGACGCCGCCGTCCGGGCGCTGCGCAGCCGCCGGTACTTCCGGTACGACACCCGCCCGCACGAAGCGACCGAGACCGGCGCGTTCGAGGCGGAGCTGTGCCGGTACTTCGGCACCGGACACGCGCTGGGTTGCGCCAGCGGCACCACCGCCCTCGCGCTGGGGCTGCTCGCGCTGGACCTGCCCGCCGGCTCCGACGTGATCTGCCCGACGTTCACGTTCGCCGCCACCCCCAGCGCGATCCTGCTCGCCGGACACCGCCCGGTCCTGGTCGAGTGCGACGACGAACTGCAACTCGATCCGGCCGACCTGCACCGCACACTCGCCGCCGGCGCCCGCGCGATCGTGGTGGTACACATGCGCGGGTTCGCCGCCGACATGCCCGCCCTCACCGCGATCGCCGACCAGTACGGGGTGCCTGTCGTCGAGGACGCGGTGCCGGCGCTGGGGGTCCGGCTGGCAGGCCGGCCGCTCGGCACCTGGGGCCGGGCCGGCGCGTTCTCCACCCAGTCGGACAAGGCGCTGAACACCGGGGAAGGCGGCTTCCTGCTCACGGACGACGCCACCCTGCACGCCCGGGCGCTGGTCTACTCCGGCGCCTACGAATCGCGCATGGCCCGGCACTTCACCGACCCTCCCGAGCTGGACGACCTGTCCCTGCCGCTGTACAGCTGGCGGATGGACGAGATCCGTGCCGCCCTCGCCCACGCCCAGCTCGCTCGGCTACCCGGCCGACTCGAAGCGCATCGCCGCAACTACGACCGGGTCGCCGCTGCCCTCGCCGACCGGTCGGACATCGCGGTCCGGCAGCCGGTCGCGCCCGGCGCCTACCTCGGCGAGGCGCTGCTGCTGCGGCTACCGGACGCACCGACGGCCTGCTGGTTCGCCCGCGCCCTGCGCGCCGAGGGGATCGGCGTCCGCGCCTTCGGCGACCCGAACGACGTCAACGTCCGCGCGTTCTGGAACTGGCGGTTCCTGCATCCGGACCCGGCCGCCGCCCGCGCCGCCTTCCCGGCCAGTACCTCCGCGGTGGCCCGCACCGTCGACATCCCGCTGTCGGCGAACCTGACGGAGGAGGACTGCGCCCAGCTGGTCGACGCGGTCGACAAGGTCGCCGCGGCTCTGCCGGGCCGGCGATGAACGAGCGGCCCGTCGTCGTCTACCTGACCGGCTGGTGCCGCAGCGGTACCACCCTGATCGGGAACCTGATCGGCGAGCTGCCCGGTGCGGTGCACGTCGGCGAGCTGCGGTACCTGTGGCGGCACGGGGTGCTGGGCGACGGCACCAACGACACGTGCGGCTGCGGCGCCCGGATCGCCGACTGTCCACTGTGGTCGGCCGTGCTGCGCCGGTTGGACGCCCCGGAGGTGGTGCCGGCCGTGCTGGACCGGCAGCGTCGGCTGCTGCGCACCCGGCACGCCGTCGCCCGGCTGGCCGAGAGCACCGCCACGACCCTGGCCCGGCGCGATCTGGAACGGCTCTACGAAGCCATCGCAGCGGAGACCGGTGCCCGGATCATCGTCGACAGCGGCAAGTTCCCGGCCGAGGCGGCGACGCTGTGCGGCAGCGGCCGGGTCCGGCCGTACGTGCTGCACGTGCTGCGGGATCCGCGCGCGATCGCGGAGTCGTGGCGCCGCCCGAAGGCGTACATCCCGGCCATGCCGGCCTGGCGCAGCACCGCCTACTGGGTCGCGTTCCAGCGCGCCTCGGCGCGGGTCGGCCGCGCCTTCCCGGACCGGTACCGGCGGCTGCGGTACGAGGACTTCGCCGCCGCACCGGCCGACACCCTCGGCGCGGTGCTCGCGGACTGGGGCCTCGCCGCCGTCGCACCGGTCGGCGCCGACGGCACCGCCGTACTGTCGCCCAACCACACCGTCACCGGCAACCCGGACCGGCTGCGGACCGGACCGGTCACCATCCGGCCGGACGATCGCTGGCGTTCCACCGCCCCGCGTACCACCCGGTACGTCGCCGCCTCGATCGCCGCACCGTGGCTGCACCGGTACGGCTACCGGCTGCGCGACACCGCCTGACGAACGGTCGGGTGGCCGGCGGCCTCCCGGCAGCCGGTGCGGAGCACCGAACGAGAGGAGCACCCTGGTGGATCTCGGTATCGCCGGCCGGGTCGCGCTGGTCTCCGGCGCGACCAGCGGGCTCGGCCTGGCCGTCGCGACCGCACTGGCCGCCGAGGGCGCCCGGGTCGCGATCTGCGGCCGGAACGAGCAGCGCCTCGCCGCCGCCGCCGACCAGGTGGCCGCGGCCCACCCGGTCGGTGGCGACGGGTCGGTCCGGGCCGACCGGGTCGACCTGCGCGACCAGGACGCGGTACGCGGCTGGATCGACGCGGTGGCAACCGATCTCGGCGAACCGGGCATCGTGGTGAGCAACGCCGGCGGCCCACCCGCCGGCCCGGTGACCGCGTTCGGCCTGGACGCCTACCGGGACGCCGTCGAGCTGTGCCTGCTCGCCCACATCGGCTTCGTGCAGGCGACGCTGCCCCGGTTGCGAGCGGCCGGCTGGGGCCGGATCCTGCTCGTCGCCTCCGAGACGATCCGGGCGCCCCGCCCGCAATACGGCCTGTCCAACACGGTGCGGCCCGGCCTCGCCGGCTACGCGAAGTCGCTGGTACCGGAGATCGGCCCGGACGGCGTCACCATCAACGTGCTCGCCCCCGGCTACCACCGCACCCCGGCGCTGACCAGCCAGTTCGCCGACCCCGACGCGGGCCTTGCCGACATCGCCGCCACCATCCCGGTCGGCCGGCTCGGCGCCCCGGCCGACTTCGCGGCCACCGCCGCCTTCCTCGCCAGCACCCACGCAGGCTTCATCACCGGCAGCACCATCCTGGTAGACGGCGGCGCCACCCCTTCCCTCTGACCCGCCACCCGCCAACGACCCTCAACCGACCACCCGAACCGGCCCGGCGTCCACCCGAACCGGCCCCGACGCTCCGAAGCGGCCAGGCGGTGTCCGGCCCGATCACCGTTCCCCGACGTTCCGAGGCGGCCAGGGGGTGTCCGGCCCGATCACCGTTCCCCGACGTTCCGAGGCGTGCCAGGCGGTGTCAGGATCTCGTCTCTGGTCTCCCGGCGGGGGATGGTCAAGGGGGCGAAGGCCCCCTTGACGGGGAGGGGTGTGGGGAGGGGCGAAGCCCCCTCCCCACG